>NZ_CP125658.1:1780000-2042500 GCF_030053755.1 Enterococcus sp. ZQ21
GTACATTTTCGGCGCAGGGTCACTCGACTAGTGAGCTATTACGCACTCTTTAAATGGTGGCTGCTTCTAAGCCAACATCCTAGTTGTCTGTGCAACCCCACATCCTTTTCCACTTAACATATATTTTGGGACCTTAGCTGGTGGTCTGGGCTGTTTCCCTTTCGACTATGGATCTTATCACTCACAGTCTGACTCCCGGATATGAATGAATGGCATTCGGAGTTTATCTGAATTCGGTAACCCGAGATGGGCCCCTAGTCCAAACAGTGCTCTACCTCCATCATTCTCAATTCCGAGGCTAGCCCTAAAGCTATTTCGGAGAGAACCAGCTATCTCCAAGTTCGTTTGGAATTTCTCCGCTACCCACACCTCATCCCCGCACTTTTCAACGTACGTGGGTTCGGTCCTCCAGTGCGTTTTACCGCACCTTCAACCTGGACATGGGTAGATCACATGGTTTCGGGTCTACGACTACATACTCAAACGCCCTATTCAGACTCGCTTTCGCTGCGGCTCCGTCTCTTCAACTTAACCTCGCATGCAATCGTAACTCGCCGGTTCATTCTACAAAAGGCACGCCATCACCCATTAACGGGCTTTGACTTGTTGTAGGCACACGGTTTCAGGTTCTATTTCACTCCCCTTCCGGGGTGCTTTTCACCTTTCCCTCACGGTACTGGTTCACTATCGGTCACTAGGGAGTATTTAGCCTTGGGAGATGGTCCTCCCGGATTCCGACGGAATTTCTCGTGTTCCGCCGTACTCAGGATCCTCCTAGGTGTCTTCCACATTTCGTCTACGGGGTTTTTACCCTCTTTGACTGACTTTTCCAAGTCATTCGACTATCTGAAAGAACGACCATATTGGAGTCCTACAACCCCAACAAGCAAGCTTGTTGGTTTGGGCTTTTCCCGTTTCGCTCGCCGCTACTCAGGGAATCGAATTTTCTTTCTCTTCCTGCAGGTACTTAGATGTTTCAGTTCTCTGCGTCTACCTCGAATGTGCTATGTATTCACACAATCGTAACATCCTATTAAAGATGCTGGGTTCCCCCATTCGGAAATCTCTGGATCATAGCTTACGTACAGCTCCCCAAAGCATATCGGTGTTAGTCCCGTCCTTCATCGGCTCCTAGTGCCAAGGCATCCACCGTGCGCCCTTATTCACTTAACCTTATCAACCTTACGGTTGGGTTTTGATCCTTCTTCTAGCGATAGAAGTTAGATCAAGAAAATAAGCAATTGAACTTATTAAAAAACTCATTCAACGCGGTGTTCTCGGTTTGTATTACTTACATTTACTTCAAATATCCAGTTTTCAATGAACAAATTTAACAACTAATGTTGTTAATGGAGCCTAGCGGGATCGAACCGCTGACCTCCTGCGTGCAAAGCAGGCGCTCTCCCAGCTGAGCTAAGGCCCCGTTTTAAATTGAGAGTAAACCTCTCAAAACTGAACAAAGTAAAAACAAATTGTGTAGTCTCCGTAATATTCCTTAGAAAGGAGGTGATCCAGCCGCACCTTCCGATACGGCTACCTTGTTACGACTTCACCCCAATCATCTATCCCACCTTAGGCGGCTGGCTCCAAAAAGGTTACCTCACCGACTTCGGGTGTTACAAACTCTCGTGGTGTGACGGGCGGTGTGTACAAGGCCCGGGAACGTATTCACCGCGGCGTGCTGATCCGCGATTACTAGCGATTCCGGCTTCATGCAGGCGAGTTGCAGCCTGCAATCCGAACTGAGAGAAGCTTTAAGAGATTAGCTTAGCCTCGCGACTTCGCAACTCGTTGTACTTCCCATTGTAGCACGTGTGTAGCCCAGGTCATAAGGGGCATGATGATTTGACGTCATCCCCACCTTCCTCCGGTTTGTCACCGGCAGTCTTGCTAGAGTGCCCAACTGAATGATGGCAACTAACAATAAGGGTTGCGCTCGTTGCGGGACTTAACCCAACATCTCACGACACGAGCTGACGACAACCATGCACCACCTGTCACTTTGCCCCCGAAGGGGAAGTTCTATCTCTAGAGTGGTCAAAGGATGTCAAGACCTGGTAAGGTTCTTCGCGTTGCTTCGAATTAAACCACATGCTCCACCGCTTGTGCGGGCCCCCGTCAATTCCTTTGAGTTTCAACCTTGCGGTCGTACTCCCCAGGCGGAGTGCTTAATGCGTTAGCTGCAGCACTGAAGGGCGGAAACCCTCCAACACTTAGCACTCATCGTTTACGGCGTGGACTACCAGGGTATCTAATCCTGTTTGCTCCCCACGCTTTCGAGCCTCAGCGTCAGTTGCAGACCAGAGAGCCGCCTTCGCCACTGGTGTTCCTCCATATATCTACGCATTTCACCGCTACACATGGAATTCCACTCTCCTCTTCTGCACTCAAGTCTCCCAGTTTCCAATGACCCTCCCCGGTTGAGCCGGGGGCTTTCACATCAGACTTAAGAAACCGCCTGCGCTCGCTTTACGCCCAATAAATCCGGACAACGCTTGCCACCTACGTATTACCGCGGCTGCTGGCACGTAGTTAGCCGTGGCTTTCTGGTTAGATACCGTCAAGGGATGAACAGTTACTCTCATCCTTATTCTTCTCTAACAACAGAGTTTTACGATCCGAAAACCTTCTTCACTCACGCGGCGTTGCTCGGTCAGACTTTCGTCCATTGCCGAAGATTCCCTACTGCTGCCTCCCGTAGGAGTTTGGGCCGTGTCTCAGTCCCAATGTGGCCGATCACCCTCTCAGGTCGGCTATGCATCGTGGCCTTGGTGAGCCGTTACCTCACCAACTAGCTAATGCACCGCGGGTCCATCCATCAGTGACACCCGAAAGCGCCTTTCAAATCAAAACCATGCGGTTTCGATTGTTATACGGTATTAGCACCTGTTTCCAAGTGTTATCCCCTTCTGATGGGCAGGTTACCCACGTGTTACTCACCCGTTCGCCACTCCTCTTTTTCCGGTGGAGCAAGCTCCGGTGGAAAAAGAAGCGTACGACTTGCATGTATTAGGCACGCCGCCAGCGTTCGTCCTGAGCCAGGATCAAACTCTCATAAAAAGTTCGAACAATCTTGCGATTGTTAAGCTCAATTTGTTTGCTAGCATATTGCTTGCTTGTTAAAAAATGTTTGTTGTCTTGAATTGAATCAAGACGCCCTACACATTTGTTTTGTCTTACTTTGTTCAGTTTTCAAAGGTCTAATCTTTTTGTTTCAACAACTCTTTAATCTTATCAGATTCAGAAGAGAATGTCAACAACTTTTTTGCTTATTTTTTCTAAATGTCTTTATCGCTCATTAGCAGCGACTTGATTATCATATCATTTCGATTGTTATTTGTCAATAACTTTTTTAAAGTTTTTTTCGATAAAATCAAGCTTTATAAGCTTCCTCATCTAAGCGACTTCGTTATTATAACATGATATCAAAAATGCGTCAACACTATTTTTTATAATTTTTAGTGACACCTTAAAGGAATCATTTAGAACAAATAATAATATAGCAATCTCTTTATAAAATTGCAATAGAAAATTTCCTATTTTTCTTTATTATTTTTAAAGACGAATATTAAAGTATTTTTATTGTTTTTTGTTCACCTAAAAGCTATTTACAATTTACCAACGAACGTTATTCTATTTTATTGTTCGCTAAATTTCTTTATAATGACCATCCCAAATTTCTTATCTGCTTGTATTTGGCTTCTTCTTTCTTAATGGATAATATAAAAAAACAAGCAAAGCACATGCTTTACTTGTCTTCTGTTTTTGCGATAGGAATAAAAATTCTAAAGATAGTCCCTTGCCCAACTACGCTTTCTGCTAAGATACGACCTTTGTAGTTTTCAACCAATTGTTTTGCGATAGACAATCCCAGACCATTTCCGCCCTTCGTTCTAGCCCTCGCTTTATCCACACGATAAAAACGATTGAAGATCTTATTAAGGTCTTCTTTGGGTATTCCTTCACCAAAGTCCTGTATAGCAATCTCAAATTCATTTAGAGTAGAAGAAATAGAGATATGGACTTCTTTTCGTGTAGTTGAATATTTTACTGCGTTATCCAATATGATAATGATTAATTGCTCAAAGTGATTACGATAAATTTGCAGGGTCACTTCTTTTGTCAAATCATCATCTAAAGTAATCACATAGTCTGGGTATAATATCTTGAAATTATTATAAACTTGATAGGTGACTTCTTTTCCTTTAGTTGTTTCATTTGCATAATGGACATCTACTTGTTCTGCTCTAGATAAGTCTAGCATCTCTTGAACTAAGCTTTTCATGCGGCTGATTTCTTGCATGCTGGCGCTTAATGATTCTTCCAATATTTCAGGATCATCTTTCCCCCAACGATTTAGCAGACTAAGATGCCCTTCAATGATTGCTACAGGAGTTCTTAACTCATGAGAGACGTCTTCCACGAACTGCTCTTGTTGTTCGATATACAAACGCATGCGGTCAAGCATCTCATTGAATATTTCAGCTAAATCTGCCAATTCATCATTCGTGTCGATTTCAGGCATGTGGATATCTGATTGCGGATCTTTACGTATAGTATCCATTGTATCTCTGAGTACCTTGAGTGGTTTCAAGAAGTAAGAAGATAAAAAGAAACCTAAAATACTACTTAAAATCAAAGAAACGACTTCTAAAACAATAAGAGTCAATAATAGCTTATTTCGGATATCATAGAAAGAAGATAATTCATAGAAGCTTTGCGCATAACCAATCTTTTCTCTTGTTCCTTTAGAATATATAGGCTGTATAGATAAAAAGCCAGTTTTCCCTTCTAGTGTAACAATCGTTGGCACTTTACGTGTTGTTTGGATCAAGTTTCGACTGTTTTCGTGAGTTTTGAAAATCAAGTTCTCATCTAAATCATACACATAAAGACCCATCGAAGGCTGCCCTAGCTCAGCTATAAAGGAATCAATCTTCATTAAGTTTCCTTCGACCAGTGAAGTATGATCTATGACCTCATCTCCGTCATTTGTCGCTTTTGTCAGATTACGATACGTATTCACTAATGTCAGTTCTTCATCCGAGTTAGCCAAACGAGAGGCTACTTCTGAAATCGTACGTTCTACATTGTTTCTTTCTTTTGCAACAATCAGATTGATAGATGATTTATAGGTAATGACCGCAAAAATTGTAAACACGACGAATATGAAGAAAGAACTCGCAAAGGCCCACTTGATTGTCAAGGAGGGCCCTTTCAGTTCTCTTTTTTCCGATTTTTTCGGCTTTATCACGAGCGCATCACATAACCTGTTCCGCGGACAGTTTGGATATAGCTTTCCTCCCCTGGAACGTCAATTTTATTGCGAAGATAACGAATATATACATCCACTACGTTTGTTTCAACTTCCGTTTCGTATCCCCACACTTTATTTAGTAAAACATCACGTGCTAATACCACGTTCACGTTTTCCATTAAAGTAAGTAGCAATTCGTATTCTCTTTTTGTTAGTTCAATTACTTCGTTTCCGCGACGTACGACACGGTTTTCTTTTTCGATAGTCAAATCACGATAAGTAATAGTGGTTTGTTTTGCCACATTTTTGTCACCTTCAATATCGATTCGACGCAACAATGCTCGAAGACGCGCTAATAGTTCTTCGATAGCAAATGGTTTGACGATGTAGTCATCTGCTCCATGGTCAAGTCCCGATACACGATCAATTACAGAATCTCTTGCAGTCATCATAATGATTGGTGTATTTTTGACTTGGCGTACGCGTCTGCAGACTTCTAAACCGTTCAATTCTGGAAGCATCAGGTCCAACAATATGGCATCCCACTCATTATTTAATGCCGCATCTAAACCAGTACGACCGTTGTAATGGACTTCTGCGTTATACCCTTCATGCTTCAACTCTAGCTCGACAAATCGAGCTAAGTTCTTTTCATCTTCAATGATTAGAATATTACTCATTTATTATTTTATCCTTTCTATCTACTGGCTTTTTAAAAACTCTATCATTATACCGATAATCTGCTTAAAAATCTATAGTCATTTTATCATGAATAGCAGTTTTAAAAAAGAGCTGAAGTCTACTCATAACAATCGACTTCAGCTCTTTCGTCCTCTTTTTATTTTCTCATTTCCTAACAGCCGAAAGACTATTATTCTTCATGGTACCATGAGTAATGGAAGATTCCTTCTTTGTCGACACGTTCATATGTGTGTGCGCCAAAGTAATCGCGTTGGGCTTGGATTATATTTGCAGGCAGACGTTCTGCTCTGTATGAATCGAAGTAAGCGATGGCTGATGAGAAAGTTGGTACAGGTACGCCAGCTTGGACAGCCAAGGCAACGACGTCTCGGACTGATTGCTGATATTTTTTCGTGATTTCAACGAAATAATCATCTAGCAATAAATTTTCGATCTCAGGATTTTTGTCATAAGCATCCGTGATTTTTTGCAAGAATCGAGCTCGGATGATACATCCAGCACGCCAGATTTTTGCGATTTCGCCAAATGGCAAATCCCAATCAAATTCTTTTGAAGCGACACGTAATTGAGCAAATCCTTGGGCATAACTCATGATTTTACTGAAATACAACGCTTCTCGGATTTTTTCGACCAATTCTTTTTTGTCTCCTGTGAACTCAAAATCGTTCGTACGAGACAAAATTTTACTTGCTTGTACGCGTTCTTCTTTATAAGCAGAAATGTAACGGGCAAATACAGATTCAGTAATCAATGGAAGTGGCACGCCTAAGTCAAGCGCACTTTGGCTTGTCCATTTACCTGTTCCTTTATTTCCAGCTGCATCAAGGATCACATCTACGACTGGTTTACCTGTACCTTCATCGTCTTTTCGAGTCAGGATGTCAGCTGTGATTTCGATAAGGTAGCTGTCTAATTCGCCTTGATTCCATTCTTTAAAGATATCAGCCATTTCTTCTACTGAAAGGTCTAAAATATTCTTCATCAAGTCATAAGATTCAGCAATCAGTTGCATATCTCCATACTCAATCCCGTTGTGTACCATTTTCACATAGTGTCCGGCTCCATTTGGGCCAATATAGGTAACACATGGTGCTCCGTCTTCTGCTTTTGCAGAAATTTGCTCTAAGATTGGTGCAACTAGCTCATACGCTTCTTTTTGTCCACCAGGCATGATTGAAGGTCCTTTTAAAGCTCCTTCTTCACCGCCGGAAACGCCTGTACCGATAAAGTTAATACCAGAGTTGGCTAATTCTTCATTACGACGCATCGTATCTTTAAAGAATGTATTTCCTCCGTCAATCAGAATATCGCCTTTATCAAGGTGAGGAAGCAACTCTTGGATTGTTGCATCTGTTGCCGGTCCTGCTTTGACCATCAGAAGAATCCGACGCGGTTTTTCGATTGATTCTACAAATTCTTCGATTGTGTACGTTGCTTTGAAATTTTTATCTGGGTGTTCTTCTACTACAGCGGTTGTTTTAGCCCCTGTACGGTTGAATAAAGCCACTGAATAGCCGCGGCTTTCTATATTCAAGGCTAGATTTTTACCCATAACGGCCATACCGACAACGCCGATTTGTTGTTTTGACATATGAACTCCTCCTACATACGGGATTTCTCCCTAATCTCTTACATTATAGCTTAACACGGCTACATTGCAAACTAAAGAACAACATATTTTTTATTTACCGCTTATAAAAAAATAAACCTCAAGGCTCCATGGTTAGCCTTGAGGTTTTACATTTTCTAATTAAAATGTATTAAGCTTCTTTTGACATTACGTCCTTACCATCATAGTAACCACAATTTGCACATACGTGATGGCTTTTTTTCATTTCACCACAGTTTGGACATTCGTTTAATCCTTTGATTGTCAACTTGTAGTGTGTACGACGTTTTGCTTTTTTAGCTTTTGATGTTCTTCTAGCTGGTACTGCCATTTTGCTACACCTCCTTGTAAAGTCTTGCACCTATAATAGATACAATATATTCCAATCTTACTTGTTATCGTCGTTTTTTGATTCAGAATCAAAAAGTTCAGATAGTTTTGCAAGACGAGGATCAATTTTATTCTCGGCTTCTTCCATTTTTCTGCGTTGGTATTCTTCTTCGGAAACAACTTCCCAATCATTGCCTTTTGGAAGTTCTGTCGCTGCTTCCTCTTCTTTTGTCAATACCCGCATCGGAATCGCCAATAAGATGTTGTCTTCAATTGACTCTGCTAAATTCAATAACGGACCTTCAATCAGCAAAATCTCATCTGCAGACATTTGCTCATCTCTGCTTTGGAATTGTTCTTCTGTCATGAATACTTCGTCTACAGAAAAATCCATCGGCAGTTCAACAGGTTCTAGCGAACGTGTTGAAGGAACTGTCAAAGTCGTCTGCACAGTGTAATGAACGATATAGCCTTTCTTATCAACTGAGACCAAACCTTCGACTTCCACTGGCGCAACATCAAGTATTAAATTGTCTCGCTTCATGAGAGCGGCTTTCAAGTCGAGCGTCTCATGAAAAGTTAACGGTGTCTCCTGGTATTTTCTCAATTCCAATAAAGACCATTTCATTTTTCATCACTCCTAAGCAACAAAAGCAATTATACAGGGCAAAAACCATGTTGTCAATGAAATTTTCTTGACACCTTGCAGTTCATAAAAAAACAGAAATATCTTTAACAGAAAGCCTCTGTTTGCTATCATCTTCAGAATCATTTACAATAATCATTATTCTATCAAAGGAGCGGATGATCTTTATGAACACGAAAGATATTGAATACTATGTCCAAATCGTCAAGCAAAAAAACTTTACGAAAGTGGCTAATTATTTCCGTGTGAGCCAACCTACTATTACATATGCATTACAACGTCTTGAAAAAGAGTTTGACGCCACACTTATTACAAGAGATCGTTCGCATCACGAATTAATCGTCACACCTTCTGGAAAGCAGCTGTTTCTCCATGCACAAGCTATTCTCCAAGAGATTTCTACTGCAAGGGCTGAAATCACTCAGTTACAAAAGAAAAAGCTGCGTTTTGGCATGCCGCCTATTATCGGCAATGAGTACTTTCCAAAACTGTCAGGTTACTTTATCAAGCATGAATTGATGAATCAGATTGAAATCACCGATGGAGGCTCTCGGGACTTATATGGAATGATTCGTCAAGGGAGGATCGATTTAGCCGTATTAGGCTCAACACAGCCAATCGTAGATCAATATTTAGAAACAGAATTACTTTTGGATAAACGTTTCATGATCATCGTTCCGCCTACTCACCCTCTGACCCAGCAGAAGGCAGTCTCTTTCAAAGATATATCAGATGAACAGTTTGTGTTATTGAACGAACATTATGTCCACCCAGCAGCATTCACTAAACTTTCTAAACAAACACATACTCAACCAAAAGTTGTTTATCAAAGCAATGATTTGACGATTTTAAAGAGTATGATCCGTGAAAATGTTGGTATCGGTTTTTTGGCAGAGATTGCTGTCCATCCTGAAGATCATTTAGTTTGCCTGCCACTTTCAGATGAAGTTCAGCCTCGCTTCTTGATTTCATTGGCAAAACGAACACAACAGCTTGTCACACCGCTTCAAGAACAAGTAGTCCAAGTCATCCATGAATTCGTTACAGCACAAAAAACAGCTCTTCGTAAATGAAGAGCTGTTTTTATTTTGTATTAAGCTAAATTAGATAGCTGTTGTTTCGCCACGGTAAACGATGCCGCGACGTGAATCAACAGTAATCAATTCGCCATCAGTAATTGTTGTTGTTGCGCCTTTAGCACCAACGATTACAGGAATATCTTGTGCAATTCCTACAACTGCAGCGTGAGAAGTCAATCCGCCTTCTTCAACGATAACAGCAGCTGCTTTTTCGATTGCAGGCATGTATTCTTTGTCAGTTGATGGTACAACTAGAACCATTCCGTCTTTTGCTTTTTTTACAGCTTCTTCAGCAGATGAAGCAATAACTGCATTTGCAACGACAGATTTTTGTCCAACGCCTTGAGCTTCTAATAATTTAGAACCAATCATTTGAATTTTCATCACGTTAGTTGTTCCGCGTTCGCCAACTGGTACACCAGCAGTGATCAAGATTAAATCGCCTTCTGATGCGAAACCTAATTCAACAGCTTTTTTAGCTGCTAGTTCAAACATTTCATCAGTTGTTGATGGTTTTTCAGCAACTGTTGGGTAAACACCCCAGTTTAACATCAAACCGCGTTTTGTGCGTTCGTCAAAAGTAACAGCCAAGATATCTGCATCTGGGCGATATTTTGAAATCATTTTTGCAGTGTAGCCTGATTCAGTTGCAGCAACGATTGTTTTGACGCCTAGATTTTTTGCAGCACGAGCTACAGATAAACCGATTGTTTCAGTTACATCTGTTTTATCGAATTCGTTCAATTGGAATGTACCTAATTCTGATAATGCATTTTCAGCTTCTTGGTCGATACGCGCCATTGTTGAAACAGCTTCAACTGGGTAGTCTCCGTTTGCAGATTCACCAGATAACATTGTTGCATCTGTTCCGTCAAATACAGCATTGGCAACGTCAGAAGCTTCCGCACGTGTTGGACGTGGGTTTTCTTGCATTGATTCTAACATTTGTGTAGCAGTGATAACTGGGATACCAGCAGCATTACATTTTTTGATGATACGTTTTTGAACCATTGGTACTAGTTCAGCTGGGATTTCCACACCCATATCTCCACGGGCAATCATAACACCGTCAGAAACTTTGATGATTTCGTCAATGTTGTCGATACCTTCTTGAGATTCGATTTTAGGGAAGATTTGAACATGAGTCATGTCTTTTTCTTCTAAAATTTCGCGAATATCTAGAACGTCTTGTGCTTTACGTACAAAACTTGCAGCGATAAAGTCGATATCGTTGTCTAAACCAAAACGAATATCGTCCGCATCTTTTGGAGTAATACCTGGCAAACTGATAGAAACGCCTGGTGCATTTACCCCTTTACGTGATCCTAGCATACCTGCATTTTTAACTTCTACGACTAATTCACGGTTTGCTTCGTCTTTTTCAATGATTTCCATGTCGATCAAGCCATCATCGAATAAAACGTGTCCGCCTACGTGAACATCGTCAAATAATCCTGGGTAAGTAACCGCGATTTTTTCTTTTGAACCTACATGTTCAGGATCCATAGAGATGCGTGTTTGATCTCCTACTTCAAATTTGATGTATCCTGCACGACCAAAATCAGCTTCTGTTGTGCCTTGAACAGTTGTACGGATTTCAGCTCCTTTTGTATCTAAAAGAATACCGACATCTTTTCCTGTCTTTTTAACTGCTTCACGGACCATAGTCATACGTGATAATTGTTCTTCATGGTCACCATGAGAAAAGTTAAAGCGGAAGACATTTGCCCCAGATTCAATCAATTGAGAAATAATTTCTACTGAGTTACTTGCTGGTCCTAATGTACTAACGATTTTGGTTTTTTTCATTTAAAAAACTCTCCCATTCAATTTTGTTTATTTAAAGCTGTACACAGCTTAAATAGCTTGGTTTCTTTCACTCTTAAAATGAAAGTGAATTATTTAGATCATATAATGATAAGTCTGGTTTATGCTTGTTGTTTTCTAGTGTATCAATGATGTCAGCTGCAACGATTTCGTTGTCATGAATACCGACACATAATCCACCTTTTCCTTCTTGAAGCAATTCGACAGCGTAAGCACCGAATTTACTTGCTAAGACGCGGTCGCGTGCGCTTGGTGCTCCACCACGGACAACGTGTCCCAAGATAGATACACGTGTATGATAGTCGCCAAATTCTGAAAGTTTTTCAGCGAATTCATTTCCGCCCATTACACCTTCAGCCAAGATGATCAAGCAATGTTTCTTCCCACGATCACGGCCTTCTTGGATTTTTTTAGCAACTGAAGCCATATCAAAATCATGTTCTGGGATGATGATTTCATCTGCTCCGCCAGCTACACCTGACCATAAAGCGATGTCACCTGCATTGCGTCCCATTACTTCGATAACGAATGTACGAACATGAGAAGTCGCTGTGTCACGAATACGGTCAATTGATTCTAGCACTGTATTGATTGCTGTATCAAAACCGATCGTGAAGTCAGTACCAGGAATATCATTATCGATTGTTCCAGGAATACCTACTGCTGGGAATCCACGTTTTGTCAAAGCCATTGCGCCATGATAAGAACCGTCTCCCCCGATAACCACTAGACCTTCGATTCCGAATTTTTTCAATTGTTCGATTCCTTTTAATTGACCTTCTTCAGTTGCAAATTCTGGATAACGTGCAGAATACAAGAATGTACCACCACGTTGGATCTTGTCACCTACATCTGCCACATCAAGACGACGAATATCTCCAGCAACTAAACCGGCAAACCCATAATTGATCCCGTATACTTCCAGTCCTTCGTAAATACCTTTACGAACAACGGCACGAACAGCTGCATTCATTCCAGGTGCGTCTCCGCCACTGGTCAAAATTCCGATGCGTTTCATAATAAACATTCACCTCATTAAAATACTTTATCCTAAGTATAACTTAGGTTTACAACCATTTTTGCGTTAACCACGACTAACATTCTAACATTATTTTTCTCGCTTGTCTTGATTTACGGATAAAAAAATGAAAAAAAATGAAAGCAAGTAGTATTTTTTACCGTAAGTTATTTGAAAACCACATTATCTTCGCCAAGTAGAGAAACAAGTTGCCCCTTTATACTCTTGCTGTCATCCACCCAATAAGCATCCGACAGAACAACTTTTCGTTGTGTTTTTTCGTGGTACATAATTACTGGAATATATCCTGGGTGTTTCTGAAAAATCCCTTGTAATTGTTTCATTATCTCAGGGTCTTCCCGTTCTTCTATAATACGCAAATAGCACGTTTGTGAAGGATACTGTGTTTCTAACTGACAAGGATCAGCAAAGCTTTCTCCAATCAATTGTAGTTCCTGGTTATATTTGCTGATTTCGCTACGCCCTTGAACAAAGATCACTTGATCAACTGCAAACAGGTTACGATATTTTCGATAAAGAGTTGGAAAAATCGTGACAGAAATTTCTCCGCTACTATCGGTTCCTTCCACGAAGGCCATCAGTTCGCCTTTTTTTGTCCGAATCTCTCTAACTTCCTTTATCATCAATAGTAAATTGACTGGTTGATTAGGAACGATATCTGTAATCAGCTGAACCTGTTTAGCTAAACGAAGCCGGTCAAACCCTTCTGCAGGATGCCCTGACAAATAAACACCTAAGTATTCCTCTTCCAGCTTCAGTCGTTCTTCTAGTGTATAGTCAGCGACTTCTTCTTCTTTTAATGCCATGATTCCTAGCAAATCTAGACTGCCACCACTGTAAACGATATTTTGGATTTTTCCTTCTAGATCAAGCATCAATTGTTTCCTGTTAGGAGATAATTCATCAAAAACGCCTACTGCTGTCAGTGATTGCAGCAACTCTAATTTCAGCCACCGCTTATCGATCCGTATGAGGAATTGATCAACTGACTTGAACGGGCCATTTTGTTTTCTTTCATTCAATACATCTTCTACAAAATCACGTCGGATGCCTTTTATCGCTGTCAGCCCGAATCTGATTTCTTCCTTATTGACCAACTCAAAACTATAATTGCTTTGATTGATGGATGGTGAAGAAAGTTTGAGTTTATTTTTACGTGCTTCAGCAATATATTCTTTCAATTTCGTTGTGTTATGCCGAACAGAATTCATTAGACTAGTGAAGAAAGCCCCTGGATGATGAGCCTTTAGATAGGCCATTTGGAATCCCACGAAGGAATAAGCAAATGCATGCGACCGATTGAATCCATAGTTTGCAAATTTTTCAATATATTCATATACAGTCACTGCTGTTTTTTCCAAATATCCTTGTTGTAATGCTCCTGATACAAAATGCGACTTTTCTTCATCTAATACGTCTTTTTTCTTTTTACTAACTGCCCGCCTCAAAATATCTGACTGCCCTAATGTAAATCCAGCCATAGTCGAGGCGATCTGCATGATTTGTTCCTGATAGACAATCACCCCGTATGTGTTTTTCAAAATCGGGATCAGTGAATCATCGGGGTAGTGAATGGCTTCTTTTCCTTTTTTTCTGGCAATGAAGGTATCGATATTTTGCATAGGACCTGGACGATACAACGCATTGACTGCGGCAATATCTTCGATGTTTTCTGGTCCTAATCTTCGTAAAACGTTTCGAATACCAGCAGATTCAAATTGAAATACTCCTGAGGTTTCGCCTCGTTGAAACAAGAGTAGCGTTTTTGCATCATTTAATGGAATCTCTTTTAATCGGATTTCCTGCCCTTCTACTCGCTTAACAGCCTTTAAAGTAAAATCAATAATCGATAAATTGCGTAGTCCTAGAAAGTCCATTTTCAAAAGACCGATGGCTTCTACCTCATTCATCGTATACTGGGTCAGAAAAGCTTCATCAGAACCGCGTTGGAGCGGTACTAATTCAAGTAGATTCCTATCGCTGATAACTACCCCTGCTGCGTGAGTCGAAACGTGTCTTGGCAATCCTTCTAAAATCACTGCGGTTTTGAATAAAAGCTGGTTTTTTTCGCTCGCCTGAACTAATTCTACTAGTTGACGCGATGTTTTGTAGGCTTGGGTCAATGTGATTTTCAGCTGGTTTGGTATTGCTTTTGACCAGCGGTTTGCTTCACTTTGTGACAGACCAAACACTCTAGCTGCATCTCTAAGAACCATTTTTGCAGCCATTGTACCAAATGTCGCGATTTGCGCCATGTGATATTGTCCATACTTTTCTCGAACATAATTCAATACTTCCTCACGTCGGTTGTCAGGAATATCCAAATCAATATCCGGCATCGTAAAACGTTCAGGATTTAAAAATCGTTCGAATAGCAAGTCATACTCTAATGGATCCACATCTGTGATTTCTAACACATAGGCTACTAATGAACCAGCAGCAGAACCACGGCCTGCACCGGTAACGATTTTATTTCTATGAGCAAAAGCCATTACATCCCATACGATCAGGAAATAATCATCGAATCCCATTTGATGGATGACAGATAACTCATAGTCCAAACGTTCTCGGTACTCCTTTGTATAATCAACGATCCGATGTTCTACTTGCGAGTAGCATAGCTCTCTTAAATATTCTCCAGCTTGTTTTCCTTGAGGGACAGGATAATGCGGGAGTAATTTCTGATGAAACTGAAATTCAAATGAAATCGATTCGGCTAAGCGCTGAGCACCTATTACAGCTTGTGAAAGACCTGCTTCTTCGAATCGTTTGATCATTTCTTGTTCTGAAAGCAGGTAACCATTTGCTGATGGTAAAGGTGCAGATAAACTTTCTAAAGGCATCTGACTTCCCTCTTTGATATGCTTCATCACTTCAAGCGCAAAAAGGTCTTCTTGCTGTAAACTAGCGATTGGATGCAATGCACAAAGCGGATAATTTTCTTTTGTCACATACTGATACCATTCAGGCAATTGATCAGGCGTATTTTCTGACAATCCGATATAAAAATCTTTAGTAAAAACATTTTCAAGCAAAAACTGCCAATGACTGAAAAAATGTTCCTCTTTATTGAAAGCCTCAGAAACAGAATGATTTGCCGGAACGACAAACACTAGATGGTCGGTTTCTATCATATCATCAAGTGCCATTTTTTCTTGGATCATTTTTCGACTGGAAAGTTTCATCAGCTGCTGATAACCTGTCTCATCTTTTGCGTACGCAAGCAAACCATAATTTTTTTCTTCATAAGTATAACTAAGATGTAATCCAATGATTGGCTGTATTCCTTCTTCTACACAAATACGATAGAATTCAGGTGCACCGTATAAGACATCTTTATCCGTTATGGCTAATGAAGTGTAGCCTTGTTTTTTTGCTTCTTGTACATATTCTCGAATACGGATCGTACTTTGTAAAAGAGAATAAGAAGTAATTGTATAAAGTTGTGGGAAAAACATCTTGCATTCCGCCTTTTTTTTCGTTAAAATTCACTAGCGTTAAAAGGTCTGATCCTTTTACTTTCATTAAATAACAAGTGCTGAAGTTGATTGTTCTACTTCATTTGCTTGCTTCTAGTCTGTAGGAATGAGTTCTTTCACAAGAACTCGAATTTTATTGAGATTTAGTCTCGTTTCTTTACATTCAAAGAAAATCTGGTAAAATTAAGATAGAAAAGAGGTGTTCTTTATGCGATATATCGTTACATTATTCTGGGCTGTCGTTCTAGGTCAAGTAGTCGGTTATATTGGTGCTGCATTAACAAGCGGAACATATGATTTTACTTTGACAACAATCATTTCATTAATTGCGGGTGTCATTATCCTTTTGATTGGTGCAGTTGCGCCAAGAAAAGAAACCTCTGCCCATTCGTAAAAAACCAGCCAAGAGCTTGAGATATCTCAAGCTCTTTTTTATTTCCAATTTTCACCACTATTATAATCTACTGCGAAGAACTTTACGAAAATTGAATAGAGAAAGAAGAATATTTGACAGGACGAATAAACTTGTCACAATAAAAACAGCACTGTAATTATAAGCATGCGCAACTGTCGACCCCAGCATTGGTCCTAGAACCTGTCCAAAGTTACTGAACATCTGATTATAGCTATAGATTCGGCTAACCCCTTCTTGTGGCGTGATCTTACTGATCAGTGTATTGACAGAAGGCATCAAAGCACCAGTTGAAAAGCCTAAAATAAAACGAAGTATACCTAATTGGAGTGGTGTCGTGACAAACGCCATGGGCAAATAACAGCAAAATGATAAGATGAGTCCGCCAATTAAAACTTTTTGATTCCCAATCTTATCCCCTAGTTTTCCTAGTTTTGGTGAAGAAAAGACTGCAGAAACACCAGCTATCGAAACAATCAAGCCGCTGACAAACAGGATATTTTCTGTACTTCCGCTTAATTCACGAATATATAAGGTCAAAATAGGGCTGATCGTAGTGATCCCTATCTGTAAAATCAAGGTCGTGATGAAGAGACCAATCAAAATAGAGAGATGATCCATTTTTGAAAAAATTTCTTTGGTGCTTATCAGATCTTTTTTCTCGATTGGATGGAAATCTTCTTTGACTAAGAAGATGGTCAGCACCGTTGTGATCATCAACAAAGCCCCTGTGATCAAGAATACATTTTCCATACCAAACCACTGAGCCAATGCACCGCCCATTGAAGGTCCGATCAGATTCCCAGCAATCGCTCCGGTGGATAATGTTCCTAACGCCCATCCGCTCTTTTCTCTAGGCGCTTGTGAAGCGATCATTGCTGTTGCATTTGGAATATACCCAGACAAAATCCCGTTCCAAAAACGCATAATTAAAAGCCAATACGCGTTCGGCACAAAAGCTAAAGAACCCATCGTCAACGTCATCCCAGCTGCTGCACGGATCATCATGAGTTTTCGACCTTTTCGATCAGCTAGATTTCCCCAGATTGGTGCAACCACGGCAGATGCAAAAGCAGTAACAGAGATTGCTAGTCCCGAAAACAATTCGATTTGATCTTTTGGTGTTCCTAGTTGCTCAACATAAACTGGTATGAATGGCATAACTAAACTAATACTTGCACCAGTGAAAAAACAGCCAATCCACGCAATCACTAAATTTTTTCTCCAATTAATCTCCATCTATCATCCCTCTTTCGTCTCTTTTATCATACCTATTTTCGAATAAACAAGCAACGATCTCGCTAGTAAAAAGAGAAAAATCCCGCAAAGATCATTTTATATGTAACGTTCTTTTTATGTAAAACAAAAAGAGACCAGAACAAATGCTGTTCCAATCCCTTCTCTTTATTTAAATCGTTGCTAGAATGATGAAGTTGATGATGAATAAAATATCAACAATCCACAAAGCAACAGAAACTTCATTGAATTTTCCTTTGATTACTTTGACAATTGTATAGAAAATAAATCCTGCTGCAATCCCATAAGAAATGCTATAGCACAATCCCATAAAGATCGATGCAAAGAAGGCTGGTAAAGCTTCTTCCATATCTAGCCATTTGATGTCTGCAAAAGAAGCCATCATCATTACCCCGACCAAAATCAGTGCTGGCGCAGTTGCTTGATTTGGTACGATAGCGATCAGCGGGGAGAACAAACTACTTAATGCGAATAGCACTGCCACTACTACTGAAGTCAAACCAGTACGTCCACCGGCCCCGATCCCAGCTGCAGATTCGACATAAGTTGTTGTATTCGATGTACCAAAGATAGCACCTACGGAAGTAGCGATTGCATCGGCAAATAGCGCTTTATCCATTTTTGTTTTGAACCCGCGACCATCTTCCAATGCGATCTCGTCCTCTTTTGAGAAAATACCTGTGCGGCGTCCTGTACCGATAAATGTTCCGATCGTATCGAATGTATCAGATAAACTGAATGCGATGATTGTCATCAATACTTGAGGGATCTTGGAAGAATCACTGAATAATGATTGCATTCCTTCAGAACCAAATGCTGCACCGAACGTTGTTCCTAATTCTTTAAATGAATTGCCTAACGAATTCGTTTGCCAATCAATGGAACTTAAATCAACAACACCCATAAAAATCCCAAGGACTGTGGTCGCTACGATACCGATAAGAATAGCACCACGGACGTTTTTTACAACTAAAATGGCTGTCAGTACCAAACCAATCACGGCTAACAAGATAGGTGCGTTGTCAAAATTGGCTAACGCGGGAACGATTCCGCCATTTATCGTAACATTTGTTGCTTTTCCACCTTCAACGACAGAATTCGAAATAGCAGATTGGTCTGCTGAAAAAGATAAGAATCCTGCATTTTTGATCCCGACATACGCAACGAAAATACCGATCCCGCCACCAATCGCATGTTGAAGACTTTCAGGAATCGCCCGAATGATCATCTTTCGGATATTTGTAACAGTAATAAAAATGTTGATTAATCCGCAAATAAAAACCATTGCCAGGGCTTGTTGCCAAGAATAGCCAAGCCCGAAAACGACCGTAAAAGTGAAAAATGCGTTCAATCCCATACCAGGTGCCTGAGCATATGGGACATTCGCGAACAATCCCATGACTAGCGTACCAATGATTGATGCAATGATTGTGGCTAGAAATACTGCTTGGAACGGCATACCTGATGCTGATAAAATCGTCGGATTTACGAATAAGATATAACTCATGGCAAAGAATGTCGTTACTCCCGCCATTATTTCAGTTGATACATTTGTATTGTTTTTCTTTAAACCGAAAAACTTTTCCATAAAAAGTTCCACTCCCTGAATTTTTTTCTGATGGAAAACTATAATAATAATAAATATGCAAAATATGGCAAATCCATCGAACAATTTCAAATTATATAGACGTTTCATTCGTTTTTCAACGTTTTTTTAACAAAAAAACCGAAAACAATACTTAATGTTCGTGTTTAGCTCGTATTCATTTATTTACATAGCCATAACTGTATTTTTTGTTAGGAATAACTGATTGCTCTTGTTAATTACCTAAAATATGCTAGACTAAAACAAATGCTAGTTGAGGAAGGAAGGACCTTTATTGAATAAAAAATTAATTGCCATCGATCTGGACGGAACCACCCTCAATCAAGATTCGATGATTACCTCTAAAACAAAAGAGACCCTGAAAAAAGCAATCAATGCTGGTCATCATGTCAGTATCGCTACTGGACGCCCATTTCGAATGAGCCATCAATTTTACCAACAATTAGAGTTAACAACACCGATGGTTAATTTTAACGGCGCACTGGTGCATATCCCTAATCAACATTGGGATGGCGAAAGAGAAACATTGATTAATCGTGAAATTGCTTTTGAAATCTTATCGCAAAAAAAACAATTGAATCTAGACTTTATCGCTGCTGAAAATCGGGATACTTTTTTTATCGACAGCTTTGACTTCTTTGATGAAAAAATTTTTGCTTCTTCACGTCCTGGAGAGAAAAACTTGCTTTCTCCTAAAAATCTGACGACAAATCCTACATCTTTGCTTGTCCGAACAGACAAGCGTTTTGCAGAAGCTGTATCTGCTGAATTAACACGTCAATTTGGCAGTTATGTGGATGTTCGTACATGGGGCGGTCCCACGGCGATCTTAGAGATTGTTTCAAAAGGAATCCAAAAAGCAAAAGGTGTGCAAGAGATTGCTAACTACCTATCGATTGATCAACAAGACGTGATTGCTTTTGGTGATGAGCATAACGATTTGGAACTGCTGGATTATGCAGGATGGGGAGTGGTTATGGCTAATGGTACTGATCAGCTCAAAGGCATCGCAAATGATGTCACTCCTTTGAGCAATCAAGAAGACGGTTTAGCTGTTTATCTGGAAAAATTACTTAAACTACAATAGAGAATTAGATTCCACTAAAAAAGGTTGTGACAATTTTTGTCACAACCTTTTTCCTACGATTAGTCAAGTAAAAGGTGTAAGAAAAATAGCTCGTAAACGAAAGCGACAAAATCAAGGCACACCAAATAAAGCCCCGTTCGTAAAAAATTTTCGATCTGGGCAAAGAAGTGGTATACTGTAAGTGGTTTAGTTAATGGTCCACTGAGACCGCGTACGCATAGTCGTACTCTGTATGTGCCCTAACCATAGCGTGCATACATTTCAGAAGCTTGTTCATACAAGCAACTGTGGCAACCTTATCTTTCTTAGGAATAGGTTGCTTTTTTAATTTGTAGTAATAATCGACAATATGATTAGGAGCTGCGCGTTGCTGGCGAATCATATTTCGAATGGTGAAGAAAATAATTTTCCGTGCTTTGGGATTACCACGCTTATTGATGCGGTCTTGGCCAGTATACTTACCTGATTGATACCGTCGGATGTCGATTCCGACAAAGGCATTCAATTGTTTATGGGTTTTAAATCGTGTGATATCTCCTAATTCACCGATCAATAAAGCGGCTGTGAGTGCGCCGATCCCAGGGAACGTTTGGTACAACGAAAAGCAAGGAGAGCCTTCGGCTTTTTTGATCATTTGTGTCGCCAGTGCTTCTTTTTGTTCGAGTAAATCTTGGAGAAGTTCGGCGTAATAGATCGTTTTTTGACAGTGGATACTGTCTTTTTCAACAGCTGGATAGGCACACTGTGCATAGTGGATGATTTGATCTGCCTTTTGCTCGGCACGATTCGCGGAGATTTTTTTCCGTGTTTCGTTGATCAGTTTATTTTTGTCCGAGTAGATGCCAATACAAAATCTGGATGGGGAAAAAGACGGATCAATGTCAATGCGTAAGGGGTCAGCCTGTTTGAAAAGAACTGTTCAAGCTCTGGAAAAGTCAACTGAAGGCAGTTGTGTAAATCCATGCGCAGACGAGTGATTTTCTTCTCAATTTCTTGATAAAAACGGGCTCAATCGCGCATCTCTAAGTAAAAATTGCTTTGTACTTCTTTTGGTTGACGTTGATTTTTAAGATGAGTCTGTGCGAGCCGATGGGCATCCGATTTATCTGTTTTCCAACTGCGTAAAGTGCTTTCTTCCATCTGTTTTTTCGCTTCTAACGGGTTTAACAAACAGTAAGAAAAGTGATGATCTTGAAAGAACTTTTCGACTGGTCTGGAATAAATCCCCGTTGCTTCAAAAACAATCAATGGACGTTCAGGCAAGTGCTGGATCTCTTCGAGTAATGCATGAAATCCTCTTTGAGTGTGTTCGATCTCGTCTTCAAATAAGCAGGTGTCGTCTTTGTATAGGACACTGTAGCTGTGTCCCATTGAAACATCTAATGCAAGAATGTAAGGCATTTGTTTTCCTCCTTTTTAAGTTTTGAAAGAACTTTACTGCTTCATTTCGATTCCAATTTCCTATACACGGGCTCATGGCCCCAACATACGTAAACCTGATTCTAAAATGACAGTAAAGAAGTTCGGTTTTTGATAGGGACTCGTAGTCCTCAAGGCTTTGTTCGAACTTTCTTTCATTCTTCACTATAATCTAAAAATAGAAAATAGAGGAGAACATCATTCGTCAATGATGTTCCCCTCTAATCTTAGTATGTTTTTGCCGAGTAAACGGTGCTCAATCAGCTGTCCTTCGGTATTAGCTCAAAAACGGCAAAATATGAGAAGCTATTTTGCCGTTTTGTTTCTCTAATACTCAGGTCAGGGCGCTAATTTCACAACCTCTTCCTTAAACGGTGTTCAAAAGCCAGTTTCTCGGTATGAAGTCAATTTTAAGCAAAAATGTGAGAAGCTATTTTCACAAAATTTTTCTTCATACTCGAAACTAAGCGGCTTTTTCACGACCTCTTTTTTATTTTACCATGAACATATCATAATACGCGTCCATTATTTCTTTAGCAATCGTCAAGTTCATGTGGTCTTGTTCATCTAATAAGTTCGGCAAGACAACACTGATTGCGATTTCCGGATTGTCTGTTGGTCCGTATGCCACAATATTACTATTGACTGTCGTAATATCTGGGTGACCTTCCGCAACCGTTTCTGCAGTCCCTGTTTTTGCAGAAAGGTCCATTTTCGCACTGGCTAATGGTTTAGCTGTTGTGTAAGGGTCGGTACCATGAACAACCTGATGGAATCCTTCACGGAGGATTGCCATATTTTCTGCAGATATATTGACCGTATTTTCTACTGTCGTGCCAATTTCTTTTTTCACTTCACCCAAATTCCCATTTTCGTCATTGCCATAGATTGCTTTGACTAGGTGAGGCTGTACTCGTTTCCCGCCATTAGCGACTGTTGAAGCATATTGAGCTAATTGGATCGGTGTATATGTGTCAAACTGTCCAAATGCCAAATCGGTAAAGTTACCTGGAGTATACCATTCTTTGCCATTATCCGCATTGAACTTCTTCATATACTCAACAGAGCGTGAAATCCCAGGAGATTCATTCGGCAAATCGATCCCAGTCGTTGTACCAAGACCAAACTCTTTGAAAGAGTCTCTCAATTGTTGATAAGCTTTAGCTTCTTCGTCTAAACTAGGTAGTCCCATTCCAGGAGTATAGTCTAGCCCTAGCATCTTTAATGCCACTTTGATCATATACGTATTAGAAGACAATTCCAATGCTTTGACTGCATCAAGAGCAACTTGTCCGTTTCGGTTAAAGACAGAGCTTTTTTCTGAAGCACCTTGTAGACGAATCGGTTCATCAATCAACACTTGATTTCCGCTGATCGCGTTACTTGCCCAACCTGCTGTCAAAGTACCGGCCTTGACTACAGACCCTGGAGCAAAAGCGCTAGTGATTGTGCCCAAAGCATTCTCGGTGATTTCCTTGGAACCTTGCTCATGACTGAAACCAGTCATGGCTAACACTTCTCCTGTCTGAGGATTCATGGCTACTGCATAAGCACCAGGCGAGTACTGTGCTTTACCGTTATTGATCAATGTTTGATAATTTCTTTTTAAGATTTCTTCTACTTTCGATTGGAATTCTGTATTCATCGATAACATTAAATTAGAACCTTTTTCCCCAGAGAAGATTTCTTTTTGATTCGAAACATTGCCTTCATTGTCAAGAGAAACTTCATATTGGGTTTTGGTTCCTTGTAGGACATCTTCATATTGTTTTTCCAAATAACTTTGTCCCACACGATCATTTCGAGAATACCCTTTTGCTAAATACTTCTCTGCTTCATCTGCCGGAAGACCTTGTTTTTCAGTCGTCACACTACCTAAAATACTTTTCAGTGAATCTGCTGCGTTATATTCGCGTGTCCAGTCTGTGCCTGTCGAAACTCCTGGAAGCTCAGAAGCACGTTCCGCCACAACAGCTAATTCTTGGTCAGTAACACCAGAGTTCTTGATATAGACCGTGTTTAATTCATATGCACTGTTCATCCGTTTAAAGATGGTAGCGATCTTTAATTGTTCCTCGTTCAAGTTGATCTCATCATCTGTTACTTTATTGACCATCGCGCTGTATTGTTCGCTGTTTCCTAATTGCTTTTCTTTTGCCGAAAGTCTTTTTGTGGCTTCCTTCAAATGTTCCGGATCAGCCAGCCAAAAATCTTTTTTATCTCTATCTGTCAGATTTTCATCTGCCGGCACATCAATCAGAGAGTTCAGCTTCGTTGCGATTTCAAGTAGGTCTTTAGCCGTCACTTGTGTGCCCCTCGTATAGGTGATTGCCTGATTCGCTTTATTTGTGACTAACGCTTTTCCTGTGGAATCGTAGATCATTCCGCGAGGGGTACTTTCTTGGACTGTAATCGTAGAAGTAGATTTCACTCGCGCTTCCATCTCTTCACCATTCACGATCTGCAAATAGCCCAATCGAGCAATCAACGCAACAAATAACGTAAATATAATGAAAAAAAGAAAATTTAAGCGAAAAGGAACATGCGACCGGCGAAACGTTTTGTTTTTAGGCTCTTGTGCCCCTTTTCTTATTTTTTCTATCCAAGAAGTATTTACTATTTTTTTCATAAAATCTTTCATCATTTCCTATCCTTCCGCCTATTTACATTCATGCTTCATTGTACCCAAAAACTTCTTAATAAAAAAGAAAAAATGAGCGGAGCAAGAAATTCTTTACCTAATTTCAAGATAAAATCAACTTTTTGTTTCACAGCAAACCTCTGAAGTTGCATATCCAACTATTTTTTTCATTAAAAAATAAACTTATTTTTGAAAATTATGCTTTCTAAAGTCGTGAAACACTTTAATAGAACATTTCTTTGTGGAAAACTATAAGTTGTTATTCTAAAAAAACTTATATCAAAAATAGTAAGGTAAATTTAGTTTTTTTATTTTGAATCCATAAAATAGTCTTGGATTGCTTCTCTTGTTTTTTTCACTTTTTCACTAAGTGATTCGTTTTTAGCCATATAAAAATAAAAAATGATATCAATCGTAGCGAATTGGGCCAAAAGTGAATTGGTTGCCGCACTTCGATTGGTGATTTCTTTCGGTCTTGATGTTTGTACGAGTACATCGGCTATCTTGCTAAGTGGGTTATTTCCAAATTGCGTCAACGCAATGATCTCGATATTCATATTTTTTGCTAGCTCAGCTAATGCAACTACATCTGCGCTTCTCCCTGAGTTCGAAACAAGCCAAAGTACTTTCTTCTTCTCATTGCTGACAAGTTGTGGGAGCAAGACATGGATATCTTTTTCAAAAATGATTGGCTTACCGACACGAGACCATTTTTGCAGAATGTCTTCTACCACTAAAGAAGAGGCACCAACACCATATAAAAAAACAGACTCAGCCGATTCCAAACATTCTACGACTTTTTGGATCGTTTCTTCTTCCAGAATATCTACTGTTTCTTTTATCGCTACTTGCGCATTGTTCCCAAGTTTGTTTTTGATAGAGTAAAAGGACTCATTTGCTTCGATATCGCTAAATCCTTCATCGATTCCAGTCTGTAGTTCTGTTGAAATCGTGATTTTGAAGTCCGTCAAACTTTGAAACCCGATTTTTTTTGAAAAACGTACAACTGTCGGCGCACTCAAACCTGAAGCTTCCGCTAATTCATTAGCTGTCATTGTGGGGACCTTCTCAATATTTCCAATAATGTAGTTGGCCAACTTTTTTTCTGCTGAAGAATAATCTTCCATCATACTTTCAATACGACTAATTACGCTCATAAGTTCCTCCATCCTTTTAATAATCGTCTATGTAAGTATACCATATCAGTTCCTTGTTAACGGTCGTGTACTGGATAAAAAAACAAAAAAAACAATCCGCACAATAGGATAGCTCATTCCATCAATCCCGCAAATTCTATTGACCATCTGTGGGATTGTGGAATATCTGTTCTCTATTGTTTGGATTGTTTTTTATTTAGTGCTTTTTTTATAGGCAACTTATCTATTTGTTTTCTCTGCTGTAATTTTTGACTTCTGCTTCCATAGCATCAATAAAGATATTCAAATCTTCTACAGCTGTTTCTTTGCTTCCGTAACGACGTACATTCACTGTTGCATCTTCCAATTCTTTATCACCGACAACTAATTGGTAAGGAATTTTTTGTGTTTGAGAGGCACGAATCTTATAGCCCATTTTTTCATTGCGGTCATCGACTTCTACACGTAAACCTTTCATTTGCAAGCGTTCTTTGATTTCATAAGCATAATCGCCATGTGCATCAACAGAAACAGGGATGATTGTCGCTTGTATTGGTGCTAGCCATGTTGGAAAAGCGCCTTTGTATACTTCTGTCAAATAGGCGACAAAACGTTCCATCGTAGAAACGATTCCGCGGTGGATAACCACTGGACGATGCGTATTTTCCCCATCTTCTCCAACATATGTCAAATCAAAACGTTCCGGCAATAAGAAGTCTAATTGTATAGTTGACAATGTTTCTTCTGTCCCAAGAGCTGTTTTGACTTGGACATCTAATTTTGGTCCGTAAAAGGCTGCTTCACCTTCTGCTTCAAAGTAATCTAGCTCTAATTCATCCATAGCAGCTTTCAGCATTGCTTGGGCTTTTTCCCACATTGCATCATCATCAAAATATTTATCTGTATTGTTTGGATCGCGGTAGCTTAAGCGGAAACGATAATCTGTAATATTGAAGTCAGCATATACTGCGACCATCAATTCAAGCGTACGCTTAAATTCATCTTTGATTTGGTCAGGACGAACAAATGTATGACCATCGTTCAACGTCATTTCTCGTACACGTTGTAAACCTGACAAAGCACCTGATTTTTCATAGCGGTGCATCATTCCTAATTCAGCGATACGAATTGGTAATTCACGGTAAGAATGGATGGCGTTTTTGTAGACCATCATGTGATGAGGGCAGTTCATTGGACGAAGAACAAGCATTTCGCCATCTCCCATATCCATTGGCGGGAACATGTCTTCTTGATAATGATCCCAGTGTCCAGATGTTTTGTACAACTCAACATCTCCCATGATCGGTGTATACACATGTTGGTAACCTAGACTAACTTCTTTGTCTACGATATAACGTTCGATCGTACGTCGGATTGTTGCCCCTTTTGGAAGCCAGAATGGCAAACCAGAACCAACTTCTGGAGAAACCATAAACAAGTCAAGTTCTTTCCCTAGTTTACGATGATCTCTTTCTTTTGCTTCTTCACGCAGACGGATATATTCTTTCAAAGCTTTTTTATCAAAAAAGGCTGTTCCGTAAACTCGTTGCATCATTTGATTGTTTGAGTTTCCACGCCAGTAAGCACCTGCCACTGATAATAATTTGAATACTTGTATACGACCAGTAGACGGAACATGTGGTCCACGGCACAAATCGATGAATTCACCTTGTTGATAGGCAGTAATCACTTCTTCTTCTGGCAATTCACTAATCAGTTCTACTTTGTACGGGTCACTTGCAAAAATTTCTAATGCTTCTTGTTTCGAAAGAACACGGCGTTCGATTGGCAGATTTTCTTTGACGATTTTCATCATCTCTGCTTCGATTGCGGGAAGATCTTCTGCAGTTACTTGATTTTGTCCATTGTCTGTATCATAGTAAAACCCTGAATCAATAGCTGGCCCAACACCAAAGTGGATATTTGGATAGAGGCGGCGCATTGCTTGAGCCATCAAATGAGCTGCTGAATGTCGGACTAATCCAAGTGCATCTTCATGGTCTGGTGTGACGATCTCAATACTTGCATCTTCCTCGATTGGACGAGTCAAATCAATAAGTTTGCCGTTCACTTTACCAGCTAAAGCTTTTTTTGCTAAGCTTTTTGAAATACTTTCAGCGATTGCCAATGTTGTTGTACCAGCCTCAAATTCTTTGACTGCACCATCTGGAAAAGTAATTTTTATCATAATAGTTTCCTCCTTGAAATGTTTTGATTGATCAGATCATCAAGCTGAAAAACAAAAAATCCTAGTATCTCTTGAAAAGAGATACTAGGACGAAAAGTTCGTGGTTCCACCTAATGTTCAAACGCACATGCGTTCCTCAAACGTTGTAACGGTCCGACCGCCCTTGCTTCAACAAGGGTTTCGAAAGTGGTCATCCTTTGGTTTTCTCCTGGAAAAGTTTCAGCCTAGCTTTTCCTCTCTTATCGAAGACTCTCAAATTCAGTTGGCTTTCTCATCAATCAATTATGTGTTTATTTAACCACTAATAAATAGAAAAATCAAGTGTGAAACCAAACTTATTTTTTCCATTCCCCATTTACACCGTATGTTCCTTTTTTCATCTCGTTGATGATAACATGGATGTGTTCTTTTGGTGCTTGCGTGTTTTTATGAACAGCTTCCGTGATATCTTTCATCATATTTTCTAATTGTTCCGGACTGCGACCTTCTACTAATTCGACATGTACGAATGGCATAATGTTCTCTCCTCTTTCTGATCGTTCTTTTTTCATCTCGATTCTATCATACTATGTTTGTCTTGGGTACTGAATCCGGAAAAATGGCTGGGTCTTTTTTTGCTCTCAGCGCACTTAGGATAGAGACCGTATCCACGACTTCTTGCAAAACAGCCCCGAATAACGCAGGAACCAGACCCGTACTTGCTATTAACATCAAAAAAATACAAATAAAGATGCCAATCAGTACAGATTGTTTCGCTATTCTCATCGTATCTTTTGAGATCACTACTGCTTTTGCTACACGCAAAAGATCATCTTTCAAGATGACCGCATCTGCACTTTCACTAGCAGCTGTAGAACCATGAGCGCCCATTGCAATGCCGATATCTGCAGCAGCAAGTGCTGGTGCGTCATTCACACCGTCTCCTATCATCGCCACAGGTCGTTGATCTTTAGGGATACGTTCTAAAATAGTCAATTTGTCTTGAGGCAAGCAATGAGCATGTACAGAATCTAATTTGACTTCCTCTGCAATCGCTTGAGCAATGGCTGATCCATCTCCGGTAATCATCATCAAATTTTTCACACCAAGATTTCTTAGCTCTTTGATTGTCCTTGCTGCTTCTGAGCGAATCTGATCCGAAAATAGGATGGTTCCTGCAAAGGATTGATCAATGGCTACATAGATTGCTGTTTCAGAAGTCTCGATTTCTTCCACTGAAACAAAAGAAGCGCGTCCAATCTTTACGTCATGATTATTGACTACTGCTTGGATTCCTTGACCTGTCACTTCTTTCAGTTGACTAACAGGATACAGTTGGCTGTTTTTCACGTTGTTCACTAACGAACGAGCTAAGATATGGCTAGATTCCTGTTCTGCACTTGCTGCATACATAAGTAGCTCTTCTTTTTTCATTCCATTGACTGGTTGAATCGCCTCTACTTCTAATATTCCTTTGGTAAGCGTTCCTGTTTTATCAAAAGCAATCGTTTTTGTACGTGCGAGCTTCTCAATTGTTGTTCCAGTTTTAACAACAATCCCGTTTTTACTTGAACGGCTCATCCCAGCAACTAAAGCGATCGGCGCAGCTAAAATCAATGGACAAGGCGATGCTACGACCAATACTTCTGCAAAACGCAAAGGATCTTTTGAGAACCACCAAGAAATACCGCCAATCAAATATGCGATCAATGTAAAGGGAACCGCATAACGATCAGCTAAACGGACGAATCGGGCAGGTTTTTCTTTTGATTCTTCGACTAATTTAATGATCATTTGATATTGGCTATCTGCAGCGCGTTTTTCAGCAATCATTTGGATTGATCCGTCTCCATTTAAAGACCCAGACATGATCTGATCTCCAGGTTTCTTTGTTTCTGGACGAGACTCTCCTGTCAAAGAAGATTCATCGACTGATGATTCTCCTTTGATCACTCGACCATCAACTGGTACAAGCTCGCCAGGCTTGACTAGCAGCTGATCATCCACATTTATTTCATCAATTACTATATCCTGCCATCTTCCTTCTTTGAATCGATGGGCGATTCTTGGGGTGTTGTCTAATAAAGATTGCAATTCTTTACCTGCTCGTTTATTCGCGTAATCTTCTAGACTATCTCCACCTGTAAGCATGATCAATATCATCAAACTAGCCCAATATTCTTTGACGGCTAATGTTGCAAGGATTGCGGTAATCGCTAATATATCTACACCATATCTTCCTGAACGCAATGTTTTGATCATTTCCAAAAACATCAAGAAGGCGAGAATCCCTCCAGTAAATGCAACAATCATAAAAGCAAGTCCCGGCTGATGGAAAACAAATTCACTTAACAAAGCTACTCCGCCAATAAATAAAGTAAGTAAAAATTTTTTAAAATGTGTCATAGTTTCTTCTCCTCTTTTTTGTGACTTAGAGGTTAGTCATCCATCTTCAGTTGCCTCTCTTTCTCTTAAGCATAGTCCTTGCTTAACACTTTTTAAAACAATAGGCCTTAATTGAAAACAACTATCACTATCAGCGTTTCCAATAGTCGCCAGTTCGACAAACGAATCTATCGAGCAAAGAGGACTTTTTTCGATTCATCCGTTAAAAAGTACCTTTTTTCGAAAAACTGTGCTATACTTTTAATTCGTTATTTACGGCGGAAGGAGCAAACATGTGATGAATGAGAAACAACTAGAACAAACGCACGTGGATGAAACGATCGAACTAATCCAGATCGAACAAAATATGCTGGATACAAAACAACGAGAATTGACTCAAGAAATGAATCATTCGACAAAAGACACAGCTAATCACAAGATTCGAGCTGGTTCCAATGAAGCTTTTTATGAATCTGCTGTTGAATATCGCCAACATGAGCAAGAATTGCTTTTAAAATATCATACTCTTGAGGCGCAGCAAAAACGCCTACAAACGTTGTCTGTTATGAAAGACAGTCCTTACTTTGCCCGTATCGATTTTAAAGAAGACCGTGAAACAGAAACATTGTATCTAGGTATCGCTTCTTTAAGAGATCTAGCAGAAGAAACAATTGTTATTGACTGGCGCGCACCAATTGCCAACCTTTATTATGAAGGTGAGATTGGTCCCGCATTTTATGAAACTGAAACAGATAGAATAGATGTCGATCTGCAGTTGAAACGACAATTTAAAATCCAAGAAGGACGTATTTTATCTATGGTAGATACGTCGGAAGTAATCAACGATGACTTTTTGCTAGAGATATTGGACGAAGCATCAAGCAACCATATGAAAAATATCGTCTCTACGATACAAAAAGCACAAAATGCAATCATTCGGGACACAACAAGTAAAGTGATGCTGATTGAAGGAATCGCCGGAAGCGGAAAAACGTCTGCTCTGCTTCAACGTATTGCTTTTCTGTTGTATCATAATCGCAAATGGCTAGAGGCAGAAAACGTGCTTCTATTTTCACCAAACCATTTGTTTTCTGATTATATCTCGACTGTATTGCCTTCATTAGGTGAAAGCGGTGTGCCTACACAAACATTCAAAAATTATATTTCACAGCTGTTGCCAGAGTTTTCTTTATTAGACGAACAGCAACAGGAAAGTGGTTTTTTGCTAGGCGAAAAAGATCCGATACAAGTGATGAAAAGCGGATTGACCTTAGTGGATCAGATTGATCGCTATATCCAAAGCATCACAAGCTACGGTCCCTTGTTCCGTGATATGAAAATAAATGGCCGTACGATCCTATCAAAGGAATCGATTCGCCAATGGTATAAAGAAACAAATGAACAACTTCCCTTACACCACAGACTCTCTCTATTACAAACGAAACTACTGAAAAAATTAGGCGGTCTGCAAAAAGATGAAACACGTCAGCAATGGGTCAAAGATCTCGCGGAAGAGCAGCTCCAAGAACTATACGCAACAGATCCTAATCTTGAATATACAGAACAAAAGGAGCGTTCCTTACGTAAAAAACTGGCTAACCAAATCGTACGTAAACGATTCCGTCGAATTCATCGAGGAATCATGAATTATCAATTTGTCAATATAACGAAACAATATCTCCACTTTTTACAAACTGTGCCACTTTCTCTTCTGACACGGCATAAAATCAGCGAGACCAGATGGCAAGAACATTTAGCAACTATTCGTACACATTTGCGTCAAAGAGAGTTGCCCCAAGAGGATGCTGTCCTATTCTTTTTACTGATGCGCCGAACGTATCCGGTGACGGTCACACACAAAGCTCGCTATATCTTTATTGATGAAATGCAGGATTTCGCACCATCACAAGTCGCATTGTTGCAAGCCTTGTTCCCAAAAGCAAATTTGACTTTCTGTGGAGATCTAAATCAAAATGTCTTTGGAAATGAAACGATCGTGGGATCATTGGAAGAACTTTTCGTGGACCGTGAAGTCACCCGTTTCCAATTAACGACAAGCTATCGTTCCACAAAAGAAATCACTGATTTTGCTAATCACTTTATTGCAAAAGAACATCAAGTAGAGACTACAGCAAGAAAAGGCGATTTGCCTTTGCTCATCCAAGGAACAACTGATGATGTCAAACTGAATTGGTTAGCAGATACCATTCGAACGACTCAGGGAAAAGCCCGGTATTGGCGTACAGCAATCATTGCTAAAACCCAAGAAGAATGCGAGACTCTTTATGCTCAACTGCCAGACGAGTTGAAACAACAAGTCCAGCTGATTTTAAATGAGAGTGATTTTATGAAGCGTTCCATTATTTTACTTCCGGCCTTTTTAGCAAAAGGTCTGGAGTTTGACCGAGTTTTCTTGTGGGATGTAGATGCAGATCATTTTTCTTCTCAACAAGACAAATTGATCCTTTACACCATGTGTACACGCGCGATGCATGAATTGACACTTTTTACATCCAATAATGAAAGTCCTTTGTTAAACAATATGGATATTTCATCTTATGAGAAAAAAGTATTGTAACTAAAAAGACAACTGCTATCGTTAATGTTAGTAGTTGTCTTTTTAGTTACAGTAATAATTGCAGAAAAAGTAATTCTATCATTTATTCTATATATAAATCCAAATCTGTTTCAGGATATTTTAATTTGACAAGCGAAATAATCATTTTCAGTTCTTCCATGTTTTCTGGATATTCTGGGTCAAATACCTTGCTATGACGTCCAATACCGCCATTGTCGATCAATCGGTAAATTCGGTTCCATTCAATGAACTGATCGATTGATTGGAAATTGCTGATTGGATACCCCCCACAATCCAAAATTTCTGATACACGAAATGCTAGGTATGCACTATCGACCACTTTATTTTTTTTCGTATCTATCTTCTCATTTCTTTCGATGAGAATTTTTTCAGGATGATGCTTTAAGCTCCACTCCAATAGTAGAAAGAAAGCCTCCATCCGATACTCTTCTTCAAATAACCGAAAGGCTGAATCAGAACGACGAAAAAGCAGCGGAATCAAATATTTTTGTCTATAAATCAGCATTGGTGCGCGGTCCACCATACACTCTAAATAACGGTTCAGATACCCTGTACCGACATAGTTTCCTAATCGATAGCCTTCAACGCCGAATCTTGCGTATTTTTGCGCTAATTTTGAACAATCAGTTACGTTCACTGCTAACTCTTCTACTTTGCGGTAACCGCTTAAGATACGTTCAAAAGGTTCTAAAGTGATTTTTGCTTCCATATTCTTCCCCGTCCATCTTCCACATACTTCATATCATTTCATATGATACTTATGCTCTCATCATACCACAGGTTGAATTAGAATAGAAAATAAATCACACAAAAAAACAAGACAATCTGTTAGTGAGATTGTCCTGCTTTTTGAAAAAGACTGAATGCTTTTCGTTAAAACTGATTGCTTAGTCTTCTAATGCCACATTATGGAACACATGCTGTACATCTTCTAGATCTTCTAGCGCATCAATCATTTTTTCAAATGTTTCTTGGTCTTCTGAAGATAATGTAACTTCGGTTTGAGGAATCATTTGGATCTCAGCAATTGAAAAATCAGTGATTCCTTTTTCTTTTAATGCTTCTTGGATACTATGGAAATCCGCTACTTCACCGTAAACGATGATTTGTCCATCTTCTTCCATCACATCACGAACGTCGATGTCTTTTTCCATTAGATATTCAAGGATCTCATCAGCGTCTTCTCCTGCAAATGCAAAGATCGCTGTATTGTCAAACATATAAGAAACCGCTCCAGAAACACCCATGTTCCCGCCATTTTTCCCAAAAGCTGCTCGTACGTCTGCTGCTGTTCGATTCACATTGTTTGTCAATGTATCAACGATCACCATTGAGCCGCTTGGTCCAAATCCTTCATAACGTAATTCAGAGTATGTTTCATCTCCTGCACCTTTTGCTTTTTCGATTGCTCGGTCAATAATATGTTTTGGTACATTATAAGTTTTAGCGCGATCAATGACGAAACGTAGTTTTTGGTTTGCATGCGGATCAGGATCACCTGATTTTGCTGCCGCGTAGATTTCAATCCCAAATTTTGCATAAATCCGGCTATTATTAGCATCTTTAGCAGTTTTCTTTGCTACGATATTTGCCCATTTACGTCCCATATTTTCACTTCGCTTTCTGATTTGATAGTTTCATAACGCAAAAACGTCCTGTTCCATTATACTTGTGAATCACGATTCTGTGAAGCTTTTTTTCTTTCTTCCTTCATTCTTCTCATTTTCAGTCAAAGGTCTATACTTGGATTGGGATTTGTCCGAAATTCTGTTCTGGAATATTGCCTCCCAATTGATAGATTTGATCACTTCTAACTAACAGTTCCGCTTCTTGTGCCTCTTTTTTTCCGATTCGGGAATAAATAGAAATCTCTTTTTTTTCTTTTAAGAATCTTCTTCCAGCATCGGTAAATCCAAGTAGTCGAAGATAATTTTTATTTTGTTGGATAGGAATCTCTTGCTTTTTGATATTCAGCAAGACATAACAAGATAATCGTTGGATCCGTGTCCATGTATATCTTTTTGTTTTTACCTTTGACACAAAATCCTCAAAACTATCAGCAGTTGCAGCTGCTGTTTTCATGCGCGATTCTATTCCTTCGGTCATCTGATAGATATCTGTCAGTTCCAGCAAAGTAGAAGATAACAACCGATAACGCAAATACGGCCAATAAGATTCCCAAGTCTGCAGCGAACAAGTGGAAAGATCTTCTTCTGTCTGAGGCGGCACAAGTCCAGCTATCCTTTTTCCTTCTTCTAACGCATGGCGAATGGCTGTTGCACTGGCTATCGTCTGATCTGTGATGATTTTTTCATGATAGGCTGCACTTTTACGTCGGATCGGATGTAATTCCATAGGGTGGACATACTTGGCATTTTCCTTTGCATAACTTAATCCCAAGATATGATTTGGCGAAGAAAAATCAAGCACAATATCGGGATACAGACTGCGAAAAACCTCAGTCATTTTTTGCGGATAACTATACGTTTGATCAGACAGTTCTTGAAATGCCTCTTCTATCCTATCTTGATTCTCTTGGACAAAGCGTCCGAAACTGCTGTAATCAAACGAAGTCTCTTCTTCTGTTCCAAAACACAAACTGTCACAGTCCAGTGTTTGCAAGATTTTTACTGCACCTTTAGCAAAATAGTCAGCTGACTGAACCGCCCATTCGACGGGAAGCTCCACTACTAAATCCACACCATTTTGTAAAGCTTCATTCGCGCGATGCCATTTATCGATGATAGCCGGTTCGCCTCGTTGCAAAAAATTCCCGCTCATTACAGCAATGACGACCTCTGCTCCTGTTGTTTTTCGTGCCATTTCCACATGATAGCGATGTCCATTGTGAAAAGGATTGTACTCTACGATAATCCCGCAGCTTTTCATGCGCATCCTCCTTCATAGTTATCGATAAAAAAGAAATAGAGACAAGTAAAAAAAGGCAAAAATCGGAAAAAATACCCGAACTATATAAACTATTCTCGCAAACACAATACTTCTGCGACGAAAAGCTGCACTGCAAGAGCAATGCCTATATCGTTCGGATATATAATTTATGTTGAAGATTTATTCTTTTCTTGTTAACTCGAGCAGGCAAAACCGCTAGTCTTTGTATGCTACAAAGAACCAGCGCTTTGATTTCTCTGATGCTGCTTCGTCTGTAAAATCAGAAAATGCTTCGACTTTCGAAAAGCCGCTGTTTTCCAGCATTCTTAAATAACTTTCCAATGGATAGGTACGCTCTTGATGTAGTTCATCTTCACGAATAAATCGACCAGACCCTTCTTGTTCTTCAACGAAAAAGGTAAGAAAATGTTCGATGCTGTGTTTCTCGCTTCCTGGATAACTATCCCACAAAAAAGCAAAATTATCCCCTTGATAATGATAGCTATATTCTGGAAAAACCTCATCTACTTGATAGGTGGAGTGTACGTCAAATAAAAATCGGCCATTTTCTTCTAACGCTTGATAGACTTCATCAAACACTTGCTGTACCTCTTGTCTATTTTTCATATAGCACAGCGAATCAGAAAAACAGGTAATTGCCTGATATTGTCCGATTTCTGATAAATCGAGCATATTGCCTTCCACAAATTGGATCGATGCGTCTTCTTCATATGCTCGCTGGCTGGCAATCATCAACATCTCTTCTGAAAGGTCTAACCCTGTCACTTTATATCCATCTTTTGCAAAGGCAACCGCTAATGCTCCAGTACCGCATGCCAGTTCCAAAATATTTTTTGTGTCTTCTTGTAAATGACGTTTCGAAAAAGCTAGCCATTGCTGATAAAGTGTTTCGTCCATCACTTCATCGTAAATGAAAGCAAATGTTTCATAAGCCATATGTTAATCCAACCATTCACTAAGATCGACTAGCGGAGCATCTGACCATAGTTTTTCCAGATTATAGAAACTTCGTTCTGGCGCATGGAAAACATGTACGATCAAATCTCCAAGATCGATCAATACCCATTTTCCGCCTTCTTTTCCTTCAATACGTTTTACTTCATATTTGTTTTCTTCTTCTTTATCAATGATTTCTTCTGTAATTGCGTTGATTTGACGTTCGCTATTTGCTGAACAGATCATGAAATAATCTGCCAACAAGGAAACATTTCGAACGTCTAAAGCGATAATGTCTTCTGCCCGTTTTGAATCTGCTGCTTCAACCGCAATTTTTAATTGTTCTTTACTATCTATGATGATTTCCTCCTAATATGAGCAGCTTATTTTTTTGCTACCCAGTAATTATATGTTTCGATTGTTTTTGGATAAATCTGTTGTTCTTGCGCAAGCAAATGGGCCAATGTATGTTTTGTTTCAAATGCTACAGCTTCGTCTAGATCAGCCCATGCAATGGCTCGTGCATCTTGTACCCCAGGAAAATCTCGACCTGGTTCAATATAGTCTGCTACATAAATGATTTTGTCAAGGAGACTCATCTTAGCAGCCCCAGTCGTATGCACCCGGATTGCATGAAGAATCTCTGCATCGGTGATTCCTAATTCCCGCTCTACAAACGAAGCGCCAACAAGACCATGCCAGATTGCATTATTATAATTCAATAACTCTGGATCAAAACCGTCTCTTACGATTACCATTTTGAACTCCTCATCTGGTCGTTCTTTTGCATAATCATGTGTCAATGCAGCAATACTAGCTTTTTCAGGAGAAGCACCGTATTTTTTGGCAAGAGCCACGGCTGTTTCTTCTACTCCAAGCACATGCTTGAAGCGTTGTTCGCTCATTCTCATCTGTATTTTTTGCATCAGGTTTTCTCTAGAATAAGCAGTATATTCATTACTATAGTCCATATTCATACAACCCTTCATTTTGAATATAATCAATTACTTTATCTGGAACAAGGTAGCGGATAGAACAGCCTTCTTTGATCTTTTGACGTATTTTCGTGGAACTGATGTCGATCTCAGGTACATCTACCCAAATTACAGGATATGGAGTATCCGTTGTGTATCCTGGTCGACGTATACCCACAAAGTTGACCATAGAAGTCAGCTCATCGATTTTATACCATTTTGGCAAATATTCTACCATATCCCCACCGATAATAAAGTAATAATCTGTATCCGGATTGTTTTGCGTCAATTCCTTCATAGTATCATAGGTGTAACTTTTCCCACCACGAGCTAATTCAATCGTTTCAATCTGCAAAAAAGGATTGTCTTCCACAGCTAATTCCAACATGTTGAGTCGATGTTTTGCATCAATCGTCTGTTTCTCATCAACATGAGGTGGCTGATAAGAAGGCATCAAAAATACGCGGTCAAGACCTAAATTCCGGCCAGCTTGTTCAGCCATCACTAAATGTGCAAGGTGAACGGGATTAAATGTTCCGCCCAAGATCCCTACTTGCTTTTTCTTCTCTAGGAATTGAGGCATTTCTTCAGGAAATAATTGTGAACGAACAAATGTCTTAGCTTGCGTATTCATCATGGTCACTCCTTATATTGCTTTTACTTCTTTTGATAGCCTTTGATACTTTTCTTTTGTGGAAGGTTTGTATAATACGATAACACGTCCAATGATTTGGACGATTTCGCAATCTATTTCTTTTTCTAATACTTGAGCTGCTTCTTCTGCAATCTCATCTGTATTTTGAAGTAACGATACTTTGATCAGTTCTCTTTTTTCTAAAGCTTCTTCAATTTGAACGATCATTGCTGAATTGATCCCACCTTTTCCGATTTGAAAAATCGGCTGAAGATGATGCGCTTGGCTACGTAAAAAACGCTTTTGTTTTCCTCTTAAACTCATAATTTTCCTTCTTCCTTAAATCAATGCTTTTCGCTTCAAGACATCTACACCCTTTGGCGCCCAGCCAGCAATTACTGCTGGTGCTGTTACGGTGATCCAGCCTAGACCGGCAAAAACGATGTCTGTTTTTTCTTTCACGGAAAATTCAAAACGAACAAGCTCGGGAAATTCCTCGACTTCATTAGGACGAGGCGGCTGCAATAACCCACCTACGTGTTTTTGATAAAATTCGTCTGCTTTTTCCAGTTTTGTTCGATGAATATTAACATCATTCGACACATAAGCAATAAATGAAGCACGATTGCCGCTGATAAAATCAAATCTTGCAAGCCCGCCCAAGAAAAGTGTTTGCCCTTCATTCAGCTGATAAACTTTAGGTTTGATTTCTTTTAACGGTGCAATGATCCGCAAATCTTTTTTACCTAAGTAGTGCGCCATTTGATGGCGATGGATAATTCCCGGTGTATCAATCAAAAAATGCCCGTCATCTAAAGGAATCTCGATTTTATCCAAGGTCGTTCCTGGAAACTGCGAAGTTGTGATTACATCTTGTACTCCCGCTGTATTTTTGATGATTTGATTGATAAGCGTCGATTTTCCGACATTTGTTACCCCGACGATATAGACATCCCGTCCATCGCGGTATTCTTCGATTTTTTCTAATAGTTCCGTCATCTCATGAGATTTCTTAGCACTAGTTAATAATACATCTACTGGACGAATTCCTGCTTCGTAAGCACGTTCCTTCATCCATTGTGTTAATTTAGTTTTTTTCAATGATTTAGGTAATATATCCACTTTGTTCCCAACTAAAAGTACTGGATTGTCACCGACAAAACGGTGTAGTCCTGGGATTAGTGAACCATTGAAGTCAAAAATATCCACCACATTGACGATCAATGCATCTTTTTGCCCTAATTCATTCAGTAAGCGCAAAAAGTCGTCATCCGTCAATGAGACATCTTGGATCTCATTATAATGGCGTAATCTGAAACAACGCTGACAATAGACTTCCCCGGAAGCTAAACCTTTTTCCAAAGCCGTTTGCGGCGTGTATCCTAATTCACCGGGTTTGTTTGTTTGTATAACGGCACCACAGCCGATACATTGTAATTCTTCTGTCATTCGATTCCACCTCGCCAGCCCATATCAGGGTGTTTTGCTAATAGATAGGCCATAATTCTTTTTTCCAAAAAACGATTAAATTGTGTCTTCCAACTATCTGTTGCGATAATGGGTTTTACAAGGATGCTACGTATCCCTGCACGATTGGCTCCACGTATATCAGTCATAATCTGATCGCCTACCATTACTATCTCATCATCTGCTAAATCCAATTGTTTCTTTGCTATGTTGATCCCTCTTGCTAAAGGTTTCATTGCTCGTGCAACATACAAAAGATCAAATTTTTCAATCGCTCGCGCGACACGTTTTGAATTATTGTTTGAAACAACAACAACAGGGATTCCTGCATTTTTCATTTCTAAAATCCAAGTAAGCAACTCTTCTGTTCCATCTGGATTATTCCATGCAATCAACGTATTGTCTAAATCGGTCAATACTGCTTTGATGCCTAGATTCTTTAATTGGGCAGGTGTAATCTGATAGATGGCTTCTACCATCCATGTTGGTTTGTAATTTGAAAACATGCTGTCTCCTCATCTGCAAAAAATGAAGGAGCACATAAAGTACTCCTCAACCCCGTATTATACTGCATATCAGCAAAAAAAACTACCTCTATACTCGTTCGTCTTTCAGAAAAAGCATTTCTTTACAAAATGACCAAAAATAAAGATTGATCACAGAAAAATTTAGAAACAAAAAACAACTAAGCGAGCAAGAACCATTCTTTACTCTTTGCTTAGTTGTTAAACACCTAATATTGGCGGAACCTCTTGTACCGTTTTTCCAGTAATTCATGCTGGTCGAATCGAACAAGTTCCGTCAATCTTTCAATCAACGCTTTTTTCATAATGTGTGCGACTTTATATCGTGGCAACTGCTCGCCGTTGAACGTTTCAGGAATAACTCGATCAACGATTCCTAACTCGCGTAGTTCTGGCGCAGTAATTTTCATCAACTCAGCTGCTTCTGCGGCGCGACTACCGTCTTTCCACAAAATCGACGCAAATCCTTCTGGAGAAAGCACAGCATAAATCGTTTCTTCCAGCATCCAGACTTCATCCGCTAAACCTAGAGCAAGGGCACCGCCACTTCCACCTTCACCAATGATGATGGCGATGATCGGTACCTTTAAATCAGACATTTCGAGCAGATTTCTGGCAATAGCTTCTCCTTCGCCGCGCTCTTCTGCTCCTACACCGCAATATGCACCTGCTGTATTGATCAATGTAATCACCGGTCTATTGAACTTTTCCGCTTGTTTCATCAGTCGTAAAGCTTTTCGATAGCCTTCAGGATGGGGAGAACCAAAATTTCTGCGGATATTTTCCTGCAGATCCCGTCCTTTTTGAATACCGATCACTGTTACCGGTTTGCCATCTAATCGAGCGATTCCACCAACAATCGCTTCGTCATCTGCAAATAAACGATCACCATGGCATTCCTCGAAAGAATCGAAGATCTCTTCAAAAAAATCCAAGCTTGTCCATCGTTCTTTAGCTCTTGCTAACTGAACGACATCATGTGCTGTCTTATCCACGATCTATCCATCCTTTCTGTGTATGCAATTCAAGAAGCGTATGGATTTTCTGCTTTAATTCCATGCGGGGAACAATCTGATCGACAAAACCATGAGACAATAAGAATTCAGCCTTTTGGAAATCTTCTGGAAGTTCCTGCTTGATCGTCTGTTCGATGACACGTCTTCCAGCAAAACCAATCAAGCTTTGGGGTTCTGCTAAAATGATATCACCTTCCATTGCAAAACTGGCAGTTACTCCTCCGGTCGTCGGGTCTGTCAAAACAGTTAGATAAAAAAGACCTTCATTACTATGCCGTTTGACAGCAGCAGAAATTTTTGCCATCTGCATCAGAGAAAAGATTCCTTCTTGCATCCGTGCACCACCTGAAGCTGTGAACAAGACGACTGGAAGTCTTTCCTTTGTTGCTCGTTCGAATAATCTGGTGATCTTTTCTCCGACAATCGTTCCCATACTTCCCATGATAAAATTAGGATCCATCACTCCAATAATGAAGGGAATCCCCTGAATGGTTGCTTTACCAGTGAGGACTGCTTCATGAAGTCCTGTTTTATCTTGCATCTTTTTAATTTTTTCCGTATATTCGGGAAATGCTAGCGGATCTTTGGTTACAAGATCCGTATCCCATTCTTCAAAACTTTTTTCATCAATAATCAAAGCTAGACGCTGCCATGCACCGATTCGAAAAGCGTATCCGCAATGAGGGCATACTTTTTCTTCACCGATGTCTTTCGTATAAAGGATATGTTTGCAATTTGGACACTTTGCCCACATGTTATCAGGAACAGATGGCGAGTTAGCAGGTTTGCTCTCTCTATTAGGATTGATCCGAATATATTTCTTTTTCTTAAACAGAGCCATCTATGCGCCTCCTATCTCCGTTTCTGGTGTCCAATTCGGTAAAAATTCTTCTTGTAAAAATGCTGTGCTGTAATCACCTGCTATGACTGCAGGATGACTAATCAAATCCATCTGAAATTCTGCGTTCGTGATGATTCCTTCTGTGATAAATTCACTTAAGGCTCGCTGCATCTTCATTAATGCTTCAAAACGCGTATTTCCATGGACGATTATTTTTGCAATCATTGAATCATAATATGGCGGGATCGTATATCCCGGGTAAACTGCACTGTCTACTCGCAGACCCATCCCACCTGCTGGAAGCAGTAAGTTTTGGATCTTCCCTGGAGAAGGAGCAAAATGGAAAGCAGGATTTTCTGCATTAATCCGGCATTCGATTGCGTGTCCTTGGAATACTACTTCTTCTTGACACACATTCAAAGGCTCGCCGGCTGCTATCTCCACCTGTTTTTTTACTAAATCGATTCCTGTGACCATTTCTGTTACTGGATGTTCCACTTGGATTCGAGTATTCATTTCCATGAAATAAAAATCGCCTTCTTCATCCATCAGAAACTCGATCGTTCCGGCATTTTCATAATTGACTGCTTTAGCTGCTCGAACAGCAGCGTCTCCTAGTGCTTCTCTTTTTGATTGTGAAATCACTACAGAAGGAGATTCTTCCAGTACTTTTTGATTATTACGTTGCAAAGAACAATCTCGTTCACCTAAATGAATAACATTGCCAAAATGATCACCTAAAATCTGAACTTCTATATGGCGAGCAGGATAAATGATTTTTTCCAAATACATATCATCATTTCCAAATGCCGCTGCTGCTTCTTGCTGAGCTGAAGAAAAATGCTGTGGGAGCTCTTCTTTTGATTGAACTTTCCGAATGCCTTTCCCGCCACCACCTGCAGCTGCTTTCAGCATCACTGGATAACCAATTCTGTCTGCTATTTCCAATGCTTCTTCTACTGTAGATAATACACCAGTACTTCCTGGAATGACTGGGACATTTGCTTCTTGCATCAATTGACGCGCATTGATCTTATTTCCCATTGCATCGATCGTTGCACTTTTAGGACCAATAAATGTGATATTGCACTCTTCACACATGGAGGCAAATCGGCTATTTTCAGATAAAAAACCAAATCCTGGATGAATTGCTTCGGCTTTTGTCACGATTGCAGCGCTCAGTACTTCCTGAACATTCAGATATGAATCAACGGCTTTTGCCGGGCCAATGCAGATTGCTTCATCTGCTAACTGTGTATGAAGTGCTTCGGCATCTGCTTCTGAATATATCGCTACGGTTTGGATCCCTAGTTCGCGGCATGCACGAATGATACGTACAGCGATTTCACCGCGGTTAGCTATCAATACTTTAGAAAACATATTTCACCTATCCAATCATAAAGGTTAATTCCGCTTCGGCTACTTTTTTACCGTCTACTTTAGCGATTCCTTTGCCTATTCCGGCTGAAGCTTTCACTTTCAATATCTCAACTTCAAGGTATAAGGTATCTCCCGGTGTAACTTTCTTACGGAATTTTGCTTTGTCCAATCCGCCGAAATAAGCCGTCTTTCCCTTGAATTGTTCAAGAGAAAGTAATGCAACTGCTCCTGCTTGAGCCATTGCTTCAACAATCAATACTCCTGGCATAACAGGTTCTTCTGGAAAATGTCCTTGAAAAAAGGGCTCATTGATCGTTACATTTTTCTTAGCAACGATCCGTTCTCCTTCAACCATTTCTTCCACTCGATCAATCAAAAGCATTGGATAACGATGTGGAATGATTTCTTTTATTTCTTGTATGTTCATTGATTTCCCTCTTTCCTGCTTTGCTTATTTTTGCTGGATCCTAAAGAGTGGCTGTCCATATTCAACAACTGACTCGTTTTCTACAAGGATTTCTGTGATTACTCCGTCGGCCTCACTAGTTATCTCATTCATTAGTTTCATCGCTTCAATAATGCAGATAACTTCTCCTTTGGCAACTTGATCACCTACTTTTTTGAAAGCTGGTTTGTCGGGCGCCGGTTGCAGATAAACGATTCCCACGATTGGCGAAACAACCTCGATTCCATCAAATACTGCCGATTCTTTTTCTTTCATTGTTTCTGGAGCAGTTGTTGCTTGTTCAGGTATGACATTGACTGGCTCCGAAACTGGCAACGTTTCGTTTGTTTGAACCATATTCATGCCTCGACTTGTTTTATTTTTATTCATATACAATTCAAATTGACCTTCACGCAAATCGAATTCCGTTAGCGAGGATTGATCAAATTGACTAACTAATTCTCTAATTTCATTGATATCCAAAATTATTCCTCCCAGCGTTTCATACAAAGAACCGCATTATGTCCGCCAAACCCTAATGAATTGCTCATTGCATAAGTAAAGCTTGCAGGTTTGCTTTCGTTTTTGACAACTGTCAAATCAATCTCAGGATCTTGTTTTTCTACATTGATTGTAGGTGGGATAAATTGATGTTCCAATGCCATCAGAGTGGCTAATGCTTCGATCCCGCCGGCTGCTCCCAATAAATGTCCAGTCATTGATTTCGTACTGCTGACATAAGTATCTCTGAAATTTTCACCTAGTGCGAGTTGGATTGCTTTTGCTTCTGCCTGGTCATTAGCTGGCGTACTCGTTCCGTGCGCATTGATATATCCAACTTGCTCCGGCTGTATACCAGCTTCTTCCATCGCAAGCTTCATTGCTTTAGACGCACCAGAACCATCTGGAGTAGGGGCTGTCATATGGTAAGCATCACAATTTGCACCGTATCCAACGATTTCTCCATAGATTTTGGCACCGCGAGCCTGTGCATGCTCTAAAGATTCAAGAACTAGAACACCTGCTCCTTCACCCATCACAAAACCATTTCGATTTTCATCAAACGGGATCGAACCACGATTAGGATCAGTTGATTCCGAAAGTGCAGTTAAAGCTGCAAATCCAGCAATCCCCATCTCACAAATCGTTGCTTCTGTTCCTCCAGCAAGAATGACATCTGAATAGCCATGTTTGATGTTACGGAATGCTTCACCGATTGAATTCGTTCCGCTAGCACAAGCTGTTACGATAGCTGTACAGATGCCTTTTGCGCCTACTCGTAAAGCAATATTTCCAGCTGCCATGTTGGCAATCGCCATTGGCACGAACATTGGAGAAACTCGTTTTGCGCCTTTTTCATGCAGACGGATAACTTGATTTTCGATTGTCGGAAGACCACCGATTCCTGATCCGATGATGACACCAAACCGGTCTTGATTCATTTTTTCTTTATCTAAACCGCTTATCTCCATTGCTTCTAAAGCAGCGTAGATCCCATAGATCGAAAACATATCCATTCGTTTGCTATCTTTTTTAATAAAATATTTATCGTAAGGGAAATCTTTGACTTCACCCGCTAAGGTGATCCCTGTTTCTGAAGCATCAAATTTAGTGATCGGTGCGATGCCATTCGTACCTTCTTTCAAGCTATTCAAAAAGCTGTCTGCGTCATTTCCAATAGGTGAAGTGACTCCATAGCCAGTAATTACCACTCGATTCATTTATTTGCTCTCCTTTTCTTATCCGTGCATGACCAATCCGCCATCGACATTGATGACTTGGCCGGTGATATATGGATTTTGTGCTAAGAAAACTGCTGTTTGTGCAACATCTTCTACTTGTCCGAAACGTTGCATTGGAATTTGCTTTTCCGCTTGCTCTTTGACTTTATCTGCTAAAACTTCCGTCATATCAGTTGTGATGAATCCTGGTGCAATGGCGTTGCATGTGATACCTCTAGTCGCAGCTTCTCGTGCAACCGATTTTGTCAATCCTACGACACCAGCTTTGCTAGCTGCATAATTTGCTTGTCCGATATTTCCAATCAATCCAGATACGCTAGAGAGATTGATGATGGCCCCTTCTCGCTGCTTCATCATTTTTTTCAAAACGTGCTGCGTCATATTGAAGGTACCGATCAAATTGATATCAAGACATTTTTTGAAATCTTCTGCATCCATCCGCATCACAAGTTTGTCATTTGTGATTCCGGCATTGTTTACTAAGATATGGATCGATCCAAGCTTTTCTTCTGCTTCTTTGATCATTTGTCCTACTTTCTCATAATTAGAGATATCGCCGGAAACTCCTACGCATTTTACACCGAATGCTTCAATTTCTTCTATCTTTTCTTTTGGAATCTCTCCGCGCCCATTCAAAATAATATTTGCTCCAGCGTTTGCAAAAGCTAAGGCCATCGCTTTGCCAATTCCTCTTGTGCTACCTGTGATAAATACATTTTTCCCTTTTACATCCATAACCTTCCTCCTTATAATTTTGCTATTGTTTCATCAAATGTCTGCTTATTTTCAACACGCAGAACTGGTATCGTTTTATCAATTTTTTTCATAAATCCGCTTAATACTTTTCCAGGACCGACTTCAATGACTTGCTCGATACCGATTGTTTTTAATTTATGGATACTCTCGTAGAAACGAACGGGTTGCATGACTTGCTGTTCGAGTAGTCCCGCAATCGTCTCTTTCTTCATTATTTCCGTTGTTGTGTTGCTGATGACTGGAAAAGAAGGGTCAGAAAATTGAATATGACTTAGATCCTTCGCCAGTTTTTTTGATGCTGGTGCTAAAATAGCTGTATGGAAAGGTCCACTGACATTTAGTGGGATCATCCTTTTGATTCCTTTTTCTTTTAAGAGCAAAACAGCTTCATCTACGGCTTTTTCTTCGCCACCAATCACGATCTGCTGAGGTGTATTGTAATTAGCAGGAGACACGATGCCGTACTTGCTTGCTTCATGACAGCTTTCCTCAATCGTCTCAATCGGCGCATTCATTACTGCGACCATTTTTCCGCTTCCAGCTGGGGCAGCTTCCGTCATATAAACGCCTCTCTTCGCTACTAGTGCAACGGCTTCAGTGAAGGATAACGCATCACTGGCTACTAATGCCGAATATTCTCCTAAACTCAGTCCTAAAGCTGCATCTGGGATGATTCCATGCTCCTTCAATAAGCGATAATACGCAATGCTGACTGTTAGAATAGCTGGCTGTGTGTATTGTGTCTGATCCAAACGTTCATTTTCTGAAAAGCAGAGTTCGGCCATATCGTAGCCGAGAATCTCACTTGCTTCATCAAATGTCTGCTTTACAACGGCTTCTTCATATAAATCTTTTCCCATACCTTGATATTGTGCACCTTGGCCACTAAATAAGAATGCTGTTTTCATGTTTTTCTCCAATATATCCAGAATATATGTTTGATTCTTCTTATTCAAAAAGGCCGAGACATCCCTATTTCAGGAAATGTCCCAGCCCCCAACCTAATTTTAATGATTATGCAGTTTGTTTTTCTACGTAAGTCACTAAATCTTGAACCGTTTTGATTCCGTCTTCTGTTTCGATTTTTACATCAAATTCATCTTCAATTTCATTGATGATTTGGAATAAATCCAAGCTGTCAGCTTCTAAGTCTTCTTGGATGTCAGTAGTCAATTTGATTTCTTCAGTTTCTTTTCCTAATTCTTCTGCAATGATTTCTTGAATTTTTTCGAATACCATAATAATATATTCCTCCGATATTGTTTGCTTTTTTATTTTTATAATTTAACAGTTTACAGCCCCATGAGAATACTTCCCCACGTTAAACCTCCGCCATAGCCTGTAAATATTACTTTCTGTTGTTTTCCCAAGGTGATCTTTCCGCTAGAAACTGCTTCATCCAATAAAATAGGGATACTTGCAGCAGAGGTATTCCCGTACTTATCCATATTGGTCAGGAATTTTTCTTGCGGCATCTTTACTTTTCGGGCGATTTTCTCAATGATCCTGAGATTTGCCTGATGCAAAAGCAGATAATCAACTGGCGTGTCTTTCATGACTTCTTGGATATTGTTTGCAACATCTCGAACAGCGAAATCAAAAATATCTCTGCCGGTCATTCGCAAATAATACGAACCTTCTGAATCTTCTGAATAGAACGGGTTTTTATTTTGCTGGTAGCCAGCAGTCAGTGAGGTACTTCTGGTACCATCAGTTGCTAATTTTTCTTTCAGCAATTTTTTTTGTGGGTTTGCTTCTAAGAGAACCCCGCCTGCTCCATCACCAAATAATACAGCAGTCGTGCGATCAGACCAATCGATTAGCTTAGACAGTGTTTCACCACCAATTACCAATCCTTTAGTTGAGCCGCAGCGGATCATTTTTTCAGCCATGCTTAACGCATAAACAAATCCTGAGCATGCCGCGCTGATATCGAAAGCAATAGCATTAGCTGCTCCCAATTTTCCTTGCACTTGTGCTGCTACAGATGGTGTCGAGTAATCGGGCGACATTGTTGCTACTAAGATAAAATCCAAATCTTTAGGGTTCAGATTTTTTTGTTGCATCATTTTTTCCGCCACTAAGAGGCATAAATCAGATGTCTCCTGATTTGTTACACATCTTCGTTCACGAATACCCGTCCTTGATGAAATCCATTCATCCGAGGTATCCATCATCTTGGAAAGATCATTATTCGTAATGATCTTTTCAGGAAGGACGCTGGCTGTTGCAGTAATCATTCCAAATTGTTCCATTAAATATCCTCACTTATAGTCTTGCAAGAAGTCATGCAAGTTTTTCAGTGCATCCAGCAAGGCATGCTGTTCTTCCGTAGCCATTCCTTCTAAGATGTTCTTGACCATTTCACGATGAAAATGCTGATGGACCCGAAACAGTAACTTTCCTTTTTTCGTTAGTCCCAACTTTACAACACGACGGTCATCTTCACTGCGGATACGTTCGACATAGCCTTTTTTTACTAACTTGTTAATAGCAGTGGTCAAGGTCCCAACAGTAATTGATAGTTCTTTGGCTACTTCTGAAGTTGTTTTTTTCTTGTACATCCCGATTGCCTCGATCGTGTGCATCTCTGTGATTGACAGATCTTTGAATTGAGATTTTTTCAACTCAGATTCTTCGATTGTCAAAATATCATTGAAGACACTAACAAGATAATCATTTACTGTTTTTAAATCTGGTTCCATGTTCCACCGTCCACTAATTAGTTTGATTATCAAATCTTTTGATGTTCAAACTATATCTTAACTTTTTTCAAAATGCAACCGTAAAAGTTCATTTTTTTGTTATATGAGTTTATTTTAAGATTTTACTCATTTGAAAAAACTGATAAATCAGCATTTTTTATTTATTTTATTAGAAAAACTATTGCACCGACATATTTTGATTATCAAAGTATTTCTTGTTGATAGAATGTTCCAATTACCTAAAACTTGTCCATTATTTTAAAATTTGTTATAGTCTTTTTATTCAAAGCGTGAAAGGAGACCCTATGTTAAAAGAAAAAATAAAAAATCTCCCCATGCTGCCGGGTGTCTATCTTATGAAAAACCAAGAAGGGATGGTCATCTATGTTGGTAAAGCAAAACGGCTCAAAAATAGAGTAAGCAGCTATTTTCATCAGAATAAGCAGCATTCAAAAAAAGTATTACGTATGATTCATCATATAACAGATTTTGATTTTGTCGTAGTAGATACAGAATTAGATGCTTTGTTGCTTGAGTGTCAACTGATCCAACATTACCGTCCTTTTTATAACCGACAAATGAATTATTTCAGTAACTACAATTATGTACATATTTCCAATAAGGGATTTGTATTAACAGATACTCCTACGGCTCGAACATACGGGCCTTTTCGTCTCTATAAAAAAATGCCGTCTATTTTGCGTATAATGGAAGAAACGTATCAAATGCCTTGGTTGTCTGAAATCAGCTTATTAGCTTTGCGAGTCCAGCTTCCTGACTTACAGGAAATGACTTTTGAACAGAAAAAGAAGGAGATCCAAGGATTGTTTCAGGGTCGCAATAAAAAGCTACTGACTTACTTGAAAAAGAGACAACAACATTTCATCTATCAGCTGAATTTCGAAAAAGCTGGCATGCTTCAAAAAGATATCGAATTAGTTACTTATTTCATCAGACGGATCCAAGAACAAAAGCAGTTTTTAAGAACACCATCCCTCACATTCAGCATGCCACTGGCAGCGGACGATAGTCAGAAAAAGCACTACCTTATTTGTTACGGACAGCTTGCAGAAACAATGATTACTTCTGGGAACAATCCACCTGACTTTTATTATGAAAAAAAAGAAGCTCATTTATCTTTGAAACGCCAATTATCAAAAGAAGAAATCGATCCTGTACAAATTTTGATTAGTTACCGCAAAAAATTAGAAAAGGAACAGATTGAAATGGAGCAATTAAATAAAAAAGAAGCTGAAAAGCAACTAAATTAGCTGCTTCTCGGCTTCTTTTAGCCATCTTCAACTTCAAATGTCAATTATCCTAAAATTTATTGGATTAAATCATAGATTTCCATCGCTACGATATCGATATTATCGAATTCGTATTGCTGATGAGTATCTGTTTCAGTTAATTCAAATGTATCGGTCGCTTTATCATAAGTTACTGTACACTTTTCTACGCCTTCTTTTTCAAAACGGCGAACTTGCAGTTCATTATCTGCTGACTCGACCATAGCCTCCAGTCGTTTTATGATTGCGACTAATTGTGAATGTGTCATCGGAGGTCCTCCTTTTCTTATTTCTGTTATATTGTATCAAAAACATAGCCTACTTGCATTGATTTTCTCTAAAAAAACTCGTTTTTTATGATTTTTTTTCTGGTATTTTCCCTTCAGGCCACCAAAGTTTGATCAACGCTTGAGTTCCGTCATTCTCAAAACCTTTATCTGCCAACTCTTCGTATAGTTTCAACGCTTGGATGGTTGCTGGCAAGACAAGGTTCATTTTTTCTGCTTCTTCTAATGCAATCTTTAAATCTTTGATAAAATGTTTGACAAAAAAACCAGGCGTGTAATCTTCTTTCAAGATACGTGGGGAATAATTACTTAAAGACCAGTTAGCTGCACTTCCGCCTGAAAGTGTCTCAATCACTTTCTCTAAAGCGAGACCGTTTTTTTGTGCATAGACAAGCATTTCCGTCATTCCTGTCATCGTGCCTGCAATCATGATTTGATTGGCCATTTTCGTATGCTGACCTTTCCCAGCAGAGCCATACAATGTAAATGTCGTACCAAATTCCTTGAATAAAGGAAGTACTTGATCATAGACCGATTCTTCTCCGCCCACCATGATCGTCAGTGTGCCATTCTTTGCTCCTAAGTCACCGCCTGACACCGGTGCATCTAATGCATCTGCACCTTTTTCTTTTGCTGTTTTTGCAATTTTTTCTGCCAGAGTTGGTGTACTTGTAGTCAAATCAACTAAAATACGTCCTGAGACATCTGCAGAAAAAATCCCCGATTCTCCATAGTAGATTTCTTCTACATCTTTAGGATAACCTACCATTGTAAACAGAATATTACTTTGTTCTGCTACAGCCTTTGGTGTATCCGCCCAGACAGCTCCTTCTGTTACTAAAGGATCAGCTTTTGCTTTTGTCCGATTATAAACAGCGACTTCGTGACCTGCTTCTAGTAGATGGCGTACAACAGCACTTCCCATAACGCCTGTTCCGATAAAACCTAGTTTCATTCTTTCGACCTCCTAAAAATCAAAAATCCTTGCTTCTATGCTAGTATACGCTAGAAACAAGGATTTTTTTATAAAAAATGTTTGAATTTTATCTTTTAAATGAATTTAATTTGATTTTGATTCGTTCAATCGAAGCTTCTTCTTCTTTTCTTCGCATCTCTTCTTCATGGTAAACAACCATATCTTGATAAAATTCGATCATTGCTTCGCCGAAATGAGTAGACGAAATGTCATAAAGTTTGGCTTCTAAAACCTTTGGATTTCTAGGGACTTCACTGGAAATATAATCAATAAGTGCGGGTGCAAAGTCTTCGTCGGTTTCAAAAGTTTTCCCTAATGAAGGATGATCGAACAATCGGTTCAAATAAGCATTTCCTTCTACGACACAAGGCGTGCCGGCTGCCATCGCTTCGGTATAAGTAAGCCCCTGTGTCTCTGAAGTAGAAGCACTGACAAAATAATCTGCCGCTTTATAATAAAGGGCTACATCATTGTTATCCACTTCTCCTGTAAACTGCACAAATTCTTCTAACTGCAGTTCGGAAATCAATTCCTCTAACTCTTCTACATAAGGACCTTTTCCTACAATAACTAATCTGGCATTAGGGTAAGCCGAGATAACCTGAGGAAATCCATTAACCAATGCTTGGATATTTTTCTCATAAGAAATCCTGCTTAAAGAAAGAATCATCAGATGATTTTCCTGAAGTCCTAATGACTCCCTTAACTTGTTGATATCCTCCTGAGTGATATCAGAACGTTTGAACTTCTCAATGTCGATACCAGTAGGAATCACACGAAGTGGTGCTACTACACCATAGCTACGTAATGTATCAATAACACGTTCACTTGGACAGACTACACCTGTCGTATGATTAGCAAATAATCTGGATAAGTATTTTACATGGGATTGCCTGATCACTTTTCCTTTACCGATATAATGAAGGTAATCTTCATACATCGTATGGTAAGTATGGATCAGGGGTATTTTCAACTTCTTAGCTACCATCTTCCCGAGTATTCCTGCTCCGAATTCTGTATGGGTATGGATCAGATCTAATTCTAGTTCTTTGGCAACCAAATAAGCATACCACATGCCTCTAACAACAACTCTTCGATCCTTGAAAGAAATAAACGGTACACTTGGCATTCGAATCACATCTTTTTCCAACTTGTCCGCATTAGGATCGGTTGTCGTAAAGATATAGACTTCATGCCCATGTTTTTCTAATTCTTGTTTTAATGTTTTGATCGATGTAGCCACTCCGCTGACTTGCGGAAAGTAGGTATCGGTAAAAAAGCCGATTTTCATGTTTTTCGCCTCCAAACTAGTCCTTTGTCTGATGTACTTTTTTTAATTTGCTAGAGACTTTTTCATTCAGCACACTTTCATATACGTTTTTAAGTTCTTCACCGATTTTATTGATACTTCGTTCTTTTGCTGTTTGATAACCGGCTTGTGTCAAACTCGGTAGCTCTTCATTGGTAATCTGTTGAATCAGTTGGATAAACGCTTCGTTTGTCTTCCCCATATAGCAGTTCTTGCTATCTTCTAACCAGCCATTATACACTGGAATATCTCGAACAAGTACGTTTTGTTTGCTTGCTAAAGCTTCTAAAACAACGATCCCTTCTGTCTCTTCATAAGAAGGGAAAAAGAATAGGTCTGCACCTGAATACGCACCTTCTATGATCTCTCCACGAATGTATCCAGGAAACAGGACATTTTCAGGATGATCTTCTTTTACAATTTTCCGGATGTTCCGAGGAATCGAGTACATGGGAACATGGCCAAACCAAATAAATGTGTATTCGGGCATCTTCTTAGCAATTTCTACGAAATCAATGATTCCTTTACGTTCGAAAAACAAACCGACACAAATGATTACTTTTTGATCCGGAGACAGTTTGAAATATTCTCTGAACTTTTGTTCTTTCATTGGATCAGGGCGATATTTCTCTAAGTCGATCCCATTGGAAATAGCTTGAATCGGCACACGGATACCATAGCTTTCCAACAACTGTTTTGAATAAGGTGTTGGCGTGATCAGATAGTCCGCTTTTTGGTACAATCCTACCAGATATTTTTTTACGATAGGAGAAAGCTGGTTCGATCCGATAAAGGAATTTCGGAAATCTTCCTCTGTAGAATGCGCATGATAGACAACTTTTTTTCCTTCTCTTCTGGCTTTATTGACCATGTTATGACTATTGATTCCGTATGTATTGATGTGCAGGATGTCATAATCTTCTTTTTCATCTAGTGTATAAGAGATACCGACTTCCGTCAGAGCACGTTTTTGATGATCAAGCGCACGCCCGATTCCAGATTTTGCAAGCATCTTTTCACTTTCAAAATATAATAATACCTTCACCTTACGTCCCCCTTCACTTATATAGTATAACATAGCCTACAAACTGTCACTCAAACTTAAGCCCTATTTTTGTCTATTCTTACTGACGAAAACGTTTTCTTAAAAAAGAACAAAAAAACTGGCGTAGCTCTTTTACAAGCCACACCAGCTTTTGATACGTTGTTTATTTTACATATTCATGAACAAGTTCAACGACTTCTTCCATCGTATCGCATTCTTTCAATGCACGATCAGCAAGTTCAGCCATTTTCGCTGTGTCCAAGCGTTTCATTAAACTACGCGTTTTAAGAATAGATGTCGCACTCATTGAGAACTCATCTAGACCCATACCTACTAGCAATGGAACAGCTGTTTGATCTCCAGCCATTTCTCCACACATACCTGCCCATTTTCCTTCAGCGTGTGCTGCATCAATTACATTTTTGATCAAACGTAAAATTGATGGGTTATATGGTTGGTACAAGTAAGAAACGCGTTCGTTCATACGGTCTGCTGCCATTGTGTATTGAATCAAATCGTTTGTACCTACAGAGAAGAAATCTACTTCTTTTGCAAACTTGTCTGCTAAGACTGCTGCTGCTGGAATCTCGATCATGATGCCGACTTGGATCGTATCAGATACTTCCTTGCCTTCACTGATCAATTTTTGTTTTTCTTCTTCAAAGATCGCTTTTGCTGCGCGGAATTCTTTGAGTGTAGCTACCATAGGGAACATGATACGTAAGTTACCATGAACAGATGCACGAAGCAATGCACGCATTTGTGTACGGAACATTTCATCGCCTTGTTCAGATAAACTGATACGCAATGCACGATATCCTAAGAATGGATTCATTTCATGAGGTAATTGCAGATATGGTAGTTCTTTATCTCCACCGATGTCCATTGTACGAACAACTACAGGTTTTCCTTCCATACCTTCTAATACAGCTTTATAAGCTTCATATTGGTCATCTTCTGTTGGGAAGTCTGGAGAATCCATATACAGGAATTCAGTACGGTACAGACCAACTGCTTCTCCACCATTATTATGGACACCAACTAGATCTTTTGGTGTTCCGATGTTTGCAGCTAATTCAAAATGCTTGCCGTCAGCTGTGACAGTTTCTGCATTTTTTAATTTTTCCCATTCTGCTTTTTGTGCTGCGTAATCTGCACCTGCTTTTTCAAATTCAGCTTTTTGTTCATCTGTAGGATCGATGATTACATCGCCTTCGATCCCGTTGACAGCCAAAATATCGCCTTCTTTGACTTTAGCAGTAATTTCTTTTGTCCCAACGATTGCTGGAATTTCTAAAGAACGTGCCATGATAGCAGAATGTGAAGTACGTCCACCAATGTCTGTTACAAACGCTTTTACAAAATTGCGATCTAATTGTGCTGTATCACTTGGAGTCAAGTCATGTGCAACAACGACCACTTCTTCGTCGATCATTGATGGATTTGGTAAAGTAACGCCTAATAAGTGCGCTAAAATACGTTTAGCAACGTCACGAATGTCTGCAGCACGCTCTTGCATATAAGCATTATCTTCCATTGCTTCGAACATACCGATATACATATCCGTTACTTCTTTTAGCGCTGATTCAGCATTTACGCTGTTGTCTTTAATATTTTGCTTGATTTGACCTACCATTTCTGGATCTGAAAGAACCATCAAATGGGCATCAAATACTTGCGCTTCTGCTTCACCTAAGCTTTGCGCTGCTTTTTCACGAATTTGCTGCAATTCTTCAGTAGATTTAGCTAATGCAGCATCCAAACGAGCTTCTTCAGCCGCAGTATCTTCTACTGTTGCCTTACTGAATGTTAAATCCGGTTGAACTAGCAGGTAAGCTTTTGCAACGGCTACACCGTCACTAGCGGCAATCCCTTTTAGCATTTCAACCATTATTCAGATAAGCCTTCTTTCTTCATTGTTTCAACGATTGCTGCCATTGCATCAGCTTCGTCAGCACCTTCTGCAGTAATAGTAACATCAGAACCTTGACCTACACCTAAAGACATAACGCCCATGATTGATTTCAAGTTTACTGATTTACCTTTATACTCTAAGTTTACATCAGAGTTAAATTTGCTTGCTGTTTGTACTAATAGTGTAGCTGGACGAGCGTGGATCCCAGTTTCTGCTACTACGTGAAATTCTTTCTTTTCCATATTAATCGGTCTCCTTTAAGTGAGTGTTGTTTTTATGTGAGGGTTTTCTTTTTTAGTAATTCAGAGAATCCTAACAAATGCCACCCTTTCATCTGTAAAGATTAACATTTTTTTTCGTTAGATACAACAGTTTTCATTCAATTTCAGATAAAAGTATTCAAATTATTCCGGATTCTTTTTCATCCTTTTCTTCACATTTTATAACAAACATGTTTATTTTCTTTTTCTTGTCGCTTTTTCTTCTCCTGACGTTTATCATTCTTTCCTTTGACCCTCTTTGTTTTCATATGAAACGAATTACTTGCTTCCTTTTTTATTTTTAGTATAATAAGAGTCAAAGGTCAGGAATGGTCAATATAAATTTCACCTTTTCTACCTCATAAATCTCTTAAAAAACTAGGGGTTATTCTTTTACCTCATGAAAAACGAGATGTAAAATATGGATGTACCCATTTTTGTGAAAGGACGTGAATGATTCATGCTTTGTCAAAACTGCGGCAAGAATGAGGCAACGATTCACTTGTATGCCACTGTCAATGGTCAGCGGACACAACTTGATTATTGTCAGAGCTGTTATCAAAAAATCAAAAATCAACAAAATGGAGGTCTGACTAATATGGCCCAAAACGATCCATTTGGATTTGGCAGTTTGGACGATCTTTTCCGTTCCATGTCTCGCCAAATGCAACAGCAAGGAAATTATGAGCAAACACCACCAACACAATTTGGCGGAAACAACAACTTCAATGGTGGTCAGCCACCTCAAGGCAATACAGAAGGTTTATTGGGAGAATATGGAATCAATATCACAGAACAAGCACGACAAGGTGATATCGATCCTGTGATCGGACGCGATGACGAAATCAAACGAGTCATTGAAATTTTAAATCGCCGAACCAAGAACAATCCTGTCTTGATTGGAGAACCAGGTGTTGGTAAAACAGCAGTTGTTGAAGGTTTAGCACAAAAAATCGTAGATGGTGATGTACCGCAAAAATTAATGGACAAAGAAGTCATTCGTTTAGATGTCGTATCTTTAGTCCAAGGTACTGGTATACGAGGACAATTTGAAGAACGTATGCAAAAATTGATTGAAGAGATCCGTCAAGCAGAAAATGTGATCCTATTCATAGATGAAGTTCACGAAATCGTCGGTGCTGGTTCTGCTGGTGATGGAAATATGGATGCTGGTAATATTTTAAAACCAGCTTTAGCTCGAGGAGAATTGCAAATGGTTGGTGCTACTACCTTAAACGAGTACCGCATCATCGAAAAAGACGCTGCTTTAGAACGTCGTATGCAACCTGTACGGGTAGATGAACCAACTGTCGAAGAAACGATTAGTATTTTGAAAGGTTTGCAAAAACGTTATGAAGACTATCATCATGTAAAATATACTGATGAGGCCATCGAAGCAGCCGCAACTTTATCCAATCGTTATGTCCAAGATCGCTTCTTGCCGGATAAAGCCATCGATTTGCTAGATGAAACAGGTTCTAAGAAAAACTTGACGATCCAAATCGTTGATCCTAAAACAATCGAGAAAAAACTGCAAGAAGCAGAAGAACAAAAAGTTTTAGCTTCTCGAGAAGAAGATTTCGAAAAAGCAGCTTATTATCGCGATCAGATCAATAAACTTCAAAAAATGAAAGAACGTCAGCTCACTGAAGAGGAAACACCTGTGATTACCGAAAAAGATATGGAAAAAATCGTTGAACAACGGACAGGTATTCCAGTGGGTGAATTAAAAGAAAAAGAACAGACACAACTGAAAAACTTAGCAGATGACTTGAAAGCTCATGTCATCGGACAAGATAACGCTGTAGATCGAGTAGCGAAAGCGATTCGCCGAAACCGTGTTGGATTAAACAAACAGAATCGTCCAATCGGCTCCTTCTTATTTGTTGGTCCAACTGGTGTAGGTAAAACAGAGCTTGCGAAACAACTTGCCTACGAACTATTCGGTTCACAAGATTCAATGATTCGTTTCGATATGTCTGAATATATGGAAAAACATAGTGTCTCTAAATTGATTGGTTCTCCTCCAGGTTATGTCGGATACGAAGAAGCTGGTCAATTAACAGAAAAAGTACGGAGAAATCCTTACAGTCTTGTCTTGTTAGATGAAGTAGAAAAAGCTCATCCAGATGTTTTGCATATGTTCTTGCAAATCTTAGATGATGGTCGATTGACAGATGCACAAGGAAGAACGGTCAGCTTTAAAGATACGATCATCATTATGACAAGTAATGCCGGAACTGGTAAAGTAGAAGCAAACGTTGGTTTTGGTGCGGCACGCGAAGGTGTTACTCGTTCTGTATTGAACCAATTAAACAACTACTTTACACCAGAATTTCTGAACCGTTTTGACGGGATCATCGAATTCAGTGCATTATCAAAAGAAAACTTGATGACAATCGTCACACTAATGCTAGACGATGTCAACCAAATGCTGGCAGCACAGCAACTTCACATCGAAGTTCCTACGAATGTCAAAGAAAAATTAGTTGACTTAGGCTATGATCCATCTATGGGTGCTCGTCCTCTTCGACGCACGATCCAAGAACAAATCGAAGATGGTATCGCTGAATTTTATCTTGATCACCCTTCTATCCATGAGTTGAAAGCAAAACTGGATAAAGATGGAAAAATCATCGTTACTTCTAAACCAGAACGTTTGGCAAAAGAATCAGCCGAAGAAACGGCTGAATAAATCCAGTTTTATAGCGTGAGACGGTATTTCTTTGAGAAATGCCGTCTCATTCTTTTTTCAGAAAAGTCAAAATACTGTTCATTTTATAAAAAAGAAATTATAATAAGAGAAACAAGCAATTAAAAATACATAAAAGAGGTGAGCGCCATGAAATTGGTAAATGTAACAAACAGCCATTCCCGTCTTGTATTAAACCAGCTTGAAAACACTGATGCCCATCTAGTCAAGGTCTACACAGCCGGAAATACCACTATTGTCTACACTGAAGCCCCTGAACATAATGAAATTCTGCTGATCAATGACAAACGTAAAATCCAGCCGAAAGAAATCGAAGATGCTAAAAATTATTTCTTAGATAAAATCAAAGACGCCGTTTACCACGAGGATGAAATCAAAGTAATCGAATTGGCAGGCCTTGTTGAGATCTCGATTCCAAAACATGAATTAGGCGCTACATTAGCCGTGTAAACAAATTTTGAACATAATAATTAAAGAGCGTGGGACAAAAGTAAAGAACACTTTTGTCTCACGCTCTAAACACGTATAAACGGCGGAAGCAGAAGCAACTCCTTCGGAAATAAGCTGAAATTCACGAAAATTGCTTTTCAAATTTTTGTGAATTTCAGCTTATTTCCGAAGGAGTTAAACGCTTCTGTCCCAGCCTCTTTTTCTTTCTAGCTTTTTGATTTTTCTCTTTTCTTTTGTACTTTTCTCTTTTCATTTTCAGTTCTACGCGTGTCTTTATTTTTAACTTTTTCCTCTTTATGGATGATTGATCGTACTTTTTGTGCAATCTGCTCGTTTTTGTCCCAGTCTTTTACATCTAATAATTGACATAATTGTAACATCTCTTCTTTTTTCTGTTTTTTTCTTTCACGTCTTTGCCATTCTGTTTCCATGTGTCACACTCTCCTTTCTTTAATCATATGTACGCAAAATAATTTTTATATTTTTTTGATTAGACATTTCTATGATTTTAAATAGTAAAAAGAGCCGTCACGGCTCTAAACAAAATATGAGAAGCTGTTTTTGTTTGGCTATTCTTATTACTTGATGCAGGGCAGCTTGTCAAGACTTCTTTACATCAAACTTTTTAATTTTACATTAGGATATTTATCCGCAAACCAGCGTTCTGCAAATTGGTTCTCGAATAAGAACAATGGTTGGTCGAAACGGTCACGAGCCAAGATATTGCGGCTTGAACTCATCTTCTCATCCAAATCTTCTGGATCGATCCAGCGAGCGATTTTGTGTCCCATTGGAGACATGATTACTTCGGCGTTATACTCATTTAACATACGATATTGGAATACTTCGAATTGTAGCTGACCAACAGCTCCAATGATATATTCTTCCGTTAGATATGTTTTATAAAGCTGAATCGCTCCTTCTTGAACTAATTGATAGATTCCTTTGTGGAAGGATTTTTGCTTCATGACATTTTTTGCAGTCACTTTCATAAATAGCTCTGGAGTAAATGAAGGGAGTTCTTCATAAGCAACTTTTAGTTTTCCTTCGAACAATGTATCCCCAATCTGATAATTACCTGTATCATATACACCGATGATATCGCCTGCTACTGCTTTTTCGACGTTTTCTCTCGAATCTGCCATAAATTGTGTGACATTGCTTAATTTCAGTTTTTTATTTGTACGTTCCAAACAGACATCCATTCCTCGTTCGAATGTTCCAGAACAGATTCGGACAAAAGCGATTCGGTCACGATGGGCTGGATTCATATTTGCTTGGATCTTGAATACGAAACCTGAAAATTCTTCCTCATAAGGACTTACCATCTGATCATCTTGTGTTTTGTGTCCATAAGGAGCTGGTGCCAATTCAACGAAAGTCTCTAAAAAAGTCTGTACACCGAAGTTAGTCAATGCAGAACCAAAAAATACTGGTGTCTGATCGCCACGAGCAATTTTTTCTTGATTAAATGCATCTCCAGCCTCTTTGATTAGTTCTACTTCTTCTAAGACTTGTTCATATAAGGAATTTTCAGTTAGAGGATGATTTTCGGGAAGCAGTCCATCTTCATCCAATTCTACTAATCGTTCATCCTGATAATTTTCCGGACGATAAAACTCTACACGATTATGGTAGATATCATAAAGACCTTCTAGCCCTTTACCCATACCGATTGGCCAATTCATCGGATAAGATTCGATATCTAATAGCTCTTCTAATTCTTCTAACAATTCCAATGGTTCACGACCATCACGATCTAGTTTGTTGATAAAAGTAAATATCGGGATGCCACGTTTTTTTACAACTTGGAATAATTTCTTTGTCTGTGCTTCGATCCCTTTTGCACTATCGATTACCATAACCGCACTATCCACGGCCATCAAAGTACGATAAGTATCTTCAGAAAAATCTTCATGTCCTGGTGTATCCAAGATATTTACTCGTTTCCCTTGATAATCAAACTGCATAACAGAACTAGTAACAGAAATCCCACGTTGTTTCTCGATTTCCATCCAGTCTGATTTGGCAAAATTACCTGTTTTTTTGCCTTTTACGGTCCCGGCTTGACGGATAGCCCCACCAAACAATAGTAATTGTTCTGTAATCGTTGTTTTCCCAGCATCCGGATGGGAAATGATCGCAAAAGTTCTGCGATTGTCCACTTGTTGCTTTAATTCTGGATTATTCATAACCTAACTCCATTTCTTCCATTCAATTATTTATATTTTCTCTAGGCACAGATTGTCCGATCTCTTAAAGAAAGACAATTTCATATAGGGCTGTGACAAAAGCCGTGTAGCAGTCTCTTTTTCCGAGTAAACGGCGTTCTAGAGACAGCCTATCAGCAATAAGCCCACCCAAGCCAAAAACACGAGAAGCTGTTTTTGCTTGGCTGCTCTTATTACTTAATGCAGGATAGCTTTTTCACAACCTTTGTCAACTACTACAACTGAATCAGTATAGCATGGATTCAGCGAATGAAAAAGCCACCAAACCATAAGAGTCAAATATTTTTTTGTCAGCTGACTAAAAGAAAAGACGTGTTGCTTGTTTATTCAAGCAACACGTCTTTCATAACCAAGTTTCCAATTATCTTCTTGGCTCGTCATCTTCGAATTCTTTTCTGAAGTATCTTCGTTCTTCTTCAGGTTCCGCTTCTGTTTCTTCCGGATCATGAAAAATGACACGGATTTTAAGGATTCGAGAACCTTCCATTTCTTCAGAAACCAGCGTAATATTATCGACATCAAACGATAACTTTTCGCCTTCATCCGGAATCATGCCTAATGCTGTAATCAAATAACCAGCCATCGTATCTACATCACTCATATGCAGATCGCTGTCAAAAGCTTCATTGAACTCATCAATCAGCATACGTCCTTGGATGATATATTCGTGTTCATCGATTTTTTCATAAAGATTCTCAACTTCATCTGATTCATCATCGATTTCTCCGACGATTTCTTCTAAAAGGTCTTCTAGTGTTGCTAACCCAACGACGCCGCCATATTCATCTAATAAAATAGCCATCTGATTCTGCGTCTTTTTCATTTCATATAACAGATCATCAATAAAGACCGTTTCAGGAACGAATAAAGGCTCCTGCATGATTTTCTTGATATCTAAATTATCAAAGCCGAATTTATGGGCAGCTTTTAGTAAATTCTTTGTATGAAGGATTCCGACTACTTTATCTTTGTCTTCGTTATAAACAGGGATTCTTGAATAGTTTTCGGATAAAACTTTATTCACATTTTCTTCCACAGTGTCGTTGATATCAATCATAAATGCATCCGTTCGTGGGACCATGACTTCTCGGGCAACTTTCGTATCAAGAGAAAAAACCCCTTGGAGCATTTCTAATTCTTCATTATTCAATACGCCTTCGTTTTCAAGCATATAACGCATTTCATCTCTGGTCATTTTTGAATCTTCATCATCAAAAGTCATCGGCGTGATACGCGCCAATAAACTTGTGGAAGCAGAAAGCAGCCAGACGAAGGGCTTAGCTACTACACCAATCAAGCGTATCAGCCCTGAAGTGAACTTTGCGACTTCTTCTGATTTATTTAAAGCAATACGTTTAGGGTACAATTCTCCAAAAACAATCGATACATAGGTCAAAATAGCCAGCACAATGATATTTGCAATATTTTTTGCCGCTGTGCCGCCACCTAATACCGGAGCTAACCGTTCCGATAAAGTATTAGCTAGTGAAGCACCAGACAAAATGTTGACCAAAGTGATTCCTACTTGGATTGTCGATAGGAAATTATTTGGATTCTGCAATATTTTTAAAAGCTTTTGAGATTTCACATCTCCTTCATCAGCTTTTTGCTCGATTCGATTCTTATTGATCGAAACAACAGCAATTTCGGAAGCTGCTAAAAAAGCATTGATCAATGTCAAAACGATCAATAATAAAATCTGCGCTAACAGCGACTGACTCTCAGGGTCAGCATTCATAATCGCATTCTCTCCTTATAAAATTAATTTTTAGTTTACGATAGAAAAAAACGTGGCACTATAGCCACGTTAAAATGGTATCACAAAGCAATTTTCTTTGCAATAAAAACAAGTGTACTAAAACTACCTACGAGGTCGTAGCAATTTTCTTCTTGTTTTCATTTTGCTTGTCTTCTTTGACGATTTTGATTATATAGGAAATGATCGTCTTGCAGATTGCGTAAAAAGGAACACCTAAGAAGATACCAAGCAATCCGGCAATATTTCCAGCTACTAGAAGAACGATAATGATCGTTAATGGATGGATTTTCAGTGATTTCCCAATTACATTAGGATAAATGATATTCCCATCCAACTGTTGGACGATTAGCACAACCACACAACAAAGTAATGCTTTTACCGGATCATTGAAGACTGTTACTAGAAATGCAGGTGCTAGTCCTAGATAAGGTCCTAAATATGGGATTAGGTTTGTCAATCCCGCAATGACCCCAAATAAGAAAGCATAATCCACACCAATTACCATATATCCTAAAAATGTGAAGGTACCAACGAATAAACATTCGATTGCTTGTCCGCTAATGTAATTAGCCAATGTTTTATTCAGTTGCCCCAATAACTCCACAATTTGGTTTCTTCTTTTTTCTGGGAAAAACTGTTGGATGTTTGGCACTAGTTTTTCTCCGTCTTTCAACATATAGAACAAGATGAATGGTGCTGTAATGATTACTACGGTTGCCGAAGCGATCGTTCCAACGATCGAACCTAAACTATTGGATACTCCACTAAGGAATTGCTGAATGATTGTCCCGTAAGAAATGTCTAATTGCTCAAAATATTTATTAATATCTACTTCCTTGAACAAAGGCAATTCGGCTACCTCTTTCAACCAGCTTTCTACCTGTTTGATGAAATCAGGCATATTAGATGCCAATGAGGAAATTTGCTGTACTAGACTTGGGATGACACTAAGTAAAATCCAAATAATTGCTGCAACTAAAAGGAGCAGCACAATTGCGACAGCCCATATTCTTTTGATTTTTGCTTTCATCAACAGCTTGACAATAGGATTCAATAAATAGTAAAGAAAGCCTGCAATCAGTACAGGTGCAAATAACGTGGAAAAAAATGTCCCGATCGGTTCGAAAATAAAGTTTATTTCTGATGAAATCATGATCAATGCAGCTATGATTAATAATTCAAGCGACCAAAACATTAGTTTAGACTGTCTAAGTTTTTCAAACAATAGATTTCCTCCTTTCTTTCTTACTAGTATATATTATATTCGTTAAAAATTCTTTTATTCTTTTTTTATTTTTGAAAACTTGCCATACTTTTTATTTGTTTTATTTTCCAGTATACTATACGAAAGGAAGGTGGCTAGACCATGAAAGTTGTACAAACAAAAGATACAATGAGCAATATTTACTTAGATGCTGTACGGATCAGGCATCAAGTTTTTGTAGTCGAACAGGGTGTGCCTTTGTCTCGAGAAATAGACAAAGATGAAGCCCATTGTATCCACTTCGTCCTGTACTCAGATAAAAAAGAACCGCAAGGAACTGTACGTCTTTTGCCTTTAGAAAACGGAAAAATGAAATTACAGCGGATGGCGATTCTTTCTGAATACAGACACCAAGGGTTAGGAAAAATACTGATTGAAGAAGCAGAAAACTTTGCTAAGAATCAAGGCTATAATACGATTTTATTAGGGGCACAGTCCACAGCTGAAACTTTTTACGAAAAACTAGGATATACAGCTTACGGCGATCCTTTTGAAGATGCTGGCATGCCTCATATTTATATGAAAAAGACTTTATAAAAATTTATTTCGAAAAAAGCAAAAAACAGCAAGCTTTTGAGAAAAATCTCTCACTGGCTTACTGTTCTTTTTTGTGTTTACTTACGCGACAATTGCTTGTAACGGTTATACCAAATATCAATATAGCCTTCCGAGAACGGGCCATCTCCATTATTGATCCAGTCAACCAGAATCTTCACATTTTCTTTTAGGATGAAGTCAATATCGTTAGGATAATTCATCATTTTGCTGTGCATCTCATATTCATCGACATCCAATAGTCGTTTCTCGCCGTCAGGAAATACCTTGATATCCAAGTCATAGTCGATATATTTCAAGGCCTCATCGTCCAGCAAAAAAGGTGAAGCTAGATTACAATAATAGGAAACCCCCTTTTCTCTGATCATTGCTATTACATTGAACCAGTATTTTTTATGAAAATAAACAATCGCTGGTTCGCGCGTTACCCATCGGCGTCCATCAGATTCAGTGACTAATGTGTGATCATTCACGCCGATCATAGAGTGTTCGCTTGTTTTTAATACCATGGTATCTCGCCACGTTCGATGCAATTTGCCGTCGTGCTTGTAACTTTGGATCGTCACAAACTCTCCTTCTTTTGGAACTCCCATAGCAACCCTTCCTTAAGCAGCATTTTGTGCTTTGTGTTTGGGTGTTCATTACACCGACATCATAATTATTATATCAATAAAAATGAGCTTTGCCTAGAAAGGATTCCTTTTGTTTCGATTTTTCTCTAACTGATCTACCAGTTTCATTTGGACCTTAGGAAAAACGACCGAATCAAATGCATCAGGCTTCAACCACTTCGAAGTTTTGTTCTCGGTAAATTCTTGTTCTGCTCCCTCGGTTGCCCGTCCGTAAAAAAGGAGAACATGCCATTTCAGATGACTAAAAATATGAGTAACTTCTCCTAAATGTCGTGTCTGCCAAACAAAGAGTTCCTGCTTTTCAAATGGGAGATTTTGCTCTTCTTCTGCTACTAGGTCATCAAACAGATCGATTTCTGGCTTTGTTTCCCATTCTTTTTTCAATCGCTCATACTCCTCTTGTGTCACTTCCATCATTGGAAATGTCCACATATTCGCCAGCAATTTTTGGCTATCTCTTTCTTCAAAATAATACGCTCCAGAATGATTTTGAAGAGCCGCACTGATATAATAAACGTCTTTTGGCTTTGCTTTTTTTGTTTTTACAGGAAAACTCGTTTGGATTCCTCGTTTGTTAGCTAAACAAAAGGCTTGGATCGGACAAGTCTCACACTTTGGAGAAGTTGGTGTACAGATAGCTGAACCTAGATCCATCATTGCTTGGTTGAATTCGCCTGGATGCTTTTCATCAATGATTTTCCGCATCGCTTCATCAAAGATTTTCCTGCTAGAAGCTTTTGCGATGTCTGCTTCAATGCAAAACAATCTGCTGACTACTCGCATCACGTTGCCGTCAACTGCGGGTTCTGGAAGTCCAAATGCGATACTTGCAATCGCTCCTGTCGTATAGGGGCCTATTCCTTTCAATGAGCTGATTTCTTCAGGCGTTTGCGGCATTTTTCCGTCAAATTCAGACATGATCTGTTTAGCAGCAGCTTGGATGTTTCGGGCTCTTGAGTAATAACCAAGGCCCTCCCATGCTTTTAAAAGCTTTTCTTCTGGAGCATTTGCTAACTCTTCAATTGTAGGAAACCATTCCATGAAACGATAAAAATAATCGATCACTGTGTCTACTCTGGTTTGCTGAAGCATGATCTCAGAGATCCAGATACGATAAGGATCACGATTATAGCGCCAAGGCAGGTTTCTTTTTTCTTGTTCATACCATTGAATGAACTGATCTTGAAATTCTTTTGTTTCTTTATCTGTCCATTTTTCCCATTCTTTATTCACTTTCCTCTTCCTTTTCCGTAATGAATCGCTGGATCATATCCAAATCAAATCCTTTTTGATATAAGCTTTGCTTTACTTTTAGATTTCTTTTTTTAGGTTCAAATCTTAAATTTCTTCGCCATAGTTTATCTCCTTGTTTGACTAAATAATCATATTCTATTTCTTGATCTGCTTCTTGCGGAAGATCAGCCATCGCTTGTTGGATCACTTCTTGAGAAAAGCCTTTCGTCATCAATGTTTGTTGGATTTTTCTCAATAATTCTTTTTGGCTTTTTCCGTGATTTTTTCCAAACGCTTTTTCGGCTGTCTGATGTGCATTTTGAACTTGGTCTTCAAATGTATATTGGCTGAGCGCTTGTTCAATGATTTCAGGTTTCAAACCTTTTTGCTGCATCTGCTGCGCTAATTTCTTTGGTCCTTTGTCACTTAAGCGTATATTCGTGCGCACATAACTTTCCCCATAGACCAAATCATCGACAAGGTCCAATTCTTTTAAGCGGGCTACGATTTTATTTCGATCTTCTTGAAGGATTTCCTTTTCTTTTAAGTATGTTCGGATTTCTTTTTCCGATCGCAACTGATAACTTAAGTAATTCATTGCTAGGTGAAAACCGAAATCAGCTCCGCTACTCTTCTTGATCTCTTGGATAGTTTCTTCGTCTAATTCCCGTCCTTTTAATAATCGATAGCGTACTAATACATCTTCAGATACTTGTAAAGCTTCTCCTTCAGATAAATCTACGCGATAGAAAGGGCCTTTGCCTTTACTGATTCTCGTAACGGTTAACATAAACATCCTCCTCGAACATATATTCTCTATCATACCACAGAAAATCCCCGTAATCAGGTATTATATGTTAGAATAAACCACAGAAAAAAGAAAAAAGGGAGATACTTATGGCAGAAACAATTGTCAAAACTGGACAAACGGTTCCTTTGAAAATCAAGCGTTTAGGCATAAATGGTGAAGGAATCGGTTATTTCAAACGGTTGATCATATTTGTTCCATATGCACTACCAAAAGAAGAAGTACTAGTGAAAATCACGAAAGCAACCCCTCGCTATGCAGAAGGAGAATTAATAAAAGTCAAAAAAACAAGCAAAGATCGCGTAGTGGCACCATGTCCTGTTTACTATGAATGCGGTGGCTGTCAATTACAACACTTAGCTTATCAAGCCCAATTGGATTTTAAAAAGGATCTGCTTTTGCAAGCATTGGAAAAATTCAAACCAGCAGGCTTTCGATCTTATCAACTTTTGCCGACGATCGGGATGGATGAGCCTTGGCATTATAGAAACAAAGCACAATTTCAGTTACGAAAAAATAAGCAGACTCAAAAAATTGAAGCTGGTTTATACGAAGCAAACTCTCATCAGTTAGTCCCTATAACAGACTGCTTGGTTCAAGAACCTCGAACACAAAAAGTAATGAATACTGTTGTTCAACTATTGAATAAATTTGATGCACCCATCTATGATGAACGGACAAACAGTGGAATCTTCCGCACAATCATGGTTAGAATCGGTGTCAAAACTGGGGAGTTACAAGTTGTTTTTATTACTCGCAGTAAAAAATTCCCGCAAAAAAACGCAATGATCCGTGAGATCAATGAACGACTGCCCGCAGTTGTTTCAATCATGCAAAATGTCCAGGCACAAAAAACGTCTCTCGTGATGGGGGATGAAACGATCCACTTATGGGGAAAAGAAGCCATTGAAGAACAAATCAATGAAGTGACTTTCGATCTTTCTCCTCGTGCCTTCTTTCAACTCAATCCTCAGCAGACCGAATTGCTTTATGGCGAAGGAATTAAAGCATTAGATGTCCAGCCTAATGAAACGATCGTGGATGCTTATTGCGGAGTTGGGACGATCGGCTTAAGTGTAGCAAAACAAGCCAAAGAAGTACGGGGAATGGATACCGTTCCTCAAGCAATCGCTGATGCAAAAAAAAATGCGGAAAGATTAGGATATCACAACACTCGATATGAAGTCGGGACAGCAGAGCAAGTTCTGCCTAAATGGTTGAATGAAGGTTTTCAGCCTGATGGTATCATCGTAGATCCACCACGTACGGGTTTGGATAACGCATTGATCCAATCATTATTGAAATACCCTCCAAAAAAACTTGTTTATATTTCCTGTAATGTTTCTACACTTGCCAGAGATCTGGTTGATTTAAGTAAAAAGTTCAAGATTGAATATTTACAGTCTGTCGACATGTTTCCTCAGACTGCACGTTGTGAAGTTGTCGTGAAGATGACGAGACTCGCTGACTAAATGAAAGAGGTTGTGAAAAAGTCTGCCCTGTATCAAGTAATAAGAACAGCCAAACAAAAATAGCTCTTCATGTTTTATGAATACTGTACTTGTGACCGAAGAGTTAACAGGAGGACACTATTTATTTAAAAAAAGGGTTGTGACATAGTTTTTGTCACAGCCCTTTTTGATTATTATTGGATATTCACGTCTATCACTTGATAAAATGCATTTGTCGTATCGCTGATATTCCATACTGCTAAAATCACATTATATCCTTTTCGATCCTGCGGAAGTGTGATCGTTTGGTTGACTGTTTTTGGTGGAACAGTTGCTTTGTCGTCTATTTTTGTGATCAATTCAAAATCACTAAATTTCAAAGGTTGATTAGGATTCCAAGTTGGTTTGGTAATGTAGTAATCCCAAGTACTTGTCCGATGTTGTGCTGTTAAATTCCAAGTAATATTTAATGTTCCTGGATTAACCATGTTTTTATGCCATCTGTTAGATGTCTGTTCATCTAAAGGCTCAAAGCCGCTGACTCCTGCACTAGCAATTTTTCCATCAATGAATGTATTTTTGGTAGCTTCGATACTTTGCGGTTCCCATTGTGCTCTTCCGACATTTTGATTTAAGTTTCCTGCTGCTGATGTTCCTAGGTATGCACGGCTTCCTGGAGAAGTAATATAACCATGCGCAAAACCTGGAATGCTAAAACCGAACAACCCTAAACTAACTAACCCAATAAACAATAACGTACTAATCTTTTTCATGTAGAAACCTCCTTCATTTGATAACCACATTGTAAACGCTTTATTGCATTAACACAAACATTATGATTTTATAATTTTATGTTGAAGTAAAAAAGGTGAAAAAAGTAAGATGCAGATTATAACAGAAGTAGACGAGAAAAGTACAAATAGAAAACATGAGAATCAAATCATATGATCTTTTTCAAAAACATCATTCATATAAACAAATGTTCAACTTTTTAATAACAACAATTATCAATTTTTTTCTTACTTCACAAACTAAATACAGGTCTTGCTGTGAGCCTTCATGGTAAACTACTATTATAGAAAGGAGTTAGTAAAATGAAGATGATAAAAGATATTCGTTTTTGGGTTTGTGTTATAGGAATTGTCATATTAGGCTTTTTATCAGGGTTGCTTAGCGGAAATCCCGGAGAATATTACTATTCTTTGCAACTTCCACCATTTGCACCACCTAGCTGGATATTTGGGCCGATGTGGACCTTACTGTATATATTGATGGGTATTTCTCTTTATTTGTTACTTAATCACAACAACAAAAAACAGCGAAACAATCTTGTCGGTCTTTTTGTGATTCAGTTCATTTTTAATTTTATATGGTCTGCTCTATTTTTTAATTTAAGAAATATTTTCATTGCAGCAATCGATATTACACTTTTAGTTATTTTCTTGTCAGTGCTTATGTATCAGTTGTGGCTGCATCATCGCCTGGCAATGTGGCTCATGATTCCTTATTATTTATGGGTACTATTCGCAACTCTATTGAATTATTCAATTTATTTTTTAAACTAAGCGCTAAAAAGAGACGTCCTGTAATTTAACACATAGAAAAAGTGCCACCTAAGTTAGATTTTTTGTCTAATTTAGGTGGCACTCTTTATTAACCAAACTATTTTTTTCTAGTACCCACTTGTTGTTCCATACTCATTATTCTGGTCATAACCATAACCATTTTGTTCCTGTCCAGCGTAAGGATCATAACTTTGAGTATCTTGACTTGGTGTATAGTACTGACTTGTATCTTCTGTTTGCTGATAATAGGTATTCGGATCTTGGTACTGATCATATGTGTTTTCTGAATAGGAAGAATAATCGGTGTACCCTTCACTATTCGATCCATCACCGTTTGTCGAATCGCCATCTTCCGAATCATCAAAGAACATCATTGAAGCATTCTCATTTTTCAAATTAGGTAATGTATCGCTTGTTTTTATATTTAATTGTTTCTTCAGTTCATTTTGGATCGAAAGAAGATCATTTTTTCCTAAAATTTGATAGTAGATATCATTGATCATTTGTCCTTCGCCTTGCAACTGGTCTTGTTTGATTGTTTCAAACGCCGGGGTGTAGTTCGTCGCTACATCAAGCATGTCATCCCAATCTAAGTCCGTCGTCACATTGTTCTCAACTGCTTTTAAAATTTTTCTATAATTGCTTACGCCATCTAAACTTAAAACTTTATTGACGATTTTCGTCACTACTTCCCGCTGACGACGTTGTCGACCGATATCGCCTTCTGGATCTTCGTGTCGCATTCGAGAATAGGCTAAACCTTTTTCTCCATTCAATGTTTGTTCACCTACTGGTACATGGACACCATCCAAAGTAAAGTCAATTTTATTATTCACTTTGATGCCACCGACCGCATTGATCAAATCTTCCATGCCATCCAAATTGATCGTTACATAATGATCAATAGGAATATCGAGCAGTTGCTCAATTGAATCCATGGCCATTTCGACACCACCAAATGCATAGGCATGATTTAATTTATCTACCGTTCCATAACCTACGATATTCGTATAAATATCTCGGTCCAAACTGATGATCGTTGATTTTTTTTGTTTCGGATTAACTGTTACTACCATCATCGTATCAGAACGTCCTTGTTCCGTTCTTCCTAATCCACCGGTATCTAAACCTAATAGCAAAACCGAAAAAGGTTCTTTGTCATCAATGCTTACTCTCTCAGAACGTTTGGAGGATATTCGATTAGAGTTTTTAGAAATTTTGTTTACTGTTTGGCTCGCTTCTCCCATAAATCTGATTCCGTATGCTGATAATCCGGCAATCAGCAAAACGAATACCCCTAACAAGGTTAATAGAACTTTTTGCCATCGCTTCATAATACACCTCTGTTTCACATTTTCTAAAATATTGTCTCATATAACTGTTCAATCAGCAAATTCACTTTTTAATCATAAGAAAACTTTAAAAAACATTTTTGTGTAACGATTATTATTTTTTAAAATTTCTCAAAATTCTTAACTATCATACCATACCGTGAAAAAGATCGAAAGACCGAATACACGCAGTTCGCAATCGTTTTATCTTTTTTTATGTATTTTTTCCAGAAAAAGCGAACAACAAGGTATTTTCCAAATAATCGTGCAGTAAAATGATCGCACATACCTTTCTCATCTTTTTAACAGTCTTTGCCTACCGTTCAGATTATCATTCGATTTCACGAAAATTTCTTCCTATGACTGTTCCTTTTGTTAAACCCATCTTCTATTCGTTTTATTTCCAGCTCACTGCATGGCTATTAAAATGACTCGAACTAGTGATTGCATTACCATCATCTTTTAATGGATAGATATGCTCCTCTTCAAAGTAAAACGATTTTCTTTTAAAGTAATAGAATTGACATGAGAATGAGTATGTATACTAGTGGTTTCACAAATGGTCTTTTATTCAACATCCAAAAAACTGAAATTTCTTTAAAATCCATTACTAACGAAGAAAATGTTCCTTGCTTGATAATTAGTTAGGACATGTCAAGTGAACAAATGCATTTACTTAGCCAAAAAATCTAAAAACTTCATAAATAGACAAAAAGACACGACTCTCTAAGAAGTCGTGTCTTTATTCAACAAATTATTATAATTTAGTCACTTCAGCAGCTTGAGGTCCGCGTGCACCTTCAACAATCGTGAATTCTACTTCTTGACCTTCTTCTAGGCTCTTGAAGCCGTCTCCTTGAATTGCTGAGAAATGAACAAATACGTCATCTCCGCCGTCTACTGTAATAAACCCAAATCCTTTTTCATTGTTGAACCATTTAACCGTTCCGTGTTCCATAAATGTATAGCCTCCAAAAAAGTTCTTGCAAGTAACCTTGCAAGAACATTATACCCAATTTAGAAAACGCTAGCAAGCTTTCGCTCTTTTATTTTCCAAATTATTTTTAAGACTGATATGACGGAGGAAATGGTTATTTTGCTGCTTCGAAACGTTTGTTTACTTCATCCCAATTAATAACATTCCAGAATGCTGCAATATAATCTGGTCGGACATTTTTATATTTCAAATAATAAGCATGTTCCCAAACGTCCAAACCTAGAATTGGTGTCTTTCCTTCCATCAATGGAGAATCTTGATTTGCAGTAGAGGTAATAGCTAATTTTCCATTTTCCATTACAAGCCAAGCCCATCCAGAACCAAATCGTCCAACGGCTGCTTTTTTGAATTCTTCTTTAAAAGAAGAAAAATCACCAAAAGCTTCATTAATCGCTTCTTTTATTTCTCCTGTAGGTTCGCCACCAGCATTTGGTGCCATGATTTCCCAGAAAAATGAATGGTTAGCATGTCCGCCACCATTGTTACGTACAGCTGTCTTGATATCTGTTGGAATAGCGTCCATATCAGATAATAATTCTTCTATTGTTTTTTCGCCTAATTCTGGGTATTTCTCAATTGCTGCATTTAAATTCGTCACATAAGTATTGTGATGCTTATCATGATGCAGATGCATCGTTTCTTCGTCAATATAAGGTTCCAATGCGTCATATGCATAAGGTAGATCTGGTAATGTGTAAGTCATAAAAAAATTCCTCCTCAATGTTTTCTTAATAATGTCTACATTACAAAGAGTAACAAAGAGAAGGAAATTCTTCAATTGTTATGCCTAGTCGTCTTTTTCACTTTGACCTACTTCTTCTTCAAAAACCTCAGTTTCTTTAAAAATAAACAACTTGCTGAAAATATAGTTCGCTAGGATAACAATAATTTGAGTGATGATTTTCGCCACATACTCATTGCTGTTCATAACATTGATCAACAATACCATTGCCCCCATGTCCAATCCGTAAGAAAGGATACGGTAGAAGAAGAACTTACCGCATTCAATAAGTGCATGTGTAAAATTCGGTGATTTTGAATGGAATACCCAAAGTTTGTTCGTTACAAAAGCAAACAATACAGAACAAAACCACGAAATAGAATTGGATAAGGCCATACTTAAATCAAAATATTGGCGTGCGAGAGCAAAACTAACAAAATTTACAATCGTAGCCAAACCACCAAAAAAGAGATAGACTAGTATCTCCCAATATCCTTTTGCTTCTAAATATCCTTTTAACTGTCGATACTGCTTCATGAGCCAACCTACCTTATTAAAAATTCTTATTTATCATACTCTATATTTCAATAACTTTCATCTTTATTTAAAAAAATTAATTTTTTTTGATCCTTTGCCTTTGTCTCTGCTTGGATCGTCACATGTGTAATACCATATTTTAATTTTAATAAAGAAATTATACGAGGATATATCTTTTCAATCTCGCTTAGTAGCTGATCTTCAAAATCAATATGTCCGTCGAAAATAATTATCTTTTCGCTATACTGCCAAATATGGACATGATGAACATCCTTTACCCCATCGATTGCTTCAATTTCTTGTTCCATTTTTTCATAGTCGATAGCAGGTGCACTTTGTATCAAAATAGCGGCAGCTTTTTTGATCACCATTATCGCTTCTATCAATATATATATCGAAATGATCAGTGTAATAACTGGATCGATCCAGTAGATATCGAAAAAACGGATCAAAATTGCTCCGATAATCACACTTACCGAAGACAGTGTATCACTTAACAAATGCAAATAACTAGATTTTATATTCAAACTTTCATCTGCTTCTTGTCGTAATAATAATACTGAGAACAAATTCGCGAGCAATCCAATAACTGCTACTGTTAGCATCAAATGACTATTTATCTTTTCTGGTGAAGTGAACCGCTTGAATGCTTCAACGGTTAAAAACAAGGATAATATGATCAATATGAATGAGTTGATGAAAGCACTCAATATTTCTAAACGCTGGTAGCCATACGTACGTTTTTTATTTGCTTCTTTTCGGGCCATTTTTTGTGCCCCGTAAGAAAAAATAATTGCCAGTGTATCACTAAGGTTATGGAAAGCATCTGAAACAAGAGACAAACTCCCTGACATAATCCCTCCAATAAATTCTGATAAAGTGATCACCGCATTCAAAACCACTACTCCAAATAGTTTTTTTGATGATCTCTGTGGCTGTGTAGGCACTATTCCTTCCTCCATTTTATTTATATTGGATAGTCTTTAGACAAGAATAACATTTTTTTGATATTTCACCAATCATTCAGCTGTTTCCCTAAAGCACTTGTATTTCACTTGATACTTCGCTAGAATTGCAAGTGATGACACTACTAGATGAGGAGTACTTATGACAACAAAACAATTAATTATCAGTTCCTTTATACGATTCAAAGACCTAAAGGAGGCGAGAAATGTCCCATTTTGGAAAGCCATTGTCTATCTTTTAGTTTTGAGTATAATTATGGCTTTGCCAATCTCTTTTCAAGTTTTTCAAGTCTTAAACAACATTCAATTGGATGGGCAAAAGATTGCTACTCGCATTCCTGATTTTACAATCCAAAACGGGCAGCTTCAAACCGAAGAAAAAGAAGGATTCATTTACCAAACAAACTCCATTATCTTCACATTTGATCCAGAGGGAAAACGAACAGAACAGGACATCTCTACTGATTTGATGGGGAATTTTGTTAGTGTCGGGATGTTAAAAGACAAACTTATCATTGCTCTTCCCAATACAGGCACTACCTCTGCTTTATTGAATAATAATCAGTTAGAACTTCCCTACACCAATGAATCTTTAAAAAATTTAACAGGTAAGCAGCTTCGATCCTTCTTAAGTGAAGCATCTATACCGATTTGGGTAAAAGCCCTGACCTTTCTATTTTCGATTTATCCTAGTTTCTTGAATCTGCTGATCACTTTACTATTTGCCAATGTCGCTGCTTTTCTCTATGCACGCTTTCGACTAACAAAAGCTACTTTCCTTGATTGCTTGAAGACATTGATTTATTCAATCTCGTTACCGACTATCATTGCAACACTCTTGATGATCTTTCTCCCTTCTTTTGACACTAGTGCATTTATTGCTTTTGCAGGTATCTTTATTTTTGCTCAAGCTGTCAAAGGATGGTCAAAAATATCGATCAGTTAGAAATACAGACAACTTATTATTTCAACTTCAATAAACTCTTTTAGAGGTTGTGGCAGAAGCTACTTCTGGAACACCGTTTATTCGGAAAAAGAGTTGTGACACATCTTTTGTCACAACTCTTTTTTATTTATACAATATTAATTTCTAAAAAAGCATGGCACTTCAAAGTTCTTCTTATATGCGCTACACTTAAAGTAAAGAAAGGCGGGTAATTAACTATGTCAGAAAGAATCATTTACGCAGATCGTCCATTTCGTGACGAATTTATCGAAGAAATCCATACTATAGCGCCTGGTTATGTCTTCAAGACAGAATTACAACCAGAAGATCTACCAAATGTAGAAATCAGTTTGGGTTGGAACTCAAACTATCAAGAAAAACTATTAGCCTCTTCTAACTTGAAATGGGTACAGTCTATCTCAGCGGGAGTTGATCAACTCCCCCTTGAAGCATTTTCAAAAAAACATATCTTACTTTCAAATGGAAGTGGTATCCACAGTGAATCGATCACCGAGCACGTATTAGGAATCATTCTAGGTTATTCTCGCGGTCTTTTCCAAGCACAAAGGGCACAGAGTGAAATGAAATGGTTAGGTTCCTCAATCCGTTACCAACCTATCCAAGGGAAAAAAATATTAATCATTGGAACTGGCCATATTGGAAAAATGATTGCAAAGAAAGTCAAAGCATTGGATATGATTTGCTATGGAATCAATACATCCGGTCATCCAGCAGAAGGAATGGAAAAAACTTTTTCTTTAAAGCAACTTCAGGAAGTTCTTCCTGAAGTAGATTTCGTCGTCAATATCTTACCTCTAACGGAGGAAACAACTGGACTCTTTGATCAACACATATTTGAACACTTTGATTCAAAAGCTGTATTTATCAATGTCGGTCGTGGCGCTTCTGTTAAAACGCAAGATTTGATACAAGCATTAAACAAGCAGCAACTTTCCTTTGCGGCATTAGACGTTTTTGAGGAGGAGCCTCTCCCACAAGATCACCCGCTTTGGAAAATGGACAATGTACTGATCACGTCCCATATTGCAGGTTTGACACCTGATTTTCAAAAGAAATTAATGTCTATTTTTTTAACTAATCTAAAAAGCTACCTTGCTACTCATAACCTTCAAACCAATCAAGTCAAATTGTTTGCAGGATATTGATAGCTGAATCAGCCTACTTTAAACAAGAGGGTGTGACAAGTTGTCACACCCTCTTGCTTCTATTGTTTTTTAAAGTGATAGGTTGGTTCTTCTAATTTTGGATCATAATCTACAAGTAAATCATATCCTTTAAAAAACCATTCATCTGCATCCTCAATAAAAAACAGTGTCCCATCTATTTCCACTTTCTTGACAGAATGTTCAGGCTGTTCCACTGACATCCCAATCGAAAAACCATCATGAACTTCTGTTTTGCCGTAGACTTTTCCAAAAAAACGTATTCCGTAAGTTTCTGGCAGATCGATTTCTGATTCAAACCATTTTTGTGCTTTTGGTGTTACTGTTAATTCCATCCTAACAACCTGCTTTCTATTGATTCATCTTATCGTCTAAAATATCCACATCGCCTGTCTCACCAATCACTAGTAGATTATCGTTTTCACGAACGTATTCATCTGCTGCAGGTGAAGCGATCACCGTTTGATCTACTCTGCGAATTGCAACTACTGTTAGGTCAAAACGTTGTCTGAAATTTAATTCAGATAATGTTTTATTGAAAAATTTAGGATTGGATACTCGGATTTCTGCTAAAGAATATTTATCTGACAACTCTAGGTAATCTAAAATATTCTTTGACACTAAATTATGCGCAATCCGTATTCCCATGTCTCGTTCAGGATGGACGACGCGATCAGCTCCGATCTTTTCAAGTACTCTGGCATGATACTCATTTTGGGCTTTTGCTAAAATATTTGGTACGCCCATTTCCTTTACCATCAGAGTAACTAAGATACTGGCTTGAATATCTTCTCCAATAGCGACAATTACATGATCGAAATTTCTTATGCCTAATGATCGAAGTGTCATTTCATCCTGTGCATTTGCCACAACAGCATGAGTGGCTATATTCATATATTCATTGACCCGATCTTCATTACTATCAATAGCCAGTACTTCTTGACCAGCTTCGATCAGTGTTCGGCAGATACTTCCGCCAAATCGTCCAAGACCTACAATTGCAAAATTTTGTTTCACCGTTTTCCTCCTTTAGTATCTTCTTTTCTCAGTATAACAAAGCCTTTACAAAAACAAAAGCAAGCATCATTATTGTAAAAAAGCCAAGAAAAATAATAGTTATTTTCTCAGCTTTTGATTATCCTCTTTATCATCGTTTTTATTTCACCAAACCATGTTTGAATGCATAGATAGCGGCTTGTGTACGGTCTTCCACTTCTAGCTTAGCCAATATATTGGAAACATGTGTTTTTACTGTTTTCAGTGTAATAAACAATTCGTCCGCTATTTCCTGATTACTTTTTCCTTCAGAAATCAGCATTAAAATTTCATTTTCCCGATTCGTTAGTTCTTCATGTAATACAGGCTCATTTCGCCGACTCATTTTTTCCATCATTTTTGTTGTCACTTCTGGTTCTAATACTCGCTCGCCACGTTGCGTTGCCCTTATAGCATCAGCAATTTCATGTGCGGTAGAGGTCTTCAACAAATACCCTGCTGCACCTGCTTCAATGGCAGGATAAACTTTTTCGTCATCAATAAAACTGGTTACGATAATGATTTTAGCTTCTGGCCAATCTTTTAAGATTGCTTTTGTTGATTCGATACCATCCATTTCTTCCATGACTAAGTCCATTAAAATGACGTCCGGTCGAAGTGTCATCGCCTTCTCATAGCCTTGTCGTCCATTTTCAGCTTCTCCAATTACTTCAATGTCTTCTTGAATAGATAAATAAGAAGAGACGCCTAAGCGCACCATTTCATGGTCATCTACTAATAAAACTTTTATCATCCTTATCTATGCCTCCTTCATCAAAGGGACCTTGATTTCTACACTTGTACCTTGCCCTTTAAAACTAATGATTTTTACTGTTCCACCAATACCAACTACTCGTTCTTTGATATTGTTCAATCCATAACTTCCCGTTTTCGTTTCATTCATATTAAACCCTGTTCCGTCGTCAATAATACGTAACAAAAGATTATTGTCTATTTTGTGCAAATATACCTCTAATTCATTGGCTTTGGCATGTCTTAATGTATTTGATAACAATTCTTGAACGATTCGGAACAAGTGATCCTCAATGGAACTAGATAGTTTTACATCTTCTACATCCCATTTCAGCGAAATCTGGATTTTATTTTGCAATTCCTTCAATAACTGCTCGATACCTTGCTTTAAACTTTTCTCTTCTAAATTGACTGGACGTAGATGAAGAAGCAGCGCACGCATCTCAGACTGGGAAGCGTTGATGATCTCTGCTACCATTTTCAACTGCTTGCGGAACATTTCTGGTGTCTCGCTTTTTTCTGCTTGCTCCCTCAATGCCGACATCATCATCATTGCTGCAAACAATTGTTGCGAAACTGAATCATGCAGCTCACGGGCTAATCGATGTCTTTCTAATTCTAAAATTTCTTCTTTGGTTTGTCCATCTACATATTGGGGACGGCTCGTTACAATTTGTAATTCACTAGATACTTCAATCATTTTTTCTTTTATCTTAGTGATTTCCTTATCAATATCTTTGATGTATAAATCGTCCGATGCACTTGGGATCGGAAGAAGCAACAATTTGGATTCATAATTGCCAGAAGAAAGTGCACGCAGCTTTTCTTCGATTTTCCCGTATTTTGTCTTTTGAATAAGTGATAATAATAGAAAGACAATTAATCCTACACCTAAGGAAATGGCTAACAAATGGAAGATAAGCGGAACATATAATAAACGTGCACGCAGTAATTCTCCCCACCAATGACTTTGATTGCTGGCATAAAAATAAGTGAAAAGTGAAAATAGAATAATAAGGAAAACCGCAATCCCCGAATAAACAGCTAGCATCGCTCTGGATATTTTTCCCATCATATTCGTATCACCTCGACATCTCCAATCAAGGTATTAGTAATAATCTTCAATCTACGAGGGTTTTCATCATAATCACTGCTGTAGATTTTGATTTGTTCATTTTTCAAAGAAAATTGCTCTTCTTCAAACAAGACATTTCCTACTAATGTCGCATGCTCTAATCGGATGGCTACGCCCAAAGGTACTAAGATCCGTGTTCTGCCTATCCCTTTTCTTACAATCACAATATTATCATCTTTTGGCAAAAGCGTATTGCCCAAATCTATGATAGTATCACCAGAAATGACGGCGATGTTGATATCGTCCCATTCATAGACGTCGTTTCCAATACGTTGGTTACCGAATAATTGCTGTCTTTTCCGCTCATTATTATGTGTTTTTAATTGCTCTGTTTGGATCATCATGATCTGTTTCTTTCGCCAAAAAGCATTTTTGGTTAAATCTATCCCTGAAATCTCTACACCTTTCAGACCAATAAATAAAACGGCAAATACAGCCATCATCCATAAAGCAGGACTGTTGACTAAGCTAAAAAAAATGACCAAACTTCCTAATATCAATTGAAAATTTTGAAATTTAGTACGAGGATGTTTGCGCATAGCTAGATATATATTGAAAATACCGAATATCACTAAAAGCAAAAGTCCAGTATTGTTTACGATTTGCCAAACAGCAAATAACAGCAGTAGTGCTTCAACTACCACAAAAAAACGCCAAGAACTATTCATCGCTCTTTCTCCCTCCTGACACATTCTCATTTCATCATACCTATTTTTTTAACTGTTGGCTATAGGACTTTAGATGTAAGATCGTTTGTTGAAATCTAAAATACACAAAGAGAAAAAGATCTAGAGTGTATCATCAGTAAGATGAACTCTCTAGATCTTTCAGTCAGACTACGCTTGTTCTACTTTGACGATTTTAACTAACATATCGCCACCTGGAGTAACAATAGTTACTTCATCATTTTTACGTTTGCCAATCAATGCTTGCGCAATAGGAGAATCATTGGAAATTTTGCCAGAAAACGGATCTGCTTCAGCGCTTCCGACAATCGTGTACTCTTCTTCTTCTCCATCTGGTAGTTCGATGAATGTAACTGTTTTACCAATTGATACCTCATCTGCATCTACACCGTCGTTATCGATGATTTGAGCAAAACGAATCATATTTTCAATTGTTGTGATTCTTCCTTCAACAAATGCTTGTTCATCTTTCGCTGATTCATATTCAGAGTTTTCGGAAAGATCTCCGAAACCGCGGGCAATTTTGATTCGTTCAATGATTTCCCCGCGTTTGACTGTTTTTAGTTCTTCTAATTCTTTTTCTAATTTTTCTTTACCTTCTAGAGTCATTGGATAAACTTTCTCTACCATGTGTAACGTCTCCTTTTTTCGATAAAATACCGCAAAAGGTAATCTTTTGAGGAATATAGTCCAAAAAAGATTACCACGCTTTTCTTCAAATGTAAATGTTTTTCTAAAAATGATCAATGTCTAGAGCCTGTTTTTCTAAGAATTATTTACATATTTTTCCACTAATTCCATATGTTCTTCATAAGTTTTAGCGAAATAAACATTTCCAGTGCTCGTATCTGCTACGAAATAATAATAGTCATTTTCTGCTGGTTCTAATACTGCCTTGATTGCCTCTTCGCTTGGATTGTCAAAAGGTCCAGGTCCATAGCCGGTATTGGTATACAAATTATATGGTGAATCTACAGCTGTATCTTCATACGTCACTAATTCTTTGTGTTCACCTAATGCGTATAAAACAGAGATATCTGACTGAAGTGGCATATTTGCTTTGATTCGGTTAAAGAAGACTTGTGCAATGTTTTTACGATCATTTTCTTTTACGCCTTCTTTTTCAACTAGAGAAGCTAGAGTTAAAACTTCTTGTACAGTCAAATTTTTCTGCTTGATAGCTGAATAATAGTTTTGCATGACCGTATTCGTCTTGTTCACCATTTCAATCACTAGATCCTTAAGCGAAGTACTCGTGTAATAATCATATGTGGCTGGGAATAAGTAACCTTCCAAACGGTATTTTGTGTTCTCAGCTTTAGATGCACTTTCCAACAGTTCTGGGAATTTTTGGTGCAACTCGTTAAAGAAAGTCTCATCATTCACTAAATCTAAAAATTCTTTCTTGTCTTTACCAGTTACCTTCGCTACCCGTTCAGCAATCTGATCGATATCGTACCCTTCTGGAATGGCAATTTTCCCATCTGCAACTTTTGTTGGCTCAGAAGTACCGCCTTCTTGCAACTGTTTGCCAATCTCGTCAAGAGTCATATTAGGCGCTAACTGATAATAGCCAGCTTGAAAGCCAGTTAAATTTTTAAATTTTGTATAATAATTGAAAACAATCCCGCTTTTAATAATATTGTCCTTCTCCAAAATCTCACCAATCTGCTTGTTAGAAGAGCCACTCGGGATCTCGACTTGGACTAATTGGTCATCTGATTTATCTAAAGGCTTCAACCCGCTATCTACATAACGATACACGGTAAATCCAAGAAATCCGCCAATAATCAATAATGTAAGAGCAATCACTAAAATGATCTTCCTCACAATCTTATCTTCTTTTTTACGCAGATTTCTCCGCTTGTCGATTATATCTGCTGTAGCTGCCTTACTGGCTTCTTTTTTATCTTTACTTGGGTGTTGTTTGTTTCCTGACAAAACAACTCCTCCTTACTATCAAGTTCGTAACTTTATTCATTATACATGATATTTGAATTGGCGTGAATGATTTTATTTAAATATTCTATCAAAAATGTAAGTAGTAAATCCATTACTATAAGATTAAAATAAATGTTATCAAGATACAAGCTATTTTAGCTTTATTCTTTCTGTAAAAAAGAAAGGAGACTAAATAAACTATTATGAAAAAAGGAAAACATGCTAAAAAAAGAAAATATTCATTTTTAATGATCGTTGTCGTGTTGTTTAGCCTTAGTGCGTTCTCTACAGGAACTATTCTTGGATGGCAATTTTACAATAATGAACACTCTCAGATAGTTGCCCATGCTCAATCAGCTCAAAAAAAGTTGATACTGACTACCAATGAACAACAGCTCGTTGAAAAAATCGATCAACTATTAAGAAAAAATGATTATATTGGCTCAATTTACGTAAAGAAAAATAATCGCATCATCATGGAAAAAGGCTATGGCTATGCGAATAAACTCACGCAACAACCAAATGATCCTTCTCTTTATTATCAGATTGGTTCGGTTCAAAAAGCATTGACTACTCTTTTGATTTTAAAACAAGTCGAGCGTGGGCACCTTTCTTTAGATACTAAGCTGGCTCAATTCTATCCACAAATTGCTGGCAGCCAGCAAATTACTATCCGTGACTTGCTGTATATGCGCTCAGGCTTGCACCGAACTGCTTCTCCAACCATACCGATGACTGATGAAGAAGTCGTTCAATTTGCGATTCAGCACTTAAAATTTACAGATTATCAGACCTCTCATTATGATTCATTGAACTTTACCATATTGACTGGAATTTTGATCAAATTAACAAATCAACCGTATGAAAAATTATTGACCGATGATATCATCGAACCTTTAGGATTACAGCATACAAAATTTTATGACCAAGTCAAAAATTCATCCAATCATGCACTATCCTATCAAATGTCTAAAGAGGATGATTACTTTAAACCACTGACAGAATCTGAAACAGAGATCCATAACGAATTAGGGACTGGTAATATCAGTATGTCCGTCTATGATTTAAATACGCTGTTTACACAAGTTTTATCTGGAAAACTAGTTTCCAAAGACTTACTCTTCTCATTATGGCGTGAAAATGCGAATGGACATCCATATAGTGGTGGGGTATATAGCGGAGATAATTATATCCTGTCGCAAGGAAATATCGACTCTTTTGATACATCTGCTATATTTAGCAAAGATTCACAGGATGCTATCATCATGGAAAGCAATATAAAAGCTGACAAAACTATCAAACTGCCTACTGCTGATCTAAGAAACCAAATCTATGACCTGATGGAAGGAACTACTAAGTTGGCAAATAGCTGATATGATGAAAAGATAGCAAATACTACTTCTTTGAATAGCATTTGCTTAAAAAAAGTACTCGACTAAACGTAGGAAAGAGTGTGGGACAAATCTAAAAATCAATTTTTGCTACAGACTTTAATTCCAAATAAACAGAACAGAAAGAGGTGTTCTTCTTTCTGTTCTGTCCAAATTATTCTAAGATTTCTCTTTACCAACATTATTTGACAAAGGGCCTATTAAATCTAAAATAGTATCTTTAGATTGCTAAAATATGTGCTAGCAAATCATTCATGGCTTGTTCTTATTTTTAATTTTATGCAATAAAAAAGAAGAACAATTAGCGTGATTATAGAAATAAATAATGAGATTTTAGAAAAAAATGTGTATGAATACCTGATTGTTACTTTATTTATTCCACTTTCACTTTTTACTGTAACAAAAGGACCTCCTTGTTTTAGTACTGTAGCATTTTTTGAATTAACAGTAACCGTTAATCCTTTATACCGGAATACAGGTAAAACTATTGTTTTGCCTTTTGAAGATTTAAACGTAAATGTAATTTCATCTTTATTTGGAGAAAAGCTACTATAAATAACTTGACCATCTTCTGTAACTTGATGGTTTTTCAAAAGCAATTGATCTTTTTTATAGCCTATAGGTACATAATCAAAATTCTCAAATTCTTCAAGTTTATTTTCCATTTGTTCATTAGAATAAGTTCCTTGAAAATTCATTTCTTTCACCATGTTAACTACTGATGAATAATTTAAAATTGAAATAGCTAATATTAATAATAGTATAAAATTTCTTCTCCTTGTATAAGAAAATTTTTCCAACTGTGGAGAAATAAATAGAGATACTGAAAAAGATATGAACAATGTTGAAAATATCATAAAACGCCAAGGAGCTTGAATAATATTTAAAGGAGTATTTTGTAAGGCAAACCATGGAAATATTTTTGTACAAAGTAGAATAGATATTATACCCATTATATAAGTGATTTTAGATAAGATTCCTAATTTTTTAAAGTTAAATGTTAGTATAATTAAACAAATAAGCAAAGTTAAGCCAATACCAAATGATAGTAATTCTGAATCTATACTTCCAATCAAAAACTCTTTACCCAGATAAATTGCTCTTTTTTGTAATATATCCACATAAGGTCTATTCAGATCTTGATACAATGTCTGCTCAATCATAGGACCTATAAACGCTAGTGAAAGAAGTAAAGTAACTATAGCAGCTTTTATTAATTTAATAATTAAGAAGATTTCTATTTTCTTTTTCCGATAAAATTGAATAATTAAAGCAATTATAATCATTACCATAGTCATAGCTACAGAAAGAACATGAGTGTAAATTAATAAAGTCATGCTAATCGCCAACATAACCCAAGATTCTTTTTTTGAGTCGTAAAGCTTTATAAACCCGAGTAAAATAAGAGGAAGTATTGACATTGCGAGTAATTCCCCCATTGCCCCTCGAAGAAATATTTCTACACTCCTAAAAGAAGATGTTGTATATATAATAGCGAAAAAGGAGCTAGTAACATGTTTTTTGGTAATTTCATACATTACATAATGACATATAAATAGAGTAATGAGCGTAACAATATAAAGAAAAAGGTTATAGCCTATTGCTAAATTAGTAAACTTGATCAATAAAAATAAAGGATATAGAGTTAACCATGGGTAAAAATTATTTACTTGCATGCCATATGATCTAAACGTTTCAAAATTAATAGGGGAGCTAAAAATAGATTCTAAACTTAACGCACGATTAATGTGAAATGCCGTATCATAAAAGCCAAATATTTCCATGTTTTTAAATGCTGGAAATAAATATAATAAACTAACAAATGCATAAACTATAAATATTTTTACAGAAAAAATTTTTTTCAAATTCATATACCACCTCATGTTTTTTTATATTACATATAGTATCATTTATTTTTTTAAAACACTAGATTAGTCACTATATAAAATGTGATTAATTTTATTATTAATAAAATATTTTTTATATTACAAAAGTAGTGTTTCAAAGTTAGTAGAGAAAATGTAGTTATATATTTAAATTTTTACCAGAAAGAAATGAACACCTTCAATTATCTAAATCTCGAAAATGGTTAGATGTAATCATCAGGAAAAACAATCTTAAACGAATTACTATTCATGGTCTTAGACACACACATGCTAGCTTGCTTTTAGCAAGCTAGTGCAAATATTAAAGATGTGCAAGAGCGTTTAGGCCACTCTTCTATTCAAATCATTATGGATCTATATATTCATATTACAGACAAAAGAAAAGAAGAAACCGTAGCGCAATTCGCAAAATATAGGCTCTATAATTTATGGGACTGATGAATCAAAATTGATTCTTCAGTCCCATTGTTATTTTAGGTATATGATTCGTACATTGAAAGAGTTGAAAAACTATCTTCCGAAGCCGTCAAAAAGGACCCTGCCAAAAGTATTGATGGTGGATGAATTTCGTTCGCACGCTTCAATTGTGGATAAAATGAGCTTTATTTGTGCGGATGGCGAGACTGGAAAACTCATTGATATTTTGCCTACACGAAAATTGTCTCGATTAACACACTATTTTAGTCGCTGTGCAAATCCTGAAGCGGTGGAATATTTAGTGACAGATATGAACGCCGCCTACTTCCAACTGACAAAACGTGTCTTACCAAATGCGAAAGTCGTCATTGATTGTTTTCATATCATCAAACATTTGAATCAGGCGTTCAATGATTTTCGTGTACAAGAAATGAAAAGATTACACCAGTTAGGGCAACGACGGGAAGCCGAGAAAGTGAAAAAGAACTGGCGCTTTCTTCTAAAAAACCGTCAAAAAATCAATCACTATGATTACAAAACATGGCGCAGTTTTCGTGCACCTAAATACCCGCTACTCACTGAAGCAATGATGATTGATCGATTGCTGGCATTTTCAACGCCTTTAAAGGACGCCTATACTTTTTTCCATGAGCTGACCGAAGCCTTTAGAGACAAGGAATCAGACTTATTTTTTACCTTATTAAAAAATCTTCCTGAAACACTTGATGCACAACTTCGCACGAAACTTCAAAACCTTTTAACGTATGAAGAAGGTATTTACAATGCTATGATTTACCCGTATTCTAATGGCAAAATAGAGGCCAAGATTCCCCATATCAAGACACTGAAACGATTATCTTATGGATTTAAATCATTTGAGAACATGAAAATCAGGATTTTTTTGATCAATCAATTGATTCAAGTGAAATAACAAAAAAATCTGAGACAGAAGGTCAGTCCTTCTATCCCAGATTTGATTTTACAAAACTCATCAGTCCTTATTGACAAAGAGCCTGAATTTACCCTCTAATCTTATCTTAGTATGTTTTAATTGATTTCAGTTTTCAAATAATTAGTCATTCCACTTAAAATACCATATTTCGGTTGATAGCCAATTGACTGGATCTTAGTAATATCTGCTAGAGAGTCATGGATATCACCCGAACGCTCTTCTTTGTATTCAAGTGTCAATTCTACACCGAGAATTTCATTGATTGCATGAATCAATTCCAAAAGTGTGGTTGCTTTACCCGTTCCAACATTGAATTGTTTCCCCAGTGCAGCTTCCTCATTCGCAACTAAAAGTAATGCTTGGATTACATCATCTATATAAACAAAGTCTCTAGACTGGCTTCCATCACCAAATAATGTAAATGAAGTTGCTTCTCCTACGATTTGTTTCTTATAGCGATCTACGAGAATAGAAATCACACCACTGTATGGAGAATTCGGATTTTGATTTGGACCATAGACATTGAAAAAACGAACTGCGCTACCGGGTACATCATATAAATGACAATAATCTAGCACATATTGTTCTGCAGCGAATTTATCAACCGCATAAGGCGTCAATGGGCGAATCACGGACTCTTCTTTTTTTGGTAAAGTCGGTTCATCCCCATAAACAGCCGCTGAAGAACTAAACACGATCCGTTTTAAATCAGGTTGATACTTGCGGATCAATTCTAAAATCATTAATACACTTTCAAAATTCACACGATGTGTTTCTACTGGTCGGGCAACTGAATCTGCCACACTAGCAACTGCTGCTAAATGAAAGATATAATCAAATTTATTAGCTTTCATGATCTCTTCCATCAAGGATTTCTCAGCGACATCTCCCTCAATAAAAGTGATATTTTTCGTCATATCAAGATTTTCTACTTTTCCCATTGATAAGTCATCGACGACGATTACCACATGTTCTTCTCCTAAATGATTGGCTAAGGTAGAACCAATGAAGCCAGCCCCACCGGTGATAAGATAACAGCTCATCCTTTTACCTCCGATATAAATAATTATAGATATCTTGAAGCTCCGAAGAATCTTCTAAAAATTTAGGAAACAAAAATTCTAACCATTTAAAATCTTCTTCACTATCAATATCTAAAATTAGATAATCTCTCATTTTTATTATCCCACATTGCCCATCAAAAATATAATTACTTTTTTTTAGAAATTCAGGTTTAAAAGAATACATTGAGGCATTCATTTCAAAAACTTCAGGTGTCTGTTGCCTAGATGTGTATCTTGATTTATTAACTATAGTAACTTCATTTTCAATTCTTTTTACCATATTAAAATAGGGATTACGTCTTGCAGAAACAACTGAAAAGTAGACGTCTTTATCTAAATTTTTTAGATGTTCATCTATTAATTCTTCAAGATTAGAAACTTCACGTAAAGGTGAAGTCAAATCTAAATCTATAATTAAATCAAATATATTATCTTCTCTTTCTAGTTGTAAGAATGAATCACGTATCACTTCAATTTTCCCTACAGTATCTGTAGCTAATTCAGGTTTACGTTCTACAATTTTCACAGACGGATTTAACTTAGTCGTCAATTCTACTAACTCATTACTGTCCGTATTCAAACAAGTCGTGCAATTATGTTCAGGATGTTTTTGTTGATAGATATCTATCATTGCTAAAGCGAAATGGACTAGGGGCTTTCCTGCCAAATATTTCAAATTTTTATTTTTAAACCCCTTAGACCCAGCTCTACCACAAATAGTAAATAAAATTTCCATTTATTTCTCCTCAGCTATTTTCAATACTTCGTTTGCATGATATAAATCATTCCAGTTTTCTTTGCCTGTTACTACGTTTTCAAAGAAATATTTCAACTCCTTCTCATACATATCATTAGCAGATTCAGGCATTTCTTTAACAATGTTTTCTTCAAAACTTATTTTATTATTTAATAAGTCAACATTGATACATTCATCTAAAGTAAACAATTGAAATTTTCTTGTAGGAACTCTTCCAAAATAATCTAAATGAATTTCTATAATTTTATCATCGTATCTCAATATATATGTTGCTAAATCATTACTGTTAATTTCAAGATTCGAATATTTACCAAACTGTTTTTTTACTGATTTAGGGAAACCAAATAGGTTTATAATATAATCCAATTCATGTATACAGTCTAATTCTACTCCTCCCCCCATAGATTTAAAGGCAGAATAATTATTTCTATAATCAGTACCTTTTCTCCAATCAGGAAGATAAGTAGAACAAATAGCTCTTACAGAATATACTTTTTTACTTTGAATACTATTACGAACAACTTCCATGATATTTTTATACCTCAGTGGAGCAGCAACATAAATATTTTTGTAATCATAATTATATTGAGTAAGATCAATACTCTCAGAAAAAGCAGGTTTTTCTAAAAATATGTAATCAACTTTTTCAACAATTACATTTAGTGTTTCCAGATGCTTAAAAGTCGGATTTGTAATAAAAGCTATATCATAATGTGTATCCAAATCGTCTCTATTTTGAATATACGTTATTTCTTCAAACTCTTTTTTTCCACTGCTACTATAAGCTGTTATATCAAAATTAATAGAATTCTTTTTTCCATAGCTTATTAGATTTTTTAGATGTCTCTTTCCAATTGACCCTAACCCAAAAAAAATTACTTTCATCATTAATTTACCTCAATGTCGTTAATTAAGTTAATAATATACTTATCTTTTTCAAAAGTATATTGGGGTTCCATTTTCTTTTCCAAAAGCGTGAAAAATTCTTTAATCTCCTCTAAATATGCATCTTCAATAATAGTATGTGAATAATTATTATCATGCATAACCTCATCGTACAATTGAATATCTGTCATACTAGAAGTTTCTTCATTCCATGAAAATAGAGAATCCGGGTTACCTTCCCATTCTATTAAAATCTTTTCACCAATTATAGTTAAATTTCTTTTAGCTACTCTTGAAACAACATCTACACTTAAAGTTCCAACTATACCAGTTTCATGCTCAATAATAAGAGTGAAACTGTCCGAATAATCAATATCAAGATTGGATAATTTCTGGGTCATTACAGTAAACGATTTAACTTTCCCAAATGTATCTATAATCCAAGGTAATTCAATAGCGAATATTTCTCTACACCCATTAGTTTTTTTGTTTGAAACAAAAAAATTGCGATAATCTTCCCAAGGATGCCAGTCGGGTAAATACTGTCCTACATGGTATTGATAAGAAATTTTTTTATTATGCGTCACTTTAGACTTAATGTATTGAATTTCTTTTCTCTTCAAAAATGTAGAAGATAGATAAAGTAATCTATCTTTCTTTTTAGCTACTTCGATTATTTCATCATAATATTCATTTAATAAATTGATTTCCGTAAAGATATTACAATCTAAATTTAAAGCCTCTTTTATAATAAATTCATGGGTTATAGGGGATGTACAAACAAAAACTGAATTTATTTCAAACAAATTTTTTGCCTCTGTTAGACTATTATAAGTTGGTATTCCAAATTCCTTTTCAACTTCCTTTCGTCTCGCCTCATTAGTATCAACACCACATAGTAAAATATCATTAAAGTGTTCTTGAATGAGTCTAAGTCTTCTTTTCCCCATGGAACCTAAACCAATAATTCCTATGTTCATAAAATATCACACCTACTTGAATATTTTTTTAAACTCATCAATAACAAATTCTTGTTCACTATCTGTCATATTACTTCCAGAAGGTAAGCATAAGCCGCTATTAAATAACTTTTCTGACACACTAAGATTATTATCATGGTAATACATTTTTACCCCTTGAAATACTGGTTGCAAATGTAGTGGTTTCCACAAAGCTCTTGTTTCAATGTTTTTTTCATTTAGTTTATTTATTACGTTAACTACTTGATCAATAGAATTATAATCATTGATCGTTAAAGTAGACAACCAACGATTTGGCACCATGCCATCCACTTCTGGCATCATTTCAATTCTATCAATTCCAGAAAAAGCTTCCTTATATCGATTGAAAATTTCTCTTCGTTTAGCTACTCTATCATTCAATACTTCCATTTGTCCACGTCCGATACCGGCAGAAATATTGCTTAGACGGTAATTATAACCTATTTCGCTATGTTGATAATACGGTGCTTGATCTCTTGCTTGTGTTGCTAAAAATCTTGAATGCTCAACATATTTTTTATCACTAGACACTAGAGCTCCTCCACCTGAGGTTGTGATGATCTTATTACCGTTAAATGAATAGATCCCAATTGTCCCAAATAAGCCTGACGAAATTCCCTTATAAGTAGAACCTAACGATTCCGCTGCATCTTCTATCACTGGAACATTAAATTGGTTTGCAATAGCTAAAATTCGTTCATAATCAGCCATTTGACCATATAAATTCACTACGATGATTGCCTTAGGTAATTGGTTGTTTCTTTCAGCTTCTTCTAATGCGCTCTCTAGTGCAACAGGGCTCATATTCCATGTATTAGGTTCTGAGTCAATGAACACTGGTACAGCCCCTTGATATAAAATAGGATTTACTGTAGCTATAAAAGTAAATGAAGGAGCAAAGACAATATCGTTTTTTCCAACATTAAGCAGTCTTAAGGCAAGATGTATGGCAGCTGTACCTGAACTTAACGCAGAAGCTCCGCCCTTAGAACCAGTATATTTTGTAATACTTTCTTCAAATTTATCCACATTTTCACCTAATGGCGCTATCCAATTATCTTTAAAAGCCTTAGCAACATATTTTTCTTCTGTTCCTCCCATATGAGGACTTGATAATAAAATTCTAGAATTCAAAATTAATTCCTTCTTTCTTAATTTTAGCTGGATTGCCATAAGCTAAGGAATGTGAGGGAATATCCTTAACAATAGTGCTCCCTGCGCCTATCATACACCAAGATCCAATTTTCTTCATCTGGATACATTGAGAACCAATTCCTATTTGAGTTCCTACACCTACATGTACTCCACCCGCTAAGCATACACCTGGAGATAAATGAACATAGTTATTAATTCTACAATCATGCTCAACAATGCTACCTGTGTTTATTATAGCATGCTCTCCAATTACAGCATCTGGGTTAATTACAGCATTCGCAAAAATAACAGTTCCATAACCAATTGAAATTTCTTTTGCCACTATAGCACTTGGATGAACAGCTATTCCATATTGCTCACTTGGCATATTCAATTTTTTTATAATCTTTTTTCTTACTACACAGTCACCAATAGCTACAATAAATTTATAGATTTTTTTTTTGCTATCCGCCCAGCTATTCAATTCGTTTATTTTCCCAAGATATTTCAGATCTTGCATTTTATTTTGCTTATCATCAAAAAATCCATATATTAACTTATTTTCTAATCTTAAGGTTTCAATAATGACTTTTGCGTGTCCGCCAGCCCCAATAATAATGTATGGATCACTAGTATATTTTAATAAGCTATTTGTTTTTGAATCCACTTAATATCTTCCCCATCATTCAATATTTGATTCAATGTTTTTGTTATTCTTCTAGAACTGTTGCCGTCACCGTAGATGTTCTTAACATTTTTCAAGCTTTTTATAAACTGAGGATCTTGTATTTTATTCAAAGCAGTTTCAATTTCATTTTCATTTAGATTTGCATTTATAATATTTTTAGATTGTTCTCGTCCATTTTGTCTGGTTCCTAAATTTATTACTGGTATTTTGAATGATGCAGCTTCAATTATCCCAGAAGAAGAATTTCCGATCATAAATTTGCACTCTTTTAATATAGTCAGGTATTCCTCCGGCTCTAAATTCGTAATATAAATAATATCCGTTTTTAAATATTTCTGGTACATTTTTCTGATAATTTCGCTACCAGCATCACTATTAGGTAAAATGCAAATAATTGGTTGAGATTGTTGTTCCATTGAATTGATCAAAGCTAAAATTTGTTTTTCTATATTTTCTAGTTCGGTTACAACTGGATGAAATACTTGCAAAACGTATTTTTTCTTTTCAAATTTTAGATGATATTTTTCTTTTATATCTCTAAAACTAGGTAATCTATTATTTAAAATAGTATCTATTCTAGGAGCTCCGACGGGAAAAACTCTCCAAGAATCTTCCCCCATTTTTATTAAACGCTCTTTGCTTTTTTCCGTAGCAGCAAAATGAACAGATGCTATTTTCGTTATGGCATGTCTTATTGATTCATCTACAGTACCAGACACTTCGCCTCCGTGAATATGTGCTGTTTTGATTCCAAGATACAAACAAGCTATCGCAGCTGCCAACATTTCTCCTCTATCCCCTAGTAATAATACAAAATCAGGGCTAGTTTGTTCAAATATATTTGTGAAACCATTTATCTCTAATGCCACAGACCGAGCCATGTTTCCCTTATTGTTCTCTAAAAACAAACTTTGAACTTCTCCACTAATTCTAAATCCGTCAGCTAAGATCAATTCTTTAGTAAATCCATATTTATGGGATAAATGCATTCCAGAAACAACAAATGATACATCCCAATTATCTTGTAGTAAATTCTCAGCAACAGGTTTATATATTCCATAATCAGCTCGTGTTCCACTTACTATAAGTATTTTTTTCATTCAACATCTTCCTCAAGCAGAACACTATCTGCACTTATTGGTCTTTTAACTTTTTTGCCAATATATTGATATAAAAACTTAGGAGCTATTCCATTTCCAGGACGTTTTATTGTAAGAGATTTCTCTGTAAGAATATCTCCCACATTTAAATTCTCAGTGACCACTAGGCTTTTTCTTGATACTTCTTTTGTACTAAGTTCAGAAGGCATTGCTCGCTTAACACCATCACCTAAAAATATTTCAGTGTTTCTAATATGCTTTACAAAATCTGCAAATTCCTGAGGATCTAAAGAAGCTTTATGATCTGGACCAGGTAGTTCCTTATCCAAGGTAAAATGTTTCTCAATTACCTTAGCACCCATCGCAACAGCACAAATACCAACATCATATCCCAATGAATGATCGGAGTACCCAACGGGTATCCCGAACATTTCTTTTAATGTGTTAATCGCCAATAAATTAATATCTTCAGAACTAGCCGGATAATTTGAAGTACAATGTAAAATAGTAACTGGACTATCTATGAAACAATCTACAGCCTCACTGACCTCATGAATATCAGCCATACCTGTAGATAATAAAACTGGCAACCCATACATATCTATTTTTCTAAGAAAAGGTAAATTTGTTAAATCTCCTGAGCCAATTTTAAATCCTTGTACACCAATTTGTTTTAGAAAGTCTGCACTTTCTTCATCAAAAGGAGTAGACAAAAAATCAATTTTATTTTGTATACAATAATCTTTTATTCTAATAAAATCAGATTGAGATAATTCTAATTTTTTTAGCATTTCAAATTGAGAACTGTCCTCTTTAAGATTATCCTTCTGATATTTTGCCATTGGAGCCTTTTTGGAAACTAGCTTATTCGTTTTAAATGTTTGAAATTTAACCGCGTTAGCTCCACATTCTTTAGCTTTATCAATACTTTCTAAAGCTAAATCTAGACTTCCATTATGGTTTACACCAATTTCTGCAATTACATATACTTCTGATTTCATCATAAAACTCCTTACCAAGTCACGACATTATTCTCTTTTGCGATTCTAATAAATTCCTGTCCACTCATTAATTCTGTTGCATCTGAAGAGTATGCAGTGATTTTAATTTTTTCATAATCTTTGTACAGTTCGTCAGTAGCATGATAGTGTGGTGGAATGATATACATTTTATCATTTTCATATGAGCGTTCAATTTCGTCTGTAGTCATTAGCTCTTCATATAATTTTTCTCCTGGCCTGATACCTACAACTTTTATTTCACCTCTATATTTTTCATCATGTGTATCATTATATATTTTTATTAATGATTGAGCTAAAGTTAAAATATTGATTGCCGGCATTTTTAAGACATATGTTTCTCCAAATTTTGAATTCATAGCAGCAGACAGAACTAATCTTGCAGCATCCGGTATTGACATCATAAATCGTGTCATATCAACATCTGTCAAAGTAATATCTTTATTGTTTTTTATTTGTTTACTAAAAAGAGGAATAACAGATCCACTTGACCCCATGACATTTCCAAACCTTACACAAGAAAATATTGTTTCTGTTTTTCCTTTATACTGATTGGCAGCTATTATTAATTTTTCACTCAATAACTTTGTCGCACCCATGGTGTTAGTAGGACTCACTACTTTATCTGTACTGATACCTACAAAATGTTTTACATTATTTTTGATCGCTGCATCTATTACATTTTGAGTTCCCATCACATTTGTTTTTACAGCTTCCATAGGATTATATTCACTTGCTGGAACGTGTTTCATTGCGGCAGCATGAAAAATAATATCCACATCACGACATGCATAATCAATCCTTTGAGAGTCTCTGATATCACCAATTAAAAATCTCAAATTAGTGTGATTTGAGAGCTCTTGTTGCATATAAAATTGTTTTTCTTCACCTCTACTATAAATTCTGATAGCTTTTGGTTCATATTTTAAAAGCTGACGAACAATTTCACTTCCAATGGAACCAGTTCCGCCAGTTACTAATATTGTTTTTCCTTTAAACACTTATATCTCCTCCTATGAATTATAGTCATCTATAATTCGATTCTTAATCTTTAAAAAATATATAACTAAACTAATTATCAATAATGATGTCAAAACGTAACGAATCAACATTTGATTGATTAAAATATGAAGTATCAAAGAAAAAATTGATACAAAAATTATTATGATACATATTTTTTTTGTGTCAAATAATTGTTTATTCGTAATTTTTTTAGCGATATTATAATGAAAAATAAAAAGTAAAAAATACGTAAATACGGTTGTGTATCCAGCAGCAATTATTCCTAACCTAGGTATGAAAATCATGTTTAATAGTATATTAACTATAGCACTTGCTACTGTACCAATCGCAATAAACGATGTTTTTTTCTCATAAAATTCAGCATTAACTGGTAAACTATATAAAAACTGAAAGAAATAGCCTAAGGTTATCGGAACCACTAAAGATAACCCAGAATAATAGTCTTTCGGAGCCATAAATTTTGCTAAATCAATCGAAACTACCATTACAATCATCGTAATCAAAGTAAAGACTACTAAATAATAGTTACTAACTTTCTTCACTTTTTTTTCATTATTTTTACTCATCTCACCATAGAACCATGGAACCCAGGCGTTATTAGTAGACATCCATATTACGCTTAGAATAATACCTATGTTACTAATGTAGGAATATATTCCACCCGCAGCAGGACCTAAATAAGAATTAATCATAATTCTATCGAATTGTGCTAAAACTATATTTGCTAAGGAATGTGGGATTAGCGGCAAAGAGATTTTTAAAGCGTATCTCCACTGTTTTTTATCAAAAAAATGAGCACCCTTTATCATTATTCTTAAATAAATTACTAAACCTATCAACACAAATGACAGTGTTCCGCCGACTACTCTGCCAACATATTTATCATCAAAATATAATGTCTGCATCAAAGCTACAGAGATTGCAATATTCAAAAAAGTAGATATAAAAGATAAAATCAAATATTTAAAATGGTTAAAGTTAATCGTAAAATAAGACTGGATATAACTAATTACAAAACTAGCAAAACTTTGTAATAACATCAAATTAAATACAAGTTGGTTCATATCAAAAAAAGCATTTGAAAACAAAAAATATATGTTCCCTATTAATAAGAACACAATTAACGAAAGTGTAGCTAGAGAAAGTACCGATGACATAAATTCATTTATGTCATCTTTATAGTCAAAACTTGCATTATTAATTGCCGAATTTAGGCTTAGCCCAACAAGAATCGAAAAAATTGATACAAATGAAGTGAAATTATTAATCAAACCATATTCTGCTTGAGTAGTAATATTTACAAAAATAGGAATAGTTATGAATGAAATTCCCTTAATAAAAAAATTCCCTATAGTATACCAGAAACTGGACTTAACTAATTTTGACTTGGAAAGTGTGTTAAATAATCCCATACTCTACCAACTTTCTTAATTCTGCCCAGTTTTCTGGGAGTAAAATTTTTTCTTCTGATAGACGGTTATATTGTTCACAGAAAAGAACAATATTTGTCAATGTTTCTTTTTTATCTTCAGATAATGCTGTATATTCATTTAAAATTAATTTAGCCAACATAATAGAGTTGATCGTCTTTTCAAACATCATAGATGGTGAAAAAGAAATTGTAGATATAGGACTAATCAAAAGTGTTGAAGAGAAGTCATTTTCAAGTAGCAAGACTTCAAACGGTAAACTGGAATTCAATATGTTTTTTTCACCATAACGATTTGTCCTTGCTCTAGGATGAAGCTTAATTAAAGTTTCTTTTTTTCCAGAAAATATACTATTTACTTTAGCGAAAATATCTGTTTCATCTATGCCATAACCATCAGATAATAAAGGTTGATCAAAAAAGATACATTTATCTCCGACAAAAACTTCTTCTATCCCAAAGATTGATTGTATGTTTTTCATCAATTTACTGTTTTCATCTATTTTGGGAATTTTTTTTATATTTTTTACATCATAAAGTAACAATTCCGGACAATAGACAAAATAATCGTCAATTTTTTTTTTGAAGATGCTATTTTTATTTAATATTTTAAAAACTCTTTGAACGTTTTTACTTGTTGAAAATATACTCTTCTTCAAATAAGTACCCAAACCATCTTCTATATAATTTAGTTTTACATCTGGATTTTTTTTGTAAACATTGGAGAAAAGTATTTTTGTGAAATAATTTTCCCCCTGTATAAAAATTTCATCATAAACGGATAAATCATCCGAGAAAAATTGATTATGGTTAGTTAACAAGTTAATTTTACGTTTAAAGGAAGAACCGATTTTCCGGTGATTCACAAAAACAACATCATTAAATAGCCCTAATTCTTTTATACGCTCACTATATCTTCTAGCGTTTTCAAATTCAGAATAAATAAATAAATCTCCTTTTGATTCTCGGTAAAAATTTTGATAAACATTTAATATATTAATCAAATGTAAAGGAGTCCAAGCAATGAAAGCTGTCTTCATATTAATTCTCCTTTTTTAAATACAAGTAAGAAATGCTTCCCAAATAATACCAGAAAACAATTGAAATGACATCGCGCTTATTGAAAAGTACATGAGCCTCCACCATTTCATCTATAAAAATAGATAGTATAAAAATTAAAACAATACCAAGAAACGCATAATTCACTTTACTTCTAAAAAATGTTTTGAGTAAACTAAAGATATTTAACACATAGAAAGCATAGATACATATAAAAGCAATTATACCACTTGATACAAGTACTTGAAGAAATCCATTATGCATGTTTCCATGTGCTCTTTTTAGTTCATTCACATCTGTAGTATCAAGATCTACTTTTTTCAAAAATTTTGCATCGCTATTCCCATAGAAATCGGTCTCTCCATAACCAAATAACAAAGTTGGTCTTATAACTTTAAGCGCAGCTTTCCAAATCGTAAAACGACCAGCTGAAATTTCGGAGTTATCACTAGAATGCTGTAATATTACTTCTTTTTCTGGAAGTGGAGTTTTATCTGATTCATTTGACTCTATAACTTCTACTTTTCTATCAATCGATACAGGAATTGTTGCTAAAAAATCCTTAGCATAATTAGTACCAAAAGAAAAATATACCAATAGAACTAATAATATGCTTACCATCCATTTGATTTTTACAGGTAGTACTTCTCTAATGCTCTTTCTAAATTTTGAATTGGCAAACAACAAAAGAAATAATACTAAAAAAGAACAAATTACTACCTGGGCACCTCTAGACGAAGAAAGTGTAATATAAAATATTTGTACGATAAAATTCATCATATAAAAAACACGAATCGTTTTTGTTATTTTTGAAATTAATACACTAATTAAACTTAAAATAATAGAAGTATATCCAAACATAGCTCCAACATTTGGACTTGTATAGACACCAAATAACCGATGTTCAATAAAACCTTGTCTTGCAAGTAATCCTGGCGTTCCTGTTGGGACATGATAAGAAATCAAAAAAATAAATTGATAGATAGATATTAGCGCAGCTAAAAAAATTATGATAATGAAAACATTATTAAAATACACCATTTTTTTCTTTTTTTCCTCTTCACTTTGTGAAAAGTCTGCAGGAAAAATTACTATCAAAGTAATCAGCAAATATCCAAAATTATAAATAGATGGAATTAAAAAATTTTCTCTGTTAATGATTATAGTTAAGATAAAACTAATCATTGCTCCAATCAGTAGCCAAGAAAAACGCATTTTAAAAAAATTTTTCTTTATAAAAACCTCATACAAAACTATAATTCCACCCCAAGCAAAAGCTATTTTCATCGGGATATTAGTTACATTAAAAGTACTAGGCATAAAATAAAGCAGACAAATGATTAAATTTATTACTCGAAACGCATCTCGACTTAATAAACTCTTCTCTAAAACAGGTACTATTCTATTCATCTATATTTCCAACTTTCAAAATTTCTTTATCAATTCTATTTAATAGTTTATCAGAGTAATCCGATTTAACTTTTCTTACAAATAATTTTTCACTTTCTTTTATTTGATCTATATCCCTTTCATCAAACCATTTGTTCATGGAAGGATCAATAATATGAATATTTGCTAATTTCGAAGTTTGTAAAGTAGTTTCTTCAATATTTTTCAATTCAAGTGGTAAATCTGGTCCTCCAATAACATTTTTATTTTTGAACGAGGAATTAAAAAAAAGTGTATGAAAAAATTTTTCATCTGGGGCAAACATACCTATTTTAAAATTCAGGTAGTCTTGTTGATTTTGTTCATACATTTGTATTAATTCTGTTAGGCATTCTTTCGACAAAGCCCACCATTGAGAACCATGATACAAATCAAATTTATGGTGTCTAATTTTTGGGGGAAGTTTAATCATCCTCAGACAACGATTAATTATAGCTCTAAAAATTTTAAATGCAGTTGTGTTATTCCTATTAATTCTAGGATAATCATGTTTTTGATATACATCTATATGTTTATAATAAAATTCTTTATGTTTAATTTGATCTAGATCTATTCCACGAATAAATTCCACTGAACTATTCTTTTTAAAATAATTATAAATATACTCATTATCTTTGATTGGATAATCAGCACCAGATAATAATACATATTTTAAATATTTCTCATTTTGTAATGCTCTCTTTACTAAATTGATTTCTGCTTGTACAATGGAAAAACCACCCCAATAAATTTTAACACGGTTTTTATTACATAAAAATTCAACATTATCATATGATTTAAATGCTTCAATAAATGGTTCTATATCAGTTTTTTTATCTATATGAATAATAAAAACTGCATTTTCGTTCAATCGATTGACCAATCTCTTTAAGTTGCCAATATCATTGTATGCCAATATCAAATAACATATTTTCAAAAATAATCACTCCTAAAATATCTTGAACATTTTTAATGATCTCTACTATATATACTCTCCATTTGTTCAGTAGTGTACGAAACATCATAACTCTTTAGTTCTTGTGTTATTTTATTAGCATACGGCTCTTTTATTACTTTTTTTGCCCATTCTTGTGGTGTTTCATCTAATGATACAAAATCCACATTATTTGTTAACTTTGTATCTTTGGAAATAGTATCTGCTAAGACTAATTTTAATTTTGCTGCTTGTGCTTCTAATCCAACCATTGGCAGACCTTCATAAAGAGAAGGCATTACAAAAACATCCATCACAGATAATAACTCGGGAATATCGTTTCTTTCTCCTAAAAATTTTACTCTTTTCTCTATATCCAATTCTACTGCTTTGGCTTTCAGTTTATTTCTAAGTGACCCTTCACCTACTAAAATCAAGTAAGAATCAGAATTCATTTTTAGTATTTCTAAAAAAATCTCTAACAAATAAGATTGATTTTTTTGTTTCTCTAATCGTCCAATGTTTCCCACAACAAAAGTACTCATTGAGATATCCAATTCTTTTCTCTTATTAACCTTAGCTTCTGAATTTTTACTATAAAGCTCTAAATCAATACCATTATGAACTATCTCAAAGGGATGGTTTTGAAACAGACTTTCACCAGCTTCTTGACTAACGGCAAGGTAGTCTGTTGCATTTTGTAACAACAATTTGGTTAAAAATTTACGCAATACATTCATTACAATATTTTGAGATTTTCCATCTTCAGTTGCATGGCTATGAGCAATTCTCTGTCTGATTCCATTCTTTTTGGCTAACCATAAATTAATTCCCCCGCCAAAATAAACCTGATTGTGAACTATAGAAAAAGATTCTTTTTTTAGTAACTTATTCACTTCTATTAAATATTTAAAAATATTTTTCTTAGGATTAGGTACAACAAAAATACGGCCTCCTAATCTTTCAATCTCTGAATGATAGTCTTGAACATCTGCATAATCTTCATAAATCAAAAAATCAAATTGATAGTTTGTACGATCAATTTTACGATATAAATTCATCATGAAAGACTCTGCTCCACCTAAACCCATTCGTCCCTGAAAGTGCAAAATTCTTTTCATTATATTTTCCTCCATTAACTAATATACTCGCTTCAAAGCAGCCATTAACCCTGGCATTTTCACTTCAACGAAGCTTCCAACTTTTACAGCAGATAAAAATAGTGGAGCTGGCATATTGTAAAGCAACTTTGTTATTTTTTTTGCTGAAGAATCCGTCTTAGCAATTTGCTTGGCTTCTCGGATCACTGGATCACTCAATATCTGCTTTGCTTCGTCTTTCTTCTCTTTTGAAGTTCTTGCAGAGGTACTATAAATAGAAAAAATAACTGAAGTTGTCCCTTTTAAAAGAAGCGCCGCCATACCGTCTTTATTAATATCGTCTGTTACAGTATTTGCTAATGAATAGAATTCTTTAAATGTTTCGAACTTGTTAGGTCGGTATTGATTAGTGATCCCCTTCCCACCTTCAAATTCATAAATATATTCTACTTTTGGGTTCATGATCACTTGATGACAGTATTCATAATAATGTAAGTTAAATATTCGATCCTCACAACTATTATAAGTTTTAAATAGAATTTGGTTATTTTTCAGAATATCGCTACGATAGCATTTGTTCCATACAACATACATCAACTGTTCATTCATTAACTGATACATGTCTTTTATAAACTCTTCGTGAGTTAGATAGTGACATTCTGTAACTAAGTTTTCTTTTTCGGAAACGATTCTTCCCTCGTCCATTGTACGAAAAACAAACGAACTAACAACAAGATCCGCTTTTGGACTCTTTTCTAGCAAATGATCATAATCTGACAAGATCGTTTTTACTGGCGTGTCATCTGCATCGAAGAATAAGAGATATTCTCCTTTTGACTGTCTTATTCCTTCGTTTCTTGCTAATCCGGGCCCTTGATTGGTCGTAGTAATCAATTCAAAACGTTCATCATTTTCAATCAGTTCTTGAATGATTTCCTGTGTTTGATCTGTTGATCCATCATTTACTAAAACGACTTCGTACTCTTCATAATCCAATTCTTTTAGAATATCAATCGTTCGACCAATAGTTGCTTCTGCATTGTATACTGGTACGATTATGCTGAATTTCGGATTGTTCATTTTTACGCCTCCCAACTAGCGAAAGATTTTTTCATTCGGAAAAGCAATTTCTGCCAATGAGATCACATTTTCGTCTTCTTCAAGTCCTTGAGAGGACATTTTATCAAATAGGATCTTGATGGTTTGCAGCAAGATCTTTAAATCAAGCATCAATGAATATTTTTTGATATAAAGTAAATCAAAACGTAATTTACTGTTGTAATCAGAGACATATTTTCCATAGACTTGTGCATACCCAGTGATACCAGCACGAACATTATGCCGTAAGTAGTAATAAGGGTTTTCTGCATTGAACTGATCGACGAAGAAAGGACGTTCAGGACGTGGTCCTACGATCGACATATCGCCTTTCAGCACATTGAAGATTTGTGGTAATTCATCAAAGCGGACAGCTCGAATAAATTTACCTACAGGCGTTACTCGTGCATCATTGCTCTTAGCTAAAACTGGTCCAGATTTTGCTTCGGCTGTGGCGGTCATCGAGCGGAATTTATAGATTGAAAATTCCTTTTGATTTTTTGTGATCCGCACTTGTTTATAGATGATTGGTCCCGGTGATGTCACTTTGACTAAAATTGCTGTGAATAACATAAATGGTGAAGCAATAACTAATAAAACAAGTGAAACGATGATATCAAACAAACGTTTGAATAGTTCATATTCAGGTTGGATTCTAAATCCAGATGCTTCAATAATACTTTCATCTTCGAAATTCATAATATTTGGATTGATCAATGTCAAGTTTTCAAATGTTGTATTCAAAAACAATTTTTTTTCATTTTTAGTAACTAATTGATAGATTTTGATTTTTTCAGTTTCTTCGATATGAGAAGCAAGATAGACAATATCGATGTCTTTAATCATATTTTTGATGTTTGCATAATAGTTATCAAGAATGACTGCTTCGACTTTATGTTTGTTGTTTTTCTTTGAACCAAAATTTTGGATTGCTGGTGCGACATCCTTTTCTAACCCAATAATGACGACCTTTTTATCTCGACTTACGCGTAAATAAAGTTTATATACGAGAATACGATAGATACTTAAGAAAAGCGTACCGAGAACAAATGAAAGTAAGATAACAAGACGTGGAAAAGCAAACCAGCGGCCCGCAAAAGTCACTACCATGATCCCTAGTGTCATCAATACCTGACCGATGACTGTGACAAACACGATGTCACTGATCATTCGATTATAAAAAACATATGCACCCAACAAAATGTTCAACGCAATAAAAATCACTGAAATAATAATTGCTGAGTGTTGGAAAGTTTCTAAATTTCGTAATGGGATCTCTCCACGAAACTTCAGTAAGAAACTACTATATATTGCTGCATTGTATACAATAACATCCATTAATATAATGAATATCCGTCGTGCAGCACTCCATTCTCCATTTTTATTCATATATACACTCCTAATCACAAAATAATACCTCTATTATCTTACCATAGTCACCTTTAAAAACCTAGTTTATAAGCAAATTGTAATGGAATTTAAAAATGTCTAATAAAAAGCTTTATACACCTCTAATCAAGACAAGGACTCTAAATTACAAATCTCCAGATGAATCGATTTTCACTAATGTTGGTAAATTAAAGAAGTCGAAGTATTTGCTGCTTTTTTTATCCACTCATAAAGTGAACCTTTATATTTTTCAGAGAATCCATCTTCCCAAAGCGCTGTCTAGTCCATAAGAATACCTGTATTACGTGAAGAATCGAAAAAATTGAAATAGATTTTTAATGACATTATGCTTATAGAAGAAAGTGAGGTAATATCTTATGAATAAACAAGAGTTGCATGATTTTATTGGTTTTCGACAACCAAATATATGTCAAATTGTCGCATATAAGGATGGGGTAGAAGTTTATACAGATGAATGGAATGGTTATAAAAAAGACGATACTTGTCATATCATGTCAGCAACGAAAAGTATTGTATCTTTGCTGATTGGCATTGCTTTAGAGCAAGGATTAATCAAAAGTATCGATGATAAAGTATTAGATTATTTTCCAGAGTATAAAGTGAAACGCGGGGAGAAAACTATTTACGCTATTACAATCAAGCACTTGCTAACAATGAAAGCACCCTACAAATGTAAAGGCGATCCATGGACAAAAGTCTGTTCAAGTGAAGATTGGACAAAGACATCACTAGATTTATTGGGAGGAAGAAAAGGTATAACCGGCGAATTCAACTATCAAACTGTCTGTTTACACATATTAACTGGCTTGTTGTATCAGACAAGTAAGCTAACAACTGTTGATTTTGCCAATAAGTATCTATTTGATCCTATAGGGATACCAAACCATGTCAATTATTATGCTGAAACAGCTGAAGAACATAAGCAGTTTACAATGGATAAGTCTCCTAAAACCAATGTCTGGTTTTGTGATCCACTAAATATCGGGACGGCAGGATATGGTTTGTGTTTATCGGCAAGTGATCTGGCAAAAATTGGTGTATTATGCCTAAATAAAGGGATGTATAAAGGAAAACAAATCGTACCACCCATGTGGATAAACGAGATGTTCAAACCTAGAACCAGTGCTTTAGAAGACTTACAAAATATGAGATATGGCTATTTATGGTGGGTATTAGATTCTGAGAACGAAATATATTCAGCAATTGGTAATAGTGGAAATGTTCTTTATATTGACGCTAAGAACAATCTGGTTATCTCCATCACTTCTTATTTTAAACCCATGATAATTGATAGAGTGGCTTTTGTAGAGGAATACCTTAAACCATTTATTTTAAAATAGCCTATATTAAAATAAAATATCGATTCTTTGACAGCTAGGGTTCGTGAAACTTTGGCTATGATTTTGTATCTATTGGCGCTCTGAGCATGAATAAGAGCGTGGGACAAAAGTAAGAAACACTTTTGTCTCATTCTTTAAAAACGAATAAACGGTGGGAGCAGAAGCAACTTCTTCTTAAATAAGCCGAAATTCACAAAAATTTGAAAAAGCAATTTTCGTGAATTTCTTCTTATTTCTCGGAGTTAAACACTTCTGTCCCAACCTCGACTTATTTTTTTGAGTCGGCACCTTCTGCCTTTTTTTGACAAAAAACTATAAAAAGCCGTTATGTGCGAGCGAATCACAACATAACAGCTTTTTATTATAGTTTAATCTGGTCTCAACGAAAAGTCGCCGATTCCTTCTTTTGTTAAATTATCATTGTAAAATGGATCATGCGCAATATATGCTGGCCATTTATCTTGCATTTTTTTGATTTCACCAGCAAAACGTCTTTGTTTTTCTGGAGTATCTTCATAACCTCTTGATTTAGATTCGAAATGGTACAATTCTGCTTGATGTGCATAGACATTGTAACGACCCAGTTCATAAACTTTCAAGCACAAGTCAACATCGTTGAATGCTACTTCTAATGTTTCATCAAACCCGTTAACAGCATTGAAGTCAGCTGCCTTGACCATCATACAAGCTGCAGTGACTGCTAAGTAATTGACGTCAATGACCAATCGGCCGAAATAACCACAATGTGTTCGATCATAGTTATTCAATGCATGCCCTGCAACACCACCGATTCCTAATAATACTCCTGCATGCTGCGTTGTATCATCTGGATAAAACAGTTTTGCTCCTACACAGCCGATTCGATCAAACTGTGCATAAGAAACCATCACCGTCATCCAATCTGGCTCAATCACTTCTGTATCGTTATTCAAGAATAAAAAGTATTTGCCGTTTGCTTTTTCTGCTGCTAAATTGTTAATTCGAGAATAATTGAATGGAATGTCAATCAATTCTACGATAAAGCGGTCTTTCAGCTGATGCTTGTATTCTGCAAATAATTCTTGCATTTTTGGATCTGTACTTCCGTTATCCGCAATAATGATTTCATAATTTGAATAAGACGTTTTTTCGATGATCGAATCCACACAAGTTTTTAGATCTTCATAGCCATTCTTCGTTGGAATGATCACACTGACCAAATCCTCTTGCAAGACGTCATAAGCAATCTCATAAAATCCAGAAATTCTGCCAGGACGTACGCTTCCTTTGATGTTTCTTCTAGACAGGGCATCTGTCAATGCTTTCACTCCGGAATCATAGATATAACTTTTGGCTTCGCCATTACTTGCAGTTGATCCTGGGATCGTCCGCCAATGATACAAGACTCGGTCAATGTGGTAAATATGATCTGCAGGGATTTGTTCTGTCACACGAAGGACCAAATCATAATCTTGAGAACCTTCATAGCCTTTACGGAAACCGCCAAGTTCTTTAACAATGCTTGTTCGATATACGCCTAAGTGAGAGATATAATTATTTCCCATCAATGTATCAGGCGACCAGTCTGCTTTGAAATGCGGATCAAAGCGATTGCCATCTGCATCGATTTTATCTTCGTCACTGTAGATCACATCCAGTTCTGGATGTACGTTTAGCACTTTTGCCACTTCATATAATGCAAATGGCGGTAATTCATCATCATTATCTAAGAGTGCTATAAATTCTCCTTCTGCTATTTCCAATGCAGAATTAGTTGCCAGACTGATGTGTCCATTTTCTTTTCGGAAAACGACTTTGATTCTATCATCTTTTGCTTGATAGGATTCCAGACACTTTCGGATAGCTGGATCAGTAGAAGCATCATCACTGATACATAGTTCCCAATGATCATACGTTTGATCCAGTACCGAATCAATGCATTTTTCGAGCCATTTGATTTCAACGTTATAGACAGGCATAAGTATGGAAATCAATGGACGGTACGCAAATCCTTGTGCTTCTTTCCTTTGCTCTTTCAAATCTGGTTTCTCATGACGACTGATCCACTCTGCATAGTCGATCGATCCTGGCTTCAATTCCAATTTGACCCGACGGATCGCTTTTTTTACGCCATGAGTCCTTGCATAATTTATCCCTTTTTTCAGTAATCTTTTTTTTCTTTCCCATGAAGATTCAATGCCGTCATCATAAGGGTATTTACCGTTTAATTTCACAGCTATGCCATTTTGATGTCTCGCTGTTTGGAAGTCTAAGATGGCTTTTCCTCTCATTTTCCCTGATAAACGTACCTTAAAACCGCTTTGGGTCTTAACATCAAGATTATATAAATGATTGATATCCAATCTTACGACATGTGTTGCTTCAGCAATCACATTTTCTTTTTCTACCTTTATCGTAGGGATTTCTTTGGTCACTTCATCAATTGCCCAGCCCACAATAAGCAAATCGCCAGTGGCCCGTTCACGAGTGATTTGATCGATAAATACGGCAATTTCTTTTTTTTGCACGATTCGTTTACTCCTTATCTTTATAAGTTAATCATTATTTACATTTCAATGATCCATGATTGGCCATTTTGAGCTACTGCTTCCACTAAGAATGAACGTTCTTGCTCGCAAAGGATTCGTAACTCAAATCCCGCTTCTGTTCCTTTTGCGAGCTGTTCTGCTTGATTGACTTCTTCTCGTGAAACAGGAATTGCTTCGAAAAATGGCGATTGGTCAGCTGATAACTTATAGGACAAGGGCTGGCGATCCGAATTAGCGATTCCCCATCCGATGATTTTTAATATTTTTGTTTCTGCATCCCAGATTTTCTCGTCAATACATATAGAAAGTTCTTTTTCTTGGATTTTTTTCGAAGTTTCTTTCTTACGTCGTCCTAGTCTATGTTTTATTGTCCATTCATCACTTTCCAACAATGTGCAATAGCGATTTGTGGTTGTTTTTAACGTATGGTCTAGTCTTGTATTTTCCTCAAGAAGATGATGATTTTCTCTTTCTAATTCGTCATTTTTCTCAGAAAGCTGCTTTGTGACTTCAGCCATGGGACGAATCGTTTCCAACAATTCTTTCATTGTTGGTGTCAATTCCCCGATAAAGCGATAGTGACAATGGATAGTCACTTCTTTCCCAGAAATATCCGTTAGAACGAACTCTGGTAATTCTTTCCCATCAAACAAATAACAATCATTTACTGTTTTGACTACAGCATTCGAATCGATAAATGTTAGTTTTTCTCCGGCAGCTTCTGCGCTGAATTCGATAAAGCTAGGTTGTTGCGCGAAGCGAAACACCATTCTTTCTGTTGTTTCTGATACGGGGAAACTTAGTGTCTCATTTTCCCCTGTGAAATTATTGAATGGTATTTGTTGGATTGTTTCATCTTGTTTCGTTTGCTGGGTTACTTCTAACACTTTTACATAATTAGAATTTTGTGGCTCTGCAATGGAACTTTGTGCTACTGGATGTTTCATCAATGAGAAAAAGTATTGGTAGACTTCACCAAATGGTCGCATTTTGAAATCATAGCGTACAGCTTCCGGCAATTCTTCATAAGTTGATTTTAATTCTGTATCACCTACAGCTAAGTACAAATAATCTTCAATATTAATGAATAATCCCGCTTTTTCAAAAACTTTTTGGAAGCCATCATGAGTATAAAAAGAATTATGGGTTTCATCTAGGAGACCATAAGAAGCCCACGGCAACTGGTTATTGAACAAATCGATCATGACAGAATTATGCGCCAAGTTAGGGAATGTAATCAGGATCTCTCCTTCTTCATTCAAAAATTCTCTGACTTTCTTCAATGTTTTTCCAGGATCTACCAAATGTTCTAAAACATCCGCAAACAAGACGTAATCAAATGTCTGTCCAGCATAATAGTTTGCCCACTCAAAACTTTCGATATCACCATAAAATCCATCTTGAGCAAATTCGCTGACAAAATCGAACAATTCCTTATCTAACTCAACAATGCTCACTTCACATTGTTTTGCTCCGATTAAATGTTTCGTTAATCGGCCGTTTCCGGGACCAAACTCTAAAACTTTACTTCCTGGTTTGATCTGTGCGGCAATTTTTCCCACACTGCTTTGTTCATCTAGGTCCATTTCAAAATCATATTTCATTGCTATGAGTCCCTTCTTCCCATTTATGGTCTAAGACCACGATGCCTTCTCCGATATAAGAACCGCTGACAAACAAGTTCATGTACTTTGTCTTATATACCAAAGGAACCGTTGCATTTTCTTCAAAGACCGCAACGTCAAAATAATATTCACCAGCTAACAAACCTAACTTTTCATACTCCAGATAAAAGATATTCTCTCCTTTTTTCCAAGGAATCTTGATACCATCTAGTAGAGTATTAAGTCCGCATACATAAAAATTGTCGACTGTTCGTAGCGCAATTCCTAAAACCGGATTTTTGATTGTATCATCTTTTACTTCATAAGTTACTTTAACGTATAGTTTTTCTCCTTGTTCCAGCATATCCACCGGATTTTTGTCTTTATCCAACAATTCCGCTTTCGTCACGTCGACGATATCTGGAGCGGCGAACCGTTCTACTTGGTTTTTATTCCGATCCACTGTTTTAACTGATTTTTTCTTTAAAAAGTTTTCATAATTCGTCGTTACTTCCATCGTATCGCCATATTCGACGACTTCTCCGTTTTTCAACCAATAGGAACGATCACAAAAACGACGAATCGAACTGATATCATGAGAAACGAATAAAATCGTCTTTCCCGAGTTCTTGATTTCTGTAAATTTTTCCATACATTTTAGTTGAAATTCAAGATCGCCTACTGCCAATGCTTCATCCACAATCAAAATATCGGGATTCACATTGATTGCTACAGCAAAAGCTAGACGAACGAACATCCCGCTTGAATAAGTTTTTACAGGTTGATAAATATGGTCTCCGATGTCAGCAAATTCAATGATATCATCGACCATTTCATCGACTTCTTCTCTTGAAAAGCCTAGTACCATTCCATTTAAATAGATATTTTCATAGCCAGAATACTCAGGATTGAATCCTGAACCTAGTTCTAGCAAAGCAGAGATTTTCCCTTCGATTTCCATCGTACCGGATGTTGGTGTCAGTACCCCTGTAATGATTTTCAACATCGTAGATTTTCCGGATCCGTTTTCTCCAACGAAACCGATCATCTCACCTTTTTTTATTTCTACATTCACGTTTTTCAACGCATAAAACACATCATGATAGGATTTCTTAAAAGGATTAAGAGCTTCACGAAATCGATCCGACGGTTTTGCGTACATATTATAAGATTTTGTGATATCTTTTAGTCTAATTGCATATTCTGTCATAGCTATTCTCCTTACAGCACATCTGAAAAATGTGGTTTCAATCTACGGAACACTGCAGAGCCGATTACGAACATTACTAACGTGAACACCCAGAAATACAAAGTATATGTTCCATGCTCCCAGAACCAAGCTTCACTTAAAAACGACTCACGATAGCCTTGAACAACATAGTACAGCGGATTTAATTTCAATATGCTTACAAGACCTGAGTCAAACTGGTTCGGGCTCCATAATATCGGCAATGTCCACATAATCAACTGCAGGACGATCGTAATCAATTGCATGATGTCTGGTAAAAATGGTTGGATGGATGCTGTCAGCCAAGTCAATCCTGTCAAGAAAGCACACATGCAAAATAGATAGTAAATCAGCTGTAAAGACATGGCTGAAGGATATATACCATTTATAAGCGCAACAGCTATGCCAATCAGAATGAAGAATAAATGGGTGTACAGATTAGATAGGATTTTCGTCGTGGGCAAGATACGAATATTGAATACGACTTTCTTTACTAAATAAGTATATTCCCGAAAAACAACCGTAGTTGATGCAAAGGCATCAGAGAAGAAGAACCAAGGAATCATCCCTGTAACTAAATATACGATAAATGGGTATTTTGCATCGATCATTTGTGCTTTCAATCCAACGCCAAATACCAGCCAATAAATCAATACAGTAAATAATGGATTGATAAACGCCCATAAGATTCCTAAAAACGATCCTGCATATCTTGATTTGAAGTCATTGATCGAAAACTGTAGCAGTAATTTTCTGTTCTGATAAATGTCCTTCATAAATAAATACAAATCTTTAAACATTTGTGTTCCTCCAAGCGATTTCAGTGAATTACAGTCAAGTGCCATTTTACCATATTTTTGGTACCGAGCTGCGTTCTTATTTATTTCTTAATTTTCTATGATACAAGATTTTCTCTAACGTTTCTATTTTACAGAAGATGCTAGACAATTGCAATAAACCAAAAAAGGCTGCGACGGTTGTCACAGCCTCTCTCGTATTTTGCGCCTATCAATGATAGCGTTGGATCCTGGAAGAATGAGCGCTATCTGGTTGTTCCTCATAACTTGGATCTCCAGCATTCATGTCGTCATATGGCTCTTCTATGTCATAGTATTCTTCCATAACTTTCGTTTCGTCATAGCGATGAACGGCCATAGCCAACAGGATATAAATAATCGGAACCCACGGGTATGAAGTCAATGTATCCTCCATAAATGACTGCATCATCACCGCAAAAAAGGCCCAGATAAAAGTCATCTGCCCGTTGGATAAATCTGCTTTCAACGTTAAGCGACCAATAAAAAGGATAAGCAGCAAAGCAGCAATTCCAAACCCTATTAACCCATAGATATTCAAAATAGAATTATAACTATTGTGGTTTCCTAAAAATTGGTTTCCTCGTTGGAAGATGAATGTTTTCATCCCAAGTAAAACTTGCTCAGATTTTTCTCCTAGCGTCTGATAGAATTTATGCCAAATATCTTCTCGACCGGTAAACAAATTGACTTTTTCGGAAACAGCGGCTAGATAAGAAATCGGTAAAGCTAAAAGAATCGTAGCCGTATAGGCAATAAACGGCGCACGAATGACACGCATCAATGATTTAGGGAAAAGATCCAATATCGCAAAAACAATCAATGCAACTAATGCGCCTCTTGATTGACAGACCCAAATGCCTAAAAAGGCTGCAACGACTGCTATCGCACCGATGATACGAACATACCACCGTTCAAAAGAACTGGCAAATCCGCTGATCAATAAAGCAAGAGTCATCAAAGAACTTCCGATTGTATTCGTATTGATCCAAATATCAGAAAGCGAATTGCCTGGAGTCCAGATGCTTTGTCCTTCTGGTACTTGGATCTCTGTAAATACACGATATAATGTGATTCCGAGGAAGACCGTAAAGACAAGCAGATAAATACCGCGATCCCATTTTGTCCACTCAATCCATTTAATTACTAAACAAAATAAAATAATCAAAGGAAACAGTAAATCTCCAAATAAAGACTCATTTCTTAATTCCCGAAAGTAAGAAAAGAAAATGAAAAGTGCAAGCGCAACACCTAGATAAAGAAAATCGACGCCTTTTGCTTTATAAACATTTAAAATGAGCAAAATAGCCACACTAAAAGTGATAAGTAGCGAACTGTTGTTATATATAAACAAAGTGGTTGGGAAGCTTAATCCTGCTGTCCAAACAGAAAAGACCAGCGTCAGCAACAAAAGCAAGAAACCAGCACTCATTTTGTTGACAAATTTTTGTACGATTGCTTGAATTATCTCCACTCTCCTTTCTAATAATACTTCAGGGTTATTCTCAGCTAGCCCATTACTGTAAGACTAGCTGATTTTCCTGAGTTTGTGTTTGTGGTACATCTGGATAATCCGGATATTCTACTTTAAAAATCATATAACCGTCTTTGTCCGGTCCATATAGTTGTGTGAATTGAGCTTCATATAACTGATTGTAATCAGTTAACGGTCGCTTACTGATTACATAGTTGATCCCTAATTTTTCTGCGTCTTCAAAATTCAACGTGACCGAGAACATATCTGGACGATCTAAAATGAACTTTGTATCTTCCTTAGCGATAAAAGCTCTTGTGTGAGCATACCGATTATAATACTTCTCATGTTCTTCTTTTGGATCGATTTTCTTCCATGCAGCCATATCTGGATAAAAGCGGACTGTATTGAAAGATTTCACACCCAAAGTTGGGGTGAAATTATACAGTTCATCTTCAGTCAACCAGACTTTGCCAGGATCTTGTTGATCGATTTTTCGGATTTCTTTTGCCAGTGTTTTTTCAAAAATCGCTCCAGTACCTTCTACGACTGGATTGACAAAGAAACCAGATGCGATGATCACGGCGGTAAAAGCAAGATAAAACGAGCGTCTCCAGCCAAATAATGCAAAAGCTAGAATCACTGTTCCCAACACAGCAACTGCGATGGTTTCGAAATCTGAAAAATAATTATCCATCTTCGAATGAGTAATTGCATAGAAATAAGACCATGCGTTTACTGCCAGTAAAATGAATTTATACCAAATAGGAATAACATCTTCTCTCCAAATATAAGCGATGAACCAAATTGATAATAGGCAAGCCGCAAAACTAAAAGTAAGGATGGCTCTTAAAGGAGGAACATAAGACAGCAGAGTAATTTCTGCTAGCCATTTTGGCAATCCAACGGTAATCCAAAAGATAGAAAACAGACAAAAAATCATCAAAATACGTCCCAATAACTTTTGTTCACTATCTTTTTTGCCAAATAACACAAATGGACTGGCTAGGAATACAGTCGGAAAGAAGTGATAGAACAAAGCCACTTCAGAGTTATTCGAATAGTTGATGTCTTCAAAAGGGATTTTCCAGTTTGTCAGGAAAGAAAAAAATTCGCCAATCGTCCACTTTCCACCGGTGCTGACTCGTTTTCCTGGATATAAGGTATCCAAAGAAGCTAACAATGCGTCTTTTGACGTCAACCAGAAATGAACCATGACTCCGCCAATAAATAAAACTGCCCCTCCAATCAACACTACATCCAACAGATCCCAAGAAATTTTCTTGCTGTAGTAAATAAGCAGGCCAACAAAATAAAAAATCAGCAAGTACGCTAGCATCACTTGATGGGCTGGGTAAATCACTAAAATAAACCCAATACCGAAAATAACTACCAAAAGCATCATCAACGTTCGTAGCCATTTTTTATCATGATTGTAGAAATAATGATAAAAAGCAGTCATCAATCCCAAAGTAAAGAAAATCAAATCGCCCACATGCTGCATGAACCACCACTGGACTGCGGGAGAAAATGTCAGCGCAAATGCACCGATCAGCGATAGAGCTTTTTTTCTCTTCGTTAATATCATCAGTACTTCGAATCCAAGCAAGACCATGACGACTAATTTCATCGCCCAATAAAAGGAAAGGCCTCGATCTCTTCCGAGGAAAAAGAATCCCCAGTTGAATGGTTTTCCGATAACCGTAATATCCTTTACAGGAGAATTATACGCAATGATCATGTTTTGTCCGTTCAGTGAATAATCTTCGTTCACCAACGGAAAGTCCTCTTCAGCTTGTGAGAGGTAAAAAGGTGTCTGCACCAGCCATTCATCTGACCGTACTTCCCGATTCTGTCCAAAAATCACATCAGTTTTTTTCCCATCGTCTCTTTGCGACACATATTTATCCCAAACACCAAGTGAACTTCCGTTTAAATTAAAAGTAACAATGACCACGATGACTAAAACGCCAATAAGGTATCGGAGTTTTAGAAACAGGTCAAGCACCAAATTCGAATCTGCCTGATTCGCTTTTGGTTTTTCTTTTCGTCGTGCACTTCTTGTTTGTTTTTCCATATCATGCTCCAAATTCTATTTGATAAAAAGGAAATTACTTATTCATTTTTTTGGCAGCTTCCAGCATTTGCGCAAGTGCTTCTTGCCAAGTTGGTATGACAAATCCTAACGCTTCTGTCTTTTTCAGGCTCATGACTGAATACTGCGGACGCGTTGCTTTTTGTGGAAATTCTTCCGATGTAACAGGCGCTACTTCCACATCTGTATCTTTCAATATTTCTTTGGCAAATTCATACCAAGAACAGCTATTTTCGTTCGACAAATGATAAATACCGAATGGTGCTTTTTCTTCGATGACATATACCATAAATTCTGCCAAAGTACGTGTCCAAGTTGGCCGCCCGAACTGGTCATTTACTACAGTCAGTTTGTCGCGGGTTTCCGCTAGGCGTTGCATCGTGAAGACGAAATTGTGTCCATAAATCCCGAAAACCCAAGAAGTTCGTATGATATAATAGTCTTCTAAAATCTCTTCTACTGCTTTTTCACCTAATAATTTCGTACGACCATATTCATTTAGTGGATTCGTTTGGTCATCTACTTCGTACTCTACATTTTTGTTTTTTCCATCGAAGACATAGTCTGTACTGATATAGACGAATTGAGCATTCACAGCTTTTGCTGCAAGTGCTACATTTCTTGTGCCATCGACATTGATTTTCTCATCTAATTCTTTTGCTTCATCTTCTGCTTTATCTACTGCTGTGTAAGCTGCGCAATGGAAAATAACATCCGGTTTTAATTCTGTAATATAAGCCATTGTTTTCTCGGCATCTGTGATATCCAAGTCTTTTGCATCTGTTGAAACATATGGCAGATTTTTTTCATCTAATAAATGACGCAATTCTGTACCTAATTGTCCATTTCCTCCAGTTAATAAAAACATATGGTTATCCGCTCCTTGATTTTTATTTTAAAAAAGAGACAGGCGAGCGCCTGCCTCACATGTGTTTTTCCATTAATACAGTGAAATTTCCTCTGTATTATTGTCCATTTTTGGCATATGCTGCTTCAACGGCCTCTTTTTCTTTTTTCCACCAGTCTTCATGTTCTTCGTACCATTTGATCGTGTCAGCCAACCCATCACGGAAGTTCGTAAACTCAGGCTGCCAACCTAGCTCTTCTCGCAATTTTGTCGAATCGATTGCATAACGCAAATCGTGCCCTGCACGGTCGTTTACATGGTCGTATGCGTCTTTTGGTTGACCCATCATTTCTAAGATCAATTCCATCACGGTCTTATTATCTTCTTCGCCGTCCGCACCGATCAGATAGGTTTCGCCAATTCTGCCTTTTGTCAAGATCAACCACACTGCTGAAGAATGATCATTTGTATGGATCCAGTCACGAACATTTTTCCCTTCACCGTATAGTTTTGGACGAATACCGCTTAAAATGTTCGTTACTTGGCGAGGTATAAATTTTTCAATATGCTGGTAAGGACCATAGTTGTTTGAACAATTTGAAATAGTTGCACGTAAGCCAAAAGAACGTACCCACGCTTTTACTAACAGATCTGAACCAGCTTTTGTAGAAGAATATGGGCTTGAAGGATTATATGGTGTTTCGGCAGTGAATTTTTCTCCTTCGCCTTCTCCATGTCCCGGTAGGTCTTCACGTAATGGAAGATCTCCGTAAACCTCGTCAGTAGATACGTGATGGTAGCGTACATCATACTTGCGGCAAGCTTCTAAAAGTGTATACGTACCAATGATATTCGTTTGTACAAATGGGAAAGGATCTTTTAATGAATTATCGTTATGGGATTCTGCCGCGTAATGAACAACTGCATCCGCTTCTTTTACTAGACGGTCCACTAATTCTGCATCTGCAACATCTCCTACGACTAATTCTACGCGATCGCTAGGAAGTCCAGCCAAGTTCTCTTTGTTTCCTGCATAAGTCAGTTTATCCAAAACAGTGACATGCACTTCTGGATGATTGTTTACCACGTAATGAACGAAATTAGAGCCGATGAATCCGGCACCTCCGGTAACAATGATGTTTTTCATAAGAAAATTTCTCCTTAATTCTTAGATTTCTCCGTAAACAAATGGATTTTCTGCTTCAAATTCTTTTAATGTCGGATGACGGTGATCTTTTTCCGACATAATCGCTCTTGATGGATCAATTGGCCAATCAATCGCTAAATCTGGATCATCAAATGCGATGCCTCCATCTGCTTCTGCATTATAGTAATTATCACACTTGTAAAGGAAGTTCACGTTTGGTGTCAAAGTAACGAATCCATGTGCATATCCTTTAGGTACAAGCAACTGACGATGATTATGTTCAGATAAGATAAATCCGTCCCATTGACCATAAGTCGGGCTGCCTTTGCGGATGTCCACTACTACGTCTAAAACTGCTCCAGTAACCACACGAATCAATTTTGTCTGTGCAGCTTCTCCTTTTTGGAAATGGAGCCCCCGAAGAACACCAGCTTCAGCAGATAACGAATGATTGTCTTGAACAAAGTCATAATCTAATCCATGTTCTGCAAATTTTGCTTTTGAATAGCTTTCTGTAAAAAAACCGCGATGGTCGCCAAAGACATCCATTTCCACGATTTTTACATCTGTTAATTTTGTATCTGTTACTTTCATCTGTAGGAACTCCTTATTCAGCGGCCAAATTCAATAAATATTGACCGTATTGATTTTTTTTCAAAGGCTGTGCAAGGGCTAGCAGTTGTTCTTTATCAATGTAGCCCATACGGTAAGCAATTTCTTCCAAACAAGCCACTTTTAAATTCTGACGTTTTTCAATCGTTTCGATAAAGGTAGATGCTTCAAGCAATGATTCATGTGTTCCTGTATCAAGCCAAGCAAATCCGCGTCCCATAAGTTCTACAGATAATTTTCCTTTATCCAAATATGCTTTATTGACATCTGTGATTTCTAATTCTCCACGTTCTGACGGTTTGATTCCTTTAGCAATAGAAATCACCTCATTGTCATAAAAATAAAGGCCAGTTACTGCGTAATTTGATTTTGGCTGAGCAGGCTTTTCTGCAATCGACAAAGCTTGCATATTCTCATCAAATTCTACTACACCAAAGCGTTCTGGATCATTGACATGATAGCCAAATACTGTCGCGCCTGCATCTTTTGAAGCTGCTCGTTGCAACATTTTAGACAGACCGCCACCGTAGTAAATATTGTCTCCTAATACCAAGCAGACACTATCATCTCCAATAAATTCTTCTCCAATGATAAATGCTTGTGCCAATCCATCTGGACTTTCTTGTACTGCATATTCGATCTGCAGTCCTAAATCATTTCCGTTTCCAAACAATTCCTTGAAACGTGGTGTATCTTGTGGCGTTGAAATAATCAGAATTTCTTTGATTCCCGCCAACATCAGAGTAGACATTGGATAATAAATCATTGGTTTGTCATAAATCGGCATCAATTGTTTCGATGTTGCCTTTGTTAAAGGGTACAGACGTGTTCCGCTGCCCCCAGCAAGAATGATTCCCTTCATGGATATATGCTCTCCTTTTTGATTTCAAATTTCACTTTGCTATTATCTCATCAATCGTTATATTTGTCATGGAAATATTAAGGATTTAAACATCTTTTATCAACGTTTAAACCATTTTCGTTTGATCAACGCCGTAATCAGATGAACACGCCAGGAAATTTTTTGGCGTAATTTAGAATGCGTTTCAATCTCACTCGCATTTAAATCATGTCTTCGATACAGTGTCAAAGGTTCTCTCAGAAACCCAGTCTTCCTTCCTCCCAACAAACCGATCCACATGTCATGCATAGGCACTTCTGAGGGAATCGGCAAAATATCGGATTTCAACGAAGAGCGAAAAGCCATACCTGCACCAATATAATGACTTCGTATCACATTATTGACCCATCCTTCTTTGGAATTTCGGAATGAAAAATAGGAAGCATGGATCTCTTGCAGCTTACTGTTCACAATGATCAAATCTGAAACGACTACTAACTGATCCGGATGCTGTTCAAAATAGTCAGTGATTTTTTTCACTTTTGTCTCTAACCAAACATCATCTTGATCTGCCAAAAAGATTAGCTCTCCTTTTGTCTGCTGGATCGCATAGCCAAAATTAGCGATCAACCCTTGACGAGGTCCTGAAAAAAGCTTTATCCGTCTATCTTTTTCTGCGTATTCAGTCAATATATCCCATGTATCATCTACTGACCCATCATCAGAAATAATCACTTCATCTTCTGCTGAAAGCTGAGATAAAATACTATCCAACTGCTCTCTTAAATATCTGCCCCCATTAAAGGTAGCTATACAAACCGAACGCACGAATTCACACCTTCCAATTCTTAACATATGAGCGCAAAGTCATCCGCCAGATATGCCGGTTTTTGACGGTCAAAAACTGTTTAACTGTTCTTAACAATAATTGTTGTCGGTGACTGGATAAATGTCTTTGATCATATTCATGATAAAATCGATTTTCTGCTTGTAAAATAGAACGGTATCTATTGCTTGTAACTTTTTCATAGTCTAATACCGAAAGATCATGTTCCAGTCGTACTGGTAATATCTCCACCATTTTTTCCAACTGATTCACTTTCCAAAACAGCCAATGGTCCAAAAAATCTAAAGAAAAAGCAGGATTAAACCCGCCAATCTTTTTTAGAAATTTGACAGACCATGCCACACCTGAATTGATTGCCATGATTCTTTCAGCTGTCGTACCGTCTACTTCTACTGCTTGTGCTGTACGATTGATATAATGATTTGAATAGACGGGAGAAACTTGCCGTCCCCCAGAAAAAATCATCGGAACTGCAGCAACACATTCATCTGTAAAAGCTACCTTACGCAAGATTTCAAAATAGTCGTCGACTAGCCTCGTATCCTGATCCAATGTAACGATACAACGTGTTCTTTCATTTGCTTGAGACAACGCATAATTATAAGCCGCCGCTAATCCAGGGTTTTGCGGATCATGATAGTAAATGGTGTTTTCTTTTTCAAACAGCTCATTTTGCTGTCTTTGAGGACTATTATCGTAAATAACAAGCTGAATATGCTTTTCGCTAAGTGCTTTGCTTAATGGTTCATAAGTTGGAGATTGGCTGAATAGTTGCTGATATAGCACGACTACTACTACTATTTCTGGTTTCATCAGAAAAAACGCCACCCCCACTTATTGAAAAATTTCATCATAGAAGTCAAAAACACACGAAAAAGTTTTGCATTTCGATGTGCACCCTTTCCATAAAAATGGACGACTGCATAAAAGGGTGTGTACAATAATTTGTAACCTGCTTTTTCAAAACTCAAGCACAAGTCATTATCTTCAAAGTACATGAAGAAACGCTCATCAAATCCCCTTATCTCTTTAAATTTATCAATATCAGCTACCATAAAACTGCCCGAGATCATTCGCACATAACTATCAACATCAGTGGGCAAGCCACGGCATTCAAAGACAGCTAGCCGTTTATCAAACCTTTTTTTGACCCATTTGAAAGGCACAAAGCGCAAAACATAATCAAAAACAGCCAGCCGCTCACGAATGAGGTGCTGAGTGGTCCCATCTTCATTAAGAATCTTAGGTGCTAACATCGCGCATTCGGGATGTTCTTTCAGTAACAACACCAATGCTGTAACTGTTTCTTCATCCACTAAAATATCTGGATTACAAATAATGCCATAGTGGCAATCGCTCTTCAGCAGATTGTGATTATGTCCATAACCGAATCCGGAATTTTCATCATGAAAATAGATTTCGATATACGGATATGTCACATATTCTTTTAGTCTGCTTTTATATTCCGGAAGGGAGTTGTTGTCAAAAATCCGAATTTTTATCGCTGTTTCATCTTTTACAGTGGAAATAAAATTATCTAGTGTCCGAAAAATCTTATCACTGTTCGCCGTTACAATACTAATAAGAATTGGCTGGTTTAATTTGTTATTCATCTATATGACGGTTCCATTTCTTCAAATATTTCTGTTTTACTTGCGTACGATACTCTTTATTCCCTAAAAATCGCAATGTTTTTAAAATAAACTGATGTTTCTCGTTAATCAGACCAATCAATTCAAATAATAAAATTGCAGCAAATAGCATAGCAATAATCAATACAATCGTTCCGATTCTTCCAGTATAATTCATGACCATAGCTGTGAAAGAAAACATCAAAGCCATCGCATAAATCGTCAGGACGGCACCTTTATGAGTAAATCCTAAACTGATTAGTCGGTGATGAAGATGTTTTTTATCTGCTGTAGAAAAAGAAACACGGTTTGCTTTTCTTCTAATGATAGCAAAAAACGTATCTGTTACCGGAACGCCCATGACGATCAGTAGAGAAATTGACGAAACAAAAGTTACGTTCTTCAGCCCTTGTAGTGAAAGGACGGCCATCATGAACCCTAAGAATAACGCTCCTGTATCGCCTAAATAAATCTTTGCCGGATAAAAATTGTACGGGAAAAATCCGATAATACTTGCTACAAGACAGAAAATAACGACCGGGATGTACACTGTGGAAGCATGAAGGAAAAAATACCCAATGATGCCTATCGTGATTAAACCAATCAATGAAATCCCTGCCGCTAACCCGTCTAAACCGTCAATCAGATTGACTGCGTTCGTGATACCGAAGATCCAAAAAATCGTTACAGGGAAACTAAGCCATCCTAATTGAACATAGCCAATAAAAGGAAGCGTAAAGGAATCAATACGTATATCTGCTACAAAATAAATAATAAGAGAGGCAAGCAAGATCCCTACACTCTTTTGTTTAGGCGTCAACTCAAATTTATCATCGAGTACTCCTGTGACGATGATCACCAAAGAAGCGAGCAAGATCGGCACAATATACGATTGTGGAATGATTTTACGGAATAAGAATAAAGTCGATATAACAAATGAAATAAAAATGGGCAGTCCGCCTGCGGAAGGCATTGGAACTTTGTTTATCCTTCTTTCATTTGGTTTGTCGACCATACCCGTTTGTACTGAAATGATTTTAAATACAGGTGTTAATATCAGTGATAATAAAATTGTCAGAAAAAATCTTATAACCATACTAAAAGAAACAAGCATATGGGCACCTACTTTAATTAAGAGTCATAATTATTATAAATTACTGATATAAATTTACAATAAGAACTCTTGTTTCTACTTTTTTTTATGAGAAAATTTAGCTTTCAATTTATTGAACCATTTTCGGCTTGGATCTCGACGTTTTTTGATTTGATGTCCCGTCACGTATTCTTGAACAACTGCATTAATGATTCCGCCCAAAATGATGATCGTAGCAGCAAAATTAAGCCAAAGCATGAGGACAATAAAACTTCCTATGATCTGATAACCGCTGATCCTCGTTGCAAAATATCTGGCATAGATACTAAACACTTGTGATAACAGCATCCAGCCGACGGTAGCGAAGATCGTACCTGGAATAATCGTCTTCAACTTCAACTGAGCATTAGGGACAATTAAATAAATCAAGAACATGATGACAAATAAAGCCACCAATGTGATTGGCCATTTCAAGGTTTGGAACTGATCAATAAAGTTCACAGGTATTTGTACAATCGGTTGGATAGCATCTAAAATCAGCTGTCCTAAACCAAGAACGATAGTTACTCCACTAATGGCAATCATGAACAAGACGATTACGATCAGCGAGAAGAAGCGAACGATCAAAAAATTTTTTCTATTTTCTACGCCATACGCTTTATTCATCGCAATTTGTAAAGCGTTAATACTTTGACTGGCAGACCACAAGGCCGCTAAAGCAGAAACGGATAGCAAACCGCCTGAACTTTGTGTCAAAAGGTCCTTGATTGCAGGACCAATAAACTGGTAAACGGTCTCAGGAATCACTTCTCGTAAATAGGTCAGCACAGTCTCTTGATCGATATGGAGAAACGGCAAAATATTACCAAAAGCAATAATCAATGGAAATAAAGACAAGAGTAAATAATAAGCAACGACAACCGAGGTCGTACTCATTTCTGAATCAGTGATGCGCTTTTGAGTCGTCTCAATAAAGCGCATCAGATTTTCATTTTGTTTTATTTTGTTCCAAACTTTCATGTACCTCTCCCGTACCTATTAATTGGCTGAATCAATAGGTACCTTCTTCTCCTTGTGATGTCAAGATTCTAGGGCCATCTTTAGTAATAGCCAATGTATGTTCATATTGGCAAGATAGTCCGCCGTCTCTTGTATAAGCAGTCCAACCATTAGGATCCATTTTCATTTTCCAAGTTCCGGTATTGACCATAGGCTCGATCGTGATGACCATACCTTCTTTCAATCGCAAACCTTTTCCAGCTTCTCCGTAATGAGGAACGGCTGGTTCTTCATGGATCGTCGGACCAACGCCATGACCAATAAAATCACGGACGATCGCTAGATTTTCACCTTCTACATATGTCTGGATAGCATGACCGATGTCGCCGATCCGATTTCCTACTTGTGCTTGCTCAATACCGATGTACAATGCTTTCTTCGTTACTTCCATCAATCGGTCGATCTCAGGTGTAGATTCTCCTACTACATAAGCCCAACAAGAATCGGAAATGCCGCCTTTCAAATCGATACACATGTCGACTTTTACCAAATCGCCGCTTTTCAAAGGTTTTTTACGAGGAAATCCATGACAAATTTCATCATTGATACTGATACAAGTCGCATATTCATACCCTTCGAAGCCAATTTGCGCAGCGATTCCTCCATGACTCTCGATATAGTTTCTGACAAATACCTCAATATCCCAACTTGTTATGCCTGGTTTGATAAAATCACGCAGATTTTTATGTACATCTGCCAATAAAGCGCCAGATTCTGCCATCATTTCAATTTCACGTGCTGATTTTAAAGTAATCATATTTTCGTCTCCTTTTTACAAATCTCTCTCATTTTAACATAGCGGCATACATTTAGCCAAATGACATTTCCCATGTGTCTCTAGGTTTTATTTTCTTTTCAACGATGTTTTGGTATAATTCATAATTGTTAAATAATTTTAAACAAGGAGGCACATCATGGCTTTAGCAAAAATCGTATATGCTAGCATGACAGGAAATACTGAAGAAATCGCCGATATTGTTGCAGAAGCATTTGAAAATATGGATATCGAAGTCGAAATCAACGAATGTACCCAAGTAGATGCAGATGAATTCGAGGAGGCAGATATTTGCGTCGTAGCTACTTATACATACGATGATGGCGATCTTCCTGATGAGATTGTAGATTTTTATGAAGACTTGCAAGAGTTGGATCTATCAGGGAAAATCTACGGCGTCTGCGGATCTGGAGATACTTTTTACGATGAATTCTGTAAATCAGTGGATGACTTCGATGCTGCTTTTGGAAAAACAGGCGCATCAAAAGGCGCAGAAAATGTAAAAGTAGACTTAAATGCTGAGGAAGAAGATATCGAAAATCTAGAAGCTTTCGCTAAAGAATTAGTCGCAAAACTTTAATATGCTTGAGATATAAAAGAGCCGTCCAGATTGAATCAATCTAGACGGCTCTTTTATTGTATTCATGGAAGAGTTCTTCGGGAGTTAAAAATGTATACGCTGTAAGAAAAACGAAATTTTCCTTATGTTGACACATCTCTTGTTATCTACTGATTGGCGAAACTCTTGAGTATATTCAATCGATTTCGATTGGTTCTTTGAGATTCAAGATTGCATCAATGCTGTCTTGGATCATTTTTTCAATCTGCTCATCAGTTGGATGGATAATGCTTGAAGACATCAAAGCTGCAATCCCGGTAGCTATGATCCATGTACCGTTATGCAAGGATTCGATCTGTTCTTCTGAAAGATCCGCGTAGGCTGGGTCCCGTTTCACTGTATTCACAAAGTAAGTATAAGAGAAATTTTGCATCTCTTTTCCTCCACCATATTCTTCTAAGTACAGTGAACGATACAACTTCTTCTCTCTTCTTGCAAAATGGATATAATTAAAAGCAAGATCGATAATCGTATTCCCTGTATGCTCAACTGGAAACACTTCGTATTGCAAATAATCATAGATTTGCTCAAAAAGTGCTTGTCTCAAGTCATCCATATTTTTGAACTCAAGATAGATCGGCTGCGTGGAACAATTCATTTTGTTCGCAATGTTTCTCGCAGTAAATCGTGTAAATCCCTCGGTGGCAGCTACTTCATAAGCAGCTGCCAAAATCTGTTCTTTAGTAATCGTCTTTTTTCTTGCCATATTTTTTTAATCTCCTCAATTTTTTTATAACGCTTCCACCATTGATTAATTTCATTGTAACATGTTTTTTTTGATATGCAAAATTAGTTTTCGATTTTCTTCACAAGCTAAAATAGCAAGTCGTGTCATAGAACGTGAAACGCAACCAGAAAAAAATAACCTCCTTTTTTTATTTAAAGCTACATTGTTTGAATCATGATTAAATGGTATCATGCTAATAGTTACCAGAAAAAATGGTGAGGAGGAATTTTTATTATGTTATCGAATTTTAATGAACTTCTAAAAAAATATGCACGCTTAATTGCAGAAACTGGCGTGGCCACAGAAAAAGGTCACACAGTCGTTTTACAGATCAGTGTAGACCAAGCACCCCTTGCTCGCTTGATCACACAAGAAGCTTACAAATTAGGAGCTGCTGAAGTCATCGTTCAGTGGACAGATGATCAGATTCAAAGAGAATTTCTTTTACATGCAGCAACAGATCGTATTGAGGATGTACCACAATCTAAAATCGTTCAAGCGGATGAATGGCTTGAAAAAGGAGCAAGCAGGATTAGTGTCGTTTCTGCCGATCCTGATGCGTTTGCCGGTGTAGACAGCCACCGAGTAGCAACTTATCAAGCAGCTGCCGGTAAAGCACTAATGAATTTGCGCAAGGCAACTCAGGCAAATAAAGTCAGTTGGACTGTTGTAGCTGCTGCTGGTAAACAATGGGCAGCAAAAGTTTTTCCAGATCTGCCAGAAGAAGAACAAGTTGATGCATTATGGGATCAAATTTTTAAAACAACTCGTGTCTACGAAGAAGACCCTGTTTTAGCATGGAAAAAACACGATGAGAAATTAGCAAAAAAAGCAGAAGAATTGAATCAAGAACAATTTTCTGCCCTGCACTACACTGCTCCTGGTACGGATATCATCATTGGATTGCCTAAAAACCATCTTTGGGAAGGTGCTGGAAGCTACAATGCTCGAGGGGAAAAATTCATGGCAAATATGCCAACAGAAGAAGTGTTCACCGCTCCTGACAGTCATCGTGTAGATGGGTATATTTCAAGTACAAAACCACTGAGTTATGCTGGTACGATCATCTCTGGTATGAAATTTACTTTCAAAGATGGAAAAGTAGTTGACTTTTCTGCCGAACAAGGCGAAGATGTCTTAGAAAAATTGCTTGATACCGATGAAGGTGCGCGTCGTCTAGGAGAAGTGGCACTTGTTCCTGACCCTTCACCTATTTCTCAATCTGGTATCATTTTCTTCAATACACTATTTGATGAAAACGCATCGAACCATTTAGCCTTAGGATCTGCTTATGCCTTCAGTGTGAAAGGCGGTACAGAAATGTCCGATGAAGAATTAGCAGAAGCTGGTTTGAATAGAAGTCAAACCCACGTAGATTTCATGGTAGGATCTGACAAGATGGATATCGATGGTATCCGCGAAGACGGTTCTACAGTACCGATTTTCCGTAATGGAGATTGGGCTTGAGCAAAATCTTGTTAGCACAAATAAAATAACGAAAAATATATAAAAAAGAGAGTGGGACAATAGTCAGAAAAAAATCTGATTATTGCCCCACTCTCTAGATATAAGTCAAAAAGATTGAACGTATTAGTGTACTTCCATTTTTCTCTTTTAAACTTCTCCTTCAACTTGTACAATGAATCTTTGCTCCCAATTCCAATCAAATGCAGTAGACCTCAACGCCCGATCAGTATGACCTCCTCTGGTCCAACTCATATAGTTCCCGTTTGACATATTTTCTATAAAAAATATATTTCCCAACGAATTCTGTCCGGCTGAATATAACTTCCACAGAGTCCCTACCCTCTCTTTGTTACCCGAGAAGTCCAAAAAGCTTCCTCCACTATCCCAAATATATTGCGGTGTAAAATTCATACTTCCCGGAATCTGCTCCCGGATATAATAACCACCGGCATTTGCATTGTACTCCATTACCCAACGTTGGGTTGAGTCAGATTGATTATAATTTTCCATTGAAATTTCAAAATATAGAATAGGATTATGAGGTATGCGTGACACAGTAAGCGTTGTATCACTAGCAGCTCGAAGCGAAACAACTTTATTATTATATTCACTGGCATCCACCGTCCCAGTCCCTAAAAAACCACTACATAAAGATGTCAAGACGATTGTACTAAGTATCAATTTTGCTTTTTTCATTTTCTACTTCCTCCTTTTTTATCAAAGATTGAGAAACCCTTTAATTTCTCTTTTAAATGTTTTTTATATTTTTTATTAAGTGCTAAATAAGAAGATTCTTTATGTACTTATTCAAACTAACTAGGTATTTCAAATCGAACAAAAAACTTCTGACTTTCCAATTATTCTAGCTGTGAAGTGCTGTTTGTATCAACTATACTTAGTACTAATCCCACTTTCGAGATTCTCTATGTAGTGCGCCTGTACATTATGTGCCCAGATTAGCATAAAAAGTTAAACATACTTATGCCCACTAGAAAGGCTCTAGCTCCATAGCATTGGAAAAGCTACACACCTACCAGTAAAACCACTTTGTTCTATTACCCTTGCATCTGCGAAAGCCCTAAGTAAAACAATCAATGTAGCGCTAAGAATCCATTTTTTTAATTTTTCTCCTTCTTTCATTTTTATTTTTATTTTTTGCTTTCCGTTTTAATGAAAATGTTTTTTTATCACCTTCCTTCAACAACAATTATACCCTTATATCAATAAAAAATGAAGTTTTTTTAATTATAAAACATTTAATTTTTGTTGTTTTAAAATAAAAAAACCTGTACCACAAAGGATACAGGGGTTATTTATACGTTCCTGACTGGAATCGAACCAGCGACCTATCGCTTAGGAGGCGATTGCTCTATCCTACTGAGCTACAGGAACAATTTCAATAAATCAATTGTAGCTTGTTTGTTTTTTACTTGCAAGCTTATCTGCTAAAAAAATCAGCTTGTAGGTTAGGCAAAACGTTTCCACTAGCTCTTAACAGATGATAAACTAGGAGTAGAATGAAATAATACAGGGAGGTTCTTTCCAATGAATGATAAGCCAAAAGAAAAAGTATATGCCGAACGCTTAGATTCATCTAAAAAAAATCGGGAAAAGATCACGAAAGAAGCAATCCAAGACCACAAAAAAGAAAACCCTAAAACAAAAGAAAACAAAAAATTCAAATTTACGAAAAAAGAGGATTTACTTTAATATTTTCCTTCAAATGTCAAACGAAAAATAAACGGGTGGTGACAAAAATATTGTCATCCCCCGTTTTTTATCAAAAATAGTCATTAAGGATTGGCTGTTGCTGTGGCAAGATCGAACTTAACATTTCTTCATATTCTTTTGCCACCTGTATCCTCTCTTGGAATACCAGCTCTTCAACTTTACGATATCCTAATAATAGCTGTGTGATATGTTGGATACTTCCGCGAACGATCGGTAACGCCGTTTGTTCTACTTTTGAGAGATGGTTTTTTCCATTTTTAATCGTTACTTCCACGATTCCTTCATTCCATTTTGCATACTGATCTTCTTCTATCTGAAGAGCAAAGGCAGCTTGTTTCTTTCTAAATGGATATTTTTCCAAAAACAAAGAAATATCCACGATCCTCGCCATCATATAAGGTGTGATCGTTACAGAAGCAAATGGATTTGCTAATAGATAATTTTGATCATTGCCACCGTAGCCACATGAATATTCAAATGTTTCAAAAGCACCGTTATGGGAACTTACAAAGCGGACAAGGCTGCAAAAGGCATCGTGATTCAAAAATCCCCATTCCACAATAATAAAGGAAGACGCTGCAAGCTGGTAAACGACATAGCCCATTGCTTCCCCAGTATCATCAAAATACAAAGCAAACTGGTAATTACCTTTTTGCTTGAATTTATACGTATACCACCAGTCTTCGCGCTTCAGACCAGCTCGTTGATTTTCAGGCATCTGTTCATAAATTCGTTTGATAGCAGCTTTTGCATCTTCGAAATTCATACGCTTCATCTTGCCAGATTTCTTTTTGGTAAAAGGCACGTCACGACTGTTTAGTTGATAACTGATTTTATCAAACGATTGTTCATAGCCATAGCGCCGATAGAAGGGATAGGAGAAGGGCGCCAGATAAGATAAGCTTACTTTACGATAACGGCAATCTTCAAGAATCTTTTCCATGATCTGATTGATTCCGCCTTGTCCCCTTGCTTCAGGATAAGAAGCAACATAGCCAATACCGGCCATTAAATACTCTTGTCCGTAAAAATTCACTGGGAAAGGAGTCGCCATGACTTGACTTGTTAGCCGATCCTCCTCATCAAAAAAACCGTAATTCCAGGAATTCTCCGCAAGTGTACGAAAACGTTCTCTCCTTTCAGGTGTATCTGCCCCATTAAATGCATATGTGGCTAAAGCAAACATTTCCTCAATCGAAGATCCCCCTAGCTCTCTTACTTGTTTTGTCATTTTGCTGCCCCTTCCTACAAAAAAGCTAGTGAGGAATCTCAGGAAAGACTTTGCTTCCTCTGAAAAATCTCTTCTAGCTTACTTCATTTTTCAATAACTAAATAGTACCATTTTTTCAATGGTTTAATACGTTGCTTCGATCATCTCTAGCATTTTTTTGAAACGTCTCCGCTTAAAGTACATCAAGATCGTTCCTAAAAGCATATCATTCAACTTTTGAAGCATGCCGTAAGACTCCATTTTTTCTGTGTAATGAATCTCACAGGTCGAATCGTCTACTGGTTTGATTTGATAATGAACAACGAATTCATTCTTCGTTGTCGATGTACGAAACTTATAAGACTGGTTTTCAATGACTTCTTCGATTTTTATACGAGCCCGGTTATTTTGCGAGAATTGTTTGACGTACTCCAAATTTTTCAGCTGTTTTCTGGTCACTGATTTGCCGGTCGCTTTACGTACATCGAAAAGAACAGAATCCATAACTTTATCGTAAAAAAACGACGCTGGAATATTTAATTTTTTTGTGATTTCCATTAGTTATTTTTCTCCTTTGCTTCTTCTCTTTTTTTCCCCTTCATGAAGAAGTAGATTCCTAATCCTGTTAGGAAAAGACCCGTGACCATACTATACAAATCATACCTTTGCGAATGTGGATTCAAACTATACAACACGATCAAAGAACCAATACTACATAAAAATAAACCGTTTTTTATCATATCAACCATCCTATCTTTTTGAACCATTTTCTTAAACAGCTGTTGACTGAAAATAAAGGACTGTTCCCCAAGGCTGTGCTTTGATTAGTTCCTTTGCTTTTTTAGCCGCAGCTTCCGGATCTTCTGCACTTGTCTCAAAGAACATTTTGATTCCTTGTTTTTCTTTAAACGTAAATGTCATTCCTTCTTCATTGTATCCTTCTAACAATTCTTTGATTGCATCTTGTTGCATTGCACTGGCAATTGAAATCATTTTTCAGCTCCTCCTCGAAAATTCATTATGAGGAACGGAACTTAAAGCGTCCCGCTCCTCAGATTCATCTTATTGTTGTTCGCCTGCGGCAGGGTCCATTTTGTTTGCAGAAATGACAAACGGTGCCCAAATCAAGAAAGTCACGACCATACATACCAATGTTACGATTGGTGCTCGCCAATCCGCTCCTGTTGCTAAGAATGACAATAAGAACGGCGGTACTACCCATGTAACTTGTTGCGATACTGGTGCTACAAGTCCAAAGTAAGTTGCTAACCAACCGATAGCTGTCGCAACTACTGGAGCAATCAAGAATGGGATGAACATGATGGCATTCAATACGATCGGCAGACCAAACATCACTGGCTCGTTGATATTGAAAATACCGGGTCCAATGGATAATTTAGCTACTGTTAAATAATCCGCTCGTTTAGAGAAAATCAAGATAGCTATCAGTAAGACGATCGTTCCACCTGATCCGCCAAACCATGCAAAAGCATCGAACGATCCACGGACCCACATATAAGCTTTTCCATCTTCGATTGCATCTAACACGGCTGGTGTACCAGTTTTTCCGTTATAACCTTTTTGGAAAATATCAATATTGATTAGTTGTGCTTGTCCCCAGATTCCCTCTAGCACTGGTGCCAATACATTTGGTCCATGAATACCAAAGAACCAGAATACTTGAACAAACACTGTGACGATCAATACTGCTCCCAACCCTTGAGATAATCCTAGGAATGGTTCTGCAATATATTTTTGCACCAAATCAATGATTAGTTGCCCATCAGCTACACGACCTACGATATAATTGATAATAGCAATGACATATAAAGCGATCGTAGCTGGTAAAATGGCTGCAAATGCTTTAGATACTGCTGGTGGTACTGAATCAGGCATTTTGATCGTAATGTTAGCAAGCATCAATTTACAAAAAATAATGACTGAAATTGCTCCCATGATCATAACTGTAAAATAAGCGTTTCCATTCAAATGATCTAGTTTTAGCCAACCCCATAATCCAACTGACAGTGTACCATCTGCAATCGTTGCACCAATCTCAGAACTATTGATTGCATCTGCGACATTTGAAGGGACATTCACATCTAATGCTGCTGATAATGCTGGACCAAAGGAAATACCTTGAATCAAGGTAGCTAGACCAACGATTCCCCCAGCTAGATCATTTACTCCATAAGCTCGGGCAAGATTATCCCCCCAAGAAAAGGCAAAGATCAATCCGGCGATTGCTAGTGTACCGTTCCAGACAAAACCATTGATTCCGATGATGACATTCAATACGGCAAAGATTCCTTTGTCTGCTGCTAAACTGTCAGCGTAGGTACTGTTAAACTGTTGCGGTAAATCTCGAATAATTGCATTGATCATTACAGCGACTGATCCCGCCATTGTTGCGGGCAGTGTGCCGATAAAAGCATCACGCAAAGCAACTAAATGTTTTTGCGCTCCGATTTTTGCGGCAACTGGCAGGATGTATTTCTCCATCCAACTTGTTAGTCCGTTCATTTTTTACTTCCTCCTATAAGTTTTTTATATAAAGAGAGTTCTCTTTATAACAAAATAAAAAATCCGTTCAAAAATTTTTCTTCTTCCGTTCAAAAAAGAAGTTGTATTTATTCGCTGTATACGCGACGATAAAGTTCGATGATTTCTTTTGCTAAATCAGTAAACGCAATAGACGTCATTAAATGATCTTGACTATGAACAGTCAATAACGTCACTTGCATATGATTTCCTTGTGCTTCTTGTGTCAACATATCTGTTTGTGCATGATGTGCTTGTATAAGTGATTCTTCTGCATCAGCGATTTTTCTATCCGCTAACTCGAAATCACCGATTTTAGCAGCCGCAATCGCTTCCATTGCGTCGCTCTTTGCATTACCGCCAAACATGATTAGTCCCATGATGGCTTCTAGATTTTGCTGATCTTCCACGTTGTTATCCCCCAACTACATACTTGATTTATTTCATTAGATTTTCTGCCTGTGCAAGTACTTTTTCTCCATTCATCATGCCATAGTCTTGCATATTGATAACATCTAACGGAATACCTTTAGGCGCAAGTTTTTGTTCGAATTGAGCTTTCATGAAACGTACTTGAGGACCTAATAATAAAACATCGACATTCTTAGATTCTAAATTATTATCTGCATCTGAGGCAGAGACAGCAAAAATATCGGCTTCCATTCCTTTTTCTTCTGCTGCTTTTTGCATTTTTGTGACCAATAAACTCGTACTCATCCCTGCTGAACAAACTAACATAATTGTTTTTTTTGCCATTTTTAACACTCCTTTTATTTTTTTTACACTTTTATATAATGCAAGAAGCATGCCAAGAAAAAAAGAGCTAAAATAGCGTTTTCATGCTTTTTAGCTCTTTTATATAGTGCGCACACTGATATTCAGTGTGTAAACAGTATGATTAGTGTGTTTATTTTTTTATTTTGTTTTCAAGAAACATTTGTGTAAGAAACGCGATATCATCTTCTGAAATTTTTACCTGATATTTTCGTTCCAGTGCCATCAAATTTGCTCGAACGATATCCATTTCCAAACGGTAAATTTTTGAGAAAATAGATAGTTTCTCAAATTGCCGATGCGATTCTTTTTTGATCAATCCGTCTAGCATGAAGGCTAAATGGATGACAATTCCAGTATCTACTCCTGGTTCTACGATAATCGACAAATCTGTCTGGATCTGCTGAACTGTTTTTTGCAATGAGCGGATCAATTCATCAATAGAAAAGACATCACTTAATGATCCTGAAAGCGAATCAACAATTTTAGCTGTTGGGACCTCATCATCAGCTATACGCTTCAAAACATTCAATTTTTCATCATCAAAAACGTCATAGGCAGAAAAAAATGGGATATTTTGATAATCAACGTCAACCGTTCCTGCAATTGCTTTGATTTCATATTCTTCCAATAAGGCATCAATGTGTTTTTTGAATGATTCGCGTTCTAAAAACTGCATCTGGATCAGTTCTACTTTGTTTTGATTAATCACCGGCATAATCCGTTGATACAATTTGGCAGCTACTCCCTCACCAGTAAAACATGTCACGATGACGGCTTTTTTACGCTGTAAAGTTTCAGCTTTTTCCGCTTTGAACTGATCACGTACGATTGATTCAAAGGAGAGCTGAATATTTTGATAAATGTCTTCTAAGCTTCTTCCAACACTTGCCATCCGTATCGCTTCTATCACAATCATCGTACTTGTCATTGTGATTGCTTTCGTCCGAATGCCAGTCTCTTCATAAATCAAATCACTGAAGGTGTTTAATGATCCCATATCTGTTAACAAAAGCAGTCCATTCGTCAAATGCCCCTGATAATTTTTGACATATTGTAGTACCTCTTCATACATTGTTTGAACTTCCATAACCAATGGCATATTAAAAGCTTTTCCTACTTTTGTTCCTAATAGTTCTTGCGCCATCTCCAACATACTTGAAGCGGTCTGTCTGCCGTGCATCAGTACGAGAACATCTACTTTGTTTTCTTTAACAGGCTCACTTTCTCCTAAGTTGATAGAAAGAAACATACTGATAAAGCCAATTTCATCAAAAGGAATCTCGACTTGTTCTTCTTCTTCAATGATTGTCGAAAGATCGATTGCTACCTGGAATTCCTTCTTAAAATTTTTTCGTACGTTATTCAAATCTGGATGGACAATCATATGTCCTTCTCTCACACGATCCAATGTACTTTGCAAATGCAAAGCAAAAGCAAAACGAGCTTTTTCATTATAAATACGGTCTAACCGTTTTTCAGCTACATCATACAATTGATTGGTTAGCCGCCAGATCTCATCTGGTAAAAGATCTTTTGGGATTGAACTTTTAGTCAATTCTTTGACATATGTCTGAAAATAAGCATCCACATCTTTTGAAATGAGCGTCTCCAAATCGATGTTCTCCACACCGGTTTCAGAAAGAGAAGTAACTTTTTCCTCAATATCGTTGTAGACTTGCATGTTTCTTTCTGGATCTTGTGACCAGACGACATCAGCAAATCCTGGTTCAAATGTCAAATACTGGCTCTTACTGTCCATGAATCGGTCGAGGCGTTCTGGTATTTCTTTGATTTTCAGTAGTCCTTTTTGTACTTGAAGGGAAAGTTCTTCTTTTCGAATGATCAGTTTTTTCTCATGATGCGTTCGGTAATGTAAAAAAGATTTTGCACAGACTAATTTCAAGTCTCGTTTCACTTGACCGATATTCCCTTCCGCATCATAAAGCATAAAGGCAAGAATCGCTTCTTTTTCGATATCGATACGTTGATTTAAACGGTTCGCTTCTTGTTTGATGAAAAGAGAGATGATCTCATAACGCTCATCCAGTGAACGCGAAGCAAGGTTTGGCAAGGTGATAGCCATAGGGATCCGTCGGTTGAAGGTAGTCAAGAAGCTTTCTGAAGATTCAGTCGTTGCCCCAATAATCTGAACTGATGCTTCATGTACTTGTGCACTTTCTCCAAGTGGACGATAGATACCTTTATCGATGAAAGTAAACAGCATTTCCTGTCCTTCCGGTGGTAAACGGTGGATCTCATCTAAAAACAATATACCGCCGTCTGCTTTGGCGATTAGACCAGGACTATCTTGCGCTGCTCCTGTGTAAGCCCCTTTTTTGATCCCAAAGATGTGTCCAAAGAGCAGTTGGGGATTTTGAGCATAATCCGCACAATTGAAAGAAACAAATGGCGCATCGGCTGAAAGCATTTCAGATTCGATTGCAAAATGATACATACATTCCGCAAACATTGACTTCCCTGTACCAGTTTCTCCAAAAATAATGGTATGTAGCCCCCGCGGCGGATAAAGAATCGCTGCTTTTGCCTGCTGTATACTGACTTTTAAAGAATCATTTTCTCCAACGAGCGTTTCAAAAGTCACTTGCGTAGAAGAGTCGACATGTACTTCATCAGATTTTGATTTTTCCGTTGGCAAGGAGTAAACGACTGGTCGGCCAGCGGTTTTTACAATATGATGAGCCTTATACAGTTCGCTTAAATATCGGCTTGCATTGCTTCGATCAATATTCAAGCGCTCAGCTACATCACTTGCTGTCAATCCTTGTTGGTTTTCTGTCAATAGATGCAAAATCTCTTCTTGACGTTCTTTCACATAATCCCTCCTCTGGCAACCAATTTTGTTCCCGTTTTCATAATCATAGCATAAAAAGGCGCTTATTTGCGCCTTGCTCCTTTATTTCTCTCTTTTTTTGATTTATTTTTAACTTTTTTTCTTGATTTGTTTTTGTTATGCTCTGGATTTTGTTCTTTCCCAGGAAAAGATTTCTTATACTTGTTATTCGCTGCGGTAGCTACATCTTCTTTGATTGGTTGATCCGTTTGTAACTTTCCTCCGTGCAGAAAAATCTCTTCAAGTGTTATGTTTGTCGGACGTAAAAGTCGTTTCAAATCTCTTAAATTGTTATCTTGTACGAGTGTGATCACTGTTCCTTCATTGCCCATTCGTCCAGTTCTTCCAGAACGATGCAAGTAAGCTTCTTCACTTAACGGCACTTCTGCATTCACGACATAAGGAAGTCCTGTAATATCTAAACCTCTAGCCGCCACATCTGTGGTCAAAAGTGCGCTGATCTTTTTCTTTTTGAATTGTTCCAACGCCGCTTTTCGGAGCAGCTTGTTTTGATCAGAGGCCAGGCTTCCTACAGGTACCCCTCTATACAGCAATTTTTCTTCCATCACACCTAATTCAGTCAGTTGATTAAAGAAAATCAGACCTTGAAAATCTTCTATGTGAGTGAGACGTCTTAGATATTCATCTTTCTTTCGTATTGGCACTCGTAAAAAGTAATGTCTCAAGCCTTTTCGAGAATCATCTTCTGCTGTCACGTCGATCGTCTCAAACGTTTTCCCAGTGATTTTTTCAATGCTTTCAAGGGAACGATCTGCTGTTGCTGAAAAAAAGGCTAGCTGATATTCTGTCGGAGCTTGATGAAGAATCTGATCAATGATTTGGCTGTTCCCCGCATCAAATAGCTGGTCTGCTTCATCAAATACCATTGTTTTCACTTGATGTGCTTTTATTTTTTTAGCTTTCATCAATTCCAATATTCTTCCTGGTGTACCAATCAAGATTTCTGGTTTTTTCTTCAAACCTTCAATTTGTCGTTTAACGTTTGCTCCGCCCACCAAAGATTGGACTTTCAATTCTTTGTCTTTTCCCCATTCACGTGCAACATCTGCTACTTGAATAGCTAGTTCTTGAGAAGATGCAAAGATAACCAACGCACTTGCTTCACCTGGTTCCACGTTTAGTAGTAACGGCCAAAGATAAGCCAGTGTTTTACCTGAACCTGTTGGAGAGATGGCTACTATGCTTTGTTTATTGCTTAATGGCTGAAAAACTGCCTGTTGAATAAGAGAAGGTGTAATAAATCCTTTATTCTCATAATTTTTCTGCCAATTTTCGGGAAATACTTGTACAAATTCGTTCATTAAAAATCTTCCTCATTATCTGCATCGAATTTGATGCCACCATTTTTTCTTAAATCATAAATCACTTGGTTCACATTTCTAGCCAGCTCGATCCACTCTTCATACAATAATCCCCAAGCTGCATCTTTCGGATGAGTTATGACATTGGCAAAATCCTCTGCTTCATCTGCCATTGGATTTTCTGCAGCTGTTACTGCTAAGTCAATGATTTCTTCGTGTACCCGATCATGAAACTCTGCTTGTTCGATTGCATTGACGCCATTCATCACTAGCGTTCCTGAGTCAAAATAGATCTCTGATGGCAGATAAGAATCACCGATTTTACCTGGTTGGATCGATACATCGAAAGTATCATAACGCAAGATTCCCCATCCAAGACCATCCACACCAGTAGAAATCTTTCTTGGGAAATAATGGACTTCTTTTGGCATTCCAAACCAAGCGACAGTTGCATACACAAGGTAAACACCTAAATCCATCAATGCACCACCTGAGAAATGAGTCGAGAAGATATTTGGTTCTTCTCCATCTAATACTTGGTCATAACGCGAAGAATATTTCATATAGCTGAAATTTGCACCGATTATCTCGTCTTTTAATGGTAAGTAATCGGCAATCTTTTTAAAACCTGATTCATGGATATTTCTTGCTGCTTCAAAAAAATACACATTGTGTTCATTTGCCAAATGGATGATTTCATCCATTTCTTTTGGCGTCGAAAAAGCTGGCTTTTCCACTATCACATTTTTACCTGCCAAAATTGCTTGCTTAGTCTGACTAAAATGAAGACTATTTGGAGAAGCTATATAAACAGTGTCCATATGAGCAATATTGAAAAAAGTCTTCAAATCTGTTGCAAATTCGATATCCCCTTCATAATGAGAACCAAATTCCTGTGCTTTTTCCAAATGTCTAGAATATACCGCTGTCAATTCATATTTTTTTGTGCTCAAAGCTGCTTGGACAAATTGATGAGTGATCCAATTTGTTCCAATAATACCTAAGTTGATCATTTTTTTACCTTCTTTCTATTGTATAGGATCTTCAAACGGGATAGCTACATCAAACGGGATAGCCTGCTTGACACTTACCTCATCTGCCGTTACTTGACAATTATAGGCGAGGATTTGAACACCACTTTGCTGCGCATGTCGAACCATATCAGCTAGTGCTGGTTGCATTTCTTCATGGATCGTTGCGAAATGAAGATGTTCGAATTGAGCAATAAACAAGACATAAGCAGCATAACCATCTTGTGCGGCATACGCTAATTCTCCAACATGTTTCAATCCTCTGAGGGTAGGCGCATCAGGAAAAGCACCAATTGCTTTATTTTCAAGCGTCATACCTTTGACTTCAACAAATGCTTTTTGTCCGGCCGCCGTCTCCAAATAAATATCAAATTTGGAGTGAAGATAAGTTACTTCACGCTTGTATGTTGTAAATGGACCAATTAATCCTGGTAAAAGGATCGTACCGTCTAAAATACCGTCAGTTGCCAACTGATTAGGCAATTGACTATCGATATTGAACCAATCACCCTTCTTTTTTACAGCAATCAGATCATAGTCGGTTTTCCGTTTAGGTCCAGGAGCAAATACAATAGCCACTTCAGCGCCTGGTATCAGGACCTCTTTTCCCCTACCTGTATTTTTGACATGCGCGATAATTATTTCTCCGTCTTTTTTCATACAATGTGCAATAAACCGATTCGGACGGTCAATAAAAAAAGCTGTTTCAACTTGCTGATACTTCAAATTCTGTCACCTGTCTTCCTACTATGTATCCTATCATAATTTGTGGAAAAACAGTAAAAAAACCAGTCGAAAGTCTTAGAGAAATTTTAGTTTTTATTCGGTACAATGAAATAAAGAAGGAAGAATGTTTCTATACGATGATTTTCTCATAAAGGAGTGATTTGGTGATAAAAAAAATGATCTATTTTCTTGGTTCACTCGTTGCCGTTCTCTCAAGTTGGATTTACTTGAAGAAGAAAAAACAAGCGGAAAAATCTGAAAGACTCTCGAGGTATCAAGGTACATGGTTCTTCAGTGATAGCCAGCAAAAACAACAATTACAGATTACATCTGATTACACGTTTTTGATCAACGGTCAGTCACTTGGCACATCTGTAGTAGAAATAGATGAACAGCGTTTAGTCGTACGTGATCAATATGGTTTTTATCTTATCTTTTCTTATCCCGAACAAACTCTTTATGATGAATCTGCAGATGTCTCGTATAAGCTGACATCTGAAAAATAGACACCTCCCAATATATATCTATTTAAACGAAAGTATGAGTCTTCTTTCTCATCTTTCGTTTTTTGTTGTAAAAACGTCCAAAAATCCTTTGTTTTTTATTTAGAAAAATAGTCAATTAACGTTTTTTTTGTTACACTTACTAATGATGGTTTTTACCATGAAAGGATGATCGAATATGACACCAAATCGAGAAGATTATTTGAAAATCATTTTAGAACTAGGCGGAGATACAACGAAAGTCAACAATAAACAAATCGTATCTAGCCTGGATGTCTCGGCTGCATCTGTCAGTGAAATGATTTCTAAACTTGTGAAAGAAGAGCTTGTAGAACATTCCCCTTATCAAGGTGTACAATTGACTGCAAGCGGGCTGCAAAAAGCTAGCAGTTTAATTCGCAAACATCGTTTATGGGAAGTTTTTTTAGTTGAACATTTAGACTATAGCTGGAATGAAGTCCACGATGATGCTGAAGTATTGGAACATGTGACTTCGGAACATCTTGCAGATCATTTAGAAAACTATTTGAATCATCCTGAACATTGTCCTCATGGAGGATCGATTCCTAAAAAAGAGGAAGTCGTCCATGAAGAACGCCGGCAAACACTAGAATCTTATCCTGTCGGTACAAAAGTGCGTATCGCACGAGTGCTTGATGAAAAAGAATTGTTGGATTACTTAGTCACAATTGACCTGAATATCAACGAAGAGTATGAGATCGTTGATATCGCAGCTTATGAAGGACCAATCACTATCCAAAATGATAGAAAGAAAATACCCGTCAGCTTCAAGGCGGCCAGCACGATTTTTGTCGATAAAATATAAAGGAGTGTATCTACATGTCTAATGAAAAAAATGTATTGTTTACGATATTCGGCGGCACAGGTGACCTAGCCCAACGTAAATTGTACCCGTCTTTGTTCCGCCTGTACAGAAAAGGAAATTTAGGCGAGCATTTTGCCGTGATCGGGACCGCTCGCCGTCCTTGGAGCGATGAACACTACCGTGAAGTTGTCAAAGAAACGATCCGTGCATTGAATCCTTCTGATGAAGAAGCAACTACTTTTGCTAGTCATTTTTACTACCAATCCCATGATGTAAATGATTCAACACATTATCAAACATTAAAAGAATTGTCTGACCGATTAGATGGACACTATCAGTTAAACGGCAATCGCGTCTATTATTTGGCCATGGCACCTCAATTTTTCGGAACGATCGTTTCTCATTTAAAATCACAAAACATTATGACAAAAAATGGCTTCAATCGTTTGATTATAGAAAAACCGTTTGGATCGGATTACCAATCTGCTTTCGAATTGAATCAGCAAATCAGAGAAGTATTCCCTGAACAAGATATTTTCAGGATCGATCATTATTTAGGGAAAGAAATGATCCAAAACATCTCAGCTATCCGTTTTGCCAATAATATTTTTGAGGCTCAATGGAATAATCGTTACATCGATAATATCCAAATCACTTTTGGTGAAAACCTTGGTGTAGAAGATCGCGGGGGCTACTACGATCATAGTGGCGCACTGAAAGATATGGTGCAAAATCATATTTTGCAAGTTGTAGCATTACTTGCAATGGAACCACCAGTAGCATTTTCCGAAAAAGAAATCCGTACAGAAAAGATCAAAGCATTGAAAGCAATCCGCATCTACAACGAAGAAGAAGTGTTAGAAAACTTCGTTCGTGGACAATATGCTCAAGGTGAATTAGATGGCGTACAATTCAAAGGTTATCGAGAAGAAGACAAAGTGGATGCTCAATCAGAGACCGAAACCTTCGTCGCAGGAAAATTCACTATCGACAACTTCCGTTGGTCTGGTGTTCCCTTCTATGTGCGTACAGGAAAACGTTTGACTGAAAAAGGTACTCGGATCAATATCGTGTTCAAACAGGTTCCTGTTAATGTATTCAAAACATCTGTCGATGAACCATGTGACGATACGACACTCCCACCGAATGTTCTAACGATCTATATCCAGCCAACTGAAGGATTTTCTTTATCCCTGAATGGAAAAGAAGTAGGTCAAGGGTTTGAAACGGAACCAATCAAATTAGAATTTCGAAATAGTGCAGAAATGGTTGAAAATAGCCCAGAAGCTTACGAAAAATTACTGCTAGATGCGTTGAATGGTGATGGAACGAATTTCTCTCATTGGGAAGAAGTCGCTCAATCTTGGCATATCGTGGATGTCATTCGCAAAGCTTGGGACCAAACACAACCGGACTTTCCAAACTACAAGGCCGGATCAATGGGGCCTAAAGCAGCTTTCGAATTACTTGAAAAAGACGGATTCGAATGGATCTGGCAACCAGATAACTGGTATCGCGAACGTGGAAAATTAATCGATTGATAACAAAAGGGGTTGTGACAAAAAACATGTCACAACCCCTTTTCCATTTTACTTTTCTTCGAATCCTTCAGCTACAGCTTCAGGATAGAATGCTTCAACGATTTTTGCACAACGACTGCATAGATGAGGAAGTTTTTCATCTACTCCTACATCTTTACGAACTTGACGACAGCGATCGCACGTTTCTCCGTCTGCTTTTTCCACTGTAATAGCAACATCATCAAATACCACAGCATTATCTGGCACTTGTACATCTGCTTCCATTACTTCAAAGTAGTCTGGGGAAACGATCAGCAATTGTGCAATATCTGCATCCAAAGCTTTTAACATTTCACGAACTTGTTGTTTTGGATAAACAGTTAGTTTTGCTTCCAATGATTTACCAATCAATTTGCTATTTCTTGCTTCTTCCAATGCTTTTAAGACCTTGTCACGGAAATCCATGAAAGCAGCCCAAGTGTCCATCAATTCCTCTTGGTTCGCAAACTCTTCATAGCCAGGAAATTCGCTTAACTGAACGTATGCTTCTTCTTCTTTCAGGAATGACCAGATTTCTTCCGCCGTATGTGGAATGATAGGCGTCAATAGTTTCGTCAAAGCTACAGCTGTTTGATAGAAAACAGTTTGCATGCAACGACGTTGATAATCATCTTCTGCTTCGATATAAACCACATCTTTAGCAAAATCCAGGTAGAAGGACGATAGATCAACAGTCAAGAAGTTCATAACTGTACGATAAATATGCATGAAATTATATTTGTCATATCCTTCTTCTCTGATTTCTTTGATTACTTGGTTCAATCGTACGGTCATGTATTTGTCTACAGAGCGTAAATCATTGTACGAAACAGTATCTTTTTTAGGATCGAAATCTTCTGTATTCGCTAATAAGAAACGCATCGTATTTCTGATCTTACGATATACCTCTGCCACTTGACTTAAGATATCCATCGATACACGAACATCTGCTTCATAATCGACACTAGATACCCACAAGCGAAGGATATCTGCACCAAATTGTTTGATCACTTTTTCTGGTGCAATGATATTTCCTAAAGATTTACTCATCTTACGGCCTTCGCCATCTAAAGCAAATCCTTGAGAAATAACTGATTTATATGGTGCTACGCCATTGATAGCCACACTTGTCGTGATACTTGAGTTGAACCAGCCACGATATTGGTCTGATCCTTCTAAGTACATATCTGCTGGGAATGATAATTCTGGTCGTTGACGTAAAACAGCTTCATGAGAAGAACCAGAATCAAACCAGACATCCATGATATCTTTTTCTTTTGTAAATTCGCCATTAGGAGAACCTGGGTGAGTAAATCCTTCAGGAAGAAGTTCTTTTGCTTCTTTTTCAAACCAGATGATTGATCCATGTTCAGCGAATAATTTTGCTACATGTTCGATTGTTTCTGGCGTGATGATTGCTTCACCATTTTCAGCATAGAAAATCGGAAGCGGCACTCCCCATGCACGTTGACGAGAAATGACCCAGTCGCCGCGATCACGGATCATATTATATAAACGTGTTTTTCCCCATGGAATAACCCAATCTACTTTTTCTACTTCATCCAAAATATTCTGACGGAATTTATCGATAGATGCAAACCATTGTGGAGTTGCACGATAAATCACAGGTTTTTTCGTCCGCCAATCATGAGGATAACTATGGGTAAAGAAATCTAGTTTCAGCAAAGCTCCTTTTTCCTTTAATAAATCAGTAATCATAGGATTTGCTTTATCATAAAAGATTCCTTCAAATCCAGGAGCTTCTTCTGTAAACAACCCTTTTGAGTCTACAGGTGACACTACAGATAGTTTATATTTGCTACCGGCGATATAGTCATCTTCCCCGTGTCCTGGAGCAGTATGGACTAATCCAGTACCAGCGTCTAAAGTAACATGGTCACCTAAAATTACGAGCGATTCACGGTCATAGAATGGATGACTTGCAGTCATATATTCCATTTCTTGTCCAGCAAATTCTTTTAGAACCGTTACATTTTCCCAACCGATTTCTGTTTGAACTGTTTCTAGCAAATCTTTTGCTACAACAAACTTACGGCCATCAGCTTCGACCAGTACATACGTAAATTTGGGATTTACAGCAATACCTTGGTTTGCTGGCAATGTCCATGGTGTTGTCGTCCAAATGACGAAAGCTGTATCTTCATCAAGGATGCCTTTGCCGTCTTTGACATTGAAAGCTACAAAAATAGATGGAGATTTTACATCTTTATATTCAATTTCAGCTTCCGCTAAAGAAGACTCACTTGACGGAGACCAGTAAATGGGTTTCAATCCTTTGTAAATATAGCCTTTTTCAGCCATTTTACCAAATACGCGTACTTGTGCAGCTTCATACGAAGGGTCTAATGTGACATAGGGATGTTCCCAATCTCCTGCAACCCCTAGGCGTTTGAAATCTTCTCGTTGCTTATCTACTTGGGAAAGTGCATATTCACGACATTTTTCCAAATATTCTGCCATGGACATTTCTTTACGTTTCACGCCTTTATTAGCCAACACTTGTTCGATTGGCAATCCATGTGTATCCCATCCTGGAACATATGGTGCGCGGTAGCCAGACATTGATTTTGAACGAATGATAATGTCTTTACTGATTTTATTCAATGAGTGCCCTAAATGGATATTTCCATTGGCATAAGGAGGTCCATCATGAAGAACAAAGCTAGGTTTTCCTTCGTTCAATTCTTGTCTTTTTTGGTAGATTTGATTTTCTTCCCATTCTTTTTGCCATTCGCCTTCTCGGTTTGGCAAATTACCACGCATAGGGAATTTTGTTTTTCCTAATTGCAAGGTTTCTTTCATTTTCATTCAACCATTCACTCCTTCGTTTATTTTCCGGACACAAAAAGGCATGTTCAGCCGCAAGGGACGAACATGCCGTGGTACCACCCAAATTTAGTTGCATCTATCTAATGCAAACTCTCTGTGACCAATAACGAGGTCAGCCGCTGCTTCTTACTCTAGTTTCAGAAAAGCAGTCTCAAGTAGAGGATCTTTCACGATGCAGTGTCTTACCGATCTTCCACTCTCATCGGCTCGCTTTAAGAATAACAAAGTGCTTTTCTGTTCTACTCGTTTTCATGTTCACCAGGTACGATTGAGATATCGATAGCCTGTGTATCAAATGCCGTCATAGGTGCTTCTATGACTCCTGTGTCTGAGTTTACATCAGTATCATTTTCGTTGTCAAGCTGTTTTGCTAAAACTTCTTTGATCACTTCATGGCTGTCAGTCACATAGCTAGAGAATGGTTGTAAAATTTCGTCCCATTCTGGACTTTTCACTTGTTCCAATTGAGATTCAAGCATCAAGCTGATACGTTGATGGAATACTCGTGTCTTTTTCTTAAGATCTTCTGTTTCTGTCGCAAGCTGTCTTGCTTTTTCTGTTGCATCTGTCAAGATTTTTCTTGCTTTTTCTTCTGCATCAGTTGTTAATTGGTGTGCACGTTTTTCAGCATTCGCAACTAACTCATCTGCTTTGTTTTGTGCAGAAGTAACGATCACTTCAGATTCTTTACTTGCACTTGTTTTTACTTTATCCGCTGTGTCTTGAGCTACGATGATCGATTGGTTCAATGCATCTTTCAATTCATTGAAATACTCAAGTTTTTCTTCTGAATGTTTGACTGCTTTTTCTAATTCACGATTTCTTTGAGTCAATTCTTCATAGTCACGAACAACTAAATCTAAGAAATCATCTACTTCGTCTTGATTATATCCCCGCATTTTTGTTGGGAATGTCTTATTTTGGATATCTAATGGAGTTAAAGCCATGAGTAAACCACCTTTTTATTTTATTTACGTAATACACCGAACAACACCCTGTACTTTTCTTTTTTCGTCTTCCCCTCAAGTTCTTGGATCTGGACTCTGCCGTAACCCCTGACTGAAATAATATCTAATAGTTCAAGTACAAAATCAGGTCTTGTATTTTCTGTCCAATTCACTTTTACTTTACCAGCTTCGATCAGCTGCTTGGACCGCTGTCTGGAAATATTATAAATCTCAGAGATCACACTGTCCAGTCGCATAGAACTAACAGTCCCTCTTTCTTGTGTCCAGCTGTCTTTCGGCAAAATCATTTCTGTGTATTTGATTGGTTCCAAGCGTACAGCAACTTTTCCAATCTTTGTTACTTGTGCAGCAACAAAATGATCCACCTCATTTGCAATAAATACTTGCCAGCGATCGCCATCTGAGATGATATCGCCAAAGTAAGAGCGTTTGATACCTGTTCCCACTAAAGTCCCAAGGATTTTCCCATGACTTAGACTGGCAAATTTGCTAGGATAATGGATTTCATACAATGCTGTTTCAAAATCTTCCTCTACAGGTTCGTAATAATCGGGGAAAATCAAACATCTTTTTCTTTCTGCCTGTTCATATCCACCATAAAACATGAAACGCAAATCACTGCTTTGACGAATCAGTGTTTCTAAAATATAGGATTGTCTGGGGTCAAGAAATTCAGTCAGATATGGCGCATATTGTCCTTGAACTTGTTCAATCCAATCACCTACTGAGTCGATAAATGCACGTTCATCTGCCCGAAAGTGCTGGTATACATTTGCATCCAAAATTTTCCCCTCCTATCTATTCTGAGAATAAAGATTTTATTGCTTGAATCAATAAACTAAATGGATAGTTATCCATATAACGATCTGTGCTAATCCTTGTACGGCTAAGTTCAAGATTAGAATGGCCCCTAAAATCGTGAAATCCAAAGGACCGATCCTTAAAGGCAGACGATCGAATAAACTGATATACGGTTCACAGATCTTAGCTAAAAACCGTCCTAATCCTGATTGATAACCGCCTGGAAACCAAGAGAGCAAAGCATATACCATCAAGATAATGCTATAGAAATAGGCTGCCCGTTGAATTAAATGAAGTAATAGCGCAATAATATAAATCGTAGTTCCTCCTCTTACAGATCAAACAAATTCGCATCTGCAAAAGATTGAGCGGTTGAACTGTCAATCTCCATCCCTGTCGGTGTACAAAGAAAAATCTCATCTCCAACGCGTTTGATATCTCCATCTAATGCATAAACTGTTCCTGTTAGAAAATCAACAATTCTTCTCGCTTGCTTTTCTTCCACTAAATGAAAATTCACTAAGGTTGCTTCTCCAGCGATGATTCTTTTAGCAATCGCCATCGCTTCAGAATAAGCTCTTGGTTCCATCACAGTGATTTTTCCCGCAAGATTTGCTTTAGGTTGTGTAGACGTTCTTGAAGCTGTTCTTTCTTTCGCTACAGTTTTTGTAGGTGATTGATGTAGTTCAATTACTTTTTTCTTTTCAGCCGGCTGAATACTTTCATGCGTTACAGGACGTGAAGTCGCCGTTTTTTGTTTCTCATGAGTATTCGCAGCAGATACAGAATGAGTTGGTTGATTCTGTGTTATATTTTTTTTAGTTGGCTGTACAGCCTTTTTTGTTGTTTCAGGATAATCTTGGTATTCGTACTCTTCCTCATCAGCTAATCCGAAAAAATTAGCAATTGCTCCTCTGTTTAAAAGCGGCATTTTTGTTCCTCCTTTATTCGTCTTTGAATAGCGCTGTTCCTACACGGATAAATGTTGCACCTTCTTCAATCGCAATTTGAAAATCCTGACTCATCCCCATGCTTAATTCATTACATGGTGCATGGGCATAACCTTTTGCTTGAACAAGATCACGCAATTCTTTCAGCGTACCAAACACTTTATGGATTTGCTCATCAGAAGCTTCTTTAGGCGCCATAGTCATTAAACCAACAACCTTGATTTTTGTGCAGGCAGCTAAAGATTCCACAAACGGTAAAAGCTCATCTGGTGAAATTCCATGTTTTGATTCCTCACCAGAAACATTTACTTCAATAAAACAGGATAATTCTTTTTCTAACCGCTTCTGGATTTCTTCTGCTAATCTTAAACTGTCCAACGCATGAAAGTAATCAATTTCATTTACAATCAATTTTACCTTTCTGCGCTGTAAATTACCAATTAAATGCCACTTTATTTCGGGAAAATCAAATAAATCTTGTTTCTTTTGTAATAGTTTATCTACTCGGTTTTCTGCACAATTCATAACGCCAGCTCTGCCCAATTCTTCAGCTTGAGCTGATTCAACAGATTTTGTTACAGCTACTAATGTAACTTCTTTCGGATCACGATGAACAAGAGCACACGAATCCTGAATTTCTTGCTTGATTTTCTGCAAGTTGTCAGCAATCATGTGCTCTTCCTCTCCTTTATTTTTTACGACGGAAAAACGGTGGCGTATTTAATTCATCATCGCCATGAGATTTTGTTTCTTCGCGGTTGAATGTATCAAATTCTTTTTTTTCGATATTGTCAAAATTGGAATCATCAACTCTAGGACGAACATTTTGTTCACGTCTGATATCCCAATCGCCAAAACTGTTTTCTTCTTCTGCAGAAGTTGGTTTAGCTTGATCCATATCTAATACAGTCTTTTGAGCAGGTGATTGCATTTGTGCTTGTCTAGCTGGACGGCTAGACTTGCGCTCCTTTTTTGATTCATCGATACCTGTTGCGATGACCGTCACGCGGATTTCATCGCCCATTTCTTCATTGATAGATGTACCTAGAATAATATTTACATCGCCAGTTGCTGCATTTGCTACGATATCTGAAGCATCTTGTGCTTCAAACAATGTCATATCCAAACCGCCTGTGATGTTAAGAAGTACTTGTTCCGCTCCATCAATAGATGTTTCAAGCAATGGAGAGGAGATTGCTTTTTTCGTTGCTTCTACTACGCGATCTTCTCCACTAGCTACACCGATTCCCATCAATGCTGTACCTTGGTTTTCCATCACTGTTTTCACGTCAGCAAAGTCAAGGTTAACGTAACCTGGTGCCGTAATCAAGTCAGAGATACCTTGTACACCTTGACGTAAAACGTTATCTGCTTCACGGAAAGCTTCAAGCATTGGTGTCTTTTTATCTACAACTTCTAGTAAACGGTTATTTGAGATAATCAATAATGTATCGACATTTTCTTTCAAACGAGCGATACCTTCTGCAGCAAAACGGCCACGTTTAGGTCCTTCAAAAGTGAACGGACGTGTAACGACACCAACGGTCAATGCGCCCAGTTCTCTAGCGATCCCTGCAACGATTGGCGCAGCACCTGTACCAGTTCCTCCACCCATTCCTGCAGTGATGAAAATCATATCTGCACCGTCTAAAGCTTCTCGTAAGGATTGTTCACTTTCTTCTGCCGCTTTTTGTCCAACTTCTGGTTGAGAACCAGCCCCTAAACCACGAGTATATTTTGGTCCTAATTGGATAACTGTTTCAGCTTTTGAATTTTTTAATGCTTGCACGTCTGTGTTGGCCGTAATGAATTCAACACCTTTGACGTTTTCTTCAATCATTCGGTTCACAGCATTTCCACCGCCACCGCCGACTCCGATGACTTTGATTACTGCGCCGTCATTGATATTATTATCAATTGAGAATTCCATATCTTATTCCTCCCAGGATGAATTAATCAAAAATATTTGTAAAGAAACCCTTGATTTTATTTTTTACATTTTCTCCGGATTCTTTTGGTTCCGGCTCATCGTAGACTGTTTCTTCAGGTGCTTCATAGCTTTCATATGTGTTTCTTGTTTCTTGTTCAACTACCATTTGACGAGCTGCTGAGGTCTCACCTGTAACAGCAATTTTTGCCAATTGATACACTTCGCTCAAGTTTGCTGAATAATCAACGATACTTATTACATTTGTAAATACCGGGTTTCTCAGTCCCATGTGATTTGGAACATACAGTTTCACATTTACGCCGAAGATTTCTTGCGCCAAGTCCACAACACCTGGAAGACTAGCAGCTCCGCCTGTCAATACGACGCCACCTGGCAACTCTAATGCTTCGATTTGGTCCAATGCATCTTTTGCTTTGTTGAAAATCTGTTCCATACGAGCTGAAATAATTTCTGACAAATAGCGTTCATCGACTTTCACTGGTTCTGACTGGCCAATTACATCTACTGGAAACTCTTCATCTGGTGATGTCCGTTCTGGATATGCATCCCCGTAATTTATTTTCAACGCTTCTGCATTGTTAAAAGACGTATTTAATACAATAGAGATATCTTTAGTGACAAATTCGCCACCTTCTTGGTCGAGACTGGTAAACTTCAATTGCTTATCATGCATAACAGCTGTTGTCGTTTGGCCACCACCCATATCAATAACGATCGTACCAAAATCTTTTTCTCCGTCAGAAAGAATTGATTCTGTCAGCGCTAAAGGAGTAATCACCATTTCATTGACGATTAATCCGGCATTTTCCACGCATTTACGTATGTTATGGATGATCGTTTTTGGTCCGGTAAACAACAGACCGTACATTTCTAATCTTACGCCGATCATTCCACGAGGGTCTTTGATTCCCTCGAATCCATCGACAGTAAAATCTTGTGGCAAAATTGACACGATTTGACGTTCAGGAGGTATTGAACGAACAAGGGCAGCAGAAGCCACATTTCTGACATCTTCATCGGTGATTTCCTTTGAATCTCCGTTAACTGCAATCATTCCCTGGCAATTTTCTACTTCAAGCATGTTTGCTGGCAAACCGACACTTACGCCTTTGATCTGGATACCTGCTTTTTCTTCTGCTTGTCGTACTGCTCGTTGTATCGCTTGGACCGTTTTATCGATATCAACGATAATGCCTCGGTTAATCCCTTCTGATTTTGCGTTTCCTACTCCAATAATATTCATTTGGCTGTCGATATATTCAGCCACGACAACTTTAACAGATGTCGTTCCAATATCAAGGCCTACATACATTCCTGTTTTTGCCATGAATGGGATTCCCTCCTACTTACTATTCCATATACAAGCGAACAACTAGCGTCCGTTTTAAAATATACTTATTAATAGATATATTCACTGCTTTCAATTCTACCATAAATTACTGGTTTTTAGAAAGTACATTCTTACTTTTTAAAGTTGTTTTATCAATTTTCATTTAAACTTGACGGAGTTGTACTTGGATTGTCTTCTATTTGACTTGTTTCACTTGAATTATTTGAATCAGATGAGCCGTTTATATCAGACGATTCAGGTGTATCTGCTGCTTGCATTTCTGCCTCTTCACTTGACCCATTTGTTTGATCCGCGTTTTCTTCACTTCCAGTTGTTTCTTCCGTTTGGTCCGATTCTGCCGTTTCTTGAGTACTGCTGTAAGGATATGAGTAGATGCCAACTTCCATGTCGATCACACCTTTTTCATCCATGTCTTTGGCTACTTGCGAATAATATTTCATTTGGTTCGCAAGATTATTGATATTTACAATGACTTGATTGCCATCATTCATGTTCAATTGGATCAGGTTTTTATTACTTGCTCTTGGTGTATACTTGATTTCAGAGATTGCTTTTTGCAATTCTGATGATAACTGATTGTATTGCTTTGTTAATTCTTTGATTTTTGCTGAATCTTTGAACTCTTCTAAGATAGGGAGATTTTTTGTAGGATTTGCTACTTTTTCATCTAATACTGTTCCATTTTCAATTACTGGATAGTATTGATTATCTTTTGCAATCAAAGCGATTTCTTTGTATTCTGTCACATCCAAATCGAACTCATTTATCCCTTTGAAGTGTATAGCTGCTTTTTCGATTCTCGGCTGTGCTTTTTTTAGCCGTTCGATATAAGTGGATCGATCGAAATACTGCCCCCAGACATTTTCTCCCAATGACAATTTGGTATCAGAGATGATTTCCTGACTGTTGACTACCTTATTACCTGACACTGCAACTGCTTGTAGCTTGCTATAAGGAGAAACATAATAGATCAAAAAAATCAGCGGTATGCCCAATACAGTAATAATCAATGCTAACCGACGAAACAGTACTTTATGCCTTTGACTTTTTAAATTAGGGAGACGATTCAAAAAAGAACCGTTATACGGGCCACCGTTTTTCTTTTGCTTGATCTCTTCAAAAAATTCGATTTTTTTCTCGGACTGGCTTTCTGACTGGCTTGTTTCTTGCTGTTCCTCTTGAACCGTTTTTTCTTCTTCAGAATCTGAAAGGGGTGTGTCTAATGGTGTGTCTTCTTTTTTTGGCTCTTGGTTTTTCATCCCTTGTTCTGCCAGATATTTTCGGTTAGCCTTTTGCCAAGGAGTCAAATTGTTTTCATCAGAAGACGGATGAGACAATTTTTTAGGTTCTTTTTTCTTACTCACTAAGACCACCGCCTTTATTTTTTGATTATTTGATTCACTACGTCATAAAGACGTTTTGAAGCATCAGGGATGCCTTGTTCTTTAGAAGCTCGGCACATTTGCTTTTGCAATTCTTCATCATCCATGATTTCGTTAATTGTCTGACTTAGTGATTCACCCGTTAGCTCATTATCCGCAATCATTTTTGCTGCTCCTGCATGAACAAGACTCATTGCATTTTTAGTCTGATGATCATTCGTAACATATGGACTGGGAACCAACACTGCCGGAAGCCCCAAAGCTGTAAATTCTGCGATCGAAGTTGCACCAGCACGTCCCACTAGCAGATTGCTCGAAGCCATGACTTCTGCCATGTTTTTGATGTAAGGCTGGACACTAATATTTTGTATTTCAGGATTTATTTTATTTAGGATTTCTTCATAATATCTTTCTCCTGAAGCATACAAGACTTGATAAGAGGAAGGAATATATTCACTTAAAAAAACCGATACCGCTTGATTGATTTTAAGTGCTCCTTGACTGCCGCCAAAAATCAAGACTGTTTTCTTTTCTGGATCCAACCCAAATGTTTTCAAAATATCTGATTTTTTAGTATCTGCTACTTCTTGTGCTCGAGGATTACCTACAAGGACTGATTTGTTTTCAGGAAAAAAAGGAGCCGCATCTTTGAATGAAAGAGCGATCCGATCCACATATCGGCTTAAAAATTTATTGGTAACACCTGGTACACTGTTTTGTTCATGGATAATAGTTGGAATTCCCATTTTTGATGCAGCATACACTACTGCTCCGGATACATATCCTCCAGTACCGATAACGATATCTGGTTGAAAATCACTGAGGATTTTTTTTGCTTGACGGATACTCTTAAGAAACAATCGGATTGTCTTGATATTATGCATGGAAATTTTTCGTTTAAAGCCTTGAATCTCCAAAGTATGGAAAGGCATTCCTGTATCAGGGACAATTTTATTTTCCAGACCACGTTTTGCTCCCACATACATGAATTCAGCATTCGGTTCTTGAGTCTTCACATAATTGACAAAGGCAAGAGCCGGATAAATATGTCCTCCCGTTCCTCCGCCTGTAACCAAAATTTTCATTTTTTATCGCTCGCTTCTACTTTTTCTATTTTAATTGATTCACAACTTCCATAAATCGGTTTCCTCTAGTTTCAAAATTAGGGTATTGATCCCAGCTGGCATTCGCTGGTGATAATAAAATCACATCACCATCTGTACTGTTTTCTAATGCTAAAGGAACTGCTTGTTCTACAGAATCGGCTGTTACTATCGTTTCGATGCCTGCTTTTTTTCCAGCATCGATCAATTTTTCTTTTGTTTGACCAAATACGATCATTGCTTTGATACCTTTTAGTGAAGGAACCAATTCATCAAATGTATTTCCTCTATCTAATCCGCCTGCCAATAACACGACCTTAGCCGTTTCAAATCCGCTTAGAGCCATTTTAGTCGCTAAAATATTGGTTGCTTTTGAATCATTATAAAATTTTCTGCCTTGGATTTCTCCTACATATTGCGTACGATGCGGCACGCCATGGAATAAATGCAACGTTTGTCGTATAGCTTCATTTGATATACCATACAATTTTGCTACAGTAATAGCAGCTAACGCATTTTCTACATTATGCGTACCTGGTACGCCAAGTTCAGAGATTTCCATTATTTTTTCTTTTTTATAATAAATTGCGTGATCGTCAGCATACACACCATCTTCCAACACTTCTTTTGTCGAAAAAGGCAGGACGCGTGCTTTTGTTCTTTGCGCTAATTCTTGTAGTTCTGACTGATTCCAGTTAAGAACCAGATAATCTTCAGCTGTCATATTTTTTTGAAGGTTCCATTTAGCTTTGACGTATTCTTTTCTTGTCCCATGATAATCAATATGTGCTTCATAAATATTGGTGATCACCGCTATATGAGGATGGAAATCTGTGATTCCCATGAGTTGAAAACTAGATAACTCCATCACGATTTTATCTTCTGGTTTCGCTTCTTCCGCGACACCACTTGCTGGATACCCAATATTTCCTGCTAGACGTGCAACTCCTTTGTCTACGCCTGCATTCAGTAGTAGTCCAGTCATCGTTGTTGTCGTGGTTTTTCCATTCGTTCCTGTAATCCCAATAATTGGGCATTCCGCTACTTCGTAAGCTAGCTCCACTTCCGTAATTACCGGAATACCCATTTCTTGGGCTTTTGCTACTAAAGGATGGCTGTAGGGAATCCCAGGATTTTTGACCATCAACGAAAATTCTTCATCTAGTAATTCGATTGGATGACTGCCTGTTATTACTTTTATCCCTAAAGAAAGCAATTCTTGTGCTTCCGGATTTTCATCAAAAGGTTTTCCGTCATTAACGGTGACAAGTGCGCCCAATTCATGTAATAATTTGGCCGCACTTACTCCGCTTTTTGCGAGTCCTAAGACAAGCACTTTTTTATTTTCATATGTTGATATTTTTTTCATTTCCTGTCATCTCCTACCAAACGATCCATAATGTGATCAATGAAGTCACAATGCTGATCAACCAAAAAACTGTATCAATCTTCCACTCCGACCATCCGCACATTTCAAAATGATGGTGGATTGGAGACATTTTAAAAATTCGTTTTCCCGTAAGTTTAAAGGATGTAACTTGAAGCATCACACTTGCAGTTTCCATAACATAAATCAAGCCAATCAAAAGCAATGTCCACTCTTGGTTCAGCATCATAGAAATAGCCGCTAAAAGTCCGCCCAAAGCTAATGAACCAACATCTCCCATAAAAATCTTGGCAGGTTTCCGGTTATAGACGAAGAATCCAAGTAAACCACCTAAGACACTGAGACAAATGATTAATACATCATACTGATGCTGATGCCAAGCAATCAGACCGTAAGCTGCAAAAGAGATGCTGCCTAAGCCAGCAACTAATCCATCGATACCATCCGTCAGATTGACCGCATTTGAAAATCCAACAAGCCAGAAGATAGCGAAAACCCCATAAATGATTCCTAAAGGCAGATCCAGCCCAAAGAAATTCAATACACCTGGATAGCCTTCAGAACGGTAAACAAGATAAAAGATGATTCCCCCTAGAACCTGTCCAATCAGTTTCTGTTTCGAGTTCAGCCCCATGTTTCTTTTCTTGAAGATCTTTATAAAATCATCAAGAAAACCAATTACTCCATATAATGCTAATACAAAAAGCAAGATGAAAAGAGTAGGAGTCAGCTGTTTTTGCCAAGCTCCAACCCAAATCCCTGTCAAAATAGAGCCGATCAGAAACACTAAGCCGCCCATTGTAGGAGTTCCGGCTTTGATATTGTGCCACTTTGGTCCCTCCTCGCGAATCGCCTGACCTTGCTTTTTCATTTGAAAGTAACCAATAAATAGCGGCATTGCGGCAATCGTCATTGCACAACTGCTGACAATGGGAATCAATGCTTGTGTCCATTCCATGCTCTTTTCTCTCCTATTTCTCTTCTTATTCTTCTAAAGTAAAATTAAGTTTTTCTTTTGTGATTTTTTCATATGGAGCAAGTTCTTGTTTGACACAATAACCATCCCCATCAAAACTAACTTCGATACCAAGGATTTTCCCTAGCTTCATGATATCTGCTTTTGACCATCCAGTTACATCAGGCATCAGCTTGTCGCCGCCAGTATATAGAATCAGTTTTTCTCCAGAGATCAACTGATCACCGTTGGCAGTAGATTGTTTGTGTACTTTTTTCCCGTTACCGATAACGACAGGTTGCAGTCCGCTTTTTTGAGCATCCGCTGCTGCAACATCTGCTTCTAGATTACGATAATCGGCTACGGATACTTTTTCTGTTTTGGTTTCTGTATCCGTATCTTCTTCAGTTTCTTTAAAATCCATTGCCCGTTTCATCAATGGATTTGCGATTTTAGCCAAAGCCATTCGATCATATGTCTTAGGGTGTTTCATTGTTAGATACAAGACATAGTCTGGATCTTCAGAAGGAACCATCTCCACAATCGAATACAGGTAGGCTGTATCTCCTGTTTGGTATCCCCCTGTATCAGAAGCGATTTGGGCTGTTCCGGTTTTTGCCGATACATTGTATCCAGGTACACTATATACGCCATAAGCACTACCGTAGTTTTCGCTTTCGACAACATCTCTCATATATTCACGGACTTTTTCTGTTGTTTCTTTTGAAAAAGGTTGTCCTAGAACTTCTGTTTGAGTTGTTCGCTCTTCTCCAGTTTGAGGATCCACTACTTTGCTGATATATCGAGGTTGAATCATTGTACCGTTATTCGCAATAGAAGTGAAAGCTTTCATCATTTGGAAATTCGTCACACCTACCGCTTGTCCATAAGCACTCATTGCTCGGTCGACAATATTTGATGTAGGCAAAGCACCATTTACTTCGTCATCTAATCCAGAATGGGTACTTTGTCCAAATCCTAGTTTTTGTAAATAATTGTACCATCGTCCGCCTAATCGCTGTTCCAGTATGACCATCCCGACGTTACTTGACCATGAAAGAGCTTGACGCATGGTCAGCACACCTTTTTCACCAAAGTCATGGTCATTGATCGTCGCATCTTCTACTTGGATTTTTCCAGATTGGAAGGTTTCATTCTCGTTGAATTCTCCTTCTTCGATAGCGGCTGCAGTAGTGAAAACCTTCATGGTTGATCCTGGCTCATAACTATCTTGTACCAAGAAATTACGCCAGATAGCATCTTCTCCAGTCAAACCTTCCATTGTTTCGGGATTGAAAGTAGGACGCTGCCCCATCGCCAAAATCTCTCCAGTTTTTGCTTTCATCAAGACTGCTGTCAATTCTTCCGGTTGATATTCTTCATTTACTTGATCCATCAGTGTTTCCAAATAACTTTGTAGTCTACTGTCCAAAGTCGTGTAGATATCTTGTCCATCAACAGCTTTTTCTTCTTCTGCTACTGTACCTGGCAGAGGAGTTTGAAAATTATCTTTTTGATAAATAATCTTACCATCTTTACCGCTCAAAATATCATTGTAAGCAGACTCCAAACCTAGTTTACCAACTAAGCCATTCTCATCTTTGTCTGGAACTGCATATCCGATAAAATGAGAAGAAAAGACGCCATTTGGATACATCCGAGCCTGATGGTCGACAAAGTAAAGACCAGCGACACCTTCTTTTTTCATATCTGCTTCGATGTTTTGCTTGGTTTCTTGGGAGATATTTTTCCCATAGCTACCAAATTCAACTTGATACAGCTCTTTTTTTGCGCCGTCTTCTAAAATATTCAGTGCATCTTTTTTGTCTATAGAAAGATTCTTATGCAGGATTTCTGCTATTTTATCAAAATTCTTTTCTTCGACATACAGCTTTTTATCCCCAGAAGTATATGTTTTTGAGAGTATCGCTTTAATTGAATAAGAGGAGGCATCTTCTGCGAGCGCCACACCGTTACGATCATAAATCGTTCCTCTTTTTGCTTTTACTACTTCACTTCCTTGGTACAACTGTTTTGTTTTTTCAGCTAATGAGGTACCAGCAACATGACCTCCAATAACGATATACGAGAAACGGACGGCAAATAAAAAGAACAATCCAATACTCGTAGCAAATAAAATGATACCTACTTTTTTGCGATTGTTCATCGGATTTAGATTTTTCTTTTCCATAAACCGCCGAATTTTATTTTTAAGACTCATTTACTTCACTTTCCTTAAATTGTCGTCATTAATAGACAATCCTTTTTCTTCTGCGATTTGTTTAATCCGTTCAGTACGAGAAAGTTCATTTTTTTCTTGTTCTAAACTCGTTTTTTCTTGCTTTTTATCCTTGATTTCTGTTTGTATTGATGTGATTTCTTTTTCAGCTCCGCTGATATTTGTACGCAACATGACTGTTAAAACACACAAAGCAACAATAGCAATCGCCACGCTTGCCACAGCAATTTTTTCCAAAGCAGAAATCTGCTTCAATCGTTTTGCTGGTGATTGTGGAAGAATGATTTCTTGATTCGAAGAAGAATCTGGCATTTGTTGTTCTGGCTGATCCACCAATTCAGGTAAATCATATTCGTACTCTTGCATTTTCTTTAATTCTGCCATCATTCTACTCCTCTTTCATTCTTATTTTTTCTGCAATACGTAACTTTGCACTGCGTGATCGATTGTTTTCTGCTAACTCTTCCTCTGAAGGAAGGATTGGTTTACGAGTAATGACTTTCAGTTCCGGTTGAAATTCGTCAGGTATGACAGGAAGTCCCGGTGGTAAATCTTGAACCGTACTATATTCTTTAAACATACTTTTGACAATTCTGTCTTCTAATGAGTGGAATGTGATCACACTGATTCTTCCATTGACTTTCAATAACCGGATTGCCTGTTCTAAAGAGGCCTCTTCGGCACCAAGTTCGTCATTTACTGCAATCCGCACAGCTTGAAAAATTCTTTTTGCAGGATGCCCGCCTTTTCTTCTTGCGGGAGCTGGGATGACTTGTTTAATGATTTCGACAAGCTCACCAGTTGTTTGGATTGGTTTTGTTTTTCGTACTCGTTCGATTTCACGAGCAATTTGTTTGGAAAATTTCTCCTCGCCATAGCGGAAGAAAATCTTTACTAATTCATGGTAGGAATATTCATTAATTACGTGATAAGCGGTTAAAGGAGCTGACTGATCCATACGCATATCCAAGGGTGCATCTTGATGATAACTAAATCCACGTTCTGCTTCATCTAGTTGAGGAGAGGAAACCCCTAAGTCATACAAAATACCATCTACCTTATCTACATACTCACTCAAGCGTTCTTCTAATTCTCTGAAATTCGCTTTGATAAATGTGACCATCCCTTGTTCGACATAAGAAGCTAAACGCAGCTTGGCGTGATCGATTGCTTTTTGATCTTGGTCAAACGCATACAGGTGCCCTTTAGAACTTAGTTGGCTCAATAAATATTCACTATGTCCGGCACCGCCGAGTGTACAGTCTACATAAACGCCATCCGGTTTGATGTTCAATCCATCTACCGTTTCTTTCAACATGACTGTATAGTGTTGAAATGTTTCAGTCATTAGTCAGCCTCTTCCTATTCTTATAGTCCGAAATCAATCATATTTTCAGCAATTTCGTCAAAATTCTCTTCTGCTTCTGCAGAAAAATCTTCCCATCGTGTCTCATCCCAAATTTCAATTCGGTTAGATACGCCGATGATTACGCACCCTTTTGTCAAAGCTGCATAATTTCTTAACGTGCTTGGTATATTGATCCGTCCTTGTTTATCAAGTTCGCATTCAGTGGCAGCCGAATAGAAGAATCGCACAAATGTACGTGCGTCTTTTTTAGCCAACGGCATTTCGTTCAGCTTAGCTTCCAGATTTTCCCATTCGCTCATCGGATAGCCGAAAAGACAACCATCCAATCCGCGTGTCAGAACAAACTTTTCGCCAAGTTCTTCACGAAGTTTTGAGGGAACGATTAAACGTCCTTTTGCATCAATATTATGTTGGAATTCACCCATCAACATTGAAAGCCCCCCATTCCTCCACTAACTAAAATTAGTCTACCACAATCCCCCACTTTCTACCACCTTTTCTAGGAAATCCGGGAACAACTTTTTTTATTCATAAACATTTTTTTAAGAATCAAGCTGCAAAAAGCCTTTTAAAAGACTTTTTACAGCTTTTCTGCTTTTTTCATAGGTAAGAAAGTATATTCACAATGATCAAGACCGCGTACAAGACGATCGTCAGCAGAAATACCAAACGCCAAGTCATCTTGAAATAACGCGGATAAATGATTTCTTCATAATAATATGCTTGAAAAACAGCAATACAGATGCCCATTAGTAAAACAGAAATAAAGAAAAACGGCAGGATAGAAATTGTCGCTGTGTTTCTAGACAACGCATGCATACCGCCCCACAAAAAAGGAATCGCCAAATCAGGGGCTTTTATTTTAAAACGACGATTTAACGAAAATAATTTTACAAGAAATTGGCAACCAAACAAAACGATTACCGGGTAAATATACCAAAACAAGATAAGTGGTGTGAATGTGCCCATGAACGTAAACTCCTTTTTTATCGTTGCTTCAAGTATACTGTATATACTTTACACAACTGTTTCATTTTATTTAAATTTATGCAGTTATATTCTATATCTTACAAACACATTCCATGTATTCCAATCCCCTATCCGTTATAATAAAAGAAACAGGCAACAGGAGGAAAATCATGATCAAATATTTTACATTAGATAATGAGAAACTGCGTAATACCGGAAAGGAAACTGACCAAACGATCTGGTATTGTGTAGAACGTCCCAATCAAGAAGAGATTCATCAGCTGACACATCAATTTGAAATTCCGTCAGATTACATCACTTCCATATTGGACGATGCAGAAAATTCCCGTACAGAAGAATTCAATCAATCAAAGTTGACAAAACCAGCGTTATTATTGTTACAATATCCGTTTGCTAAAACAAGTCCTAGCGGTTATTTTCAAGTGGATACATACCCGCTCTCTATCATTTTGACGCCCAAAAAGAAGCTTATCACAATTACGAATCATGAACCACTATTTTTAAAGAAAGTCTTTAGTCAAACCTTTCCAAAAAGCGATGTTTCACCCAATCTCAATATCTTCTTTCAATTCATCTGGCAGGTTACACTGTCTTATAACAGTTATTTAGCTACGCTTCAATCTCAATGCGATACTTTGGAAGCCAAACTTCAAGTATCAACTGAAAACAAACAACTTTATCAAATCATGGATATCCAAAAAAGCCTTGTTTATTTCAGAGAAGCGACTTCTGCTAATTTAGATGCATTGAAAGAATTAGCGCAAAATAAACTTTTCCAAGAAAATCATGCGTTGAAAAACCATCTGCGTGATGTATTGGTAGAAACAGAGCAAGCAATGACTACTTCTCGCATTCAATTAAAACTAGTAGAACAAATGAATCAGACTTTTTCAGCAATTGTATCGAATAATTTGAATAATATTATGAAAATTTTAACTTCTTTAACGATTATATTAACTATACCAACAATCATCGGAAGTATCTATGGGATGAACATCAAGCTACCCATTGCTGAAAGAGATGATGCGTTTATCTGGCTAGTCCTATTAACATTATTTATTTGTATCGTAACTACCTATTATTTAAAAAAAGGGAAGTTTTTATAAAAAAGACCTCTTGTAGAAAAGACAAAAAGATTGTACACTTGGATTAACTAATTAATTACGAGGTTGAAAACAATGCGTGAAAAAAAACAAACAAGTACTTTTGCTAAAGTAACAAAATTTGTCATTTGGACGATGCTGATTTTAACGATTGGGTCTGTTGTATTGACTGCTGTCATGAGTGTCATGTAAAAAATAAAATATAGCTATCAGCTGCTAAAAAGGACCTGAACCACTACGAGGTGGATCAGGTCCTTCTTGCGAGTTGCAATAGTTCTTTTGCATGTTCGAGTGTCAGTTTTGTAATCTCACTTCCAGCTAGCATGCGTGCAATTTCTTCTTCTCTTTCTTTTGTTTTCAATTCTGAAACAGAAGTTTGCGTACGACCATCAATCACTGCTTTCACGATATAATATTGATAGTCGGCGACTGCGGCGACTTGCGGTAGATGAGTGATGCACAAAACTTGAGAGTATTTCGATATTTGAGAAATTTTATCCGCGATGGCTTGTGCAACTCTTCCACTTACACCTGTATCCACTTCATCAAAGATAATACTTGTCACACCTTGCTCAGAAGAAAAAATCGTTTTCAAAGCCAGTAACATCCGAGATAATTCGCCACCAGAAGCGACTTTCACTAAAGGCTTCAGCGGCTCTCCTGGATTGGTCGTAATGTAGAATTCGATTTGGTCAAACCCATCATGATTCAATTGTCTGTTTTCTTCTTTTAAGAAACGTACTTCAAACTCAGTGTTTTCCATATACAGACTTTTTAATTCATGCAGAATGGATTTTTCCAATTCTTTTGCGATTTTTTTACGCGCTTCATGAAGATCTGCGGCTTGTTGCTGAAGTAGAAGCTCTTTTTGCTCTAGTTCCTCTTTCATTTTGTCCAATTGACCTTCTGAAAAATCAGAAGAAGCTAGCTCTTCGGTGATTTCGTCATAGTAAGCCAATATCGACTCAATGGATTCGCCATATTTGCGTTTCAACTGTCGGATTAATTCTAGACGTTGAGTCACTTCTTCTAAACGGTTCTCATCTAACTCCAACAAATCGATTTGACGACTCATGTCTCCGATTGCATCTTGTAACAAATAGTAAGCACTTTGGATATTTTCATAAATTGCTTCATACTCCATATCTAGATGTGCGATCCCTTGCAATTCTGCAACGGCCAAGCCAACGCCATCTACACTGTTTTGTTCATTATTCGTCAGTGCTCCGTAGCCTGCAGCTAATCCATCAGCAATTTTTTGATAATTGCTAAGTTTTTCTCTTTCTTCTTTTAATTTCTCTTCTTCTCCGACTTGCAAATCAGCAACAGCTATTTCTTCTTGCTGGAAATGGAGCATATCTATTCTCTGAACATAGGATTTTTCATTTTGCTGCACTTTTCGTACCCTTTTTTCCAGCTCACGATAAGAGGTATATTCTTGCTGATAACTCTTTTTCTTCTGTTGGAAAGCTGCATCTCCAAAACGATCCAATAAAGCAAGATGTGATTCAGGCTGGAGCAGTTCCTGATGTTCGTTTTGCCCTTGGATATCCACTAAATAACTGCCGATTTTCCTTAGATTAGCTAGCGTGATGATGTGACCATTCACTCGGCAAACATTTTTTCCAGTCAACGACATATCTCGTCGAACGATCAGATTGTCTTCATCCGTTTCGATACCTAATTCAACCATCAATTCAGAGAATCCTTCTTGTTTCGGAAGTTCAAACAATCCTTCAAGAATGCATTTTTCTGCGCCTTGACGTATATAATCGCTTGAACCTCTTCCTCCTGCTAACAAACCTAAAGCATCGATAATGATGGATTTACCCGCACCAGTCTCTCCGGTCAGCGCGGTCATTCCTTCGTGAAAAGAAAGCCGCAATTCCGGAATAATCGCAAAGTTAGTAATACTGATTTCTTGTAGCATCACATTCGCTCCTCAACTTAAAGGTAATGCAGGAAGTCTTTCTTTAGTAAAACTGCCTGGTCTTCAGTTCGTGTAATCATCAAAACATTATCGTCATCATTGATAATCGAAAATAATTCTTTCTTGTAGCGCTTATCGATCAAATTCGCTGCTGCCGAAGCATTCCCCGGCAAAGTTTTCAAAGTAACAAATTTTTCCATTTGGTCAACTGCTACGAAAGCGTCTTTTAACAGTTTTTCCAATTTAGTATTTACATCTTCATTTGTTTCAGCTGGTATACTATAACGGTAGCCGCCATCTGAGGCCGGTACCTTAATCAGTTTTAGTTCCTTTATATCTCTGGAAATCGTAGCTTGAGTAACAGATATTCCTTTGCTTTTCAGGATTTCAACAAATTCTTCCTGCTTTCGGATATCTTGCTCACTCAACAATCGAGTAATCAAACGATGCCGATCTTTTTTTCTCATTACGTCTTCGCTCCTTAGCTTATTCTTCTTAACCAATGATAGCTTATTTCCTTGGTATAATAAAGAAGAATCCGCATACTTCTCACTTGATTTTCACAGTTACAATTTATTTATGGTCAAACTGTTCGTGTGCGTTTGAAACCACTTCTGCCATATTAATAGCTGGATTGATCGTGCCGCTTTCAGGTACCTTCCTCAAGTGAGCCAAGAACTCGATATTTCCTTCTCCCCCCGTGATTGGAGAATAACTTACTTCCAGCACATCATATCCACCTTGTGCCGCAAATGACAAAATGTCTTCTAAAATTTTTTGATGGGTCTGTGCGTCACGAACAATTCCGTTTTTCCCTACAGCTTCTCTGCCTGCTTCGAATTGGGGTTTGATTAAGGCAATCACTTCTCCCTCTTCTTTTAAAATAGCATGTAATGGAGGCAGCATCAGTTTTAGTGAAATAAAAGAAACATCGATGACAGCAACTTCTGGAATCCCTAAGGTAAAGTCTTCGGGTTTTGCATAACGAAAATTCACTCTTTCCATTACGACGACTCTAGGATCTTGTCTGATTTTCCAAGCTAGCTGATTGTAACCGACATCTAAAGCATAGCTCATTTTAGCGCCATTTTGCAAAGCTGCATCAGTAAATCCGCCAGTGGAAGCACCGATATCTAACAATGTTTTTCCTTCAACAGATAGATCAAATGCTTTGAGCGCTTTTTCTAATTTTAATCCACCCCGAGAAACATAAGGAAGTTTTTTACCTTTGACTCTTAATTCACTACTTACTGGAATTTTTTCTCCCGGTTTATCAAACCGCTCGTTTTTTTCGTTGTAAATCAAACCAGCCATAACTGAACGTTTGGCTTGTTCTCTTGTTTCAAATAATCCTTGTTTGACCGCTAATACATCTACGCGTTCTTTTTCCATTCTTTCCCTCATTTCTCCACATCAAATTGCTTGATCAGCTGGCGCATCAGCCTGCCATCAAAAGAAAAAACGTCCTCTTCTAATTTGTCTATGATCTTATTAGCGGATAACAACTCAATCTCCAACGCCTCATGTGTCTTTTCTAGTCCTAATAAACGCGGGTAAGTGTTTTTTTCCATACGTTCATCTTTGCCAGCTGTTTTCCCTAACGTTTTCGTTGTACCAATCACATCAAGTAGATCATCTCTTATCTGGAAAGCCAAACCTAAATGTTCGGCTAATCGTTGAAGTAGCAATAAGATTTCTTCAGGTTGCTTCGCTAATATACCTCCAGCTAGCAAGGCATAACGAATCAAACGTCCTGTCTTTCTTTCATGAATAAATGCTAATTCCTCTAATGAAAGCTTTTTTGATTCTCCTTCGATATCTGCAGCTTGTCCAGCCACCATACCTTGTGCCCCCGCACAAACAGCTAATTGCTGAAGCAACAGAAGCTTAGGAGAATGACCCAAGTGTGCCATACTGATCAGCTGGAATGCGCCTGTCAGTAAACCATCTCCAGCCAATATAGCTAACGCTTCGCCGAATACTTTGTGATTGGTAGGTTTTCCCCTTCGAAGATCATCATTGTCCATCGCAGGCAAATCATCGTGGATCAAGGAATACGTATGCACCATTTCTAAAGCAGCTGCTACTTGATAGACGGGAACATCGATAGGCTCATCAAAGGAAGCAACGGCCGCTAAAAGTAATAAGGGACGGATTCTTTTTCCACCTGCTTTCACTGAATAAGTCATCGCATCACAGAGCGCTCTATCCGTCGTATGTTCATCTAAAAAAGACAAGATTTCTTTTTCTACAGCAGGTAGATGAATAGCTGAAAAGTCAGTTAATCTCATCTCAGCTTTCCTCGTTTCCGTCAAAATCAACTTCTTCATTTGATTCTGTCATCATTTTCGTCAAAGTTTCTTCTGCTTTAGCTAAGGTATCTTGGCAATGTTTGCTTAATTCCATTCCTCGTTTAAACGAATCTAGAGCTGATTCTAATGGAACGTCTCCTTGTTCTAGCTGCATGACGATTTTTTCTAATTCTTGCAGTGACTCTTCAAAAGTTGGATTTTCCATATTCTTATTCTCCTTTATCTATCTCTTGTACTTGTCCTTTAACGATTCCATCTTGATAATGGATTGTCAGCAAATCCCCTTGATGAATCTCGGAGACACTTTTTACTACTTGATCATTTAACGTCGTATAGCTGTAGCCTCTTCCCATGATTTTCAATGGACTCAACAAATCAAGAGATTGAACAGCTTGAGCAAAACGCTGCTGCTGTTGTTTCATATATTGTTGGATTTTCTCTTCTAAACGTTTTTCTAGATAAGCAGTTTCTTGGCGGGCTGCTTTGACTCGATAAAGCGGAGCCACTTGTTCCAATTGGTGGCTTAACGCGATCGTTTGCTTTTCTTTTGCATGATAAATCTGCTGTGTAGCTTGATATAATCGCTGTTTCAATTGATCTAATTTGATGGTCTGACCTTCATACAATCTTTCAGGCTGCCGAAAGACATAGGAACGTCGAGCACGCTCGAACCGTTCTTGTTTGCGCTGGATCTGGCGTACAAACGCCTGCTGCAATCTAGCTTGCCGTTCTTGAATGCGCATCAACTCTTCTGACAAAACAGGAACAGCTAATTCTGCAGCTGCTGTTGGAGTAGCAGCCCGAACATCTGCTACTAAATCAGCGATCGTGGTATCTGTTTCATGTCCCACAGATGAGATCACCGGCGTATTGGCTTGATAAATCGCTCGGGCAACCCGTTCTTCATTAAACGGCCACAAATCCTCAATCGATCCGCCCCCACGACCAATGATCATTGTATCAAAATCGCCCATCTCTTCTACTCGTCGGATATTTTTGACAACATTGTCCGCTGCTTGATTCCCTTGTACAACGGTTGGGAACAAAACCAATTGGACAATTGGATACCTTCTTTTCACCGTCGTGATGATATCGCGTATAACCGCTCCGCTTGGACTGGTAAGAATCGCGATTCGCTTTGGGAAACGCGGCAACATTTTTTTAGGACCTTGAAAAAGGCCTTCCTTCATCAGCTTTTCTTTTCGTTCTTCCAATTCTTGATATAAAGCACCTATTCCATCAGGCTCCATGTGCTCTACATAGATTTGATACGAACCTCCCGCTTCATAGAGTGAAATACGCCCAACAACAAGGACTTTCATTCCTTCTTTTGGATGGAATCGTAATTTTTGGAATGCACCTTTGAACATAATAGCAGATATTTTTGCATGATCATCTTTTAAGCTGAAATATTGATGGGCATTGGCGCGTAAACGGAAATTCGATATTTCACCGGTTAAATATACCCGTTCTAAATAAGGATCGGCATCAAATTTACGTTTCAAATACCTCGTTAATGTAGTGACAGTTAAATATTCTTGTGCCATTTATTCACCTGCTCCAAAAGCTTCGGCAGATTTTACGGTTTGATACATCAGCATTGTGATAGTCATTGGCCCTACACCCTTTGGCACAGGAGTGATCCAGCCTGCAATAGGCTCCACTTCATCAAATTTCACATCACCGATCAGCTTACCGTTAGCATCACGGTTCATCCCTACATCGATCACTACAGCACCTGGTTTTACGAATTCTTTTGTGACAAAATGTCCACGTCCTATTGCTACGACTAAGATATCTGCTTCTTGTGCCAGTTCAGCCAGATTTTCGGTTTTAGAATGAGCAACAGTAACAGTTGCATCTGCCATCAAGAGCAGCTGAGCCATCGGTTTGCCGACGATATTGCTTCGTCCGATAACTACTGCTCGTTTACCCGCCGGATCGATAGAATAAGCTTCAAACATTTTCATGATGCCGTATGGCGTACAAGGAATCTTGTCCGGTTTACCCGCAAGGAGTCTGCCTAAATTCATTGGATGAAAACCGTCTACGTCTTTTTCAGGACGGATAGCTAACAGGATCTTTTCTTCATCTATATGCTTTGGCAATGGTAATTGGACCAATATACCATGAAATCTAGGATCTTGATTGTATTTTTCGATTTCTGCAAGTAGTTCGTTTTCAGAAATCGTCTCAGGATAACGCTCTACTGATGAATGGATTCCGATTTCTTTTGCTACGCGTTCTTTATTTCTTACATAGATTTGACTGGCTGGATTTTCCCCTACCAATAAAACAACTAATCCGGGATGGATACCATTATCTTTCAATTTTTGGATTTTTTCAGCAATGTCTGCCTGCATTTTTTCAGCTAATTCTTTTCCGTTAATCAATTCTGCCATCTAACCACTCCCAGATATTTTTTGTGTTTTCATTCTACCATAGAATTTTCCCGATTTATAACAGGTTTATGATGATTCACAGAAAAAAGCTAGGACTTACGCCCCAGCTTCTAATTCTTTTAATACATTGGATAAAACACCGTTGACGAATTTACGCGAACGGTCATCACTAAATGTTTTTGCCAACTCAATTGCTTCATTTAAAGCAACAGCCGCTGGTACATCTGTCACATAAGTCATTTCAAAAATCGCGATACGCAAGATCACCAAATCCATTTTTGAGATCCGATTGATATGCCAATTGTTTTTCAAATGTTTTTCGATCACTTTATCCAATTCATCTTTTTTTGCACAGACACCGCCAACTAGCGTATCAAGATAAACAGGAACAAACTCTGATTCATCTTCATTGATCATGTCGCGGTGGTCTAATTCGATTGCGTTGAAAATCGCATCTTCTTTTGTTAGGTCTGCATTGAAGTCTAACGGAAATAAAGCCTGCAATGCCATCTCCCGAATCTCGTGTCTTGATAATTCTTTATTCATTCTCTTCCTCTTCGTCTTCAAAAAGTTCTTCGATTGTTGGTTGTTCTAATTTTTCAGGAACAACAGCTACTACATGGATATTGACTTCAGCTAGATCGATATCTGTCATGAAAAGGACTTGCTGGCTAACCCGTTCTTGCATTTCCATTGCAACTTTAGGAACTGAAACACCATATTCCAGGTAGCAGTAAAGATCTACTTTCAAGCCATCTTCCTCATTTGCCAAGTAAACACCTTTTCCGTGAGCTGCTCGTCCTAATAATTCAGTGACATTGCTGGCAAAAGTTCCGCGCATTCCGTATACGCCTTCTACTTTAGAAGCAGCAATCCCGATGATTACTTCGATGACTTCAGGAGCAATCACAATCTCTCCCAAATCTTGGTTTGCGTTTAAAATCAAATTTTTTTCATCTGCCATTTATTTATTCCTCCCTTTGCCTAAGCACGAGATACATCCGAATTCTCTATGATGCGGCTATAATGATCATTTGGTAAAAAAACTGCCGCCGATCAGCTGCAAATTGCTATGAATTGGAGAAAATATCCAACTTTATTATCTCTTACAGCTTAAAAGTTCTTCTATAGTGTATCATTAAATCAAGCGATTTTCTATAACAAAGTCTGTGAACACTGATTTTTACGCTTACTTCTTTTATGGACGAGACTATAAGATGATCAATTCTTTTGGTGAACGAGTCAATACACGATTGCCATCTTCTGTGATCAGCAAATCGTCCTCAATACGTACCCCACCGATTCCTGGTAAGTAGATCCCTGGCTCGTCAGTAATTACATTTCCTGGTACAAATTGTTTTTCCGCACGAGAAGAAACATTCGGTCCTTCGTGGATCTCCAGACCGATCCCATGTCCTGTAGAATGTCCAAATGCTTCACCGTAACCATGTTTTGAAATATAATCTCTAGCAACTGCGTCTAATTGTACACCAGTCATTCCTGGTTTCGCAGCATCAATAACCGCTAATTGCGCATCTAGAACTACTTGATATATTTCTTTTAATTTTTCTCCAGGATCACCAATAGCGAATGTACGTGTCATATCAGAAACATATCCTTCGTAATAGCAGCCAAAATCCAACGTGATCAAGTCACCTTGTTCGATGAGTTTCTTGCTTGCTACACCATGCGGCATAGCCGAACGCAATCCGCTAGCAACGATCGTATCAAAAGAAACACCTGAAGCGCCAAGAGAACGCATATAAAAGTCTAGTTGATTTGCGACTTCAATCTCAGTCATGCCCGGTTGGATCATTTTCAGGATGTGATCATAAGCCATATCCGCAATATTACATGCTTTTTCGATAATGGCGATTTCTTCTTCATCTTTCACTTCTCTAAGTTCTTCAATCATCTGTGAAACAGGTACTAATTCCGCATCGATGATTTCTTCTAAAACCGAATATTCTAAAAATGAGACTGTTGTTTCCTCAAAAGCTAATGAGTGCAGTTCTTCTTTGCGTACTAAGTTTGCTACCTCATCAAAAATAGGTCCGACATTTTTAATAATTTCAAATCCTTGAGCCTGCGCTGCCGCCTGCTCGGTATAACGAAAATCAGTAATAAAAAATGCATTTTCCAAAGTAATAACAGCTAATCCTGTCGTACCTGTAAAGTTCGTTAAGTAACGAAGATTGTACGGACTGGTAACCAAAAATGAATCCAAATTTTCTTCTTGCATTTTTTTGCGCAATTTTTCTACACGTAGCATCATAATGAAACTCCCTCTTTCTTTGCACGCTTTTTTCTATTATAGCAAACTTTTCTTCGTACACGACAGTTAAATAAAAATTTCCGGAAAACTTCTTTTTCTTTTAAAGAAAGAAAGCCAAAAAGGAGTCACAGTCTCGCTGCAACTCCTTTTAGTTTACTATTTTGTAAAAAACTTATGACCGTTTTCCAAAGAAAAACGAGACAACTGCTACCAAAATCACTGCACCTAAAATAGATGGAATAAGTGCCATACCTGCAGCTTTTGGTCCCCATTCGCCGAAAATCGCTTGTCCAATACTTGAACCAACTAATCCAGCAATGATATTCGTGATACAGCCCATCGAATTTCCTTTGCTGGTGATTGCACCTGCAATCGCTCCGATCACAGCTCCAACAATCAATGTCCATAACCAACTCATAATATAACCTCCTTCTTTGCTAATCAATTTTAGCATAAGGGATTTAAAGGGGACAAATAATTGGTTTGGTCAACTTTTATTTTTTACTTGGGTTTGAAAATCCCTTTGATCCCTCGTTTGATAACATCGACTAAGCTTAATGATTTAACCATATGACTAGGTTCTACATATTCACGTATCGCTTTTAACACCATTTTGGGCTTTTTAGAAGAAAAAGAATAAGTCCCATTTCTTTTTGTTTGGATAGCAAAACGAGGAATCCATTTTCCTTTGAACATAACGGAAGCAATCACATAGTCGACTTCTTCCCATGGAATCTGAACAAATTTTCGGGCATCTCTTTCATTGTAAAATTCAAAACCTTTATCGCCAATCATGATTTTTCCATACTCAGCAATTCCCAGATAGGAAGTAGCATTAATCGTTAAATCGACTTTCGTATTGATTGATTGTACCATTTATTCTACTCCATTCTTTAAATTAACTAGTGAATCAATTATAGATGTTTTTACCTATTTAAGCAAAGAATCTTCTAATGTACTGATAAAAAAACTGTGCCAATAGGAATTGGCACAGTTTTCCAAAGTAACCGTTTTTTCAGAAACAAGTAGTTTCAACCATTACTTAACTTACATATATTTTCAAGATTACATTAACCCAATCAAGTGGAAGACAATACCAACCACAAATAATCCAAGGATAATGACAATAGGTGATACTTTTTTCTTAAGTAACCACATACAGAATAATGTTAAACATAGAGCAGCTAGACCAGGAATCAAACTATTCAAGTTATCTTGTAAAGTAGTTACTTTTTCAGATGACAGTGACAAACCAGCAGCTTGTTGTTCCAATGCAGTTTTAATTCCTTCTGCACCAGAAGGCAAGTTATTCCAGTCGATATAGGCACCTTTATCAAGTTTGACTGTTGAAACAACAGGAGTAAAGTTAATTGATACCCAGCGATTAACTAGCGATCCAAGAATAAACATCCCTAGAATCGAAGCACCTTTTGTGATATCTTGCAATAATCCACCAGATAAATCTTCTGTAATTTTAGAACCAGCTTTATAACCAAATTCTTGTGTATACCACATAAATGCCATACGGATGATGTTCCAACCTAGGAAGTAAATGATAGGTCCTAAGATGTTCCCGCTCATCGCTAGAGAAGCAGCCAACGCTCCAAGGATAGGTTTTACTGTAAACCAGAATACTGGGTCACCGATACCAGCTAAAGGCCCCATCATACCAACCTTAACCCCTTGAATTGTTACGTCATCAACAGGTGCACCATTTGCCCGTTCTTCTTCAAGTGCTAGAGTAACCCCAATAATTGGAGATGCTACATATGGATGTGTATTGAAGAACTCTAAGTGACGTTCCAATGCAGCCGCACGATCTTCTTTTGTTTTATATAATTTTTTAATTGCTGGAATCATAGAGAATGCCCAGCCACCATTTTGCATACGTTCGTAGTTCCAAGATCCTTGAAGGAAAGTCGAACGCCACCAAACAGAAACACGATCTTTTTTAGATAATTGAATTCTTTCTTCTGCCATTTTCGTGTACGCCTCCCTTAATAGTTATCGATTATATCGCCCAGTGGGTCACCAGTATTTGAGCTTCCACCATTATTACCAGAACCGCCACCTTGTTTAGAAAGTGCCAAGTAGATAAGAGCTAAAGCTACACCGATTGCCCCTAGTCCGATAAGTGTAATTTCGGAAACAGTTGCTAAAACAAAACCAATTGCAAAGAATGGCCATACTTCTTTAGTTGCCATCATGTTAATAACCATTGCATAACCTACAGCAACAACCATACCTCCACCAATAGCAAGACCGTCTGTTAACCAGACTGGCATAGATTCTAGCAAGCCTTTCACTGGACCTTCGCCGATAGCTAAGATCAATCCAGCAGGAATAGCAATACGAATACCTTGCATGCAGATAGCAATAATGTGCCATAATTCAACTTTTCTAAAGTTACCTTCTTTTGCAGCAGCATCCATTAAATGAACGAATGCAGTTGCGATTGTACGGCAGATGATTGTTAATAATAAACCAGCAACAGCAAGAGGTACAGCAATAGCGATAGCTGAAGAAACCCCAGCTCTTCCTTGTCCACCTAATACTAAAATAATTGCAGATGCAACAGATGCTAAAGCAGCATCAGGAGCCACAGCAGCGCCGATGTTTGCCCAACCAAGAGCGATCATTTGTAATGTACCACCTAAGATAAGACAAGGGATTAGGTTCCCAGTAACTAAGCCAATTAACGTACATGCGATTACTGGTTGATGGAAATGAAATTCATCAAGAATTCCTTCCATACCAGCTAAAAATGCAACGATAATGACTAATATCACTTGAATAAAGTTTAATTCCATGATGTTAATCCTCCATTTTTTCTGATAGTTTTACTATGCGTGTTTGTTTAATTCATCTTGTGCTTTCTTCAAAATTTCATCCATGTTTCCTTTTGAATCATTTGGTACTTTACGTACATCGAAATTGATTCCAGCTTCTTTTAATTTATTGAAAGTATCAATATCAGCTTGGCTAAACGCCAACACTTTATTTGGTTGTACTTTACCAGGTGAGTGTGCCATTGATCCGACATTCACTGTCTCCAACGGTACGCCGCCTTCAACTGCTCTTAAAACATCTTGAGGATTTTCGAATAACAGTAACGCGCGTTGTCCGCCAAAATGTTGATCATCTTTCGCAAGTTCGATCATTTTTTCAACTGGAACAACATGTGCTTTTACACCTGGAGGAGCAGCTTGTTGGATCAATTTCTTACGAAGATCGTCTTTTGCTACCGCATCAGAAACAACGATAATGCGTGTTGGATTCGTTGCTTTTGTCCACGCTGTTGCTACTTGTCCATGAAGCAGACGTGAATCGATACGGGCTAAAACATAACTGAATTTACCAGGAGCTCCTGCAGCTGACGTTTGTTGTACTGCTGCTTTCGGTGCTTCTGCCGGTTCTAATTCTTCCGGTTTTACTTTTACACCGTCTTTTGCTGTTTCAATGATATGTGCTGCAATTTCATGAGCAGATTCCATTGAAAAGCGTGATGCGTAGGCTTCAATCAACATTGGTAAATTCAAACCGCTTACGATTGCCCATTTATCTTTGTGCTCTTCGAATAATGTGTTTGATTGATTGAACGGTGTTCCGCCCCATAAATCAACTAAGAATAACACTTCGTCTTGATTATCAAAAGAAGCAACCGCTTCTTCCAATTTGGCTCTCAAGTCATCTGGACCTTCACTTGGTTTCAAAATCACGGCTTTGACGTTTTCTTGTTCGCCAAAGATCATTGAACCGGATTGTAAGATTCCTTCAGCAAATTGTCCATGACTTGCTAGGATAATCCCTACCATATTTATACCTCCTATTTACTTTTGTTGTAACAAATTCAAAAATATTAATAATTGCTAACCATTACAACAGAATTATTTGACCTTTTCCAACAACCATTTTTGTTACACCTTTTTGATTTTCGCTAGTAGTTCCATCAAAAGGATTTTCCTGTCAGCAGGTACTTTTCGAATCTCTAACTCCACTTCTTGACTGTTCAAGTAACGAAAGGAATCAATATCTTGTTGATTTACTGAAACAAAATTGGTAATCATTGATTTGCCTTCAGTAAAACTCATACCGCCGATATTCAACGACTTCAACTGTACACCGCAGCGGACAACCGCTTCAACATCTTGGGGATTGGTGAATAAAAGCATCACTTTTGCTCGTGATAATAGTCCACTATGATAGATTTGAATCATTTTCTGCACGGTTATTACATTTGCTGTGATTCCCGGCGGTGCAGCTTCTTTTAATAGAAACTTTCTCAATTTATCTTGAGCAACTACATCGCTAATCACAATGATACGTTCAACACCTGTTTGCTTCGACCAAACTGTTGCGACTTGCCCGTGGATTAAACGATCATCTATACGTGCCAATCGAATATCCATCTGCAAAACTCCTTCTTCCTCACTACTTCACAGAAACCCCTATCATTTCTGTGTGAACAACCACCTCCTAGCACACACTACTATAAGCAAAAAGCGTGCCAACTTTTTTGTGATACACTAATTGAATTTAAAGGATTCTTAACCAATACACAAAAACGATACACTATGAAAGTGTATCGTTTTTGTGTATTTAAGGCATAGTGTATTCTTTTTTATCTAGCTGATTATGCACTAGACGTAGCAGATAATACATTTCTTCTATTGGCACTTTTACTTTTATCTTATCTTCTAGCAGGACAACCGAGGCTGTTAATTGATTATAAAGAGGATCACTCATTGTATTCGTCAATTCGTTTTCTTCCACCGTCAACGTTTCATTTCGAATAATCCGTTCGATCATTCCTGCTGTGTGTATCACTAAGTTGATCTTAAAACCATATTCTTCATTGCCAATTCCCATCGTCTGAGAGACTTGTGTAGAAAATTGCCACATTGGATCGATTAGTTTACTACCATTGATAAAGATGAAGTTCTCAGAGATAAACTCAACACATGTTTTTTTAGCTGTCTCTTCATCTAGCGAGACGAATTCAGTTTCTTCCATTTCTGATTCCATAAGCAACTGATCCAAAATGACTTCGATATTTTGATCAATGAAGCGCTCTAAAGGAATAAATGGTGCTTGGATATTCAAATCAGTAATTCCAGTAGTTGCTATGATCTGATATTCTTTTTGGATAACCGGCAATTCTTCTTTCACTTCCACAATCGACAAAGCTAGAACTTCTAATTCTGTTTCTTGACGCTTGTTTACCGCTCGTTCGATCAATTCTTTGATTCTTTGCGCTGTACCTTCGCCAGATGCACAAATGGCCAAAACAGCTTTTTTCTTATGGATAGGTTTTGTTTCCTGGACAGGTTCTACAGAAGATATTTCTGCGTAACCTCGAAAATTCTTCAATGATTCATGCAACATATCTAAATCTGTCCCTAATACAGAGACCTTTCGCACAGTTTCCAAAACTAGAGAAGTTGTTACCATGTCAACGGTACGTACAGGTATCCCGGTGTCTCGCTGAATTTGCGAATTAAATGAGGCGAGGGACCCCATATCCACTAATAGTATGACCCCGCTTCCTTCATCTACTTCTTGTACATTGCGTTCAATTCGGTCTAAAGCTGTTTTCGGATCCATATCCAACGGCATGTCTACTGCTCGTACATTCTCTGCATCTAACAACTGTTGGACAACCTGAACCATACTGCTTGCTGTACTGTTTCCGTGAGCCGCAACGACTACACCGATTCTGCCGCTTGCTTGGTTCGCCCGTAACGAGACGAGTAGAACAGTCAAGTAGTAGTCTTCACTTTCTGGAATATCCACTTGAAAATACGTTTCTATATAACTACGCACTTCTTTCGCAACAGCATATTCATCTGGAAAATCAAATGCCATCTCACGGATATTATCATTCGTATGCCGTTCTTCTCCTAAATTGATCTTTTTCAAAAACGAACTGATATGCAAGCTCATAGCATAAATAAAGTTTTGCTGAAAGTCATATGGTAAAGATCTTTTGACCATTACATAAATCTGATTGGTCACTTCTATGATTTTTGGATCTACAAATTCTGCTAATTTGCTATCTGCATTAAAAGAAAACCCATGGTCTTTATAAAAAGACTTCAGATGGATGTTGATATCTGTAGAAATAAAGTGATTGATTGCTTCTTGGTCCAACCCATCCGACTTCAGCAAAGCTGCTTTATCTCCGATGATATCATATAGATTATAAGGTAATTCATAGGAGTCTGATTGGATTTTCATGATCGTATCGTTTGGTGCTACAGTTATCTTTGGCTCCAATATTTTAGAAAGCTCTGCCATTGCACTGCGGTTGCTTGCTAATTGAATCAATCCGCTACGAATTCCTTCTGTCAAATCATCAATCGTAATCGATATTTCGGGAGATTGCATATGATTTAGAAATCCTCGTGCGCATACTAACTGGATATTCGACTTCAATTGACCTATATTCCCATAAGTCACACTGCCAATCAGTGCTTTTGCTACATCTTCTGTCAAAGAGATCTTTCGTTGCGTGCGGTTCGCTTCGTGGGCAATCATGATTTTTACTAAATCGACTTTCTCATTTGCAGGACGTTTTTCAAAAGCCGGAAGTTTGATATTAATTGGGATACGCCGAACAAAAGTTTCCAATAGCGAAGAGCCTGGATCTTCTGTGGTCGCACCTACGATTCGTACATTTGCTTCATGAGATTTCGTTGTTTCTCCAAGACGACTGTAAGTCCCGTGATCCATAAAGTAAAAGATCATTTCTTGACCTTCTGGAGGCAATCGGTGAATTTCATCCAGAAATAGCATACCACCATCCGCTTGATCGATAATTCCCATTTTTTCTTCATCTGCACCTGTAAAGGCTCCTTTTGCATACCCAAATAAATGGCTCATCAAAAGCTCAGGGTTATTCGCGTAATCAGCACAATTGAAAACAATCAGTTCCGTTTCCTCATCTATTACATGATGTGCTTTGGCAAAATGATACATCGCGTGCGCAAAATAAGTCTTTCCTGATCCGGTAGGTCCTGTAATCAAGCAATTTAATCCTCTTGGCGGATACAAGATCGCAGCTTTTGCCTGTTCCACTGAGTTTTTCATGCTACCATTAGCTCCAATGATTTTTGCAAAGATATCCTTAGTATCTATCTGGAGCATATTTTTTTCTTCAGAGACCGGCGTTTCTTTGTAACTGACCACATGTTTTGCAGCTGGCTTTACGTGCGTAGCGAGTGTTTGATATATGTAACGTACTGGTCGTCCATCTGTCTTTATCAATTTTCCTTCGCGCACTAGCTGATTCAGATCCTTACTGCTATTCGTTCGTTGGATTCCTAACACTTCAGCAATTTCTTGTGTCGTTACTCCTTGGTCATATTCTGCCTTTGTTAAATGAGCGGTTTTTTCTTTGACATACATATAAATTCGGTCCATGCGTTTTGCCAATGGTATCGCTCCTTTTCTATAGACTGTTGTTCTTAGGCTTCAAAACATAATACTATGTATTTATTTCCGTTTCGTCAACTATTTACCTGATTTTGTTTCGTTGACAACAAGCGAAGGGACAAGCGTAATGAAGATAAAAGAACACAAAATATCAATTCCATTTTTATATTGGAAACAAGAAAAAGAACACTATTTATCCTACAATGATGCTGCTGATAGCAAACAATATCGCTTTCATTAATAAAAACAATCGTTATCAAAACATTCTGATTACAAGATGGCAAAAAAATCTTAAGCGTAAAAAGACATGGTAACCTTCGCATCCTTCATGACAACTTTTATTTTTATAAACAAAGAAGAGGCTGTGACAAAAGTCTTGTCACAACCTCTTTAATCGCAAGATTCAATTAAGCTTCTTGAGCTACTGGATAAACAGACACTTGTTTTTTGTTACGGCCTTTACGTTCGAAACGTACTACGCCATCAACTTTTGCAAATAAAGTGTCGTCTCCACCGATACCCACGTTTACACCTGGATAGATTTTTGTACCGCGTTGACGGTAAAGAATTGATCCACCTGTAACTGTTTGTCCATCAGCGCGTTTAGCACCTAGACGTTTTGATTCTGAGTCACGGCCGTTAGATGTAGAACCGCCACCTTTTTTGTGGGCAAATAATTGTAGATTCATAGATAACAACATGGTCTGCACCTCCTATTTATCATTGATTGTTTTAATTTGGATATATTCTGAGTTTTCAGCTTCTATTGATTGTAAACCTAATAAAAGATTTTCTAATAGAATCTCAGCAATATTGTTTTGTTCTTGTGTCATTCCTGAAGTGACTTCGGTATAAAGATAACCGCCTTCTTCTTCATTCATTTCAACAATCGGTTCAAAACCGGCTAATGAGGCAATCCCGTTGACAGTGCTGATCGCTAACGCAGAAACACCTGCACAAACGATATCACTTCCATAAGGACCAGCATCAGCATGCCCGGTCAAAGTGAATGAAACGATCTGACCTGCGTCATTTCGCTTAAATGTTCCTTTGATCATATATAGGCCTTCTTTCTCAAACGCTGATTAAGCGTTGATCGCGTCGATAACCACTTTTGTATATGGTTGACGATGACCTTGTTTGCGGTGTGAATGTTTTTTAGGTTTGTATTTGAAAGTAACGACTTTCTTTTGTTTGCCGTGTTTTTCAACAGTACCTTCAACAGTTGCACCTGCAACAGTTGGAGCGCCTACTTTTGTAGATTCGCCACCTACTAAGATAACTTCGTCAAAAACAACTTTTTCTCCTGCTTCAACGTCAAGTTTTTCAACATAGATTGCTTGTCCAACTTCAACTTTTACTTGTTTACCACCAGTTTTAATAATTGCGTACATGCTATAAAGCACCTCCTTCTGATATACTTAGACTCGCCATCCGAAGTGACAGCATCTGCTGTGCTTATTACTTGTTCTGAGCGGTTGTAGCTGTGGAGTCCACAATTACAACAGTACTAGCTTACCAGAACAGCCGCTGTTCGTCAACTAAATTTAAAGTCAAAAAATGAAATAAAGATTTAAACAATCGTTCTCCTGCTTTTCTTTCCTCTTCGTTTCTGCCAAATAAAATAGTCGCATTGCGTTTCTTTTCTTCTTATAATAAAAGAAAAAGGAGGAGCACAAATGGAATACCCAACAGAATTGATACAAGAGGCTTCTTTAAGGATGAACGACCGTCCTGTAGAAGGGTTTGTCGCTGGGCAAGGACCTCTTCATCCTAAATTAATGCTTGTAGGAGAAGCCCCAGGGAAAACAGAGATTGATACACACATCCCTTTTAGCGGACAAGCTGGAAAAGAATTGATGCAGGCACTTTCTTCCACTGGTTTAACACGAGAAGATGTCTATATCACCAGTGCTGTACGGAGTCGCCCGTATCGCGTGACTCATTGGATCAATAAACGGACACAACAGACAGAAACTGTTTATCCAAATCGTACACCTACGCGATCCGAAGTATTTGCACACGCACCGATACTGGATTACGAACTGATGGAAATCCAGCCAAAATTAATTGCGACACTTGGAAATATTGGCCTGCAACGATTACTTGGTAAAGAATATACTGTTACCAAAAACCATGGTCAACTCTATACAGGTCCCGTCTTACAGCTAACAAAACAAAAAGATGCCTACGAATGGTCAGAAAAAAACTATCGTATCCTTCCACTTTTTCATCCAGCAGCTATTTTTTATAATCGTTCCCTTGTACCTGTTATCCATCAAGATTGGCAAGTACTAGCTTCACTTTTACAACAAGATTAAAAAGAACAGACAAGACGGTGAAATTGTTAGTTTACAGTCTTGTCTATTCTTTTTCATTGTTTTAATGGCTCATTGCAGTATATTTCGCATGCAATGCTGTCAACGCATGAGCAACTGTTTGATGTTGATGTGTGGATGTATATTCCCATAAGTGAGAAAGTTGTTTTTCTACTTCCGGCTGCAAGGAAGTATAGATAATCGTTTGTCCTCTCTGTTCTGCTTTTTCTTGAAATTCATCAAAAACTGCGCGTGCCGTCAAATCAATACTTGGTACGCCACGCATGGAGAAGATGACACCGTCGTGATGGTTTAGTTCTTCCAATTTATTTTTTAGTTTCTCTGAAGACATGAAAAACAGCGGACCGCTGATGTACACTACTGTCCAATTATTCAGCTTTTCCGTTTCTGGCAGCCCCATTCTTTGCCAATCGATTGTTTCTAATGAAATCGTGATAGCCGCACTTTTTACAACAAAAAATACACAACCGCCGATAATCCCAATTACAATAGCAATACTTAAATCAAAGATGACTGTACAAATCATTGTAAGAACAAACAATAGAATAGCTGACCAATATTTATGAACAAATAGCTCCTTAATCGTTCTCCATTCATTCATACGCCAAGCCGTCACGATCAAAACACCTGCAAGTGCCGGCATCGGAATCTGTGACATCACTGGCGCAAAAACAAGCATGGAAAGCAACAAGACAACTGCATGGATCATGCCAGCTAATCTGGTTTGTGCGCCAGATTTGATGGCCACACTTGTACGAGCAATGGCTGCAGTAGCAGGAATCCCGCCAAAAAAAGGAAGCAATAGATTTCCCACCCCTTGTGCCACTAATTCTTGGTTACTGTCTAATGATTTATTCGCCATTCGACCAGCAGAAGCACCACATAATAAGCTCTCAATCATCCCTAACAGAGCAATGCTAATGGCCGGAACGGCTACTTGTTGCAAGGCAGAAAAGCTAAAATCTCCCAAGCCCAAGCGATTACTGCTGATCAGTGTTTGTGGGATGTTACCAACAGTGGCTACTGGTAAATGACACAGTAGCGTAACTACTGTTGCTAAAATGATGGCCAACAGCGAACTAGGCATTCGTTTCGCCCATTTTTTCGGATAGATGAACATCCCTAAAATGACTAGGCCTCCCATAATCAAAGATGCTATGTTTATTGGAAAACCTAGTGTTTGATAACTACTTAGCTTTTCAATAACATTTGTACCTTCCGAATGAACACCAAACAAATTATCGATCTGACCTAATGCAATAATAATAGCAATACCTGAAGTAAATCCTGTGATTACTGGTGCTGGGATAAAAGAAGTTAGTGTTCCTAATCGGAAAAGTCCTGCTGCAAGTAAAAATAGACCTGCCAAAAAAGTAGCAAGCAACACACCTTGCATTCCCTTTGTTGCCGCAATGGACATTAGAATAGCTGCCATTGCGCCTGTCGGACCTGATATTTGATAAAAACCGCCTGATAAACCGCCAATAACGAGACCGGCAATGATAGCCGTAATCAAACCTGCGGACGCATCGGCTCCGCTTGATACCCCAAAAGCCAAGGCTAAAGGCAATGCTACAGCAGCTACTGTGATTCCAGCCAAAAGATCTTTCTGAAATCTTGAAAGATCATAACCTAAAAATTCTTTTTTTAGTGATAAAACATAATTTTTGAACACCTATCTAACTCCTTTTCATGAAATTTTCTAAAATACCATTCATTAGAATAGCATATTTCATGAGAAAAAGTAATATTTTTCACAAAGTTTCCTGTCCAATAGATCCTTGTTTTTCCACATTTAGAAGAAAATAGAAAGCAAGGCCAACAGAGCTAACCCACCTTGTTTTAGTAAAATCCAGCGATCGCTAGTCAGACTTCCATACAATGCAACAATAAAAATTGATAGCAACAGCATACTTGTAATTTCTTTAGGTGCGGAAGAAAGGTAAGCTCCGTAAAGTAGTCCAACCCCTAATAGTCCATTGTATACTCCTTGATTCTTAAATAATGTTTGAACAGATTTTCTGCTTAATTCTTCTTTATTCATTTTAAAAACTCTGCTTGTCGTATCGGAATCAGTTCTTACTGTTTCGATGTACATGATATAAAAAAATTCGATGGCCACTAGAGTGACTAAAATTTTTGATAATATTGACATATTTGCTTCCTCTTTCTGATGGATTTTATTTTTACTTCCTATAATTGTACTAGATAAAGATGTTTTTTTCATTTTATTTGCCTTTGAAAACAAACAATATTGGCACAAAAAACAAAGAAAAACCGTTAGAAACCTCAGTTTCTAACGGTTTTTTAGCGTCACAGGAGGGATTCGAACCCCCGACCGTCCGCTTAGAAGGCGGATGCTCTATCCAGCTGAGCTACTATGACAGGAATCAGCGGAACATCAATAATTATAGATAATTATATTGCTTCTGTCAATACGAAATAGTTATTTAATTAGCAAATAGCCAATTATTTTAATTCAACTACCAAATCAATCCTTTGAAAAGAAACATTCGCTTCCATCTATTCTAAGGTTATCAGTCGAAAACAGGAGTTGCATTGTCTTCATGCTTACTCCTGTTTATTTCAATCTATTCACTATTTCCTTCAGTTGTTTTACAAATACAGTCTCTTTCACATCAAATTTAGATGGATTCTTTGATATAATCAATCACTTACTGATTGTCATAATCATGTATCACCAATCGATTTCTTCTGCTTCTTTTGTCATTAAGATTACACCATCGCCTAATGGTAAGATGGTCGATGTCAAATCAGGATGGTTCATCACGACACGAAGGAATTCATTTAATTTACGATGGATAGCTCGTTTGCCACGAGGAATCTCTTCATCAGGGAGCAAGATCGTCCCTCCTTGGAAAATATCATCTACCATCAAAACGCCACCTTTTCGTAACAAACGCAAACATTCAGGTAAAAATTCAATATATTTTGATTTTGCACTATCCATAAAAATAAAGTCATATGGACCAGACAATTCAGGCAAAATATCTGCGGCTTGCCCTTCAAGCAAGGTTACTTTATCTGTCAATCCTAGACGTTCATAGTTTTTTTTCGCTTTCTCGATCATGACATCGAAACGATCAATGGTCGTAACATGAGCATTTTCTCCGATTGTTGTCGCCATGACACTTGATGAAAAACCGATAGCTGCACCGATCTCTAAGATTCGTTCAGGCTGAATCTGTCCAAGTAAAAATTTCAAAAATACAACTGTTTCGTGGGGAATAACCGGTACTTCTGCTACATGAGCTTCTTCTTCCAATTTGCCTAGCTCACCCGGTAATTTTTTTTGCTGGGTGCGCATAAAGTCCAATAGTTCTTCTTTGACTACAGGACGATGCATCATTTCATTGCGCATACTACTCCTCCTCTTTACACATTATACGAACAACTAGCTAAATCTACAAGCTGTATGAGTATTTTCCGTATCACTCGTTCAGAAGAGTAATGGTATCTCTTGAATATATTTGTCTTTTTCAACATTCTCACAAAAATTTCTGTGTTCGTCTCCGCTTCTTCTTCAACTCTACAAAAGTATTCCAAGCTGTGATTCCTGTTAAGCAAAAAGCAATCGTAAAGAATAACCCCTGGATCCATGCAAATGCTGTTTTGGAAAGGACCAGGCCAATATATGGAATCTGGAAGATTGGACTACCGATAATATTTCTCTTTTTTACTACTCCAGGCTCGATATAAGTCCGTGTGTCAGCTTTTGTATAAAAGTCGTTGTAGTTGTTTTCAATGGCTATTACGCGACGTGTCGAGATTTTTTTACCTGAATTTTCATAATATGTAATAATATCTCCGACTAAAATCTCATCTGTATTTTTTGGTCGTACATATATCAGATTTCCTTGTGCATAATATGGGTTCATTTCTCTATCCTCAATAATATAAGGAGTCAATCCAAAAATTCGGGGAACCAAGACGACGAGAAGAATAAGTATTAAAAATATAATCAGCGTTACAGAACTAACAAAAGTTATTTCTTTGTAATCAGGCATCGTTTTCAACTCCTTTCTTTCTTCAATCCTTCTTAATCATATAATAACGATAAATTTTTTTCAAATTATAACTGTAAAAACACATTTTTATGACAACGACGTTTTTTGATTCTATTTCCTCATCTTTATCTCATTTTTCATTATAAATAATTGACGTTAGTAAAAAAAACGTTTACCCTAAAATTACAAGTTTTAGAAAGGAATACCTTTAGGCTTTTTTTAATAACATATATAATAAAAAAGAATCTTTCTATATGCGCATAAAATGGAGCATAATAATTATATTATCAGTGTTATTTTTAGCAGGGATTGCTTATTTCTTCTATTTTATCTTCTCTCCTGCTAATAGTAATCAAATGAAAGAAATAAAAGATTCATGGGTTTTCTATTCAAAAGATGATCCTGATTTTAAGTTTGACAGCAAGTACACTCGTACGATTCCTACCGTAGACAAAGATGAAACATTTATTATGGAAACGACACTTGAGAAACCGTTGAACGAAGCAAATTTACTAATCAAAGGAAATCATCAATGGATTACTGTGTATCTAAACGGAAACATTTTATACCAACGGGAAGATTACGACGCAGAAAGCAACCCTGGATTATCACTGGCTGTGATAGATTTACCATCAGATTACATCGGAAAAAAATTGATGATCTCTGTCTCATCTCCTTATCAAAACTACGCTGGGTTGCCACCGAAAGTCTATATAGGTACAACTGGTCCGTTAATCGGTTTTATCTATTCTCAATCAGTACCGCAAGTATTAACGATGATCATTGCAGTTTTCATTGCTATTGGGACGTTTATCTATACCATCTACTTGATGTACAAACAAAAACGGCTTGAATACTCGCTGATTATCTTAAGCTGCTTTGCTTTGGCATTAGGATTTGAAGCTGTTTCAGAAGATATTTTAAGTGGCATCCTTTTTGAACCATTCGTTCACTCTTTTTTATCTCATTTATTTATTATCCTAACCTCGGCTTTCATTATCTGCTATTATTGGAGCCGGATGATTTATTATAAAAAATGGTATGGGATTTTTTGTATAATCCAGCTTTCGATCTTTTCTGGTGTTCTGCTTTATGCAGCTTTTACTTCTGCAGAACTTCCTGAATTGATGCCAATTGCTAATATAGCTAGTGTTATCAGTACTCTAGTCACTTCGCTTACCTGCATTGGTGAAGCATATAAAAACAATCGTTTTTATGTAGTTTGTACACCTTGGATCGTCTTGGTTGCCATTATCCACTGCTTGATTTATATCCAAACAGCACTAGGTATTTATCAAACGACGATCAATTGGTCTACGATTTTATTCATTATTATTTTGATTGTTATTATCAGTTACAATCTGATTGACCACATTCTGAACACAGATAAAGACCGAAGACAAGTAGATTTCTTAAAAATCAAAAACGATTTGCTGGAACAGCATTATGAGCAACTTCGACAGCATATCCAAGAAGTAAATACGCTTCGTTTAGAATTTGTTCAGGAAATGGAAAATCTGCAAGACTTAATGCATACGGATCAAGTAAAAGCAAAAAAATATGTGGAAACAATCTTGGAAGAAGCAAAAAATTTTGAAATGCTGTGTTCTTTTTGCAATCATCAGATGACAAATCTGATTTTCGCGCGCTATCAACAGTTAGCTGCTAAACGGAATATCCAGATCACCTTCCAAGCAGAACTTCCTGAGGATCTTCCTATCAAAGATGATGATCTAGCCCAGCTTTTGATTCATGCCCTAGAGCATTCCTTTAGAGAAACTCATGCCATCGAAAATCCGCTGTATCGAAAAATTCATTTGTCGATACACGAACAAGAGGATCATTTCATCATTTGTTGCGAACATAGTGCACATTATGATACGAATATATTCAGTCGAGGTATCACAGAAGAATTAGATGATCAGGAACGCTTTGATTTGATGATGATGAAAGATGTGGCAGATCGTTACACTGGAACACTAACGCAGGAAAAAGATACATTGATTGATCGAATCACTGTTCAGCTTTCCCGAAATTACTCGAATTCTATATAAAAAAGCAGTGGGATCCAATACATAAGGATTCCGCTGCTTTTTGTTTTTAATAAAGTAAGGTAAGCAATTCTTCTGATTCTATCGCACCAAAATATTTTTTCACATCAATTTGGTCAACTATTTTTGATAGAGATTCTTTATCATATTTCTGTCCCACCAATTTTTTTTCGACATCAAAGATATCTCCTAGTCCGAAGAAATCACCAAAGATTTTTGCTTCTTTAATCATTCCTTCTGATACATTCAAGTGGACTTCGATCGAACCGATAGAGAAACGTTTTTGACGAGAGAAATTGAAATCTGGGGACTTTCCGTAATTCCAATCCCAATTTCGGTAATATTCTTCAGAGATTCGATTGATTTTTTTCCAATCTTCGTCGGTCAATTCGTACGTTTTTACTTCCTCTACTGATTCTACACCAAAAATTTTCAACAAGATTTCTTGACGAAATTCTTCCGTTGTCATTTTTTGTTTTTCTTCGGGAAGAAACGGTTTGATATTCGTCACACGAGAACGGATCGATTTGATTCCTTTTGATTCGATTTTGTCTTTTTTTACTTTTAATGCATTGACTACTTCATTGATATCAGAGTCGAACATGATCGTTCCATGAGCAAACATTCGGCCATTGGTAGCATACATCGCATTACCGGAAAATTTCATACCATCAATGACTAAATCATTTCGGCCTTTCAACTCAGCCCCGGCAACACCCAATTCATGAAGTGCTTGGATGATTGGTTGTGTTACTTTCGCAAAATCACGGAAGGAATCACCATCATCAGGCATAATAAAACTAAAGTTCAAATTCCCAAAATCATGGTAGACAGCTCCGCCTCCGCTTAGACGGCGGACCACATGAATACCATGTTCTTCCACATAATCTCGATTGATTTCTTCAATCGTGTTCTGATTCCTACCGATGATGATTGAAGGTTCATTGATATAAAAGAGCAAAATGGGTTCATCTAATGGCATTTCTTGCAACAAGTATTGTTCAATTGCTAAATTGATTCTTGGGTCGTGGTTTTCATTTGGTACAAAAATCATGTTCTTCCTCCTAAATGTCAAACACTTTGTCAACTGCAGCAAGTTCTACATCTATCCCTTTACCTGCTGCTTTTTGCGCTTCATTTTTCAATTGTTCTAAGTCGCCAAACTGAGGTAGATGGGTAAGTACAAGTTTCTTTACGTTAGCTGATTTCGCCAGTTCTCCAGCTTCTTTTGAAGTGAAATGTGCATGATGATGTTCATTTCCTTCAAATAGATAGGTATCTGCTAGAAACAAATCAGCCTCTTTCGCAAAATCAGCGAAACTTTCCAAATAACCTGAATCTCCTGTAAATACGAATACTTTCCCCGTTGCTTCTTCTACGATTCGCATGGCGTAACATACTACTGGATGGATTGTTTCCATAAAAGTAATCAGAAAAGGACCAATTTTTAATTCTTCGGCTTCAAAATAAGGATGTCCTTTTGAGACATTCGCCATCGTCAATTCTTCAAAGTGGACAGAATCTTTTGTGTGCCCGTAAATTGAAAGCAATGTCTCCGGATCTCTCTTGGGATGAAGTTGCCAGTAATACTGTAATACACCAAGGTCAGCAATATGATCATGATGATAATGGCTAAGGATCACAGCATCCAAATCAAGTGGATCAAGATGTTCTTGTAATTTGATCAGCGTAGCACTACCTGCATCAATCAACAAGTTGAAACCGTCAGATTGAAGTAAATAACCTGTTGTCCCTTGATTATTATAAGGATACGCCCCTAAGCAGCCTAAAACAGTTAATTTCATCATACATTCCCCCTCAAAGATTTATCCTACCACAAAAGTTATTTTTCTAATGAATGAACTGCTTACAGATTAAGCAAAATAGGCTTCTGGACCACCTTTTTCAATCCGTGCTTGTTCATAAAATTCTGCAACTGATACATTCACATAAACGATGACCCACAAAAGACCGATGAATAAAGCGATTGCCCCTAACAAATACCAGCCGATAAAAGATAGTTGCAACAAAATATACGTACCGATTCTATCTTTCAATAAGAACCAGCCATATTTTAAGCATTGTACGACCGACAAATCAGGATAGTCGAACTTCGTCCATGCAGCAAATTGGAACAATCCGCCAACGATGCTCATGATAAGTGCTGAAACAAAAATCATCCCTACCATTGATAAAACAAAGCTGATATCAAGAAAATCTCCTGGCATGACATCCGTAGGTACCGTACTTGAATTGAAAAGCAACTGCGTATAAGCACTCACTCCGCTGATTAAAAACATGGGCAGAAAGATCAAACTATTGAGCAACCAGTTGATGATTGAATTAATCAAATTGATGACAAGTATCGAACCAAAATATTTTTTTTGGAAAACTGAAAATAGAAGATTGCTTTTTGGTCTGCCACCTCGTACAACTACTAACGCAATATAAAACAATGCATAGTTGAATGCGAATAAAAGCAAATTATTGACTAGAAAACTCAATAGGTTTTGCTGCATGCTTTCTTCCGTAAAAGGACTGAAACCGTCAAAAAAATTCTGTATGACGCTTGTGAACAATATGGATAAGAAAACAAGCCAAGCATTGATTCCCCATTGATTCTCTAAAGAAGCTCGCGCTTTTTTTCGATATTCAGAAATAGGCATTTTATTATTCATTATTCATAACTCCGGATTTGTTCAACTGTTTCACTATCAAGCCGTTTCACTAACTCAGTAACTAGCTTCACTGTATTCAAATAATCATCTTCATGGATCACTGATGTGTGGGAATGCAAATAACGAACAGGAACAGTAATGGCTACAGAAGGAACACCGTCTCTTGTCAAATGCATTTGTCCTGCATCCGTTCCACCGCCAGAGATCACTGTATATTGGAATGGGATAGCCATTTCCTCTGCTACATCGATAACGAAATTCAATAATTTTTTGTGCGGAATCATCGATGCATCAAAAATCAAAATCTGTGGACCTTTTCCTAAAATCGAATCTGCTTCTTTTGGTGTCATTCCTGGAGTATCACCTGCTGTACCAGTATCTAAAGCAAAAGCAATATCCGGATTTACAAGGTGCGTGCTTGTTCGAGCGCCTCGCAAGCCCACTTCTTCTTGCACATCGCTTCCTGCAAATAAAACATTTGGATGTGCTTCTTTAGATAGATTCTCCAATACTCGCAAAGAAACAGCTGTCCCTATCCGATTATCCCATGCTTTTGCCAGTAAATATTTACTGCCATTCATTCGTTTGTATTCAATATATGGGGTGACCATATCTCCCGGACGTATGCCCCACTCTTTGGCTTCTTCTTGGTTTGATGCGCCGATATCAATAAACATATCTTTGATTTCATATGGTTTATTTCGTACCTGAGGTGTTAAAACATGCGGTGGTTTTGAACCAATTACCCCGTGAATGATTTTTCCTTCTCGTGTTTTGATTTCCACTTGTTGAGCAAGCATCACTTGTCCCCACCAGCCTCCAAGTGTTTGGAACTCCAAGAAGCCTTTTTCGGTTATTTTTGTTACCATAAAACCAACTTCGTCCATATGACCAGAAATAAAGACTTTTGGTCCTCCGCCAGCGCCATGCTTAGCAATCACACTGCCTAATCCGTCATAAAAAATATCATCAGCGAATGGTTTAGCATATTCTCTGAATACTTCTCTTACCTCTTCTTCATTCCCAGGTACTCCTTTTGCAGAAGTCAAATCAATTAGTAGCTGTTCTTCTTTTGTATCCAAATGTTTTCCCCCATTTCTATATTCATATTGTGATTATACCATTGCTTTTGTTTTTTGTTCAGGCAAACTTGGTATTTTTACTGTTTATTTCAGAATATTCTAAAATAAATAAAACAGGCAGATATCCTCCACCTGTTTTATTTATTTTAATCGTAGTTTATCTGGTACTTGCTGTTGCCAAGCTTTGCTGAAAAAAGCATCATCGAGATGGTACCTACTAGGAAGCTGGTTTTCTTCTAAAAACGGTCTAATCTGTTGATCTGCGGCCAGCCAGCCTTTCCACCCTAAATGGATCGTATCTTCCATAAAATAATTGGTACCAGCTTGATTGACAAAATCAGCTATTCGATTGAATCCTTGGCTATTTAATTGAAATTTGATTTTTTTGGCAAATCCTTGTAGCATTTCTTGAGATAGTCCGGTATAATCGCTCCATTTCTCGTTGACCGGTGGAATGATAAACAACACTTCATTATGGTTTTTTGCTAATTGATCCAAGATTAGCTGAAAATCAGAAAATTCTGGTGAAAAACGATAATCCCAATTTTTTTGTGACTGTTTGAGTTCTGGCTCGTGGGATCGGATACGATGTGTATAAAAATCGTTTTTCAAACCAAATGGATTATTTGTCGTTTCTTGTTTTCCAATCTCATCTGCCAAAATGGATAATTCTGTTTCTTGATAGTGGTCTGGTAATTGTTTTGATTCATGATCGATTTTTTGCTGACGATCTTTCAAACCGATATCACTGAATATCTCATCCTCACGCTTCAACATGTTCCATTGGCTGTGCAACTGATCCAAAGAATCAGGTAAAGGTAACTTTCCTTCTTTAATCGTTTGTAGAATTCCTGTCAGCGTATCGTTCTCTTTTACTTTTGAAAAAGTTAATAGTCTTCTAGCTAAATAGCGATCAGCTGATGTAACTTTTTTCAATGAGAACAACCAATCATAGGTCTGAAGTTCAGAATAGTAAGTGTTGAAATAATCTGTTTTTACACCATCTTTTACAAACCATTGAGGCGAGATGATAAACACCACTTTTTTGTTTTTCAAATCATCCCCTGCAGATCGCATCATCATATATTGACTTAATGATTGTGTTCCCGGCGCTCCTAGCAAGAAAGGACGATAACCTCTATCATATTTTTCAGCCAAAACAGACGGATGAAATGGACTGATCCTGCTTAATTCACTCGACCCAAAAAAGGGGATATATTGTTTTTCAGACAAAGCTTTGTTTTTTATTGCATCGCCCTTTAGTACATTTGCTGACATAGATGAAGACGCTCGCTTGATTACTTCCGGGTTATCAATATTTACTCGATAGGAAGAAGTGAAGAATAGGGCAAGCAGACCAAAAGCGAGAACAACAGGTCCAAAAATAGCAAAGAGTTTCTTTTTCATACTCAACCCTTCAATGCAGTTGCTTGTTGAATGATTTTATTCGGTGTGCGCCAATCCTCCCGCTCGAATTCAGAGACTGGGACTTGGATATCCAACTCTCCGTCTAGCTCGACTAATAATTGCACAGATGCTAAAGAATCAAGCAAACCTTCATCAAATAGATCAATATCACGATTTTTTCTTACTTCATCTGTTCCTGTTATTTCTTCTAAGATTGATAAAATTTGTTCTTCCATTTTCCTTTTCTCCTTTGTTATATAAATTAATATGTCACTATTCGTTAGCTAAAAAAAAGTTTATCTAAAAATCCTGAAAAAATCAGGAAGCTGAAACATACCGCTTGAAATGTCAAAAATACGGCTACGCCATGCGTAAATTTGTTAGAAGGCAACTGATCTTTATGCTTCTTCTTAAATCGGATCCATGCATCTGTCAGACAGATCAGACAAGCATGATACAGACCGTATACGATGTAGTACCACGTCAATCCATGCCAGACACCCATTAGAAGAAACAAAGCGAAATACCCGATATTTGACATCACGATCTTGCTTTTAAAGATTTTTTTCTTCATCATGAAGAACATCAACCGCATATACACGTAATCGCGGAACCAAAAAGACAAGGTCATATGCCATCGATTCCAGAATTCTTTGATATTCCATGATAAAAATGGTTTATTGAAATTGATTGGCGTCTGATACCCCATCATGTAGCTTGTACCGACTGCGAACAAACTGTAACCTGCAAAATCAAAAAATAAATACATGCTATACACGTACATGTAACCCACTAACGCCCATGAAATCCCACCATGCTGTAATGCGATGCGCCCTACTGCAGGGAGCAGTACTTGACCAAAATAATAACCGATAATGAACTTATATAAAAAACCGACAAAAATATTTTGGACGCCTTTTCCCAAGAGATCAACATATTTATCACGAACAGGTGGATGGAGCTGATCCTTTTCAAATCTCCTATAACGATCGATGGGTCCAGAAGATATTGTCGGGAAAAACAGCAGAAACTGGATATAACGAAATGGATTATATACTTTGATCATGCCATCTCTTATTTCCATGATCATTTGCACAGACTTAAAGGTTAAATAAGAGATTCCTAAAAAACCAAGTAGCGATGCTTTTCCATGTTCAAAAAAAGGAGTCACTTTCGTTAAAAACAGTGGAATTATTGCTAAAATAACGGCGGCGTAAAACCATCCTGTTTGATTTTTCCTTTGCCGGTGAACAAAATAGCCCCATACAAGGATTGTCTGCCAAAAAACATACCCAATCAGCGCCGCTCCCTGTTCCCAATAAGTACCTCCAAAGCTGACAAATAAAAAGAAAAGTGTCACCACTGATTGATAAATTGGTAATCTTTTTTTCCATATCAGTAAAGATAGAACGATTGGTATAAGCGCAATGGCTAAAAGAAAAAAATAAAACGGCTCTGCGTAAGGGATCATATGAGGAAACATCATTCAGGATTCACCTCAGCTGTTAATTTTTTTCGATCAATTTTTCCATTTACTGTCTGAGGCAGCAAATCGACATAATGGAACTTCTGAGGAATCATATACTCCATCACAACTTGCAGTAATTGTTCTTTGATCGATTTGGTCAGTTGAAAATCCGGTTGTTTCGTTGTGTTTTCTAATACGATGAAAGCAACAAGCTGCTGCACTTTTGTTCCTTGATATTTTGGTACGACAACGGCTTGTTTGATCCGGGAGTCTTGCAACAGATAATGTTCGATATCCCCTAACTCGATCCGGTAACCATGTAATTTGACTTGCTGATCCATACGGCCTTCATAAAATAAAAGCCCGTCTTCATCCAACCTTCCTGCATCCCCTGTATGGTAACTTGCTAAGTCATTTTGACAAAAGAACGCAGCTGCTGTTTTTTCTGGATTGTTCAGGTAACCTTTTGATACGCTTGGCCCTGCAATAATGATCTCACCTGTTTCTCCTTTTGGAACAAGTTTGTCTTCTTGGACAATAGAAACTTTGGTGTCTTTTTTTACATAGCCGATCGGTAGTCGGTCATATTTATCTAGTACGTGCTGATTAATCTGGATACTTGAAATAGCCACAGTTGCTTCTGTTGGGCCGTAAGTATTATATATCCGTGCATTTGGGAATCGATCAAGTAGTGTTTCTGCAGTTTTTTTTGTCAATTCTTCTCCGCAAAATAAAAACATGTCCAATTCTGGTACATTTTCTCCATTGAAGGTAGGCTCCATCAAGCAAATATCCATAAAAGATGGAGTAGAAACCCAAATATTCAACTTCAAGTTAGGCAATGTCGCGAATAATTGACGAAAATCTTGAATAACTGCTTTATTTAACGGCTTCAGCATTCCACCAGAAACTAATGCAGGATAAATAGAAAATACCGATAAATCAAAAGAAAATGGCGCTTGGGCTAAGAAATGCATACCAGGCTTGATCCCAAAGTCTTCCATCGTCCATTGAACAAAGCTGACTAGATTATCATGACTGATTTGTACGCCTTTTGGTTCTCCAGTAGTACCAGAAGTAAAAATAATATAAAAATTTTCTGTACCTTTTACGCTGTTTCTGGGATAAAATTCTACTGGTATCTTCTCGATTTCTTGAAATTCTTCTTTTGTTACGACAGGAACAGAAGGAATGTCTTCTATCCAATTCCCAATACTGATGACCATAGATGGTTTAGCCACCCGAAAGATCGACAGGATACGTTCTTTGGGTGTGTGTTCTTCAATTGGCAAATAGGCATGACCAGATTTGACAATTCCTAGAAATGCGACAATCATCTCAAATTCTAAATTACCAAAAACGACGATTGGTCCATCCCCTTCTACCTTTTCTTCTAAATAATAAGCAAGTGCGTCTGATGCTTGTTTCAATTCTCCAAAAGTATGCATCTCATCCGCCTGATAAGCAATTCGATCAGGTTCGCTTATTCCCCAATCATCGACTGCTTCAATAATCGTTTTGATTTCCATACTCTTCCTCCTAAAATTCGTTATAGATAAATGTTCCTCCTTGAATATTTTTATAGTGATACAGGTAGATCAGGAACAGCAGTACCGCACTATAAAAAATTGTTCGAATGATGAATTTTCCCCAATAATTCAATTTTGGATTAGACCACCATTTGTTCATTGGATTCCCTCCTCATATAACCTCACACAAAGTGTAACGAATTTTGACAAAAAGAAACATGTGTCTAGCTTACAGAAACCGTTTTTTTACTAACAGTTTTGTCACATAGCTTTTATAAAAATAGCACATCAAAACACTGCTTTTTTCTTTATAATTTCTAGTAATTTTAAAAAATATAAAAAATAAAGAGGTTGTGACAAAAAGCGTGTCACAACCTCTTCTTCCAAATAAACGGTGTGTAAAAGCTTGCATCTGCGGTAATAAGTCCAGCTAAATCAAAAACATGGGAAACTATTTTTGCTTGGCTGTTTCTTATTACTTGATGCAGGACAGCTTTTTCACAATCTCTTCTTTAAACGGTGTTTAAAATTTAGTACTTTTTATTATCTTGTCTTATTCCGCCTGTCATTCCTCGATAATCCGACAATATAACTGACTCGTAATGACATAAAGCAAAAGATAGATAAGGATCAATAAGCCACTGACAAGATAAGCCAACCAATAATCGGCAGTTTTGATATACTGAGTGAAAACATTGATTGCAAATACTGCATGAGTGATTCCTAATATCATGGGTGGAAAAAAGGTAAGTGCGTTTTGCTCGAAAATCATCCTTCTAATTCTTCTTTGTGGTATCCCCAGTTTAGTCAATAGGTGATAATTTTCTTTTTCTTCCTCTGCTTCTGCTAATTGTCGAACGGTCAGAATACTGCCAGTAGCAATAATGACGATCATTCCGACAAACAGTGTGACAAAAATATTGATACCAATCCGCCGGTTGACTGCACGCAATTTTGAATAGCTGGAGGAGAAGTTCAACCGAGAACCTTCTTGACTAAATTGCGCTTCCTTCATTTTGTCATCTGGCAGTTTCTTTGTACTAATTTCTCCTTGCAGACGCCCATTTACGATATCATAAGAATAATAAATAGCATTGAGCCACTTTATCGACATTTCACTGCTCAGTCGTTCATCTATCTTTTCATTATTCTCACCTGACACATCCACATTGACTACTTGATAATCTACACCTTTTGCTTTTTCAAAAACGTTATCATCCACGACTAGTACAGGACTTAGATATACCATCGTTTCGTCACCTAATACACTTGGAAGCATTTGTTGAATCTTCAACTCTTGATTATCTGGCAATCCAATACTAGAACCATATAATGAAATATTCCGGAAAAGAGTTTGCATTTGATCAAGCAAAACAGTATAGTTAGGAGATTTCAAAGAAACGTTTGGCAAATCCGGATTAACTTTTCTGAAGGCTTGATATTCTGTTTCTGTGATCAGATTAGCAGTTTGAAACATAGGTTCTTCGAGATCTGGTCTGTAGATACTACCTATGACTTTATAATGCAAGGTGATTTTTTTAGTTATCTTCTGTCCTTCCTCTGCCAGAATAGGCTTGATTTTTTTTTCTGTCTCGACATCAAACTGATAGTCCATCGGGGAGGATACTTTCTCCTGATACGATAAAATAGTAGAAATACTAGCCGTACCGCCAATCGTCATTAAAGAAATTCCAAGAATGACTGTAATTAGAGAATTCGTCCGCCAGCTTTTGAGCAGGTGCACTTGTGTATTACCTATTATTAAAAAATTGATCCCATAGTAATAGAGCTTCCATTTACTCAATATGATCAAAAAGAGTCGAAATGTATAGCAGAAAAACAAATAAGTACCAATCACACAAATGAAAAAGATCAGAAAAGGCAAAAAGAGAATGAATGTCTCAAGGTAATGATGACTGATCATCCATGAAGTGATTTCTCTAAAATGACTAGCCCCAAAATATCCGCTCGTTAAAAGCAATAACCCAATGACAGCGAGTAATCGATGCCTTGTTCTGAAACGCATCGTTGAACTATCTGCTTGTTCTTTTTCTCCAAAACTTCGAATCATCGGGTAGCGCCAGATTTTCCATATCGAATACACAGATACTGCTAAAAGGATGATGAAAAAAGCAAATAAAGTATCTGCGACTGATGGAATGGAGATAAAAAACGGACTATTAAGATCCATATCCATCATTCGAACCAAAATCATGGAAAAGAGTTTGGAGAAAATAATGCCGAGCAATATCCCAAAAATACAGGCAAATAACCCAATTATCATGATTTCCAATACATATATACCTGAAATTTGTAGTTTGTTCATACCAAAAAGTTGATAGATACCTATTTCTTTTTGTCTTCTATTCAAAAAAAATCGGTTGGCACTGAATACGAAAAAAAGTAAAACGACAGTAATGATCAGTCCGCCAAAACTCAATCCGCCATCTATCGAAGTATCTGGACTTGCTCTTCTAACTAAAGATTGATCATAGGTCATTGCGCTGAAAGAATAATAAATCATCACGGATAAAGTCAAACTGAAAAAATAAACAAGATACCCTCGGGACTGCCGAAAAAAGCTTTTGACGGCTAATTTATACAGCATTCATTTTTCCTCCTCCACCAATCGTCGCCTGCATGTCGATTACTTTTTCAAAGAATTCTCTTCTTGTCCCTCTTCTCACAACTTCTGAAAAAATCACGCCGTCTTTGATAAATAAAATTCTGTCACAGTAGCTCGCTGTATATGGGTCATGGGTGACTAACAAGATTGTCGCTTTTTCTTTTTGATTCATAGTCTGTAAATAATTCAACAATTCTGTGGCCGACTTCGAATCTAGAGATCCAGTTGGTTCATCTGCAAAGATTACTTGTGGCTGAACAACAAGGGCTCTAGCGGCTGCAATTCGTTGTCGCTGACCGACAGAAAGCTCATCTGGATATCGTTTTAGCAGTTCTTCTATATTCAACAATTGAGCTACGTGTCTTACTCTCTTTTCCATCTCTTCCTTAGTCATCCGTTCAACTGCTAGGGGCAATAGGATATTGTCTTTTGCATTTAAAGTATCGATCAAATTGAATTCTTGAAAAATGAATCCTAGTTTTTTTCGGCGAAAGTCACTGAGCTCACTATTTTTCATTTTTGTGATTTCTTTTCCTTGGATCAAGACACTACCCATCGTAGGCAAATTGATCGTGGATAAAATATTCATCAACGTCGTCTTGCCTGCACCGCTTGGACCCATGATCCCAACAAATTCGCCTTCTTCTACTGTGAATGAGATATTATCTAAAGCTTTGACGGGAGAAAGTTTGCTACCGTAGCTTTTACTGAGATGTTTCACTTCGATCATCTTTTCCAATTCTTCTTCTCCTCTTTCATTTCTGTTTATTTGCATAGTAGCATATCTACGAACAATTTGCTCTTATGTTTTTGTCACTTTTTCTTAGCCCAAATAAAAAAATTTTATTCAATTATTTTATTCAGCTAAATTAAATATGCAAAAAATAAATCCATCAACTACAAGTTTTCACTTTTTTTCACAATAAAATATACACTACATATAGTATAGAAATCCAATTATACAGCGGATTGAATACTATATATAGCCGATAATTAGTTGCTCCTTCCTAAATTTTGTTTTATGATAGACAAGAACAATTTAGCAGGAGTTGAAGATAATGAAAGTAAATTATGAAGAGAAAACAGTCGTTACTCAGCAACCAGAGGCACACCAGATGAAAGTTATCAAACGAGATGGCCGCCATGTTGATTTCGATGAACAAAAGATCAACGAAGCACTAATCAAAGCTGAAAAGAAAATTCACGGCTCATTATCCCCACTTACTTACGAAAAAATCCAAATGATTGCAGACTTGGTTGTCCAAGAAATCAAAAGCCGGTTTGCTGAAAATGTCAAGATCTATGAGATTCAAAACATCGTGGAACATATCTTATTAGAAAAAAACGAATATGAATTAGCAGAAGAGTATATCAATTACCGTACAAAACGGGATTTTGCTCGCAGTAAAGCGACAGATATCAACTTTTCGATTGAAAAACTAATCAACAAAGACCAGACTGTCGTGAATGAAAATGCAAATAAAGACAGTAATGTTTTCAATACACAGCGTGATCTAACAGCCGGCATCGTCGGAAAATCGATCGGACTGAAAATGTTGCCGCCACATATAGCAAATGCCCATCAAAAAGGTGATATCCATTACCATGATTTGGATTATCATCCTTACACACCGATGACAAATTGCTGCTTGATTGATTTCAAAGGTATGCTGAACAACGGTTTCAAAATTGGAAATGCGGAAGTGGAATCACCTAAATCTATCCAAACAGCGACAGCACAAATCTCACAGATCATTGCTAATGTTGCGTCAAGTCAATATGGTGGCTGTTCTGCCGACCGAACAGATGAATTGCTGGCTCCTTTTGCAGAATTGAACTATAAAAAACATCTAAAAGACGCGGAAGAATGGATCGATTCGCCAGAACGCCAAAAAGAATATGCAAAAGCAAAAACCAAAAAAGATATCTTCGATGCTATGCAAAGTTTGGAATATGAAATCAATACCTTATTTACTTCAAATGGGCAAACCCCTTTCACTTCATTAGGGTTTGGTTTGGGGGAAAATTGGTTTGAAAGAGAAATCCAAAAAGCGATTTTACAGATCCGAATCAATGGATTAGGGAGTGAAAAGCGAACAGCTATCTTCCCTAAACTGATCTTCACTTTAAAAAAAGGTGTAAACTTAAACCCTGAAGATCCTAATTACGACATCAAACAACTAGCATTGGAATGTGCAACGAAACGAATGTATCCTGATATTCTGAATTACGACAAAATCGTCGAATTAACTGGAAGTTTCAAAGTACCTATGGGCTGTCGTTCATTCTTGCAAGGATGGAAAGACGAAAATGGTCAAGAAGTAAATGTCGGACGAATGAATTTAGGTGTGGTTACATTGAATTTACCAAGAATCGCGATCGAATCAAAAGGAGATCAGAACAAATTCTGGCAGCTATTGTCTGACCGTTTAGAAATCATGAAAGATGCGCTTCTCTATCGTGTAGAACGTTGTAAAGAAGCCATTCCAGCAAATGCGCCAATCTTATACATGTATGGTGCTTTCGGAAAACGTCTTTCACGTACCGATTCTGTCAATGAATTATTCAAAAACCGCCGAGCTACTGTATCATTAGGCTACATTGGATTATATGAAGTTGCTTCAGCTTTCTTCGGTGGCGAATGGGAAACAAACCCAGAGGCAAAAGCTTTCACACTTGACATCGTCAAAGAATTAAAAGCCAATGCGGATGCATGGGGTGATGAATACGGTTATCATTTCAGCGTCTATTCAACACCAAGTGAAAGTCTGACTGATCGTTTCTGTCGTTTAGATACAGAAAAATTTGGTATCATCGAAAATATCACAGATAAAGAATATTATACAAACAGTTTCCACTATGATGTACGTAAAAACCCAACGCCATTTGAAAAATTGGAATTTGAGAAGGATTATCCAAAATATTGTTCAGGTGGATTCATCCACTACTGTGAATACCCTATGCTCCAACAAAACCCGAAAGCCTTAGAAGCTGTATGGGATTTTGCATATGATAAAATCGGGTATCTTGGTACGAATACGCCAATTGACCATTGCTATCAATGTGGTTTTGAAGGTGATTTCAAACCAACAGAACGAGGCTTCGAATGTCCAGAATGTGGAAATCATGACCCAAAAACATGTGATGTAGTCAAACGTACTTGTGGTTATTTAGGAAATCCACAAGCTCGTCCGATGGTACATGGACGCCACAAAGAAATTTCCTCACGTGTGAAACACATGAAATGAGGTTGTGAAAAAGCTGTCCTGCATCAAGTAATAAGAACAGCTAAACAAAAATAGCTCCTCATATTTTTCGTTTAGTTGGGCTTATTACCGCAGATGCAAGCTTTTGAACACCGTTTATTCAGAATAAGAGGCAGTGACAAATCTTTTTTCACCACTCTCTTTCGATGCTTTGTACCTTTGAACGCTCTCTATCAAAATAAGAACAAGCTTTTTTTGAACAATGGATTTAGGTCGGTTTGTTCTTATTTATGTGGTCGAGTAGATTTTATCTTCAATAGCTATATCTTTGAACCTTAAATGAAAGAAGTTTTTTTATGAGAAATCCAAAACCAAAAGAATGGTTAGCAAAAGACTACAGTCAAAACTATATTGCTGACTACAAACCGTTTAATTTTGTCGATGGTGAAGGTGTCCGTAACAGTCTTTACGTTAGTGGCTGCTTATTCGCCTGCGAAGGTTGCTTCAACAAAGCGGCGCAAAATTTTCGATATGGCAAACCATTCACACCTGAATTAGAAGAACAAATCATCGCTGACTTGCGCAACGATTACGTACAAGGACTGACTTTATTGGGCGGCGAGCCTTTTTTGAATACAGATGTTTGTTTGCAAGTCGTACGACGTATCCGAAAAGAGTTCGGTACGACAAAAGATATCTGGTCATGGACAGGCTATACCTTTGATGAATTGTTACAAGATTCAGAAGATAAATTAGAACTCCTTTCGCAAATCGATATCCTTGTTGACGGACGCTTTGAATTGAGCAAACGTGACCTAAAACTACAATTTCGCGGAAGCAGCAACCAGCGAATCATTGATGTCCAAAAATCTTTAGAATCCAACCAAGTTATGATTTGGGAAAAATGTACGGATGCAACAGAAACCTATGAACAAATCAAAAAACAAGACTTGATATAAAAACAGCTTTGAGAGAGAAAACGGATTTCCATTTTCAACTCTCAAAGCTGTTTTTATATTTCTTGATTTCCCCATAACGGAAGGACGATATTTTCATAGGTCATCGGGTCAAGATTCGTCAAGGTGATTCCTAACAATCGGATCCCTTTTTCTACTCCCAAGATTTCCTCCCATATAAGACTTGCTTGATAAAAGAGCGCTTCTTTTTTATAGATGTATTCTGGCAATGTCACTCTTTTGGTCACAGTAGAATAATCCGTGTACCTGACCTTCAAAACCACTGTTTTCCCATGTTTTTGGACTCTTCTCAGTGCTTCTTCTACTTTTTCAGCTAGTTGGCGCAACTGAGCCAGCACGGCTTCCTCCGTTTGCAATGGCTGTCCATACGTATGCTCTTTTCCCACAGATTTTCGCTCTCTTGTAACATTTACTGGAGAATCATGGATTCCTCTCACTTTACGATAAAGAGAATAGCCCATTTTTCCAAAATTTCGAATCAACATCATTTCTGTGCATTCATATAGGTCTTTTCCTGTATAAATCCCTAACTCATGCATTCTAGGTACAGTTTTCTTTCCTACTCCATGAAATTTTTCAATTGGCAAAGCTTTTAAAAATGGCACAGCATCTTGAGGTGCAACTACTGTGATCCCTCTAGGTTTTTGATAGTCTGATGCTAATTTGGCCAAAAACTTATTGTAACTTACTCCCGCAGAACATGTTAGCTGGACTCTTTCCCAAATATCTGCCTGGATCATTCGGGCGATTTTGATGGCTGACTTGCAATTGATTTTATTTTCGGTCACATCAAGATACGCTTCATCGATACTAACTGGTTCCACAATGTCTGTATAATGATAGAATACTTCCCGTACTTGTTTGGAAATCTCGCTGTATTTATGATGGTCGCCAGGCTTAAAGATGGCTTGCGGGCAAAGTTCATACGCTTTTTGTGCACTCATTGCTGAATGAATTCCGAATTTTCTTGCTTCATAATTTGCCGTAGTCACTACTCCACGCCCACCAGTGTCACTGGGATGTCTAGCAATTACTAATGGGTGCCCACGAAACTCAGGATGATCTCGTTCTTCAACAGAAGCGAAAAAAGCATCCATATCGATATGAATGATTTTTCTTGATGTATCATTATGTAAAGGAAATTGCAGCTCCATCATCCTCACCTCTTAGCCATTATACAGGAACGTTCGTTCGCGTTCAAGAGGTTTGAGAAGTTAGTAGCTGTTTTCCACATTGCCGCTTCATTGTATACTACTTATACTATTTCAGTCTAATTCGTGATATTGACGGTAAACTTCTTGTTTTTTCAGTCCATTTTTAAGCGCTACTGCTTTGATAGCAGCATTTGGCTTTTCGCCTGATGCAATCTTTGCTTCTACTTGTTCTTTTAAGGATCCCTGCTCTTCATCCACTTCTGTCCCTGTCGTTTCAAACAAATTTCCTTCTACAAGCAGACAACATTCCCCCTTTACTGGATGTTCTTCGATATATGCAAGTAGTTCTTCTGTACTTCCTCTAAGGTATTCTTCATGGATCTTTGTCAATTCTCGACACAAAACGACTTGGCGATTACCAAAAATGTCTAAGAAATTCGTCAACGTAGCTGTGATCCGATAAGGTGACTCATAGAAAATCAGCGTAGCTGTTTGTTCTTTTAGCTTTTCCAATGTTTCTTTCTGTTCTTTTTTCTTGCGTGGAAGGAAGCCATAAAATAAAAATGGTTGAGGCACTAGCCCTGAAGCAATCAAAGCCGTCATCCCAGCTGTAGGTCCTGGGATAGAGATCACAGAAATCCCTTCTTTTATGCAGGCTAAAACTAGCTCATGTCCAGGATCGCTGATGGAAGGCATTCCTGCGTCACTGACTTGAGCAATCGTTTTTCCTTCTTTTAACAAAGCAATCAATTGAGGGACACGTTCTTTATAATTATGTTCATGTAAACTTTTTTGGGGCGTAGGAATCTCGAAGTGATTCAATAATTTTTGTGTATTACGCGTATCTTCGCTTGCGATAAGGTCTGCTTCTTGTAGCATACGAACACTTCTGTAGCTCATATCTTCTAGATTTCCGATTGGCGTCGGTACAAGATATAAATTCCCGTATACTGGATTTCCTTTGAAACTTTTTTGATTATACATCTGTCACAATCTCCTTAATAAAAAAACTGGAGCAGTCTTTCTCCGCTCCAGTCTCCTCTTGTTATTGATCATCGACCGCTTTCGCGATAGATCACTTCTAGACAAAACGCACAAGGCTCGTCATTGTCCCGTCTTGATCCATATAAATCGTAGCAGACATGGAAGCCTTCTTCATAAATTTTTTCAAGATTCATACGAGACTTGGAAAGTTCTTGCTTCACATTTTCAGCTGGAGCTTGTGCAACTTGGTTCAATTCCCGAAGATGTTCTCGCAAACGTTGATTTTCCATCTCCAAAGTCGTATTTTTTTCTACGATTTCATGCAAAGCATGCTTCATTTCAACAAGTTCTGTTAATGTATTTCTCAACTCTGATTCTAACTGATTCAATCCGTCGTATAATGATCTCTTATCCATTTATCTCACCTACTTGGATAAATTCTTTCAATTCATCCCATTCATATTCGACAGGATTTTCCCGTCCAGTCAGCCGAATACTAACGATACGGCTAAGCAGATTCAACCCTACGACTTTCCCTTTACCATCAGGTGTAACAATTACTTTTCCAAAGTCAGGGAGTTCTTTTTTTGCTGTCTCGTATTCTTCGCTCTCATATTGTAGACAGCACATCAAGCGTCCGCATAAACCGGAAATTTTTGTTGGGTTCAAAGATAAGCTTTGATCTTTTGCCATTTTGATCGATACGGGCACGAAATCGCCTAAAAAAGAAGAACAGCATAATGGACGCCCACATGGACCAATTCCGCCTATTATCTTCGCTTCATCGCGTACACCAATTTGTCGAAGCTCAATACGAGTACGAAATACAGCGGCTAGATCCTTTACCAATTCTCTAAAGTCGATTCGCCCGTCCGCCGTAAAAGAAAAAATCAGTTTGTTTCGATCAAATGTATATTCAGCTTTGATTATTTTCATTTCCAGCTCACGCAACTGCACTTTTTCTTTTGCGATTTGCAATGCATCACGCGCATCTTCTTTATTTTTTTTGTCTTTTTCTAGTTCAGCTTTTGATGCTTTATGCAAGATTGGACGAATAGCTTCAGGAAGGTCATTGGGATCAATCTCTTTTTTAGGAAGGACAACAGTAGCAATATGTAAGGATTGCTGAGATTCGACTAATACCTTGTCATTATAAATATATTCAGAGTCTCCTGGTGTAAAATAATAGATATGACCTGCATCTCTATATCGGACACCTACTACTTCTACCATTTCCATCCTCCTCGATTCTCGTCCTCTGCGGCAAGCTAAAAAATCGTCTGCAAAACGAACTGTTCCGCAACAGCTTGAAAACCGACATTGCTACGTAGTTTCTGCTCTGCGATCAATATTCGTTCAATTATCTGGTTTATCTGTTTCACTTTGCCATATTCGCCTTTCGCTACTGCTTGACGCTGTGCTTCCTGATAATAAAACATCAGGACAGATAATCCTGTAAACTGCTGTGTTTTTTCTTTAAATGATTTCACTAATTTTTTTTGGACATAGATAAAGGCTTGAGTGTCTTGCTTTTGCAAGTAAACGAACCATTGATAAATCAAGTCCTTAGCATCATTAAACCATTCATCTTGAGAGATTTCAACTGCTTTTCCTAAACTGTTTGTTAAGAAAGCCAAAAGTTTTGATTTTTCTAATGGAATCTGCTCTTCTTGCAATCGATGGATCAATGCTTCTTTTGAAAGTTCTTGAAAATGCAGCACTTGACAACGGGATTGAATAGTAGGGAGAATCCTTCCTACTGCATCTGTCTCTAATACCGCTAAAAAATCTCCCGGTGGTTCTTCCAAAAATTTCAACAGACTGTTTGCCGCACTGCTATTCATTTTTTCAGCTTCTTTAATCAAAAAAACCTTTTTTCTTGATTCATATCCGCTGCGACTGAATTCCGTCTGCAAACGTCTGATCTGGTCAACTTTGATTGTTTGTCCGTCCGGTTCGATAACCAGAACATCTGGATGTTCTTTCTTTTCGATCCGCTGACAATTGTTGCATTTTCCGCAAGGCTGATTGTCTTCCATTTGGGTACAGAACAGGTGCTGTGCGAGCCACACACCTACTTCATGTTTTCCTGTTCCTTTTTCTCCTTCAAAAAGATAAGCATGAGCGAGACGCCCATGCTCAAAACTCCGTTGAAGCTGCTGATACACGATCGGTTGCATTTGAGCCAAGTTTATTTCTTGATTCATAGCTCAGCTCCTCCTAAAATTGATGGAATCCTTCAACAGGTAAGACGAAGACTGTTGCACCGCCTACTTCTACTTCTACTGGATAAGGGACGCCCCCATCCATCGAGATATCCAATGTAACAGGTGTAGATACAAATTGTTTTCTTGATTCACACGTTTTTTTGATGATTTCCAATGCTTCTTCTACTCGATCATCTTCAATACCCACGATAAACGTGCTGTTTCCAGCCTTAAGGAAGCCGCCTGTCGATGATAATTTTGTGGCACGGATATTTGCATCAATCAATTCATTTGATAAACGGTTGCTGTCTTTGTCTTGGATAATCGCTAAAATAATTTTCATAAACGTTCACCTTCCTAGTTTTCAAAAAATTGCGGATATTGTTCAATAATTGTATGATAACTTGTTTGCAGCACTTCTTCAAAGCTTTTTCTTGCATCAACTTTGTGGATTCTTTCCGGATTCTCTTCTGCCAGCTTTAAGTAAGCATGTCGTACACGCTGGTGGAATTCCAAACCTTCCGAATCTAAACGGTCGATTTGGTTTTGTCTGTTTTTCTTGATTCTTCTTAATCCGGTGTCTGAATCTACGTCAAGATAAAGGGTAAAATCTGGCGTAGTACCTTCTGTAGCAAACTCATTCAACCGAGCAATCTCGGTAACGCCGATGCGTCGGCCTGCACCTTGATAAGCAAGAGAACTGTCGACAAATCTGTCGCATAAAACGATTTTCCCTTTTGCCAGAGCAGGCAAGACCTTTTCGACTAGATGCTGTCTTCTTGCCGCCGCATAAAGTAGTGCTTCCGTGCGTTCATCCATCCGATCATTTTTTGGATCCAGGATCACCGCTCGAATCTCTTCAGCAATCGGGATGCCTCCCGGTTCTCTTGTTTGAATGATTTCTGTTTTTGCTACTTCTTTCAAAAGAGGGAAAAGTTCATTCAAGATGCTGGTTTTTCCTGCACCATCAGGCCCCTCGATTGTAATAAATAGTCCGTTCACATTGTTGCCCCCATCTCTTATGCTGCTTCTATATTGTATCTGAAAAAACATTTAATTAGAAATTTATAACTCGCGTCTTCCTTCGACAGCTTTCAATAACGTGACTTCATCTGCGTACTCGATATCAGAGCCTACAGACAACCCATGTGCTAAACGTGTTACTTTGATACCGGCTGGTTTAATTAGACGTGAGAGATACATTGCTGTTGCTTCTCCTTCTGTTGTCGCATTTGTTGCGATGATCACTTCTTTTACATCTGCATCATGCAGCCGCTGCAGCAGCGAAGAAATATTGATATCTTCTGGACCTGTCCCTTCCATCGGTGATAACACACCATGGAGTACATGATAAAGTCCGTGATATTCTCGCATTTTTTCCATCGCCATTACATCTTTCGGCTCTTCGACCACTAGGATAATGCTGCGATCACGTGAAGGGTTTCTACATATTTCGCAAGGATCTTCTTCTGTGATATTTCCGCAGATACTGCAAAAGTGTAAATCTCGTTTTACACTTAACAAAGATTTAGCAAATTCATTCACTACTTCATCTTTCATATCGATTGTATAAAACGCGAGTCTTGTCGCTGTTTTCTGACCGATTCCTGGAAGTTTCATATAGCTGTCGATCAGTTTCGCAATTGGTTCTGGATATTGCATATTCATTACTCCTTCAGTTTAAAACTAAAATCCTGGTAAACCTTTTGCGTATTTCCCTAATTTTTTCTCAGTTTCCACATCAATTTGTGCGATTGCGTCATTGACTGCCATTACGACAAGATCTTGAAGCATCTCAATATCATCAGGATCAACGACTTCTTCATTGATTTGGATATCCTTCATACGGCGATCACCTGTAAATACGGCTTTGACCAATTCATTAGTGGCTTTACCTGTAAATTCTGTTTTATTTAGCAGCTCTTGTGCTTCCGCCATTTCTTTTTGCATTTTTTGTACTTGTTTCATCATGCCTTGCATATTGCCCATTCCACGCATCATAATTATCTACTCCTTTTTTCTTAATCATCTACTACTGTAACAGCCTCGGAACCAAAAAATTCCTCTGCTTTTACTACAAGTGTTTCTTCTGGTACTTCCTGTTCTTGAGGGAGTAATTCGATTTCTCCTTCTGACTCTTCAGAAGCAAAAGAATTTTCTGCTCCCTCTTCTTGTGCTTGCGTCAAATAATTTTTTCGAAGTTCCGGCCAACTTTCTCTTGTGATATAAACCGGATCAGGCGCATAGTCTTTGATCATTCGGCTTAAATTATTGTGTACCGAAAGCTGCAGTTCTTCGTCGTTTGCTGCTCTTTGACAAACAATCTCATAATCAAATGCAATCACTAATCCTGTAGGGCCAGCTGCAACTGGTTCACTTGCTTTAAGCATTGCCCGCTGAGTGACAGAGAGGCTCATCAGCAAATCTTCCCATACTTCTTTTACTTGGTTCAGATGCTGTCTTGTCGCTTCCCGCAGAACTTTATATACCCGTTCCGTCGGTACCCGATACGTACTTGTTTGTTTTTTGTGATTCGTCTGCTGTACTGGCTGTACTTTTGTATTCACAGTTCCTGTGTTACTGCGAAGTTCTTTGATTTCGTTTCTCAGTTCCTTGATCTCTTGTTGCAGCTGTTTTACTATCTGATCATCTGCTAATGCCATTTTTGCTGAAGGAACAGAAGCAGAGGGTAGCTGTGCGAGTTTGACTGTAGCGACTTCCAAATAAATAGCGGCACTATTAGTAAATCGGATTTCATTTTGTGTATCGCTCAAAATCTTTATCATTGAAAATAGCTGATCCGCTGAAACAGTTTGTGCCAATTCCGTAAATGTACTTCTGATCGTACTTGATTGTTCTTCAACTAGATTGGGCGCTTGCTGATACATCAGCAGATCACGGCAGTATTGTAACATATCCTCTAGAAAGCGACGTGATTCTTTGCCGGCTGCGAGAATTTGATTCAACGCTTCCAATGCTTCTGGTACTTCTTTTTTCACGCAAGCACTCAAGTAGCTGTCCATCATTTCGTCTGTCAAGCTGCCTGTTACTTGCATGGCATCATCTAAAGTAATCGTTCCTTCACTAAATGAGATTGCCTGATCAAGAATACTCAATGCATCCCGCATCCCGCCTTCTGCGGAACGGGCAATCACATTCAATGCAGCTGGTTCATAGTTGATAGTCGATTCTTTTAAGATAAATTCAAGATGTTCGACAATATCTGCCGTATTGATCCGTTTAAAATCAAATCGTTGGGTTCGTGAAATGATCGTAGCTGGTATTTTGTGAGGTTCGGTCGTTGCTAAGATGAATATGACACTTTCTTTTGGCTCTTCCAATGTTTTCAACAAGGCATTGAAAGCTCCTGTTGAAAGCATATGTACCTCATCAATAATGTACACTTTGTACGCTGCCTTTGTAGGCGCATAGTTTGCCCGATCACGGATAAATCGGATTTCTTCGACTCCGTTATTGCTGGCAGCATCGATTTCGATCACATCTTCTTGCGTACCAGCAGTGATTGATCGACACATTTCGCATTCGTTGCATGGTTCACCGTCTTTACTGTTCGGACAGTTGATTGCTTTTGCGAAAATCTTTGCTGCACTTGTCTTTCCGGTTCCTCTGGGTCCTGTAAACAAATAGGCATGTGAGGTCTTGTGGGAAACAATAGCATTTTTTAGTGTCTGTGTCACAGCTTTTTGTCCAACGATGTCTTCGAAACGCTGCGAACGCCAGACTCGATAAAGTGCTTGATATGCCATAAGGATCCCCCTTTTTTAAAAAATTCACTATCTCTTATTATACGTGATATTGGGTAAAAAAACTACTATCCTTCTCGGCTTTTTCAGGTATTTAATCAATACGCAAGTTTCCATTTCAATTCCGTCTCTAGTCCGAGAAGTTTCACTTCTTCCTATGGTATAATAAATAAACAATAATTGTTTGGCATTAGCTGAATCAGAGGAGGAATTTTTTATGGGTCTTATCAAAGCAGCAACAAGTATGGTCGGCGGCGGTCTGGCAGATCAATGGCTAGAAGTCATCGAACCAGACAATATGAGTGATACAACGGTTATGACGAAAGGTGTCAAAGTTCGTAAAGATGACAAACGTGGCTCCAATCGTAAAGGAACAGAAGATGTTTTGACAGACGGAACAGTCGTCCATGTCTATCCAAACATGATGATGCTTTTGGTCGATGGTGGAAAAATCATCGATTATACCGCTGAGGAAGGTTATTACACCATTAAAAATGACGCAGCTCCTTCCATGTTCAACGGAACACTGAAAGAAGCAATTGCTGAAACATTTGACCGATTTAAATTTGGTGGCGTTACACCGCAGAAACAACAAGTTTTTTATATCAATCTCCAAGAAATAAAGGGAATCAAATTCGGTACGAGTGCGCCATTGAACTACTTTGATAATTTCTATAACGCAGAATTATTCTTACGGGCACATGGCACTTATTCTATTCATGTCGTTGACCCGATTTTATTTTATACAAACGCAATTCCTAAAAACAAAACACAAGTAGAAATCAATGATATCAATGAGCAATACTTAGCTGAATTCCTAACAGCATTGCAATCAGCAATCAATCAGATGTCTGCGGATGGACAACGGATTTCTTATGTCCCATCTAAGAGTTTGGAGTTAAGCAAATACATGGATACTGCATTGGATGATTCTTGGCGCGAGTTGCGAGGGATGGAGATCGTCTCTGTCGCTGTGGCCAGCATTTCTTACACAGATGATTCTGTGAAACTAATCAATATGCGTAACGAAGGGGCGATGCTAGGTGATCCTAGCGTACGTGAAGGATACGTGCAAGGTTCCATTGCCCGTGGAATGGAAGCAGCTGGAAAAAATGAAGCAGGAGCAATGACTGGCTTTATGGGCGTAGGGATGGGAATGAATGCAAATGGCTCTTACCTTTCCCAAGCGGCTCAAAACAACCAAGAACAAATCAAGCAACAAGCTGAAAAACAAAATCAACAAGCCGCACAAGGGAATGTAGATACTTGGACGTGTCCAGTCTGTGGGACAGAAAATTCCGGAAAATTCTGTTCCAACTGTGGCGCTGCCAAACCAGTAGAAAACGCTCAGCCTAAGCTACAGATGCGTTGCAGCGAATGCAACGAGATTGTGGATCTTTCCAACGGCATCCCTAAATTCTGTCCAAACTGCGGCAAACCGTTTAAAGGAATCCCCGTTGATTAATTTATTGAGAAAGGTGTGCAGCTGATGGATGTTCTTACACATAAATGTCCTAATTGCGGCGGTCCGTTGACTTTTGATCCTAAAGACCAAAAATTTCATTGCGAATACTGCCTGAATATTTATACCGAAGAAGAAGTCAGCCAATATGAGCAGAAGCAAAAAGAAGCGCGTATGGCTGGCGAAGAGAGCAAAGAAGAACCTTCGTCTACAGAAGATTTTACTTTTACAGCCCAAGAACAGCTTACCAACATGAGTGAAGCCGAGCGCAAAGCGTTTGACGAGGCAGGCGGTTTTTCAGATACAGCGGACGAAGCTGCAGGTAATACTGTATCGATGGATCTTTTCCTTTGTCCCAACTGTGGTGCAGAGATTGTGACCGATGCGACCACTGCTGCGACTTATTGTTACTACTGCCATAATCCCGTTGTACTATCGGGACGTTTAAGCGGAGAATTCTTGCCAAATAAAGTACTTCCTTTTGCTGTCGAGAAAGAAGAAGCAATCAATAGATTTCTCGCTTGGACCAAGAAAAAATGGTTTGTTCCAAAAGCTTTTTTCAATAAGGATCAAATCGATAAGTTGACGGGTGTATATTTCCCTTATTGGGCTACAGATGCTGAAGTAGATGGCACAATGCAGGCAAACGGCACCGTTATCCGCATTTGGCGAATAGGTGACATCGAATACACAGAAACGAAGCAATTTGCTGTTTCAAGAGCAGGCAAGCTCTCTTTTAAAGAACTAGTAAAAAATGCCTTATCAAAAAATACGCAACAAAAGATGGTCGAAGGCGTGCAACCTTTCCCGTTAGATAAAGCAATTGATTTTAAAAGCCAGTATTTAGCCGGGTTCCAAGCAGAAAAAAGAGATATCGAATACGAGGCAATCAAATCGCAAATTCAGTCTGAATTAAAAGACTATTCAGAGAAGCTGTTAAAAGATACTGCCAATGGGTATACAACATTGACAGGTGTCCGAACCTCTGCTTCAATCACAAATGAAGTAAATAATTACGTATTGTTGCCGGTATGGCTCGTTACTTATCGAAGCAATGACTCAAGTAAAAAAGTCTACTATTATGCAATGAATGGACAAACAGGAAAAGTCAGCGGTGTCCTGCCGATTAGCCAGAAAAAATTAGGACTGACTGCTCTTGGGATTTTCGCTGGACTAGCGATCCTCTTTCTGATCGGAGGTTACTTGATATGATGAAAAAATTCTTTTTGTTCTTTCTTTTGCTAGTAAGTGTTAGTTGGCCGGTGGCTACTCATGCGGATACAGCAACGGTAAATGACGAGGCTGGGTTGTTCACTACAGATCAAATCCACTCTTTGGAACAACAGGCAGAAAAACTGAATGAAAAAATCAAGGGACGTGTCTTAATCGTCACAACTACTTCTAATTCAGAAGAACCAAGAGACTTTGCCGATAATTACTTAAGAAAGGCAGTCGGAAATGATCAAAATGGCTCAGTTTTGCTATTGGATATGGGGCAGCGTGAAATCTACATTTCGACTTCTGGTAATATGATCGATTATTTGACTGACAGTAGAATCGATTCGATCTTAGATGATGTTTATGATCAGATGACGAATGCTGCCTACTACGATGCTGCAAAAGCGTACTTGTCTAAATCAGCCACATATGTGGAAGACGGAGTTCCAGGAGGTCATTATCGTGTAGATGAAGAAACTGGCAAAATCACACGCTATAAAGTTTTGACGACAGTGGAAATCATCATTGCTGTTGTTTTAGCTCTTATCCTTAGTCTTGTCTTTTATTTTGTGACTGTTTCGCGTTATCAATTGAAATCAGGCATCTACAAATATCCGTTCCGAGAAAAATCCAGTATCAAATTAACTGAAAAAACCGATCGTCTGACAAATTCTTTTGTCACGACAAGAAGAATCCCCAAAAGCCCACCTCCTGGAAGCGGCGGTGGCGGAAGTACTACCCACTCTAGCGGTGGCGGGACTTTTGGCGGTGGCGGAAGAAGTTTCTAAAAATAGCTAAATGAAAGTTCGCAAAAACATACTAAGATTAGAGGGGAACATCATTGACGAATGATGTTCTCCTCTATTTTCTATTTTTAGATTATAGTGAAGAATGAAAGAAAGTTCGAACAAAGCCTTGAGGACTACGAGTCCCTATCAAAAACCGAACTTCTTTACTGTCATTTTAGAATCAGGTTTACGTATGTTGGGGCCATGAGCCCGTGTATAGGAAATTGGAATCGAAATGAAGCAGTAAAGTTCTTTCAAAACTTAAAAAGGAGGAAAACAAATGCCTTACATTCTTGCATTAGATGTTTCAATGGGACACAGCTACAGTGTCCTATACAAAGACGACACCTGCTTATTTGAAGACGAGATCGAACACACTCAAAGAGGATTTCATGCATTACTCGAAGAGATCCAGCACTTGCCTGAACGTCCATTGATTGTTTTTGAAGCAACGGGGATTTATTCCAGACCAGTCGAAAAGTTCTTTCAAGATCATCACTTTTCTTACTGTTTGTTAAACCCGTTAGAAGCGAAAAAACAGATGGAAGAAAACACCTTACGCAGTTGGAAAACAGATAAATCGGATGCCCATCGGCTCGCACAGACTCATCTTAAAAATCAACGTCAGCCAAAAGAAGTACAAAGCAATTTTTACTTAGAGATGCGCGATTTAGCCCGTTTTTATCAAGAAATTGAGAAGAAAATCACTCGTCTGCGCATGGATTTACACAACTGCCTTCAGTTGACTTTTCCAGAGCTTGAACAGTTCTTTTCAAACAGGATGACCCCTTACGCATTGACATTGATCCGTCTTTTTCCCCATCCAGATTTTGTATTGGCATCTACTCGGACAAAAATAAAAAATAAACTGATCAACGAAACACGGAAAAAAATCTCCGCGAATCGTGCCGAGCAAAAGGCAGATCAAATCATCCACTATGCACAGTGTGCCTATCCAGCTGTTGAAAAAGACAGTATTCACTGTCAAAAAACGATCTATTACGCCGAACTTCTCCAAGATTTACTCGAACAAAAAAAAGCACTGGCAACACAAATGATCAAAAAAGCCGAAGCCTCTCCTTGCTTTTTGTTGTACCAAACGTTCCCTGGGATTGGCGCACTCACAGCCGCTTTATTGCTCGGTGAATTAGGAGATATCACACGATTTAAAACCCATAAACAATTGAATGCCTTTGTCGGAATCGACATCCGACGGTATCATTCAGGTAAGTATACTGGCCAAGACCGCATCAATAAGCGTGGTAATCCCAAAGCACGGAAAATTATTTTCTTCACCATTCGAAATATGATTCGCCAGCAACGCGCAGCTCCTAATCATATTGTCGATTATTACTACAAATTAAAAAAGCAACCTATCCCTAAGAAAGATAAGGTTGCCACAGTTGCTTGTATGAACAAGCTTCTGAAATGTATGCACGCTATGGTTAGGGCACATACAGAGTACGACTATGCGTACGCGGTCTCAGTGGACCATTAACTAAACCACTTACAGTATACCACTTCTTTGCCCAGATCGAAAATTTTTTACGAACGGGGCTTTATTTAGTGTGCCTTGATTTTGTCGCTTTCGTTTACGAGCTATTTTTCTTGCACCTTTTACTTGACTAATCGTAGGAAAGAGGCTGTGACAAAAATCGTGTCACAGCCCTTTTGTTGCGAATAAACGGTGCTCAAAAGCTTACATCTGCGGTAATAAGTCCAGCCAAGTTAAAAACATTAGGAGCTGTTTTTACTTGGCTGTTCTTATTACTTGATGCAGAACAGCTTTTTTACAACCTCTTGGTAAACGGTGTTCAATCAGCTGACCCTCGGTATTAGCTCAAAACGCTGATTTCACAACCTCTTATTCACGGTGTTCCAGAAGTAGCTTCTTCGAAAATAAGCCGAAATTTGTCAAAAAATTTGAGTAACAATTTTCGGAAATTCCTTCTTATTTATTGAAGCTGCCCACTTCTGTCACAACCTCTTTGTTCATCAAAAGATAATATTGTCTTCTAACAAGTCCATATTCAAAATAACGATATGATGATCTTTCACTGTGATAATACCATCTTTTTTCAACTGCTTTAAAATTCTGTTCACACTGCTAGCAGTTGAAATACCACAAAATTTGGCGATTTCTTCATTTGTGATCGAAAAATCGATCAGCATCCCCTCTTCTGTTCGCACACCGAATAAATCATATAATTCGTAAAGTTGCGTACAAACAGCTCCCAGTTTTCCATTTAACAGCATTTGTTGCATTTTTTTCATCGAATAAAGCAAGCGATAGCGGTAATACTCTTTTACATAGTGTTGTAGCTTTGGATCTTGGTTGATATTTTGCCAAAATCTCACACGATTGATTCGATAAAACTCTGCATATTCTGATTCAACTCGAATATTATACGGCGAATCGATGAATTGTGAATATTCGTCTTTTAAAAGAGAGACGATTTCAAGATCTTTGATATAGCGAAGGTTAAATTCTCTCCCATCATTTGAAATAACACTTGCTTTTACCGTTCCCTCTTTCAAGATATACGTATGGGAATCTTCCATCCCTTCGAATGTCAAATATTTATGATATCCTTTGCGTATAATCGGAAAATCATTTTTATCCAAATATTCCTTTAAGACTCTACTATCCAATGATGCTCCCCCATCCAAACTTTCATCTAAAAAGATCATACAGTACTTTAAAACTTTTTAAAGTCCAAAGGTATTTTACTAATGATATTAACATTTGTTAAGTACCTTTTTCCATCACTTATGCGATTTTTTTCCTTTTTTTTATTCGTTATACTGCAGAAGTAAAATTTTTTAAGAATAGAGGGAAAAAACATGAATTATTGGATGAACACAATCATTAATCGATTAGAAACAGCATATCAAACAAGATTTGACATGAAAGCTTCTTTAGTCTTTTTAAATGATGCGTATCAAAACTCGATCGAATTGATCAAAGCAGTGGATGAGAATCCAACAAACGAATGCGAAGAATTTTTAAACCTGTTTATGTCTACACGGGATTTATTTATTCGCCAACTTGTTGATCGCTATCCATCCAATTATCACGATGTAGAAGTTCAAATACAAAAATTAAAAGCATATTCAGCTTAAGGGGAATGTATAACATACATGGAAAAGAAATTATTTAATAAATATTTTATCGGAATCACATTGATCAATTTTATTGTCTACCTGATTTATTATCTGTTGATGGTCATCATGGCAGTCATTGCGCAAGACACATTACACGCCAGCTTGAGCCAAGCAGGTTTTGCTTCTGGAATATATATCATCGGAACATTGCTGGCACGCTTATTCATGGGGAAACAGTTAGAACTATTTGGTCGGAAGTTTACCTTAAGAGGCGGCGCGATTTTCTATCTTCTGACAACATTAGCTTATCTTTATACACCAACTATCGGGGCATTGTATTTAGTTCGATTCTTGAATGGATTTGGTTACGGTACAGTTTCTACAGCTACAAATGCTATTGTTACTGCATATATCCCTGCATCTAAAAAAGGGGAAGGCATCAATTATTACGGATTAAGTACTAGTTTAGCTGCCGCTGTTGGACCATTTTTAGGAATGATTTTGCTGAATATGACTGACTTTCGTTTCATTATTTGGTTTTCAATTGTACTGGTCTTCTTTGTTACAATTGCCTGCCTTGTCTTTCCTGTAAAAAATATTCCATTATCTGAAGAACAAAAAACATCTCTTCGTTCATGGAATATCAATAGTTTTATTGAAAAGAAAGCACTTTTCATTACAGGAATCGCCTTTTTGATGGGTCTTTCTTATTCAAGTGTTTTATCATTTTTATCTTCTTATACAAAAGTAATCCACTTAGTTGCTGCTGGGTCATTTTTCTTCGTCGTATATGCTTTGGTCATCACATTTACACGTCCATTGACTGGAAGGATTTTCGATGTCAAAGGAGAACAATACGTGATGTATCCTAGCTATTTATTCTTAACAGCAGGATTATTTTTACTGAGTGTAACGACGAATAGTGTGACATTGCTTATTTCTGGAGCATTAGTCGGTTTAGGTTATGGTACGTTCATGTCAAATGGACAAGCTGTCTGTTTGAAGATCGTAAAAGAACACCGCATCAGTATTGCTTTGTCTACCTACTTTATTGGTTTAGACCTAGGCTTAGGCGTTGGTCCTTATTTGATGGGGATGCTAAAATCTCTTACTTCATTTAGAGGATTGTATGTGATTGCCGGAGTCATTCCATTGGTATGTACAGCACTCTATCTTGTTAATGGCCGAAAACATAGTCATGAAGCAGAGGGTGAATTGATTGAATCATTGAAAAATGAAATTTGATCTTGATGAATAGATAAAAAAACCGTTCAGATCTGAAAATGATCTGAGCGGTTTTTTGAGTAAAAATAGTTTATGATTATTCTTAATTAAACATCTATTTATTTTTAAAGCTTTCATTTATCGATAAGAATAGTTTAACTGTTGATTTATTCCATTTTCCGTTCATCTGGTACGATTCCTTGACTTAGCAACCACTTGTGGAAGAACCATTCTGCCACACCAATCAATAGAGCAGGAATCAAGACTTTCATCCAAATATCGACTGTATCATTCATAAAGTATAGATAGAGCCACAAGATAACTGCAGCTGAACCAGCATCTGCGATCGTTGCTGCGATGTTTCCTACTTTACGTAAGATCAACAGATCCCCTAGCACATAGATCATCACTACGATAATTACCCCAACAATCGTTGAATCCATAAAGCTAACACCGTATAAACCGGTCAGCACGACCCAAAGAATTGCCCAGATCATGATTGCCTTCACTACCAACGCCTTCACATGTTTCATTTTCTGCACTCCTTTCTTCTGGATAAAAAAGTAAGGTTATCTAACAAGATAACCTTTTCGTTATTATACCATCGGCTAAGAGAAGCGAGCAAAGATAAGGTCCTATCTAAGAAAATGAAAAAATGGGAAAACACCTTAGAATATTCACGCAATAATTCATCCATACAGACATTCGATATGGTGTTCCTTTACTTTCTCATACTGTTCTTTTGCCAGTTCGTTACTTGTCACCAGATAATCGATTTCATGAAAAGCAATGGCTTGATGCATGAATTTATGTGCGATTTTTTGCTGTGTAACTAAAACGGCAAGCCGGTCTGCTTGTTTTCTATTTTTAGGTAAATGGTTTTTTACTTCGAAATAACCCCTCTTCATTTTGTTAATATAAGGTGTTTTTATCACTTGTCTTATAGCAAACTCTTAAATTTGCTCTCATTTATAATTATTCTAATTTCTTTACTTTTTTATTAACTCTATTCCCATCGCATTTGAAGTCGTTCCAGAATCTAGCTTACTGCGTATAACGAATATACGCTCATCATCTCTCTTATCCAATGTGTAGGCCCATTGATTATCTTCACAATATATCGTCAACCCATCATTTACTTTTATGCCTGTGAAAGCACCATTAAACTGGTGTTTATCATACGAAATGTCTATTGAATGTTTATCAATGTTGATTGTCCACATTGATTCATCTCCCGTATATACCCATTCTCCACAAAAAAAAGTTAGCTGCTCCCATTCTTCCTTTGATAATTCTAGTTCTTTTTTCTTCGGTTGACTAGCGGGAGAAGAACAAGCCGTACATAATAATATTGTTACTAGAATAAGAGAAGAAATTTTTTTATACTTCACTCCTAACACCCCTAATGCTATTTATAGATAATGCCAAGAAAATAATCCTGAATCTTGTTTGAATACCACCCCATGAGTACTAATCAAATGACTGGAAGGGTCCAGTAGATCATATCCATAGCTTGAATTACTCCATGGATTCCATACGGAAATCGTTTTATAAAAATCAAAGTTAGCGTACCCTCTAACAACAAACGCATGCCTATCCTTCCCTCTAGTTTGTTTTAGCGCAGATACCCAATATGGCCGATTCGCATTAATTTCAAGCATCGTTCCTTCTGCTGTAGCTGTCCCCCATCTATTTGAAATACTATGAAATCCATAAGAATTAGCGTAGCTAATACATTGGATATTTGAGGCAGATTCATCTGCTAAATTGGATGAACTTGGATACAAAGTTGTCATCATCTGTCGTGCAGTAGGAAAACTTTTCCTAGTTTGATAACGGATAATAGCTGTAGTAGCGTATGCTGCACACCATGAAGTTTTCCCTTGATTTTCAAGAAAATCCAAGTTTAGATACTTTTGTCCATATGCTTTGGATAACCTATCAATAGTTTGACTATCCGTAGATAAGCTAAAAATAAATTTGTTCTCGCACTCATTTGTCAATGTACGAAAATTGAAATTACTTAATTTTAATTCGCTAGGACTGACAAAGTATCCATAGGCAAACGAAACCGCTAACAAAAGCACTTGCTTAGAATAATTCTCTAAGTAACGTAAATCCACCATTTTAATTATTTTCCCTAATTTTTTCCAAGATCAACTCAATATCTTTTCTTAATTGTGCTATTTGTCGTCGCGTATCATCATTATTTTTTTGAAGTATTTTCAGAGCGTAAAGACAAAATACTAAAAATAAGCCTAGAAGTATCATGCTATATATAGGGATAAACAACTATGCATCCTCCTCAAAAATAGTTTTATTATTTTCTAAAAATTCAGAAATAGCTTTTTCAGTGTAAACACCATCTAATCTATCAACTAAAACACCTTTAGAAATCATTAATAATGAGGGTACTACAGTTAAATCAAGCTTTTTAGCTACTTCCTCTAAGCTCTTTTCATCTTCGTTTCGAGCTATATCAGTTCTATAGTAGCTGGCTTTTACTCCTACACTTTTTAATATGTTTCGAAGGGTAGGTTCAATTTCTTGGCATTGAATGCAAGTCGGTCTACCTACATATAATCAGAAAGTATCAGAACCTTCAAGCTTTGATTTTAACACTTCTGTCTTTATCTCAGGTAGAATATTATTCATACCAAATCTGCCCGTTTGAAAAAAAATCAACGAGAATGCTACTACAAAGAGACATAGAAACGATATAATTATTCTGCTAGTTTTAATCGACTTTTTCACATCTCATCAATCCAATCAAAGTTTAAAACAAGCCACTACAGAACTCATCGTCCCAGTGCCTAAAGCTACGAAACCTCCAATACAAGCAGCACAAATAACTGGTATAGCTGGGCACGAACCAACACAAGCTCCTGCAATGATAGTCGCAACGTATTTACTAATACCAAGAACAACAACAATACAAGCAATTTTAGCAGCAACACCTCTACTCTGAGGTAACAAAGCTCCTTGTTTTTGTACATTTTGCATGTCCTTCTTAATTTGCTCGTTAGATAAAAACTCTTCATTAAGTAAATCAGATTTCATCAATTTACCGTTTACATAAGATTCAATTTGAATTTTATTGTTCAACCCTCGACTAATAATAGTTTCTTGATATCTTTCATTTTCTCCATTCTGACTATAAGTAACCGTCAAATTACTAAATAAATTATAGTCATCGCCTACTATGGGCACTGTGATCGTATAAAAATCCTTTGAATTTTCTGTAACTTGTAGAACTTTTGCGTTTGTTAAATCCAATGAGCTTTTTGGTACATGAATAATCATATTTCTATTGCGTAATTCATTTGAAATCTTGACTTCATATCATTAGTTACTATTGTACTTACTAACTTTGTAGTTTCCGTAATATCAAACAACTTCGTGAATATATCTAATTTTTCATCCGTAAAATCTGAAATCATTTTTTCATTTGTTGTCTTAGAATTAACTACTTTGCTTGCAGAAACATTTAGAACTGGGATAAATAATCGATCGACAATCTATCCACCACCCAAATAACAACCTATCCCCGATTTTCAATATTAAATACACACCTCCCGTGTTTTTATTTTATCTACTATGTTATTATGATTAAAAATACGTATTATTTTCATTTTGTGATTAATTTGCGCATAACAATTATAAAAGAACGGAGCGGTGATATGGATAGTGGGGAATTGCTTAAGAAATTGCGTGTAGAAAGAGGTATCTCTCAAAAAAAATTAGCTCACAATATAACAACAAGAAATACATTATCTAGATATGAAACTGAAAAAAATAGCATACCTTTTGTTATTTTATTGGAATTTCTTGATAAATTGAATATAACCATGGATGAATTTGTCTTATATCTAGAATTTGATAGCATACGAAAGAAAAATAAAAAGATAAAAGATTTTATTAAAGCTACTAGAGAGAATAGAGGATCACGGAAGTATACTTTAGAAATCATTCGAAAAAAAGCAAATACTACACGAGACATTGTTGATATTCGCAACTATTTAGTCATAAAAACTTTTGATTGGTATACTCTGCCCATAGAAAAACGTAAGCTGAATAAAAATGATAAAGAACACTTGGATCACTTTGCCAATTATTTAGAAAAAGTAAATGAGTGGGGAAGATTTGAAATGATCAGTTTTAGCTCATTACTATTTCTTTTTGATACAAACTATATTTCCCAAAGGCTTACAGAAATCGAACGCAAAATTGAAAAATACAACGATTTTGAAATATTTCATCCGATATTATCCAGTCTTTATAATAATGCTTTTCTTTTAATGTTAGAACGCAAAAATATTCACTTTTCTAAACAATACTTACAAAAATTTGAAGCTACTCATCATAGATTATTGTTTGCAAAAGATACTCAGATATCCATTCAATTTTATAAGGCATTAATCTGTCATATAGAAGGAGATAGCATCAAAGGACGAAAACGAATAATGAAAATTTTACAAGGACTAGAATTATTAGAGATGGATAGTTTAATCAATGAATTTAAATTTGATTTAATAAAATTCGAAAAAATTTACTGTATCCCACCCATTTTTGAGTAACGATATCCATCTATTCATTATGGTCAAAAACGAAAAAAACAGACTATCCCTATCGGATAGTCTGCTAAACGTTGAGTTATCAGCGTTTTTATTATTCCGCAGCGTTTGCGTCTTTGAGACCGTATTTTTTGTTGAAACGGTCCACACGTCCGTCTGCTTGTGTGAATTTTTGACGTCCAGTGTAGAATGGATGTGAGTCAGAAGTTACTTCGACACGGATGACTGGGTATGTATTACCGTCTTCCCATTCAACTGTTTCTTGTGAAGTTTTTGTTGAACCTGACAAGAATTTGAAACCAGTTGTTGAATCCATGAATACTACTGGGTGGTAATCTGGATGGATGTTTTCTTTCATGATTTTTTCGCTCCTTTGCCCTGCTCCATTTGCTGAACCAGAGTTGATTTGTCGATTTACAACATTAACATCTTAACATGTTTCAGTCAAGGTTGCAATTATCTTTTCAGATTTCTGGTCGGATTTTTTTTACCAAAGGAGACATCTTGAAATTCTTTGAAAAATTGCTGATTGTTTTTTGTTTTACGCAAAAAGCGGATCAGTTGTTCCGTATATTCTAATGAATCTCCAGTCATATTTTTTCGAAGTTTCCAAATTTCTTCTAGTTCTTCACTTGGCATCAATAATTCTTCTTTTCGGGTACCTGATTTTTTGATATCGATGGCTGGGAAGATCCGACGTTCGGATAACTCGCGTGAAAGTTGTAATTCTAGATTTCCAGTTCCTTTGAATTCTTCATAGATCACGTCATCCATGCGGCTTCCTGTATCGACTAAAGCGGTCGCTAAAATCGTCAAACTGCCACCTTCTTCGATGTTTCTTGCCGCCCCGAAAAATTTCTTAGGTTTATACAATGCGGCTGGGTCAATCCCGCCACTCAATGTACGTCCGCTTGGTGGAACGACTAAGTTATAGGCCCGAGCAAGTCTAGTAATACTATCCATCAAGATAACGACATCTCGTTTATCTTCGACTAAACGCATTGCACGTTCCAATACTAATTCAGAAACTCGAGTATGGTTTTGCGGCTGCAGATCAAATGTAGAAGATACCACGTCGCCTTTCACGCTTCGTTCTAAATCCGTTACTTCTTCCGGACGTTCATCAATCAGCAGAACGATCAATTCTACTTCCGGATAGTTTTCGGTGATACCATTTGCGATTTCTTTTAATACAGAAGTTTTCCCTGCTTTTGGTGGTGCGACGATCAATCCACGCTGACCAAAACCGATTGGAGAGAAGATATCGATCATTCGGGTAGATAGTCTTTGCGGTGTTGTTTCCAGTTGAAGCTGTCTTTGCGGATAAAGAGGTGTTAAGGCTGGAAAATGCGGACGTTCTTTTGCTTCTTCCGGATCTTTTCCATTAACGCTTTCCACGTGCATCAAACCATAATAACGTTCCGATTCTTTAGGCGGACGGGCTTTTCCTGCCACTTTGTCCCCATTTCTCAAACTGAATCGTCTGATTTGTGAGGCAGAAATATAGATATCTTCTGCACTTGGTCCATAATTGATTGGCCGTAAAAAACCGTAACCATCTTGACCAACGATATCTAATATCCCTTCCATATAATAAAATCCTTGTTTCTCAGCTTGTGCACGAATCACAGCTAGAGATAATTCCTTTTTGTTCATCTTACTGTAATAAGGAATTTTAAATTCTTTGGCATAACTATAAACTTCTTTTAACGTTTTGTTCTCTAGTTCTGCCATTGTCAAATAATCGCTCATTCAGCTCCCACTTCCTCTATCATTTCGATTGATGCCCCTAAGGCTGTTAGTTTCTCGATAATATGATCATAACCGCGTAAGATATAATCTACGTTATAAATCGTCGTTGTTCCTTCTGCTAATAGTCCGGCAATCACTAAACAAGCACCTGCCCGAAGATCGGAAGCCACGACTTCTGTTCCGTGAAGTTTATTTGGACCATTCACGATGATCATATTTCCTTCCACGGTAATATCAGCGCCCATTCGAGCTAATTCAGGCACGTGATTCACCCGTTTCGCATAGATCGTATCGATGATTTCTGAAGTGCCTGCGGTCATCAATAGCAACGCAGTGAGTGGTTGCTGCAGATCTGTGGCAAATCCTGGATAAGGATAGGTCATGATATTTGCGGCTTTTAATTCTTTTGAGGGGTAAACTTCGATTTCATCTTCGCTGATTTTCATATGGACGCCAATTTCCTGCAATTTTGCTATAAAACTTTCCAAATGTTCAAAAATCACATTTTTCACTTTGATACCTTTTCCTGCTGCAGCTGCTAATGCCAGATAGGTTCCTGCTTCGATACGGTCAGGAATCATGAAATGACGACAGCCATGTAATGCTTCGACTCCTTCGATACGGATCACATCTGTACCCGCTCCTCGAACTTTTGCCCCCATATTATTCAGTAAAGTTGCCACATCGATGATTTCCGGTTCTCGTGCAGCGTTTTCAATTACTGTCTGTCCCTTTGCTTTTACAGCAGCTAACATCACATTGATTGTAGCTCCGACTGAAACCACGTCCATAAAAATCCGATTGCCATGCAACCCTTCATTTTCTGTCCGTAAATACATGGCACCATGTTCATTTGTCACTTCAGCACCTAGAGCTTCAAATCCTTTGACGTGTAGATCAATCGGTCTAGGACCTAAATAACAGCCTCCTGGCAGGCCTACCACCGCTTCCCCAAATTTACCAAGCAGTGTTCCCATAAAATAATAAGACGCACGCAAACTATTGATTTTTCCGTGCGGCATCGGAACCGATACGATTTCTCGAGGGTCAATTTCTAGTATGTTGTTGGAAAAATGGACCGTTGCGCCCATAATCTCTAAAATTTCAATTAATGAATGAACATCTTGTATGTCCGGCACACCTTCCAAGATCACTGGGGAATCAGCTAAGATTGCAGCTGGAATCAATGCGACTGCACTATTTTTTGCACCGCTGATCGTTACTTCGCCAGCTAAAGGTCGGTTTCCTTTGATTACGATTTTTTTCATCTGTTTCCACCTTGTTTATTAATCTTTTTTCATGGATATGCTTGTATTTTATCATAGATAAAAAAAAGAAACGAGCATGGTCTGCCGTTTTAAGTAAAAAAGAATGGAGAACGACTTCAAAAGTCGTTCTCCATTCCTATACATCGTATCTGTTATGTGGATGCTTACGCTTTGTTAGCTGAACCAAACCAGTCGATATGAGCTTTCGCATCTTCAACGATTGCTGCTTTACCTGGAGCTAATAATTTACGAGGGTCGAATCCTTTACCTTCTTTATCTTTACCAGCTTCGATATATTTACGAGTAGCTGCAGCAAATGATAATTGGAATTCAGTGTTAACATTTACTTTTGAGATACCCATTGAGATAGCTTTTTCGATTTGATCTTGAGGAATACCTGATCCGCCATGTAATACTAAAGGCATGTCTGGACCTACAGCATCAGCAATTGCTTGTAAGTGGTCAAATGCTAATCCTTTCCAGTTTTCTGGATATTGACCGTGGATGTTACCGATACCGCAAGCTAAGTAGTCGATACCTGTAGCAACCATTTGTTTGCATTCTTCGATGTCAGCTAATTCACCGTTACCGATGATTCCGTCTTCTTCTCCGCCGATTGAACCAACTTCACATTCAACTGAGATACCTTTTGCGTGTGCTTTTTCAACAACGTCTTTAGCTAATTTCAAGTTTTCTTCGAATGGTAGATGTGAACCATCGAACATTACTGAAGTGTAGCCTAGTTCGATACATTCCAAAGCAGCTTCATAGTCACCATGGTCTAAGTGGATAGCAACTGGAACAGTGATGTTCATTGCTTCAACTAAATCAGTGATCAAATCTTTACAGATTTTGTAACCACCCATGTATTTAGCTGCACCCATTGATGTTTGGATAAGTACTGGTGCTTGTTTTGCTTCAGCCGCTTCAAGAATTGCTTGAGTCCATTCCAAGTTGTTTGTGTTGAACCCGCCGACAGCGTAACCGCCTTTACGAGCAGCTTTTAAAAATTCAGCTCCTGATACTACTGGCATAATAAAATTCCTCCTAAGTTTTGTAAAACTAAATTTGTTAAGACAATTCTTAACCAACGACCCTATTTTACCAAACATTTCGGTAGTTTTCTACTAAAATCAATGAAAATGAAAATTTTCAAGAAGTTTTTTGCAAAAAATAAAATGCTTAATCGCTCTTTACTCAAAAAAAGTCTTTTACTTCCTATCTTTTTTCCTATAAATAATAACAAATCAGAAAAAGAGAAAAGTAACAAGAAAATTGCTTATCCCCTTCTCTTGCTACTTTTCTCTTTCTATCAAGCTAAAAAATTATTTTGTTTCATGATCTGCTAATGATGCTCCGACAAATGCTTTGATTAATTTTTGCGGACGATTTGGACGAGAAATCAATTCTGGGTGGAATTGGCATCCCACAAAGAATTTCTTCTCTGGCAGTTCTACGATTTCTACTAAACGGTTGTCTGGTGAGACACCTGAAAAGACTAGTCCTTGTTCTTCAAACATTTGACGATATTTGTTGTTGAACTCATAGCGGTGACGGTGACGTTCTTGCACAACATCAGCTCCATCATATGCTTCAGCCGTCTTCGTTCCTTTTTTGATTTTACATGGGTATAATCCAAGGCGTAAAGTTCCACCCAAATTCTCGATGTTTTCCTGATCAGCCATTAAATCAATAATGTTGTTTGCTGTATCTGGATTCGTTTCAGCTGATGCCGCATCTTCCAACCCAACGACGTTACGTGCAAATTCGACACAAGCCATCTGCATACCAAGACAAATCCCTAAAAATGGAACGTCATTTTCGCGAGCATAACGAATTGCTTCGATTTTCCCTTCTACTCCGCGATCGCCGAAACCGCCAGGAACTAAGATTCCATCTGCATCTTTCAAACGTTCTTCTACATTTTCTCTCGTTAATTCTTGTGCTTTGATCCAATCGATCTCGATATCTGAATTATAGGCGAATCCAGAATGTTTCAATGCTTCAACTACTGAGATATATGCATCTGGTAACTCGACGTATTTACCGACAAGTGCGATCCGTACTTTTTTCTTCAAGTTCAAGACACGTTCTTCTAATTCTTTCCATTCTGTCATGTCTGCTTCTGGTGTATCTAATTTCAAATGGTCGCAAACGATTTGATCCATTCCTTGTGCTTGTAAAACTAACGGGATGGAGTAAAGTGTATCTACATCTGGCGACTCGATGACTGCTTCTGGCTCGACATCACAAAATTGTGCCAATTTGTTTTTCACGCTTTGAGAAACAGGTTGCTCTGTACGTACCACCAAAATATTCGGTTGGATACCTAAACCGCGTAGCTCTTTTACACTGTGCTGCGTTGGTTTAGTTTTCATTTCTCCAGCAGCTTTCAAGTAAGGGATCAATGTTGTATGGATATACATAACATTATCTGTACCGACATCTGCCTTCATTTGACGAAGTGCTTCAAGGAATGGCAAAGATTCTATATCCCCTACTGTTCCTCCTACTTCTGTAATGATCACATCTGAATCAGTCATTTTAGCTGCTCGCATGATTTTTTCTTTGATCTCATTTGTAATATGAGGAATAACTTGAACTGTTGCTCCCAAGTATTCGCCCTTACGTTCTTTACGCAAAACTTCAGAATAGATTTTTCCTGTCGTCACGTTGGAGTATTTGTTCAAATTGATGTCAATAAAACGTTCGTAGTGGCCCAGATCCAAATCTGTTTCAGCACCATCATCTGTTACGAATACTTCTCCGTGCTGATATGGGCTCATCGTCCCTGGATCCACATTGATGTATGGATCAAATTTTTGGATAGTTACTTTTAAGCCGCGGTTTTTCAATAAGCGTCCTAAAGAAGCTGCAACAATCCCTTTTCCGATTGATGAAACGACACCGCCGGTCACAAAAATATATTTTGTCATAAGTTCAAAAACTCCTTTTTAATTTATGTGCAGGAAAAGTCTCAGAAAATAAACAAAGCTCCCTATTCTTCAATAAGAATAGGGAGCCGAAATTTCTGTAAACTTCTGACCCTTTAAAAGGGTGCCCAAGGTGTATAATACAAGCTGACTGAGGGAAAGTCAAGTACTCAAATGAAGGCTATCCGCTTACAATTTTTCTTTTTCGATATCCTTTGAGAAATTATTTCTTAAGTCCTTTATGAGTGCAAAAAAATTTAACCCACATAATAGGCTTTAGATAAACATAGCTAACGTTAAACTTAAGCAAATCAGGAAATCTTTACTGAAAAATTTTAAGTGAAACAATAGATAAAAAATAAGGAGGTGCGACAAACGTCGTGCCCCCTTTATTTCTAAATAAACGGTGTTCAAAAGCCAGTTTCTCGGTATTAAGCCAAATTTATGCAAAAATTTGAGGAACCATTTTCACAAAATTTTTCTTAATACTCGAAACTAAACGTCTTTTTCACAACCTCTTGATAAACGGTGTTCAATCAGCTGACCCTCGGTATTAGCTCAAAAAACGGCAAAATATGAGGAACTATTTTGCCGTTTGTTTCTCTAATACTCAGGTCAAACCGCTGATTTCACAACCTCTAATTCACGGCATTCCTCTTTTAATAAAGTTCTAGATATTGTTCTCTTTCCCACTCGGAAACAGTTTGTCTGAATGCCGCCCATTCGAGACGTTTTGCTTCAACAAAATTTGAGAAGATATGTTGTCCTAATGCATCAATCATTACATTATCCTTACGTAATTCCTTGATAGCATTATGGATAGTTGAAGGTAAGTCTTGGATATGTGCAGCTTCTCTTTCTTCCTCATCCATGACATAAATGTTACGGTCAACAGCGGCTGGCGGTGTGATCTGATTACGGATACCGTCTAGTCCTGCTTGCAATAATACTGCCATTGCCAAGTATGGGTTTGCAGATGGATCAACTGAACGCAATTCCAGACGTGTGGACAAACCGCGAGATTCTGGTACACGTACTAATGGCGAACGATTACGACCGCTCCATGCGACATAAACAGGCGCTTCATAACCTGGAACGAGACGTTTATAAGAATTGACTGTTGGATTGCAAACGGCTGTATAGGCACGAGCATGTTTCAGCAAACCGCCTAAGAAATGATACGCTGTTTCACTTAGTTCCAATTCACCGTCTTTATCATAGAAGACATTTCCTTCATCATTGAATAAAGACATATTGCAATGCATACCAGAACCATTGATTCCAAATAACGGTTTCGGCATGAAAGTTGCGTGAAGTCCGTGCTTGCGTGCAATCGTTTTGACAACGAGCTTGAAGGTTTGGATATTATCACAAGCATCTACTACATCCGCATATTTAAAGTCAATTTCATGCTGTCCTGGCGCTACTTCATGATGTGAAGCTTCTACTTCAAAGCCTAAGCTTTCTAATTCCAACACGATGTCACGGCGGCAATTTTCACCTAAATCTGTTGGTGCAAAATCAAAATAACCACCTTTATCATTCAAGGTCGTTGTGATCCCACCGTCTTCGTCTAATTTAAATAAGAAAAATTCTGGTTCAGGTCCTAAATTGAAAGAGGTAAAACCAAGGTCGCGCATGTCTTTCAATGCTCGTTTCAAATTCCCACGAGGATCACCGGCAAATGGTGTCCCATCTGGATTATAGATATCACAAATTAAACGAGCAACTTTTCCATGAGCACTTTCCCATGGGAAGATCATCCAAGTGGAGAGATCTGGATACAAATACATATCGCTTTCTTCAATTCGAACAAATCCTTCAATCGAAGAACCGTCAAACATCATTTTGTTTTCTAACACTTTGTCGATCTGGCTCACTGGAACTTCTACATTTTTAATCGTACCTAAGATGTCTGTGAACATCAATCGTAAAAATCGTACATTTTCTTCCTCAATGATTCGTTTGATCTCTTCACCTGTTATCTGTTTCTTTACCATGGTATCCCTCTTCCTTTTTTAATTTATTCAGTCAAAGAATTGTCTTTGCAATCCTTGCGACTGATAATGACCTGTTTTGCTTAACCCACCTTGCGCCAAAATCTCATCACGAAAAATTTGTCGAACGTCATGATCTGTCAACGGCTTCTTGCTTTTTGCTTCTTGTTTTTTCGCCTGTGCCATTTCGTATACACGTTTGATCCCAGCCATGTTTAACCCGTCTGAAAGATAATCTTTGATCTCAAGCAGCATATCGATATCATTCAACGAATACATGCGGCGATTTCCTTCACTTCGTTCCGGATGAACTAAATCTTGTTCTTCATAGTAGCGAATTTGCCGAGCAGATAAATCAGTCAGCTTCATAACTGTACCAATTGGAAATACGGACATAGATCGGCGCAATTCCTTTTCTCCCATCAGACGTCCCCTTTCGTTTTATAAGTTGGCTAAAGTGTACCAATTAAAAAAAATATTGTCAACTGCATATGTTAGGTTTTCTAACATAAGACCTCTATTTTTTTATAAAATAACAAAAAACATGAACGCAAAAAAAGGTATCTAGTTGATTTTCGTACCAGATACCTTTTACTTTTATTGTACTATGCTATTCTTTCTCAGTGATTTTTATTGTAAAAAAACAAAATTTTATTTGCTTTTTCTCAACCATTTTGAATCATTTTTTGCAAAGCCTCTCACTTCATACTCGTTTGATTCTTCCATGTAGGCTTCGTCCAAAACCATCGTTTGTCTTCTCAACTCACTTAATTTCTGTCCTTCATTGCTTGGCACAGACAGTGTATAAGGTGTCATCAGTTCCATCAGTTGACGCTTGATTGCTTCGATCAATGCCGTCTTCCCTTCTTTCGTTTGAGCAGAAATCAAGACATTAGGGAATAATGTGGGCGTAAACATCGCTGGATCAATCTGGTCTGCCTTATTGTAAACAGTCAGTATCGGCATTTCTTTCATATTCAATTCATCCATCAATTTTAGTACAGTCTGCTCCTGTAAAATGCGATCTGGAGAACTGGCATCGACTACATGCAACAAAAGATCCATATTCTGACTTTCTTCTAGCGTAGAATGGAAAGCATCGATCAGTTGCGTAGGCAGATCTTGGATGAACCCGACGGTATCTGTTACTGTAATCTCAAATCCTTCAGCAAAACGCCATCTTTTAGTCAATGGATCTAACGTTGCAAACAACTGATCTTTTGAATAAGTATCCGCTTGTGTCAATAAATTCAAGATGGTTGATTTTCCAGCATTCGTGTAGCCTATAAGACCAATCTGAAAAATCTCACTGTTTTTTCTTTTTTGACGATTGCGCTCTCGATGGGCTTCTACTTCTTTCAATTCTTTCTTAACAGCAAAAATTTTATTCCGTATATGTCGGCGGTCTGTTTCTAACTTTGTTTCACCTGGTCCTCTTGTTCCAATCCCACCACCAAGACGAGACAATGTTTTCCCTTGCCCCACTAAACGAGGCAGAAGATATTCTAACTGAGCAAGTTCAACTTGCAGCTTTCCTTCTTTCGAACGAGCACGCATCGCAAAAATATCTAGGATCAGCTGTACTCGATCAATCACCGGAAGGCCAACAGCATCCGTAATCAGTTGACTCTGTCTCGGAGTCAGTTCATGATTAAAGATGATCAAATCTGCTTCATGCGCATCTGCTTGTTGAACTAATTCTTGTAATTTCCCTTTCCCGATAATCGTTTGCCGATCTACTTGTGGTCTCTTCTGTGTAATTGTGAATACGACTTCTCCTGATGCGGTGTTCGTCAGCTGAACTAGCTCTTCCATTGACTCTGAAAAGTAACGCTGGTTTGCTTCGGTTTCTACCCCTACGATGATTACTTTTTCTTCCATTTTATTCCGCCTCCAGCCATTTTTTGATTGTTTGCTCAATCTGACTTTTTTGATTTGGCTCACTTATAAGATCAAACCACTGTGCATCCAAACGGTTCCGAAACCACGTTAACTGACGTTTCGCGTATCTTCTCGAATGTAATTTGACTTGTTCTGTTGCTTCTTCCAATGTTTCTTTCCCTTCAAAATAAGGAAAAAATTCTTTATATCCAATCCCTTGACTGGCTTGGACTTCTCCAAGCTCATATACCTTACGTGCTTCTGCTACCAAGCCTTCTGCTAGCATCAAATCGACTCTATGATTGATTCGATCATACAGGACATCACGCTTCGTATCTAACCCAATCATGAGGTAATCATATAAACGCTTTGGCTCTTCTTTAGGTGCCGTGATACTATGCCCTGTCGTCTCCAAAACTTCCAGAGCTCTTATCACTTTGCGCTGATTGTTCCAGTGGATTTTCTCAGCAGCTGCCGGGTCTTTTTCTTTCAACTGATTCCATAACGCTTTGGAACCAATTGTCTCGGCTAACGTTTCATACTTTTTTCTAATCTCAGGATTCGCTTCTTCTGTCGCCCCTAACTGGTAATCGTATAGAAGAGATTGGATATACAGACCCGTGCCACCAGCTATGATAGGTAGATGCTCTCGGTTCGCAATCTCAGTAATCAATTGTCGACCTGAACGCTGAAAATCAGCGGCTGAGTAATGTTGAGTAGGTTCGATCACATCAATCAAATGATGCGGAACATCATTCATCTCTTCTTCTTTGATTTTTGCTGTACCGATATCCAGATTTTTATAGATTTGCAATGAATCACCGCTGATGATCTCTCCTCTAAATAGTTGTGCGAGTTCCACACTTAGCGCTGTTTTACCGACTGCTGTCGGACCGACGATCACTAATACTTTTTCCATATTTTACCTACTTTTCGTTGATTGTTTCCACCGAAGAGCTTTCTCCGGAAAATCAGTTATTATTCCATCTATTTTGAGTTCTTGACATTTGGCCATTTCTTCTTCATCATTGATCGTCCATGCACGAATTGCTTTTGGAAAATCAGCTGCCTGGACAGGATGTTCGAACAACCAAGTATTTTTTGGATGTACTCCTTCTATATAAGGGGTTTCTGCTGCTAGTTGGATCTTTTTATCAGAAGTACTCATCAATAAGTCCAGCTGTATCTCTGGTTCCAATAACGCGATTTTTTCCAAAGAAGCCAAATGAAAGCTGCAATATGCATGTTGAAAAGGCCAATCTCTGCTTTTTAATGTTTCGGCTAATTTTTCTTCGATACCGGGATATTCATACTGATCAGTTTTAATTTCAATCATTAGCATCCCTCGGTAATTTTTTTGGAGAAGCAGTCCTAAAACTTCTTTCAATTCAGGGACTTTAGCTGCTGGAAATTCTTTGCTGAATTTGCCTCCTGCATTCAATTTTTTGAGTTCTTCCAATGTTTTTTCTCGAATCAGCCCTTTACCGTTAGTCGTCCGATCCACTTCTTCATCATGCATAACGATCAAATAACCATCTTTGCTTAGATGAACATCTAGTTCGATACCATCTGCACCCACTCGTACAGCTTCTGCAAATGCAGGAAGCGTATTTTCTGGGTGGGTACCGCTGCTTCCGCGATGAGCATAGATTTGTAACATCTTTCTTCACTCCGTTCAATTCTATTGTATCATTAAGAAAAAAAGAAAGCATTGCCACGCTCTCATGTGCAACGGCAATACTTCAAAATATCAGCTCCAAACATCATCTTTCGAGAAGAAACCAATCGGCTGGCGCGTCATAGTCTTCAACTGTGCTTTTTTTTCATTGATCATTTCAGTCAAACTATCCGTAAAATTCTCTAAAATCACGCGTCCACCTTTATAAGCATATCCACCAATCTTCATTGTTTCATCTGGAGATAAAATCACTTTTCGATGGGAGATGTTCTTAAACAGCTCGTCTAAAATATAATTTGGCAGATAAAAACTATTCTGCGCTGAAAATGATTGGAGATATGCAAAATCGTCAATCGTGATATAACAATCATCGAATGCATCAAAGCTGACATATTCTTCCATCAGCGTCGTCCGTTTTTGCAAGATCTCGTTGATCTTTTTATTTAATTGGTTCAGCGTCTCGATTTCTTTGACTTTCAATTCCAATTCACGTCTACGCTGTTCTTTATTTTCCAAGTGACGCATTTGCAGTATCATGCCGATATAGACAACTACAGCACCCGTCAACACGCCGATAAGACCGGTAATACCAACTATCAATCTGTTGTTCCTCCTTGTTTTGCTTCTCTGCTTATCATACCATAAAGCAGGTTTATGCGACTAATTTGCCTAAGTTTTTTATTTGACCTTTTTTGACCAAAAATGTATACTACTTTTTAGGTATTAGAAACTAAATTATGGTACACTATTTCTAAACGAAACCAAGGAGGAACTCTATTATGAATTTAATTCCTACAGTCATTGAACAATCATCACGAGGCGAAAGAGCTTATGATATCTACTCACGTTTATTGAAAGACCGTATCATCATGTTAAGCGGCCAAGTAACTGATGATCTTGCTAATTCGATCATCGCCCAATTGCTTTTCTTAGATGCTCAAGATTCTGAAAAAGATATCTATCTTTATATCAATTCTCCTGGTGGTTCAGTTACAGCAGGTATGGCTATCTACGACACAATGAACTTTGTCAAAGCTGATGTCCAAACAATCGTTATGGGTATGGCTGCTTCAATGGGAAGCTTCTTGCTGACAGCTGGTACAAAAGGGAAACGATTTGCTTTACCAAATGCTGAGATTATGATCCATCAACCTCTTGGCGGCGCTCAAGGTCAAGCAACCGAAATCGAAATTGCGGCACGTCATATTTTACAAACACGCGAACGCTTAAACAAAATTTTAGCTGAACGCACTGGCCAACCGCTTGAAGTGATTGAAAAAGATACAGACCGTGACAACTATATGACAGCTGAACAAGCAAAAGCATATGGATTGATTGATGAAGTCATGGAAAACAGTTCTTCATTAAATTAATCTGTTTCAAAGGAAGCTTTTTAAGCTCTCTTATCTAAACCAAAAAAAGGATGGCCAGCTCAAACTGACCATCCTTTTTTTATTTTTATGGATGCTACTGCCTATCTTTGCTCCTTGAATTTTCCTTGCGCATGCATCCGACCTATTTCGACATAATGCTGGATGTTTTCTTTGTTTTTTTGGATTTCTTCTTTTGTTAAAGGTCGGATCACTTTAGCTGGGCGACCAAACGCCAAGACATTAGGAGGAATAACTTTTCCTTCTGTTACTAATGATCCAGCACCAATCAAACTATTCTCACCAATAACCGCATGATTCAATATCGTGGTTCCCATCCCGATCAGCGCCCCTTTTTCGATTGTACAGCCATGTAGCATGCACTGATGTCCTACCGTCACATTCTCCGCAATATCCACAGGTGCATCATGATCGACATGGACGATTGTACCATCTTGGATATTCGTTCTTTGTCCTACTTTTATCCAATTACTGTCCCCGCGTAAAACTGCTTGATACCAGATCGTCACATCTTCTGACAATGTCACGTCACCAATCACTGTAGCATTTGATGCTATAAACCGTTCCATCTCTATTTTCTCCTTTCGTTTTTTGTAGAAACTAATCCTATTGAATAAATGTATCATAGCATATATTTATTTTATAAGAAAAAAACAGGTAAAACCTGCTCAGTCCAGATGCCTATTTGCGCTATCTGGTAAACTGACGTTTTACCTGTTTATTGTACCTCTATATTTTCTTCTATTACTTTCTTCAAAACTAATTCGTACACTTCGATTTGTGCTGCCAAACGTTCGATTTGAAACTCATTTTCAAAAAAATCAGCTGAATCAAGTGGTTTTGTCTGACAGACGTGCGTTAAACGATCAATTTCTCTTTTGGCTTCAGTGATTTTTTCATTTAAAAACTGTTCCATCTCCGTGCCCTCACTTTTTTTGATAACCTTACTTTACCATTATCAAGAAAGGAGAACAAAAAATAAGTTTCAAACTGTTTTATCCTTCTATGATTTATCCTGCTTCCTCAGCAAATTGGCTGTTATACAGTTTTTCATAAAATCCGCCTTGTGCCAATAAACTCTCATGTGTTCCTTTTTCAATGATCTGACCTTGATCCATCACTAGAATCAGATCTGCATCGCGTATCGTCGATAAACGGTGAGCAATGACAAAACTTGTCCGCCCCTCCATCACGCGATCCATCGCTTTTTGAATCAACGCTTCTAAACGAGTGTCTACTGAACTTGTCGCTTCATCCAAAATCAAAATTTTAGGATCTGAAACCACTGCTCGGGCAATCGTCAGTAACTGTTTTTGTCCTAAAGACACATTGTCTCCCTCAGCATTTATGGGCATCTCATATCCATCTGGCATTGTCCGGATAAAATGGTCTACGTTTGCTGTTTTTGCAGCATCTACTACTTCATAATCTGTCGCATCAAGCTTTCCGAAACGGATATTATCGGCAATCGTTCCTTGATAGAGCCATGCATCTTGTAAGACCATACCAAATAGCGAACGGACGTCACTGCGGCTCATTGATTTGGTATCAATCCCGTCGATCCTGATAGCTCCTTTGTCTACGTCGTAAAAACGCATCAATAGATTGATCAAGGTCGTCTTGCCGGCACCGGTCGGACCGACGACAGCCACGGTTTGACCTGCTTTCACTTCAAAGTTCAAATCTTGAATCAATGGTTTCTTCGGATCATACGCAAAATCGACATGATCGAATGTCACATCTCCTAAAATCGTTTCTGGCAGTGAAACATCTACTTTGTTTTCTTTTTCTTCTGGCTCATCTAAAATCTCGAATACACGTTTTGTTGCCGCTGATGCACTTTGCAAAACAGAAGACAATTGGGTCACGTTCCCCATCGGCTGGCTGATTTGCCAAATATATTGGATGAATGCCTGAAGTTGACCAACAACGATCGCCCCAGTAATAACATAGAAACTTCCTAGAACAGCCATACCAATATAAGTAGCATAGGCAGTTAGTTGAACTAATGGCATCATCAACCCAGAAATGAACGCTGCGCGGAACCCAAAGTATTTCAAGCTGTGATTTACTTTTTTGAATCCTTCCAATGTTTCTTTTTCGCGTCCGTATACTTTCAATACACTGAAACCTGTCATATTTTCTTGAACGTAGCCGTTTAGCTCACCAAGCGAATTCTGCATGCTTTGAAAATATTTCTGCGAAGCATTGATTACTCGTTTGGAGATCCAGATCGATGTTGGAATCATGATCATAGAGATCAGCGCCATCATCGGCTGGATATAAAACATCATTGCTGCAGCCAACGTAATTCCCAATATCGCATTTACGATTCCAATAAAAGCTTGTTGTAAAGCACCGCTGACTGCATCTACATCATTCGTCACACGAGACAAAATATTTCCTTGTTGGTTTTTATCGAAATAAGAAACCGGAAGGCGATTGATTTTTTCTTCTATGTCTCTTCGCAAATCATGCATGGCACTTTGAACGACATTTGTCATCAAAACCCCAGAAAGCAATTGCGAAATACAATACCCTATTCCGACCACTGTGATCCAAATAAGACATTTGAATATATAAGAAAAATTGATTGATTCGCCATTGGCAATATTACGACTGATTTCTGTAGTAGGAAGTCCTGTAACATATGGCAAAGCCACGTTGAAAGCCACTGTCAGAACTGTAAATAGGATCACTAGAAGAAATGTCCCACGATACGGTCTGATATATCGAGCTAAACGTTTTAAGGAAGAAAAGGTTTTTTTCATGCTAGTTCCTCCTTTGATAATTGAGAAGCGGCAATATCATAATAAATCGGGCATTTTTCCAACAACTCCCGATGTGTCCCCATACCGACGACTTCTCCTTCATTTAATACGATGATCTTATCTGCATGCATGATCGTTCCCACACGTTGTGCTACGATCAACACAGTAGACTCTGTTGTTTCTTTTTTCAGACGAGCACGTAACTTCGCATCCGTTTGATAATCTAATGCAGAAAAGCTGTCATCAAAAATATAGATTTCCGGACGGCGTATGATGGCTCTGGCTATTGCCAATCGTTGTTTTTGTCCACCTGAAAAATTGGAACCACCTTCTGATAAATGTTCGTCAAATCCATCTGGTTTTCGAGAAATGAATTCTGAAGCTTGAGCAATCTCAGCTGCACGTTCCATTTCTTCTTGTGTGGCATCTTCTTTCCCGTATCGCAAATTATCGGCAATCGTTCCAGTAAATAGCAGCGCTTTTTGCGGAATAAACCCAATCTTATCTCGCAACTTGCTTAACCGATAATCTCTCACGTCTACTCCATCGACCAAGATCTTTCCTTCACTCACATCATAAAAGCGAGGAATCAATTGAATCAACGTAGATTTTCCGCTACCGGTACTTCCAATAAAAGCAACGGTTTCTCCTGGAGAGGCTGTAAAACTGACATTTCGAATCACTGGCTCTTGCGAATGGCCTGGATAAGCAAATGTTACATTTTGAAATTCGATATACCCTTTAGTCTTCGTATCCGATATACCATTTGGATCTTCTACAATCGAAGGTTTGGCATCTAGTGCCTCTTGGATACGTCCAGCTGAAACGGCTGCTCTTGGATACATCATGAACACACTGGCAAATAACATGAATGAGAATAAGGCATGGAATATATACTCGATAAATGCAATCAAATCTCCTACCCGAAGTTCGCCAGCATCGATTTGCACTGCCCCGCTCCAAATGATCAATACCATCACGATATTAAATAAGAAATAAAAACCTGGTTGTGCAACAGCCATCAAACGGAACAAGCTTTTCGAACTAGCAGCATAATTCTCGTTGACTACAGCAAAGCGTTTTTCTTCAAACTTTTCATTGACGAATGCACGAATCACACGCAATCCTGAAAGGTTTTCCCGCAAGATACTATTGATTTTATCTAAGTTTTTTTGTTGTTTTTTAGATAACGGCTCAGACACCTTAGCAATCGCTACGACCGCCAATAATAGCAAAGGCAATGCGCCTACTACATACAAGCTGAGTGTCACACTTGTACGCATGACCATGTACAAACTGACAACGAACATCATCGGCGCCATGAAACCGATACGCAAAATATTTTGCAGGAACAACATGATCTGATAAGCATCATTTGTTGTACGAGTAATCAAGGAAGATACGCCTAAATTTTCGTACTCCTGATGCGAATAGCTTTGGATCTTTTCGAACAAATCATCTCGAATATCTGCTACGATATTGGTCGTGATCCTCGAACCAAAATAACCTAACAAGATATTCAAAATAATACCGATTACGGTAATAACGATCATAAATATTCCTTGCTGTTTCACATAATCAAAATCATCATTGCGGATTCCTACATCAATCATACGTGCTAAAATCGTAGGAAGTCCTAATTCAATCAAAATAAAACCGAATACGCATATGAAATTGAAAAACAAGAATTTCTTATAACGCATGGTATAATGCCACATTAGTTTCACTTTCTCATCTCCTTTTAATCTTTTGTTACATTTTCATTACTAAAAATGATAGCACAACGAACCTATTAATAGAACACTTCTCTCATAAAAAAGTCATTATAATTATAGTAAAATGATAAACGTTGATTTTTTCTTTCAATCTAGTTGATTTCTATACTTATTTGCTGTTTTATGCTAGAATAACAATTAATTGTTGTATATTTTTTATACAGAAGGTACGGTTGAAAAAATATCCGAACAGATGAGCAAAAACGAGGCTTGTCTCTTTGACTCGAATCCAGTATTCTAGTCAAAGCATATGAAAAACTAGGTGGCTTGTCCCCTCGTTTTGTGTTGTCTAAAAAAATCAACTAGCTAAATCACTGCTTTACGCAGATAAAGGAGACAAAACAATGATCTATAAAGTTTATTATCAAGAAACAAAAGTACGTAACCCTAAACGGGAAGAAACAAAATCTCTTTACATTGAGGCAAAAAGCGATGTAGACGCTCGCCAACGTGTGGAAGAAAATACCCCATACAATATTGAATTCGTTCAACTTCTAGAAGGAAGTCATCTAGAATACGAAAAAGAAAATGCTGATTTCTCATTAGTGGAGTTTTAATATGAAACTTTCCATCAAAAATAATGAGACAGGCGTCTTTGCTATTGGTGGATTAGGTGAAATCGGGAAAAATACGTATGGGGTACAATTCCAAGATGAAATCATTTTGATTGATGCCGGGATCAAGTTCCCGGAAGACGATCTACTTGGAATTGACTATGTCATTCCCGACTACAGCTACATCATACAAAACTTGCACAAAGTAAAAGCCCTAGTGATTACTCACGGGCACGAAGACCACATCGGCGGAATACCCTACTTGCTAAAACAAGCAAATATTCCTATCTATGCTGGTCCTCTCGCATTAGCGTTAATCACGAACAAATTAGATGAGCATGGCTTGCTTCGAGAGGCAGAGCTTCATGAAATCAATGAAGATACGATCATTCGTTTTAGAAAAACTTCTGTCAGCTTTTTCAGAACAACTCATAGTATCCCAGACGCATTAGGAATCGTGGTGAAAACACCTTCTGGTAATATCGTAGCGACTGGAGACTTCAAGTTTGATTTCACTCCCGTTGGCGAACCAGCAAACTTGCATAAAATGGCTCGTATCGGGGAAGAAGGTGTCTTGTGCCTTTTATCTGATAGTACAAATGCTGAGATTCCAACATTTACTAAATCAGAAAAAACGATTGGTCATTCTATCTTGAAGATCTTTTCAAAAATCGAAGGTCGTATTATTTTTGCCAGCTTTGCTTCTAATATCTTCCGTTTGCAGCAAGCAGCAGATGCCGCTGTGGCGACTGGTCGTAAAATCGCTGTTTTCGGACGTAGCATGGAAAATGCCATTGTCAATGGCCAACGTTTAGGATATATCAAAGTTCCAGACGGCACATTTGTAGATGCACATGAAATCAATCGCTTGCCTGCTAACGAAACGATGATCCTATGTACAGGTTCTCAAGGGGAAGCGATGGCCGCTTTGAGCCGTATTGCAAATGGTACCCACCGTCAAATCCAAATCCAGCCAGACGATACAGTGATCTTTTCAAGTTCACCTATCCCTGGTAATACGACAAGTGTCAATCATTTGATCAACTTGCTGTCTGAAGCTGGCGCAGAAGTAATCCATGGAAAAATCAATAACATCCATACTTCTGGTCACGGTGGACAAGAAGAACAAAAATTGATGCTTCGCTTGATGAAACCAAAATATTTTATCCCTGTCCATGGGGAATTCCGCATGCTGAAAGTCCATGCTTCTCTAGCACAAGATGTAGGTGTTCCTGCAGAAAACTGCTTCATCATGGAAAATGGCGATGTTTTAGCGTTAACTAGCGATTCTGCACGTCCTGCTGGGCATTTTGTGGCTGGGGATGTGTATATCGATGGTAGCGGAATCGGTGATATCGGTAATGTCGTTTTACGTGACCGTCACTTGCTTTCAGAAGAAGGTCTTGTATTAGCTGTTGCAACAGTAGATATCAAGAAAAAAGAAATCTTAGCTGGTCCAGATATTCTCTCTCGTGGATTTGTTTACATGCGAGAATCAGGAGAAATGATCAATGAAGCTCAGCGAATCTTATTCCATGCTTTAAGAGAATGTTTAAATGGACCTGACTGTTCAGAATATAAATTGAAAGAAGCGATGACTGGCGCGCTTCAGCCATTCTTATTCGAACGTACAGAAAGGCATCCAATGATTTTACCGATGGTCATGACACCAGATGAAGAATAAGTAAGAGGTTGTGAAATTAGTGCTCTGATCTGAGTATAAGAGAAACCAAACGGAAAACAGGACAAGTTGTTTTTATTTGGCTGTTCTTATTGCTTGATACAGGGCAGCTTTTTCACAACCTCTTAAAATTTATTTACTTTTTCATACAAAAATACCTGCCACAAGAGAAATTTCCTCTTGTGGCAGGTATTTTTGTTACTCGCTTTGTTCTCTCGTAAAAATTGATGCCTACCATCAATTTAATTTACAGATAAAATTAAGCTTTTACAACGTTTGCAGCTTGTGGGCCACGGTCTGATTCTTCAACGTCGAAAGTCACTGCTTGACCTTCTTCTAATGTTTTGAATCCGTCACCTTGGATAGCAGAGAAGTGAACGAATACGTCGCTTCCATCTTCACGTGAGATAAATCCAAATCCTTTTTCAGCGTTGAACCATTTTACTGTTCCGTTTTCCATAATAATATCCTCCTCGTGCCAAAAGCACTTATTTAAATTGTAACATTGCTCGTGTACGATAGAGGTGCAACAGATGTTTCAACTTCTATTCCCAAACAAAATTACAATATAATTGTACACTTGCTTCATTTTTTTTGCAAGAAAGCAACTTACTTCTCTTCCATTAATCCTTCTTCTCTCAAACTAAAATATCGTTTACGTCCGATGATCAAATGATCCAGTACAGTGATACCCATCATTTCTCCACACTTTTGTATCCTTTTAGTAAAATTCATATCCTGTTGTGATGGAATAACATTACCAGACGGATGATTATGTGCTAAAACGATTCTTGCCGCGCAATAACGTACAGCATAATGAAATATTTCTCTAGGATGAGCGACTGACTGATTCAGCGAACCGATGAACACTGTCTTTTTTAAGATCACTTGATTCTTCGTGTCCAAATAAATACAAATCAAATGTTCCTGTTTGTAATCTTTCATTTCCAGAATCAATTGTTGTGCCAGTTCATGGCTAGTACGAATGGCCGGAGCTGCTCTTTCTTGGTCCGTCTGAATGCGGCGGCCTAACTCGATCAAGGCTTTGATTTCGATTGCTTTCACACGTCCTATCCCTCGAATCTCTTCTAACTCATGCAAAGTCGCCTGTCGTAAAGAAGCCAATCCACCAAACGTTTTTAACAGATTGCCAGCAATCGACATCACACTATGAGGGTGTTGACCAGTACGCAGTAAAATGGCTAAAAGCTCCTGATCCGATAAAGCTTCAGCTCCATAAATTTCCATACGTTCTCTTGGTAAAGAGCTAGTTGGTACTTCTTTCATCAATCGTTTTTCCAAAAAAACATCTCCTTTCTATCTTTTCTAAAATAAGATACGAAAAGAGATGGATTTTTATTTTATCAATGCAGGGATTTCATGCAAAGAAGAAACGACCCCAGCCGTTTTTTTGATCAATTCTTGGGAAGGCGGAAGCAAATCTGGCACCATGACTACAGGGATCTCAGCCGCAGAAGCTGCTAAAATACCATTTTGTGAATCTTCTAAAATCAATGTTTCTTTCTTAGCTGTACCTAATTTATGATTGGCTAATAAAAAAATTTCCGGATCTGGTTTTGCTCGTTGGACATTCTCTGCGGAAATAATCGTCTCAAATCGTTCAAACAGATTGTTCTTCTTCAATAAAAGTTCAATGACAGCTCGTTGGTTACTGGAAGCGACAACTTTGGGAATCTGTTGTTCTTCTAAAAAAGAGAGGAGTTCCAACACCCCTGGCTTCATTTGTACAGCTCCTTGTGAAAAGCGCTCAAGCGTTTCCTGGTATGAATCATCTATAAATCTTTGTACGCTTGTTTTGCCGAATTCCGCAAAAATCATATGATAATTCGCCCACACTTCTTCATCGGAAACACCTAAGAATTTTAAATACAGGTCTTTATCATATGGAAAACCCATCCTATCTGCTACTACTTGTGAAGCCTCGTAATATACTAACTCTGTGTCAAACAATAAACCATCCATATCAAAAATCACTGCATTATACTTCATGGTCTCCTCCTAATTGTATTAATAAATGACGAACTTCTGAAATGAAATAAAGCGAACCGGTCACAACTAATACATCTTCATTTGTCATCTTTTCCAATATATCTGCTAATCCGAATTGCCACAATGAAACAATTGATACTCTTTCACTTGCTAAATCTGATACTTCACTTAATTCAATGGCTTTTGGATGTTCAAAGGTCGTCAAATAAATATGGACATTTGGTACTTGCTGCAATCGTTCTAGCATTTCTCTAACATTTTTAGTCCGTAAGGCGGAAAACAAAATGTTGATTTGATATCCTTTGAATTCTTTTTTCAAATTCTCAACAAGCCGGTTCATTGCATGCGTATTATGGGCACCATCTAAAACAACTAATGGCTCGTTACTCATACGCTCCATTCTTCCTGGCCATCGAGATTTCTTCAACCCCTTCAAAACATCTTTTTCTCGGAAAGGCAGCTTTTCCAATTGACAGTAAACAAAATACAATTCGATGGCTACTCCTGCATTTTCAGCTTGATGTTGCCCTAAAAGCGGCGTGGTTAGTTGAGGGATTTTCCCTGCTTCATTAAAGAATTCAAATACTTCTCCCCAAGTCTCATCAGGATGCAGATAGTTTATTTTATAATTTTCCCCGTATACATAAAGCATCGCATTTTTTTCTTTAGCTGTTTGTTTGATGACATTAAAAGCTTCTGGGCCGATGTTTCCTGTGACAACTGGAACGCCTTGTTTGATGATTCCTGCTTTTTGCGCAGCGATTTCTCCAATCGTCTCTCCAAGTATCTCGGTATGATCAAGCCCAATCGTTGTTATTCCAGTTAGCATCGGTACAGCTACATTGGTAGAATCCAATAAGCCACCTAAGCCCACTTCAATAATCGCTACGTCTACTTTCTTCATCAAAAAATAATCAAATGCCATTGCTGTTAATGTCTCAAATTCAGTGATACCAGCTACTGCTTCAAATTGATCAAGTTGTTTGATCAGCGGCTGATATTTTTTTACAAGCTGGATCAAGTCATTGTCTGGGATACTTTTGCCATTGATTGCAATCCGTTCATTGAACGTTTCGATATAAGGTGAAGTAAACGTTCCAACTATCAGACCAGCTTCTTCTAATAGGCTTCTCAAATAGGCTACAGTAGACCCTTTTCCGTTTGTTCCAGCGATATGGATCGTTTTTACTTTCCTCTCCGGATGACCTACCACTTCTAATAAAGCTTCGACTCGGTCAAGACCAGGACGTGAACCAAATGGTAATCGACTATGGATCCATTCTATTGCTTCTTCAATCGTCATCAACAATTCCCCCATTTCTCTTTTATTATAACAAATAGAAGACATAAGAAAAATAAAAGGACGATAGAGAAAAAAATCTGCTCCGGATACATGATAAATCGCTCTTTTTTCTAAGTAATCAGAGTAGACTAAAAAAGAGGATGCGACAATAATTATGTCACATCCCCTTATTCGGAATAAGTGGTATTCCCCGCTTTTATTGAATAGTACGCAAACTTTCGATTCGTTCTTTGACAGCCGTTTGCTTCTCTAAATAATCTTTTTCTTTTGCACGTTCTGCCTCTACTACTTCTTCCGGCGCATTAGAAACAAACCGTTCATTAGAAAGTTTTCCTTGGACACGTTTCACTTCGCTTGTCCATTTTTCCAGTTCTTTTTCTAATCGTTTGATTTCCTCTTCGATATTGATTAATCCTGCTAACGGCAAGAAGATTTCTGCACCTGTCAGAACAGCTGACATCGCTAGATCTGGTGCAGTGATCTCACTTGATATCGTCAACTCTTCTGGGTTGCAGAAGCGTTCGATGTAGCTTGTATTTTCAACTAAAAATTGATCGATTTTAGCATCGTTTGTTTTGATTAATAGCGTAATTGGTTTAGACAATGGTGTATTCACTTCTGAACGAATATTTCGAACGGCTCGAATCAATTCCTTCAATACTTCCATTCCTTTAGAAGCAGTTTCATCGTCAAACTCTGGACGTACCACAGGATATTCTGCTACTACTAGAGAATTTCCTTGATGAGGAATATGTTCCCATATTTCTTCTGTGACGAATGGCATGATTGGATGCAACAAACGCAAAATCTGATCCAAGGTATGGACTAGGATACTACGTGTTGTTTGTTTTGAAACAGCATCATCTCCATAAAGTACTTCTTTGCTCATTTCGATATACCAGTCACAAAAATCATCCCAGATAAAGTTATACAGTTGTCTACCGGCTTCACCAAATTCAAAACGATCAAATAATTCAGTTACACGTGCGACTGTTTCGTTCAAACGTGTAAGAATCCAACGGTCAGCCACTGATTTTTCTCCAGATAAATCGATCTCTTCTACGGTCATACCTTCGATATTCATGATAACGAAACGTGAAGCATTCCAGATTTTATTGATAAAGTTCCATGAAGCATCCATTTTTTCATAGCTGAAGCGAACATCTTGTCCTGGTGCAGAACCATTCGATAAGAACCAACGAAGAGCATCTGCTCCATACTTTTCGATTACTTCCATCGGATCGATCCCATTACCTAATGATTTACTCATCTTCCGCCCTTGTTCGTCACGAATCAATCCATGGATCAAGACATTCTCAAATGGTCGTTCGCCAGTAAATTCCAAACTTTGGAAGATCATTCGGCTTACCCAGAAGAAAATGATGTCATAACCAGTTACTAAGGTGCTAGTAGGGAAGTACCGCTTATAATCTTCGCTTTCCGTGTCTGGCCAGCCCATCGTTGAAAAAGGCCACAATGCTGAACTAAACCAAGTGTCTAAAACATCCGGATCTTGGACCCAGTTTTCACTATCAGCTGGTGCTTCCATTCCTACATACATTTCGCCTGTTTCTTTGTGATACCATGCAGGGATTTGATGTCCCCACCATAATTGTCGTGAAATTACCCAGTCATGGACATTTTCCATCCAACGTAAAAATGTTTGATTGAATCTTGGAGGGAAGAATTCCACTGCTTGATCTGTTTCTTGGTTATCAATGGCTTTTTTTGCTAACGGCGCCATTTTTACAAACCATTGAGTAGACAATCGAGGTTCGACAACGACACCTGTCCGCTCGGAATGTCCCACACTATGGACCATCGTATCGATTTTGATCAATCGGCCGATTTCTTTTAGATCTTGCACGATTGCTTTACGAGCAGCAAAACGATCCATTCCAGCATATTTTCCTGCTAGTTCATTCATCGTGCCATCATCATCCATCACATTCACTCGTGGGAGATCATGACGATTACCTACCTCAAAGTCGTTTGGATCATGTGCTGGAGTGATTTTTACTACACCTGTCCCAAACTCCATATCTACATATTCATCTGCAATGATTGGGATTTCTTTATTGACTAAAGGTAGAATCACTTTTTTGCCGATCAGCGCTTGATAACGCTCGTCTTCTGGGTGAACAGCAATCGCCGTATCTCCCAACATCGTTTCTGGCCGGGTCGTCGCAATTTCTACTACGCCTGATCCATCTGCCAGTTCATAGCTCATATGGTAAAAGGCGCCTTCAATGTCTTTATGAATAACTTCGATATCAGATAGAGCTGTTCGTGCTTGAGGGTCCCAATTGATGATGTATTCACCGCGATAGATCAACCCTTTTTCATATAAGGTAACAAAAACTTTACGTACTGCTTCAGATAATCCGTCATCTAATGTAAAACGTTCTCTGCTGTAATCTAAAGATAATCCCATTTTAGCCCACTGTTCACGGATATGACTTGCATACTCTTCTTTCCATTCCCACACTTGATCGATGAACTTTTCACGACCTAGATCATAGCGAGAAATTCCTTGCTCTCTAAGCTTTGCTTCTACCTTTGCTTGTGTCGCGATTCCTGCATGGTCCATACCAGGCAACCATAAAGTATCATATCCTTGCATTCTCTTTTGACGAATCAGCATATCTTGCAAGGTCGTATCCCAAGCATGCCCTAAATGAAGTTTTCCGGTAACATTTGGGGGTGGGATCACGATTGAATAAGGTTTTGCTTTTTTATCTCCGCTCGGTTTAAACAAATCTTGTTCTAACCAATGCTGATAACGTCCAGCTTCAACTTCTTGCGGGTTATATTTTGTTGATAGGTTATTTTCTTCCGTCATGCTGTTTTCCTCCTTTAAACTAAAAAACGTCCTAAAATACTTTCGTATTTTAGGACGTATGATTTACGCGGTACCACCTAAATTGCAATAATCAATCATTATTGCCTCTCCAGTGAGTTAACGATCACGACTCGTCTATCTCTACTCCATTCAAGACAGAAACTCCCAAGCTACCTTCACTGGTTGTCATTGAGAACCTTTCAGCAGATAGTTCTCTCTCTAAGAATGAATGTGCCAGTTACTCCTCTTGTTCAGCGTTATGCTTCATTCTACAATGGTTTTTTTTTTTAGTCAACAAGTGGTCGTGAAAAAACCACTTCATTTAGTATTAAAAAATTTTTGAAAGAATTACAATGGATCCTCGCAAGATCAATAAGCCTACTCAAATTTTCCTAAGAAAAAACTTCTGAGTAATTCTCATCAAAGTAAATAAGCGTCTGTAACTCGGTTGTCAAATCAATGTATTGAACATTGACATAAGTTGGGACAGTTACTCGGTCAGGTACAAAGTTAAGGATAGCGGTTACATTTCCTTTGACAATTTCATCAATAGCAGATTGTGAATATTTACTTGGTACCGTAGAGATTGCTACTGTCACATTTTTTGCTTTGGCTATCTCCGCGAAACGATCAATCGGATAGATCATCTCTCCATCAATGACTCGATTGATCAGTGCTGGATCATTATCAAAGACGCACACGATATTTAGATTTTCATTTCTTCTAAAATTGTTGTGTTTCAATGCTTTGCCAAGATTTCCGTATCCAACTAATGCGATTCGTTTTTCTTCTTTAGTATTAAGGATATTATTGAATACATCGATAAGGAAAGGGACATCATAGCCATATCCGCTTCTGCCTAGCTCGCCTAATTGCGAGAAGTCTCTGCGGATCGTTGCAGAAGGAATTTGGGTGATTTCGCTGAACTCATTTGATTTGATTCTACTTATGCCTGAGTCATCTAGCATCTTTAAATAGCGTAAATATAAAGGTAACCTTTTCGCAGTTGCTTTTGGCAGTGTATCTGTTTTTTCTCGCATAACGACGCTCCTTGTTAATAATTTCACATATTTAGTGTAACATGTTTCTAACCCGGGAGCAAGGTTACAGGTAGGAAGGAAAAGGGTGTGAGACAAATAAAACGACCCAAAAATTAACTATTTGGGTCGCTATTTCATGGAAAATTCTCTTTTTTATCATTTATCAGCTAATCTTCGACATTAGTTCAAAAACGGTAAAATATATGGAGCTATTTTTCCGTTTTGTTTCTCTAATACTCAGGTAAAAACACTGATTTCACAACCTACAGCAATTCTGAAAATTCTTCAGTTTTTTCATTAGAAGATTCTGCTTGTATCTCTTCCATCTTCAAGCCAGCTAGTGCTCGTTGGATCATTTCATCTATTGCTAAACGCTCTTCATATTGATGGACCTTTTCCAGTTGAGGGCGTGTTTTTGGCTGTGGAGGAGCAAAAATCGTACAGCAGTCTTCAAAAGGCTGGATAGAAAGATTAAATGTATCGATCTGTTCTGCTACTTCAATGATTTCAAGTTTATCCATTGTCGCTACAGGCCGAATGATTGGCGTATTCGTTACTTCATTGATAGCCACCATACTTTGCAAGGTTTGTGAAGCCACTTGACCTAATGATTCGCCATTCAAAATAACTAGACCATGACGAATACGGCGAATTTCATCGGTCAACCGCAACATCATTCGACGAGTGATCGTCATCCAATATCCTTGTGGCACTGATTTTTTGATTTCTTCTTGAATCTCGGTAAATGGCACTTCAATAAAATGGATTGTTCCTACATAAGGTGCTAGTTTCGCTGTTAAGTCTTTTGCTTTTTGCAGTGCTTGTTCACTTGTATACGGCGGACTAGCAAAATGAACAGCTTCGATTTCCACTCCCCGCTTCATTGCAAAATATCCTGCAACAGGAGAATCAATCCCGCCAGAAAGCATGAGCATTCCTTTTCCGCTTGTTCCTACAGGCAACCCGCCAGCTCCTTTGATCGTTTCATACGACAGATAAGCGCCGTCACGACGAATCTCTACACGTAATGGAATATCGGGCTGACGCATTTGAACTTGGATATGAGGGAAAATATCAAAAACAGCATTGCCTAATGTTTGATTCAATTCATTACTTGTCAATTCAAATTGGTGATCGCTTCTTTTAGCGATAATTTTAAATGTTTCTTTCCCTGTATAAATTTCTTTCATGATGTCTTGAACAGCTTGTTTCAAAACTTCGACATCTTTTTCTACCCGAATACTCGGAGAAAAATTTTGGATCCCAAATATTTTTGCTAGTTTTGGAATAACTAGCTGACTGTCTGCACCATTCAACAAAAGATGCATCCGGTCGCGATCAGCATGGATTTTGATTTCTGGAAATTCTTTCAAAGCTTGTCTGACATTTTGTGCTAGTTGCATGATAAAGCTTTTTCGATTCTTTCCTTTTGTCGAAAGCTCTCCATAACGGACCATAATTTCACTGTATTTCACAAGAACACTCCTCTTTTAATTGATTGCAGAAAATTTCTTATAAAGCTGCTTGAAAATAATCATAAATTGCTCCACTTCTGCTAATGAATTATTTTCATCTAGGCTGATTCGAATAGCAGATGTAGCCAAATCATTTGGTACATGCATCGCATGCAATGTACTGCTTGCCATATGTTTACGTGAGGAGCAGGCACTAGTAGTAGAAACAAATATTTGTTTTTCCTCTAATGCATGGACGAGAACTTCACCACGAATTCCTTTTAGAGCAAAACATAAAATATGCGGCGCATAGTCGGTTCCTTCTGAAAAGATCGTCACTTTATCATACGACTTCAGCGCATGGATCAAAGCTTCTTTTAAGCGTTGTGTCTGCTCAGGTTTTTGTTCCTTTATCTCTAATGATAAACGTAAAGCTTTAGCCATAGCCACAATACCTGGAACATTTTCTGTCCCACTTCGCTGATTTCTTTCCTGTCCTCCACCTGTCAGTAATGGTGCTAAACGACGACCCTTTTTCCAATAAATGAAACCAGTTCCCCGTGGGCCATGGAATTTATGGGCTGAAAATGTTGCAAAATCCACTCTCCCTGTCAACCATTGCGAGAATGGTACTTTTCCGATTGCCTGAACAGCATCTACATGGAAATGAATTTTAGGGAAATCATCCAAAAGATCACTGATTTCTTGGATGGGCTGAATCGATCCTACTTCATTATTCACAGCCATAACAGAGACCAAAACTGTCTCTTTTCTTATTAATTTTTTCAATTCGTCAACACGTACAAAACCGCGTTTATCTACTGGGGCGATACTTACTTCGATTCCTAATTCTTTTAATTGTTCGGCCGTCTCACTGACTGCCGGATGTTCGATTCCTGAAATGATCATATGATTCCCATACTCTCTTTTTTCAATCATCGTTCCTTTTAATACCCAATTATCTCCTTCTGTTCCTCCTGAAGTAAAAAAGATTTCTTCTGGTTCTGCATGGATCAAATCAGCGATCTGCTTTCTTGCTTGCTGCAACAACCGATTAGCTTGATTGCCCAAATCATGAAGACTTGATGGATTCCCAATAATCCGCTGACTGGTTTTTACGTATGCATCTAAGCTTTGCGGAAAGATTGGGGTCGTTGCACTGTTATCAAAATATATCATAAGAAACCCCTCTTTTTTGAAATTCTTTTCTATTATAACGGTTGTCCAAGGTGCTTTCAAGAGCAGGTGGAATTTTCACTTGTTTCGTCCTTCGGATAGACATAAAAAAAGACAAGAACAAGACGGATGGTTGTCTTGTTCTTGCATGATTGCTGCTTTTTTGCTTTATACTAAGTCTGGATGATTAAAATAAAAATCTTCGATACGTTTGAAAGCACCTGGTTCTACTCGCTCTAATGCTGTACCAATTTCGTCTAATGCTTCTTGATAATGATATTCTTTATTGAATAAATAGTAACTTTTATCAATTGCTTCTCGCACTTCTTCGTGTGTATGACGATAACGGTTTGCATATTGGAGCATTTGCTCCGTTAGTGCTGCTGCATCTACTAGATCATGTGTCTTCTTATCTAATAATTCTAGATCTTCTTCGCATAGAGCAACTAAACGATTGACTTCCTCCATGTTTACTCGAATTTTATTCAAGACAACACTTAGTTCTTCAATACGATCAGTAGCAACAAAAAAGAATTCTAGGTAATCATTCGGCAAGCCAGGCAAACGTTGTTTCTCTACAAAACGTTTCAAGCTACGCAATTTAAATTCGAATGTATCGATCTTTTCTTGCGCTTCTTTTTCGCCTTTTCTCAATTCATGTAATGAGTCGTCGATCTCTACTTGTTGCGTTTCGATATCTTCTAAGACCTTGAAGACTGTTTTATAGAACGTAAGCACTTCTGAATAAGGGATTTCGTGTTGGCGAATCTGTGGAATCATCTGTTCATTTTGACGTTCCATTTCTTCCACTTCAGTTTGGAAACCTCGTACACGACCAATTTCATTGTGATTCAATGTATAGCTTTGAGCGGTGTGATCCAACTCAATCAATAATTGACGGTTATTCTTCGTTGTATGTTTGATATACTCTGCAATCGTTGATTGGTTAGTTTTTACATATCTCTGAGCTTCCATTTCCCGTTCTAAGATGTCATATAGCGAATCAATCAAATCAGCTGTTTCTCGGTTTTCGAATTCGACCGTTTCAACTTCTGTTTTTTCAAGATTGGCTAATGAATTTTCAATTCTTCGACTTACTTTTGCGATATCTTCAGCAAGATCTTCTTCAGGGAATACATATTGTTCTTCCATTAATTTCTCATAAGTATCACTAATTTCTTCAAGTTGTTCAGGGAAAGTCGTATGGAGATCTTCATACAGTGGTGGTATTTTTTTCATCAGAGCTTCCACTTCATACGTATGTTTTTCTGCTTTATCTAAAACCTCGCGGGCCTCTACAGGATCGCCGGAAGTATTTAAAGTCACGAATTGCGTAAATTCTTTTTCGATCATCTTGATCTGTTTTTGCAATTCAAAAAGAGCTGGTCCATATTCATGCTCGTCTTCTCTGACTTTTTCTTTCAGTTCTTCATAGACATCAAGCGCCTGCTGGACAGCTAATGAGTTGCGTTCTTCTGTTTCTCGCAATTCCTTCAGACCTTCACGGATTTCCGTTACTTGTTTCTCCATTTGGTCCATTGTTGCTTCTGCTTCAACAACTGCTTTTTTTCCTTTTAAGAACCGAAAACTTTCATTGAGGTTTTCCACTTCAAAAATTTGACTTTCTAATTCAGCGAATGAGGAAGTAGATATGTCATTCCACTTTTGACTCCATTCACGAAAGGTATTTTGGCTTTGCCCAACCAGATGCATTTTTTTAACATCATCGACTTCTTCAATCACTGGCAAGTCAAATAATTCTTCCTTGCGTTTTTCTAAGGCATCCAATCGATCTTGGTTTTTTTTCTTCATCAAGTAACTAACCAAAAAGACGACAATGGCGACTATAATGATTGCAATGACGATTCCGATGATAACATTATTTCCCATTTATGGTTCCTCCGTTTTCAGTATGCATCTTTTTATGCAACAGATGGCGTTCTGCTTAGCATAAATCCAAATAATACGTCTCTCGTGCAAAAGACATCTATTCTAGATTATAGCATACTATTTTCATGCATTCACTAACTTAAACGAAAATCTTTTGTTTTTCCATCGTATAAATATAACAAAAATAGTGAAGTACTGATCACTCTCTTTCGTTTGTGCGTGCACTCCTATCAGCAGAGCTTTTCCCAGCAAGAGCTTCTTGAATCTGTCGTTGGATTTCTGCCGCGATTTTAGGCTCTGGCGCGTACTCCATCTGCCAGTTCTCAGGTTTCAATACTTTATTTGTTACAGGATCATAATGAGGTTTTCCATCTGGAAACAATTTTCCCATATTTGCCTGATGCACGATATCAAATATTCGATCAGGCGCTATTCCCAATAATGAAAAAGAACCATAAGTAAAGTAAAGGATATCTGTCAGTGCATCTACTTGTTCAATCAGTGGGTCACTTCCCCACTCTGTTTTATCAAGTATTTTTTCTTCTGCTTTATCTAATGCTTCGTGTAGCAGAGTAACAGCTTCATGTAGTTGTTCTTTACTTGGTGAGGTAGCTGCAACAAATTCAACAAGTTCTTCTATTTTGAATGCAGCACGTGTATGAGCCTCCATCGCATTAAAAGCTGTGGGGATTTCTGGTCTTCTTGGATCAAAAATTTTGTGAAATGCTTCTACTTTTTGAAAAGGTGTCTCTGATTCCATACTAATGTTTTCCTTCTTTCATTGACTAATAAATCAGACCAAAGTGTTTCAGTCCTTCGTATATGCCATCTTCTTCATTTGATTGGGTCACAAAATCTGCGGCATGTTTTACTTCGTTCTGAGCATTTCCCATGGCCACTCCAATTCCTACACCTTTCAGCATCTCGATATCATTGTAATGGTCGCCGAATGCCATGATTTCTTCCATCTCAATTCCGACAGCATTTGCGAAAGCTTGGATGCCTAGCAATTTTGAACCACCTTTTGGGATAATATCTACAGTATACGTATTTGAACGTTGGAAGGTACACTCAGGAAATAGATGTTCTAACTTTTTCTGTTCTGACTCCGGACTAAGCAGTATACATTGGTAAATTGGTTCTTTTAATATCTCTAATGTTTCATAACGGTCCTTTTGCCGGTGAGGGCTAAAAAGCTGGAGGATTTTTTTCATCAGACGTACCGGGAATTTACGCGGTAAAAAGCTGACTAGCCGCTTGATAAAAATCGATTGTCCTAATAGCATCGTCGTTGATCCATCTAGCCGATTTCTCGCACCAAAAACGATTTGTCGATGGTTCTCATCTGCAAATTCAACAATATGTTCCAATACTTTTTGTTCAAAAGGGTGGTCGATAATCGTTCGATCTGCAGTAAAAACCAGTTGGCCATTATACACGACATACATATCTAATTCCAATTCATCAATGATTTCTTTGATCTTTATTGGGCTGCGACCCGTTGCTACACCGCATAAAATGCCGTTTTTCCGAGCATAATTAATTGCTTGTTTTGTTGATTCCAATGCTTTTGAACGATTGGTGACCAATGTTCCGTCAATATCAAAAAAAATAGCTTTGATCATAGACTTCGCCCCTTTCATGAATAAAATAAGCCCTTAAAACAGATCCATTTGAGTTGGATTAAGTCCATCCGGCTTGATATTTAATATTTTTTGCAGTGCTAATGCATTTTCAGCCGCATCCCCACCAGAATTGTTATTAAAAATCACACCTATCTCTTTTGTCTTAGAATCAACTGCTTTGACTTCACGTGCTAGTTCTTGCAGTTCTTTTTCTGAATAACGATACAATGTTCTTTTTTTGCGCCAATCTTTATCATTTGCTTGCCATCCCTGAGCATTCCTACCATGGAATCGAAAGAGAGCAAAGTTCGGATTGGTTACAAATGGATCAAAAGGGATCGTTGTATTCAGCAGCTGCGGCTCATCGATGATGGCTAAAGAAAAAGCGGCTCGAGACATAAAGTTTCTCGTACGTTCAAGAAATTCATCGCTGTACCAAGAATAATCCCGCAATTCTACGGCAACAGGATAACTCTCAAACCACTTTCTAAGTTTGCGCAAGTATTGGACATTTTCTTTTGTACATTTGAATGAAGAGGGGAATTGAATTAAAAAGCAAAAAAGCTTTCCAGCTTCTACCATTGGCGACATGACATCTAAAAAATGCGTAATCATCTCTTCTTCGGTCTGATAATAAGGCTTCCAATCTCCTTGACCGCTGATCCCTTGATAGACTTTGACTACAAAGCGAAAAGATTCAGGTACTTCGTTTATCCAATTCTCAACAGAGGACTTTCGAGGAATCCCATAATAAGCAGTATCTAATTCCACTAAGGGTAGAAATCCGGCATATTCATACAGAGTGTTATTCTTTTTGCCAGTTAATTTGTCATGTTCTTTAAACGATGTTAATCCGATTCTGATCATTTTCGACCACCTTCGTAATTGTTTTCCCTTGACTGCTTTTTTGTAAAAGAAACTCAACCAAATACTCCGTGCATTAAGAGGTCAAGGTCGAGTCTTCTTCGTTTAAGTAAGGGCAGCTTTTTTATAATAAGTCTGGCTATTGTTATTCTTCACTGATAGCAAAACTCTTTTATATAGTATACAATAAGATTTAACGGCTATGCAAAATTATTCGTAAGGAAGTCTGTAAAATGAAAAAAATACTTGTACTGCACACCGGCGGAACGATCGCCATGAAAGAAAACATGCTCACTGGCGGTGTTAGTCCTGATGTGGCAAACCCGTTATTAGATGCAGAAATCACGATACCTGAGCATGTGGAACTCTTAGTTGAAGATATCTTCAATCTTCCCTCACCACACATCATGCCTTCTCACATGTTGGTATTAAAAGAACGTATCTTGTCCGCTTATGAATCAGGTATATTCGGAGTGGTGATTACACATGGTACGGATACATTAGAAGAAACTGCCTTTTTTCTTGATACAACGATTGGTGACAAATTACCAATTGTTTTGACTGGGGCAATGCGTTCAAGTAACGAACTTGGAAGTGACGGTCTCTATAATTTTGAAAGTGCTATTCGCGTCGCAAGCTGTGAAGAAGCGGTAGATAAGGGTGTATTAGTTGTCATGAACGATGAGATCCATTCTGCACGCTACGTGACAAAGACCCACACCACAAATGTTGCTACTTTCCGAACGCCTACATTGGGACCAATCGGTTTAGTAACTAAGAATCGAATCTTATTCTTACAAGAACTTTTAGAAACAAAGCGGCTGGATATTTCCGCTGTAAATGGGACTATCCCAATTGTTAAAGCATATGCTGGGATGCAAGGAGACTTATTGGAAGCAATCGCCCATACGAAAGTAGACGGTCTAGTCATTGAAGCTTTAGGTGCCGGAAATCTCCCTCCTCAAGCCCTAGCAGCTTTAGAAAAGCTCCTTGTCCAAAAAATCCCTGTAGTACTTGTTTCTCGTTGTTTCAATGGAATCGCAGAGCCTGTTTATGATTATGAAGGCGGAGGAAAAGAACTAGAAGAAATGGGGATTATTTTCTGCAACAGTATCAATAGTCAAAAAGCACGTTTAAAACTATTGATTGCCGTAAACTATGGTTTGACGGGTGAAGAATTGATTTCGTTTATCCAAAACTAAACATCAATATCTGATAGCTAAACTTAAAAAGAGAGGCTGTGACAAAAGTAGCTTCTTCGAAAACTAAGCCGAAATTTTACAAAAATTTTGAGAAACAATTTTCGTAAACTTCTTCTTATTTCTTGAAGCTGACCATTTCTGTCACAACCTCTTTTTTATTTATTTTTCCATAGAATATTGGCTTCACAATACAGCTGTTCTTGCATTCGGATTTCATGTTTTGATTTGACACCATTTTCAATTGGAACTTGTTCAAAATGGCTTTCGATCTCATTCCCGTACTCTACTTCTTTATCAAATCGAATAATTACTTTTTCTGGAACATGCGTAGTCAAAAAGTCATATCCCAATACATCAATGATCCAATTAAAATACATCGCATTATTAACATGCTGATTACTATCGATATCATAAAAACGAACACGATATGGCAGCATGAAGCCCGAATCAATCTTTTCAATTTTTTCCTGACGCTTGATTTTCTTGATTTTCTCACTCTCAAAAGGAGCAATGATCTCTTCATTAACACTACTCATTTTTCGATTCACAAAATCCATCAATACAAAAACAGATTCTATTTTGACTAATTCTTCCCTATCTTCATCATGGATCCAGAAGTTCCGATAACAGAAAAACTTATTGTACTCCATGGCTTGAGTCGTTACTGAAATTACTTCACCGACTCTAGGTAAACGTTTAATCTCCATAGAATAATTCGTGATGACCCAAGTCAGTCCAAAGCTATTGACGAATTCACTGCCTCTTCCCAACTGGTCGCTTTGATCTTCAGATGTTTTGATAACTACTCCTAACATCGAAGGAAATGTCATCGTTTGATTGATGTCACACTCGTAATATGAAACTTCATGCTTTTTGGTATATTTCTTTGCCAAAAACACGCCCTCCTCTTAAAAACTTTCTAGTAATTGATCTACTTGGGAACCGTAACTTTCTCCAAACATATTCAAATGTGCCAAAAGATAATATAACTGGTAAATCGGCAGTCGATCTTCCCATCCCTCTTCTAATGGAAATATAGTTTGATAGGCATCTAAAAATTCCGGTCGGAAACCGCCGAATAATTGACTCATTGCGATATCTTGTTCCCGATTCCCATAAGAAACAGCCGGATCGACAAAAATTGGTTGTCCTTGCTGGTCAAAGAACACATTACCACTCCACAGGTCTCCGTGCAAGAGGCGTGGAGTGATCTTTTTGGGTTCAACCGATCTCAATACTCGTTCTTTAAATCGCAGATACTTTTCTTGCCGCTGTACATTCCAACGATTCGTTTCTTCTGCTAAAGAAATCTGGGCTTCAAGCCGATTTTTAAAGAAAAAAATCCACCAATCTTCTTCAAAAGAATTTTTCTGAATAAGTGTACCTAGATAGTTATCTTTTCGAAAACCAAATTGCGGCGCTGTTTGCTGATGGAGATTAGCTAAAGCTGCAGCAAGATCTCGTTGATCTCCTTTTCCCGGCTCGATCCATTCCATTAACAAATAAGCGCCTTCACTTGTTTCACCCAGCATGTACGTATCTGGTACACGTACGAATGCAGCTAGCTCTTTTAACCCGTCTACTTCTGCTTCAAAAAAACCTTTTTTTACATTCGGATGGATTTTCAAAAAATAAGCACGCTGCTCTGTTTTTATACGATAAGTTTGATTCACATCGCCGCCAACAACTGGAATCACTTTCCCATTTAGTTTCAGATCAGATAAAACAGTTTGGATATCCATGACTTTCCCCCCTACTCCCAATTTTATTCTATTTTGTCATCATACTTGTTTCATGATAAAAGGATTATTTCCAATCCTCATCCCTTTATTTAGAATTATAGCACAGAGACCATAAAAAGCAGGAGATGGACTTTATAGATAAAAAAGAGCTGACTTAAGCCAGCTCTTTTTTATCTATAATGCATACTCTTTATTGAACTATTTACCTATGCTAAAGCACCCATTGGATCCCATGGAGCTAGCACAATTGGTTCTTCATTGAACGCATTTAGTTGCTCTTTCGTCAACAAATCTTTTCTGACAACGATTTGGTACGTATATTCGTCCATCCAGGCATCACTCATAACGAAGAAACCGTTCTTTCCAACTTTTTCGCCCCAGCTGTTTTCGACTTTCCATTTTGTTGATTGTCCGTCCACTAAATCAACGCCAGTCAATACCATCGCATGGGTCATCAAACTTTCACCAAAATCCAAACGTTCAGCTTTAGTCATTGTGAAATCCGTATCGAATAGATCATCCATCGAATAAGCATCTAAGGCCATGATGCCACTGGTTCTAGTAGAAGATTGTCCTACATCACAACCAAACCATACAGATTCTCCTTGTTCAAGCTGAGCAATCGCTAATTTTTTGAAAGTTTCCATATCAACATTCAGGTATTTAACTTCTTTCCCGCCAACGACATTCCCTAGCATCTCTACTGTATAAGAACGATTGAATGGTTTGTCTTTTGTTGGTGCATTGATCACACTAACATAATCATCTAATTTTACACCGATGTATTTATCATAAAAAATTTGTGGTGTCAGTCCTCGGTCAAGATGATAGTTCTGTTCTTCATCGCGGTACTCAAAATCGAATTCTTTTGGAGGTGTTCCTAATGAGATGGCTAAGAAGTTATAAATACTTTCTAGCATTTCTTCTTTTTTTTCTTCAATAGCGTCTAATGTTTCTCCTTGAGCAACCATTTCGCGTAACACAACTGCATCTTTACGCAGTAGTTTGTTCAAGTAGTTATTCAAATCTCGAGAATTTGAACTATTCGCACTTTCCGGCATTACCGATTTGGGCACAACACCGTATTTTTGGAATAATGAAACGATCATATCCCATTGACCGCCATCTTGTTGAGGAGTAGTTAGCAAGAAAGCCACTTTTCGGCTATCAATAGTCTCTTTTCCAGTTGCAATGATGTTTTCATAGAAGTAATTTGCCTTTTCATATTTATCCCAGAAAAAAGTATAATTTTGTGATAATTCAAACTCTTTTAAATGGAATTGATTCAGCATTTTGTGACGGAACGTATTCAATGCAGCAAACATCCAGCAACGGCCCGATTGCATCTGATTAGCCACTTTTCCTGTAGCCAGATCAATAGAAAATACTGGTGTATTCGCCACATGTGCTGAAATATTTTCAGCAGAAGCAGTAATCCCGTTCTTCACGACAGCCCGCTGCAATGCCTGCTGTTTGTTATTTGCTTGAAACTGTTTGTCAAATTTTGTTGTCATATCCGGTGTAATAGCTTTCATCCAATCATCCTTCCAAATCCAAGTTACACTTCGTATTTTACTCTTAAGAATTTAGAAATACAATCTCTTCTATGATGAAATTTTCATTTGAATGAGAATATACTTACAACTTCATGAAGAAAAATATCATATGGTATACAATAATTTTCAGATAAAAAGGAATATTTCTATGAGATAACGAAAATGGCCTGTATAATAAAGAAGAGTCCTAGAAGAACATCATACAATAAGATAGCTTTCAAAATACTCATTGAAAGAAGGAACTACTATAACATAAGAAAGGAGAATGAATAAAATGAAAAACCTGATTGCTGGCGGCTTTTTGTTTGTGGGTGGTGGCATACTTATGAATACAGAAAACTTTGGGAATACCATCCCTTTTCTTGGTGCAGCTTGTGCTTTGATTGGTGTAGGAATGCTGATTTATTTCGTATTTAGCGATGATGGGAAGTATGGTTGATTATGAGTAGCCAACTCTACTCTCTCGTAAAGATTACAACATACGTGACAAAAACAGAAAGCTTGATTCATCATAATAATAAAAGAAAAAGAAACCCAAGTGATTGGATTTCTTTTTCTTTGCATAAGCTTTATTTACTCCGGCAGTAGGACTCGAACCTACGACATCATGATTAACAGTCATGCGCTACTACCAACTGAGCTATGCCGGAATCAAGTACATGAATATAATATCAATTTCTTTCAAATAACGCAATACTTTTTTTGAATTTTTTTACTATATTCTAGAAGAAACCGTTAGCATTTTTTGTTATTTTTACTTTTTTCTAAGAATTGTTTCATTAGTACAAAAACACATTTTTTTGATAAAAAACATATTGACAAATACATTAATATTCGTTATCCTATTATTTGTATTAATGATAATGCCGCTTTAGCTCAGCTGGTAGAGCGCTTCCATGGTAAGGAAGAGGTCGCCGGTTCAAGCCCGGCAAGTGGCTTCCTTAAACAGTGCAACATGTTGGTTTAACAATGTGTCTGCGCTGTTTTTTATTTTATGCCACGAAAATCCCACAAAACTGTTTTTATTTTAAACAAAAAAAGAATTTTTCAGTTCGTATGCGAATAAAAAAATTCATCCAATCGATTGCTCGACTCTTATTGTCGCGTAATGTTTAACGGCTCTGCAACATCTTCTTGAGAAACCCCTCTCTTTTTTCTATGAATATTTTAATTTCACTGCTAATTCCATAATCATCACCTCTTGTTTAGTTTACAACTAGTTGACCATTAGAAACCGCCCGTTTATTATTATGGGTTAAAGTTCTAGAAATAATATTCCCTCTAGATACTGAAACACGTAAATTCGAGGTAGATATAATATGCTGTCTGCCATTTACACGAACGTCATAGGAAACGGGTCAATTTCCATTAGAAGCTTTAGAGAAACGATAAGTTCTAGCACCAACTCTACACAGACGCTCAATTTCTTCAACTATTAAATGTATTTCCTCTCCTCCTCATTAATATAGGTCAGCTCCTTCATGTCCATACTATCTGGTAATACGAGCTCAAGTACAGTTGAGCTTATTTTTTCCTGAGCTTTTACTTCTTCTTTGGATCCAATTCCTCCTAAATATTTTTGTTAATAAAAGTCATGTACTCCCAAAATCAACTGCTAGTTACCTTAACGAAGCCAATGATTTACATTGATGTAACCTGGTGAGTTCTTATCAAGAAAGGAAGGTTCTGAGATAATTACATTAGTAACAATATAAATTTTTTATAGGAGGGATCATAATGATTAAAAAATTAGTTCTATGTACAATTGTATTGGGAAGTTTTGGGTTAAGTATCACGGCAAATGCGACCAACGAATATGGTGGTACTGATCAAGCAACTCTGAGATTGATCGAAAAAGCTGAAATATTAAATGAAGATATCTTGATGGTTGGCAATGATGAAGTGTCATTA
>NZ_CP125658.1:2047500-2325000 GCF_030053755.1 Enterococcus sp. ZQ21
ACCTCACCGACTTCGGGTGTTACAAACTCTCGTGGTGTGACGGGCGGTGTGTACAAGGCCCGGGAACGTATTCACCGCGGCGTGCTGATCCGCGATTACTAGCGATTCCGGCTTCATGCAGGCGAGTTGCAGCCTGCAATCCGAACTGAGAGAAGCTTTAAGAGATTAGCTTAGCCTCGCGACTTCGCAACTCGTTGTACTTCCCATTGTAGCACGTGTGTAGCCCAGGTCATAAGGGGCATGATGATTTGACGTCATCCCCACCTTCCTCCGGTTTGTCACCGGCAGTCTTGCTAGAGTGCCCAACTGAATGATGGCAACTAACAATAAGGGTTGCGCTCGTTGCGGGACTTAACCCAACATCTCACGACACGAGCTGACGACAACCATGCACCACCTGTCACTTTGCCCCCGAAGGGGAAGCTCTATCTCTAGAGTGGTCAAAGGATGTCAAGACCTGGTAAGGTTCTTCGCGTTGCTTCGAATTAAACCACATGCTCCACCGCTTGTGCGGGCCCCCGTCAATTCCTTTGAGTTTCAACCTTGCGGTCGTACTCCCCAGGCGGAGTGCTTAATGCGTTAGCTGCAGCACTGAAGGGCGGAAACCCTCCAACACTTAGCACTCATCGTTTACGGCGTGGACTACCAGGGTATCTAATCCTGTTTGCTCCCCACGCTTTCGAGCCTCAGCGTCAGTTACAGACCAGAGAGCCGCCTTCGCCACTGGTGTTCCTCCATATATCTACGCATTTCACCGCTACACATGGAATTCCACTCTCCTCTTCTGCACTCAAGTCTCCCAGTTTCCAATGACCCTCCCCGGTTGAGCCGGGGGCTTTCACATCAGACTTAAGAAACCGCCTGCGCTCGCTTTACGCCCAATAAATCCGGACAACGCTTGCCACCTACGTATTACCGCGGCTGCTGGCACGTAGTTAGCCGTGGCTTTCTGGTTAGATACCGTCAAGGGATGAACAGTTACTCTCATCCTTGTTCTTCTCTAACAACAGAGTTTTACGATCCGAAAACCTTCTTCACTCACGCGGCGTTGCTCGGTCAGACTTTCGTCCATTGCCGAAGATTCCCTACTGCTGCCTCCCGTAGGAGTTTGGGCCGTGTCTCAGTCCCAATGTGGCCGATCACCCTCTCAGGTCGGCTATGCATCGTGGCCTTGGTGAGCCGTTACCTCACCAACTAGCTAATGCACCGCGGGTCCATCCATCAGCGACACCCGAAAGCGCCTTTCAAATCAAAACCATGCGGTTTCGATTGTTATACGGTATTAGCACCTGTTTCCAAGTGTTATCCCCTTCTGATGGGCAGGTTACCCACGTGTTACTCACCCGTTCGCCACTCTTCTTTTTCCGGTGGAGCAAGCTCCGGTGGAAAAAGAAGCGTACGACTTGCATGTATTAGGCACGCCGCCAGCGTTCGTCCTGAGCCAGGATCAAACTCTCATAAAAAGTTCGAACAATCTTGCGATTGTTAAGCTCAATTTGTTTGCTAGCATATTGCTTGCTTGTTAAAAATGTTTGTTGTCTTGAATTGAATCAAGACGCCCTACACATTTGGTTTGTCTTACTTTGTTCAGTTTTCAAAGGTCTACTTCATCGGAAGTGTTTTTCCGATTTGTTTTTGGCTGCCGTAGCAACTTTTATATCATATCAGAGTGACAAGTGATTGTCAACTCTTTTTTAAAAGTTTTTTTGATTTCGTTTTTCAAAATCTTTCAGCAACTCATTTATCGTAACTCATCGTTTGTTATTTGTCAAGAACTTTTTTGAAGTTTTTTTCGATAGAATAAAGCTTCGCAAGTTGTTCTTTTTTAACGACTCAGTTATCTTATCATGTCATTATCAACATGTCAATAACTATTTTTTAAGTTTTTTTCAGAAACGTGATATAACGTCCGCTTCCAGAATCAACGCTGTTAAATTTATCATGTATTTCTTCCTCGGTCAACTATAAATTAAGCATTACTTTGTGAAATGATTTTTCGATCAATTATTATTATTCGTTATACAAACGTTTTCTACATATTTTGAAAACAAAATGCACTAAAAAATTATCTATAGCAGAACATTTCAATGTCTTTTCTGGATTAAACAATAAAAAAAGAAGTTTGAAAAAAATTCAAACTTCTTTGTTCGCTTAATCTGTATTTTAGAAGAAAGGCACTCCCTCTACTTCGTAAGTTCCAAGAACAGAGCGCATTTGACCTGGTTCTTCCCAAATATATCCTTCGCCTAATTCTTCTCTTTGATTCTTTTGTTCAGTCTCAAAGACAAACAACGGAACATTTTCCTGATTAATATGTGTATTTGTCAATTCCATCAAACTAATCTTGCTAACATCGATATGAACTATTTCTTTTAAGAAATTAAGTATATTCGCTAAACCAGTCTTCCCTTCAGAAAGTTCCGCTAACGCAAATTCCAACTTGTCATCAATTGAATGGACCAAAAATTTTTTAGAACCATCCTCCAAATGCAACATAATTGTACCAGCAACTCTTTTGCTTGCCAAAATTTCCACCTCGATCACCTTGTTCTATGGCTTACATAAAAATTCTAGCACATTTTCAGAAAAAATACACACTTTTTATTTCTTATTTTCTTTCCGTTCTAATTCAGATAACGCTTCTTCTATCCAAATAGGTAACTGCTCCGCAATAGTAGCAAAACCGATTTTACGATTTTTATTCGTGAAATATCTTTTTCTATGATAAGGAACAGCTGGATTTGTTTTTTCTAATGTTCTTAAAGATAAACTGATTTTTTTGGAATATTCATCAATGTCGATGATCTGAACGGTTACTGGCTGCCCGACTTTTAACAATGAATGGATATTTTTCGTATAACCGGATTGTACTTCCGAAACATGAATAAGTCCTTGCGTCTCATTATCAAGAGAGACGAATGCCCCATAAGGCTGTATCCCTGTTACTTTTCCTTCAATTATTTGTCCAATTTTATAAGTCATCTACTTCCCTCTCTTCGCATTTATCATTATACTGTAAATAGCTCAAAAAAAGAAGCGACGAAAATGACTGGAGGTATTGAGATGATCGAATTTGATAAAAAGATTTCAAGAAAAGATACAGAAAGTGTAAAATGGGACGCGATTGCCGAGACATATCAAATGGATGATTTACTTCCTTTGTGGGTAGCAGATATGGATTTCTTATCTCCCGAGGGGGTAGCTAATGCGTTTAGTGAATACATCAAACACGGAATCTTTGGTTATGCCACTCTGTCTGATAAACTCTATCAGGCTATCATTCATTGGGAACGTCAACGCCATGCTGTTGAGTTGACGAAAGAAAATATTGTTTTTACAAGTGGTGTGTTAACTAGTTTAGCTGCAGCAGTACAAACTTTTACAAAACCAGGTGATTCTATTTTGATTCACGACCCAGTTTATCCTCCATTTTCTTCTATTATAGAAACAAATCAACGTCACATTGTTCGAAGCTCTTTGCTAGAAAAAAATAATCATTTTGTCATGGACTTTTCTGACATGGAGAAAAAAATAGAAGAAAACAATGTAAAAGCAATGATCTTGTGCAATCCTCACAATCCAGGAGGTCGCGTTTGGAACAAAGAAGAATTGAAACAGTTAAGCGAATTGTGTTTAAAACATCGAGTGTTTCTGTTTAGTGACGAAATCCATCAAGATTTGACTTTATTCGATCATACATTTACTTCCATGCTGACGATTAATCCCGATTTGGACGATTTGCTCATTGCCTTTACTTCTGCAACAAAGACTTTCAATTTAGCTGCAATCAAAAATTCAATGGTATTTATCAAAAATCCAGAGCTGAAAGATAAATTTGAAAAACATCTAGTGATGAATCAACAGCACGAAATCAACACTTTTGGTTTGATTGGGACTCAAGCGGCTTATGAGACCGGTGGAGAATGGTTAAGTCAACTGATTCCTTATCTAGAAAAAAATGTTCAAACAGTTAATCAGTTTTTTGAACAGCATCTTCCGAAAGTGAGAATAATGAACCCTGAAGGAACTTATTTAATGTGGTTGGATTTTACCGCTTATATTTCAGACGACCAGAAATTAGAGAACACTCTAGTGAGAAAAGGAAAAGTCGCATTAAATCCTGGTATCACATTTGGGCCTTCCGGTCATGGACATATGCGCTTGAATATTGCTTGTCCAGAAGAAACTTTACTAGAAGGACTCCATCGAATCAAGCACGCTTTAGAAACAATCGAATAAATCAGTTATCAAAGTAAAAGGACGAGACCTTACTAGGTTTCGTCCTTTTCTATAATTACTCCGTATCATACCAAACTATTCTGAAATTTCAATTGTTTCTATCACTACATCATGTACAGGGCGGTCTTGTGGACCACGTTGCACATTTGCAATTTCATCTACTGTATCCATTCCTTCCAGTACATGTCCAAAGACTGTATGTCGGAAATCTAACCAAGGGGTTCCGCCACCTTTATACGCTTCAATGATTTCTGATGGGAATCCAGCACCTTCTAATTGTCCAAGCATATTAGCTGGCACATTTGTGTTATTTACAATAAAGAATTGGCTTCCGTTTGTGTTTGGACCTGAATTTGCCATAGATAAAGCTCCGCGAAGGTTGAACAGTTCACGACTGAATTCATCTTCAAAACTTTCTCCATAAATACTTTCTCCACCCATTCCTGTTCCAGTTGGATCGCCGCCTTGAATCATGAAATCAGGAATAACACGGTGAAAAATCACGCCATCATAATAACCTTTTTTGGAAAGTTCAATGAAATTTTGAACCGTCTTCGGTGCTAGTTCAGGGAATAATTGAACAGTAATATCACCACGGTTTGTTTTGATAACAGCTTTTGGTCCTTTTTCACTTTTTAAATCTAGTTGTGGGAATCCCATATTGTTTCCTCCTATTATTTGCATACTTCATAAATAATAATAACATAATACCTAACCTTCCGTAAAAATACTAGATTTGTTTTTCTTTATTTTTTCATCACTGCCTGCATTCCATGAATAAATTCTATGACTGGCCATTTCAACTTCAAATGTTTTTGAGAAGCATTCTCAATTAAATTCTGCTATAGTGTGAAAAGGGAGGAATTTTTTATGGAAATCTATGACATTACAATTATCGGTGCAGGTCCTGTGGGGATGTTTGCCGCTTTTTATGCAGGAATGCGCCAAGCTAAAACAAAAATCATTGACAGTCTACCTCAACTTGGTGGTCAATTAGCAACATTATATCCTGAAAAATATATTTACGATATCCCAGGTTATCCAGCAATCAAAGCAAGTGAATTAATCGATCAATTAGAAAAACAGTTAACTACTTTTAACCATACATTTCATTTAAAAGAAGAAGTTCTCTCGCTTACTCGTGAAGACGAAGTTATCGAGATCACTACAAATAAAGGCATACATTATTCTAAAGCAGTCATTTTAGCTTTAGGAAATGGTTCATTCCAGCCAAGAAAATTGAATTTAGATAATGCTGAAACATTCGAAAACCACGGATTGGATTATTTCGTAAATGATTTGATGAAATATGCCGGAAAAAAAGTTGCTATTGCTGGAGGCGGTGATTCTGCTATCGATTGGGCATTGATGTTGGAGCCTATTGCAAGCGAAGTTTACCTGATCCATCGTCGTCCGGAATTCCGTGCGCATGAACATAGCGTATCACGTTTGAAGTCTTCATCTGTCAACTTGCTTACTCCATATCTAATCGATGGATTGTCTGGAAACGATGGAGAACTGTCAGATATCCGCTTAAAAAAAGTGAAGAGCGATGAAACAATTGATTTGATGATTGATGCTCTGATCGTCAATTATGGATTCACTTCTAATTTAGAACATCTCTCTTCTTGGGGACTTGATAGTACCAGAAATGCCATCACTGTAAAATCAGATATGTCTACTTCTATTCCAGGTGTTTATGCAGCTGGTGATATCTGTACCTATGAAGGAAAAGTGAAACTGATTGCTACTGGGCTCGGTGAAGCACCTACCGCAGTGAACAATGCATTACACTACATTAATCCAAAAGAACGGACTCAGCCTGGTCACAGCACAAGCTTATATGATAAAAATCTTCGTCCTAGTTGATTTTTTAGATTCCTCTGCATTTCAAGCGAGATCCGAAAGCAGTTTCTTGCATTTTTTTCATGTTCCGTTAACATGAAATAGAGAAAGAAAAATAAAGGGGGAGCAATAATATGGTCGTCAAAACTGAGACTTTAGAAGAAAAAGCAAGAGAACTATTGAAGGAACGTGGCGTAACTGTAGAAGATATCGCACAACTTGTCATGTTTTTACAAAAAGACTATATTTCTGATTTGACTTTGGCAGATTGTACTGAAAGTGTCAACAGCGTATTAACAAAACGTGAAGTACATAACGCCATTATCACCGGAATCCAATTAGATATATTAGCAGAAAAGAAAAGATTGATGGATCCGTTGCAACACATTATCGAAGATGACGAAGGTCTTTACGGTATCGATGAGATCTTAGCTTTATCAATCGTGAATGTTTACGGTACGATTGGCTTTACGAACTATGGCTATATCGATAAAGTGAAACCTGGTATTTTAAAAGAACTAAACAGCCACGATGGCGTTCATGTCCATACCTTCTTAGATGATATCGTCGGAGCAATCGCCGCTGCTGCTGCCAGTCGATTAGCACACAAAGAACCAGAAAAAAGAAGTCGACTTACTCAATAAATCAAAAAAAGAAAGAAAACGTCTATTTAGACGAGTTCTTTCTTTTTTGTTTGTTTCAAACTATTTTTCCCTAAGAAAAGAAAAATAGCAAAAAATACTTCTAATACTACAAAGAACAAGATAAAGCTATGCATGAAAAATTCTTCTGGAAGTACATTGATGATTGGATCAGTTACAGGATCGAATAACCAGTCATCGTTGTTGAAAAACGTTTCATGAAAAAGGATAAAAAAGCGATCAAATCCAATCATCATGAAAAAACCGAAAATAACTGGCAGCAACATGCCAATCTGAAACGGACGAATCAATCGCCAAAGACGATCATTCTTTTGCAAATATCTGATAAACAAAATACTTGGGATCAGAGTGATGAAAAATACAGCATAATCCACTAAAAACAAAATTTTCACTTCATAAAAATGATGAGCTCCGCTAGCAGAAACTGGAAAGTCCGGCAAACTGAGGACTGTTTGGAAGGGATTATTAAGATAATTCATCAGGTGATCAAAATTTTTCAGTAATGTCTCTTGGTCTAAAGAAGTATAATCCAAAATATGCAAATGTCCGATATCAAATACATACAGCGGTCGAAAATTGATCGTCACACCAACTGCCAAACTGATCAGCGTCAGAAACAGGCTGAATAATCCGGCATATTCCAACCACCGCCATCTCGAATTTTTCATATTAGAAGCTCCATTCATCCAATGATCGTTTCACATAGGTAGCTGGGATAGGCAGCCCAGGTACATCTTCTTCTTTTGTGAAACCTGATAAAACGAGCAAAGTATCGATATTATTACGTATCCCTGCTTGGATATCTGTTTCATAGTTATCTCCAACCATGATTACTTCTTCTTTTTGCAGACCTAATACTTCAACGGCTTTATCCATAATGATTGCTTCTGGTTTTCCGATATAAATTGGTGGAGTTTGGGTTGCTGTCTCGACGAAAGAGATGACTGACCCAGCTCCAGGAAGAAGACCTCGTTCGGTAGGTATATTCTTATCCGGATTCGTTCCAATGAAAGTAGCCCCTTTTTGAATAGCAAGAGTTGCTTTGACGACCTTTTCATAGGTCAAATAATTATCTAGCCCTACTACAACATAGTCAGGAACCTCTTCTTCCCATGTAAATCCGGCAGCTAAAATCAAGTCAATCAATCCGGCTTCTCCGATAACATACACTTTTTTTCCTTTTCCATCTGTTTTCATGAAATCAATTGTAGCCAAAGTAGCTGTATAAACTGTTTCTGGTGCTACATGAATGTCAAACTCATCTGCTAGACGATTAGCCACTGTTTCTGGCGACTTAGTCGTGTTATTCGTAACAAATAAGAAAGGCAATTTCCTTTTTTGTAATTCTTCCACAAACCGTTTTCCTGCCGGTATAGGTTCCGTCCCGCGATAAATCGTCCCGTCTAAATCAATTAAATATCCTTTATAATCCATTCATCCACTACTCTTCCTTTTTTCTTATCGTAAATGCTGTTTTTGTTTTTTCCACTTGTTTAGATTGTTCCTGTTTTTTTACTTTTTCAGAGGTTTTTGCTGACTCTGTTTTTCGGTTTTTAATAACCGGTTTTTTGCGATTCGATGTGACTGGTCCTTTTTTCTCATCGATATACGCACGATTATGGTTTTTTTTCTTTTTTCGGCGCTGAGTTGTCTTTTCTTTTTTACCGCCGATTCTTTCGATGACAAAATACGCACAACCAAAATTGCAATATTCGTAAAGATAGTCTTCCAATGAATCAATTCGCTGATCCGGATGCGCCCGTCGATTATCCGCTCGGAAGAATCCTTTTAAACGTAGTTGTTCATAACCCCAATCTCCTACGATATAATCATATCGGGCTAATACATCACTGTATCGTTCTCCCAGTTTTTCTGCATTAAATCCTTCACGATAATCGGACACAAGCCGATAATGTCTTTCGCCTACCAAAAAATTACTGTCATCTAACAGCGTCACTAATTCACCTTTGACTTTTTCTGCTTTCGGCTCCTCGACGATTTCTTCCAAAGCAGCTGTCAATTCTTCTGTGACTGTTTTTTCCTGTTCAGCTGATGATTTTTTCTTAGCAATTTCTGTTTTATGCTCAACGTTCTGCTGTTCATTTTGTTTTGCAGACATGCGTTCACCACCTATCTTTTTTATTATACCTTGTTTTTATTTGATTGGGTAGTGAGCTTTCAAGTAATCTCCTACCACGCTTCGGATAAATTCAGGAAACAAAAATTCATTTTTTCCAACAATTTCGATCGTTGGAAAAAATGGGACAAACATTAGATGATCGACGGTAGTAAAAGTATAATTTTTAGTCGGATCGACTGGCTTGTTCTTCCAAAAGACTTGGTGGTTAACAGAATCATACGTGATTCCATTATAGACCATCTGTCCAAAAATCTTGCCGCGAAATCCCATTCCCTTCATCGGATAGTTACGTAAAAAAAGACGATTTTTTTCTATTTCTAAAACTAAACGAATCAGATCATTTCCACCCAATGTGACATTCAGCAAGTGCATTGGATGCGGCAATGCCGTGTGAAGCTGATCTTGATTGACACGTCCTTTTGGAATTTCAGTTAAAAACAGACCACTGTTTAATATTGCGGCGTCCGTCTTTCCTCGTTCTTTCACCGCCTCAAGGGCTACTTGGATAAACGAATGCTCACTGAAGATATCTAGGCTTAAAGAAAACGGCAAATCCGCTACTTCTTTTTCTTTTAGCAGCTCATGCCCCTGTTCTAAGTAACCGTTTACCTCTTGTTCATCTTCTGTAAAAGCTGTCATTGTTTCTGTAGGGATGGCTTTGGCCGAATGCTTAAGGATTTTTTTTTCTTCATCGATGGTTAAATGGACTTCTCCCACATACTGACCGTATTTGCCAGCTGCTGCTATTTGGACATCGTTGACTACATGACCTTCTCTGAATAAATGATGGGTGTGCGAACCTAAAATAACATCAATTGCTGGTATTTCTTTTGCAATTTGTAAATCATCTTGAATCCCGAGATGACTCATCAAAACTAAAACATCCACTTGTGGACGTAAATCTTCGACTAATTCCGGCAAAATATCATATGGATTGCGTATGTCCCAGCCATTTGGATTATACGTAAGCGGGAACGGGGCAGTAAATGCAATCAAGCCAATTTTTGTCTGGTGTTTCGTTGTAATGATTTTATACGGTTTCGTCCATATCGGTGGCTGCAACGTATTTTTATCGAACAAGTTATCAAGGATGATATCAAACTCAGCATGATCATATAAATGATTTAGATCTTCTTTGGAATTTCCTACGCCTTCATTGTTTCCTATCGTCGCTGCATCATAACCAACTTCATTCATCAGCAAGATATTCGCCTGTCCATTCGTTGCCTCTGATAATGGATGCCAACGATCCACAAAATCACCTAGATCGACTGTAATCGTTGTTGTATTTTCTTTCTTTTCGTTTTCTCGTTTACGCTGATCTAAGAATCTTCTGATCCTTGGCCAATTTTCTAAATGTGAATGCAGATCATTCGTATGTAAAATCACTATTTTTTCCATGTGTCCTCTCGCCTCTCTTTATCTTCATCATACCACAGGCAGCTTTTTCTTCCATTGAAACAAGCTCCATTTCAGAGCTTTTCCTGCCTAAAAGCAAATTACATAAGTATAATATTCGATAAAATAGTCTGGCTAAAAGAACGAAAAACCATTCAGTTTTATAGCCTAATTATTTCTAGAAATAAAAAAAAAACAGACCCGAAAGTCTGTCGTCGTTTCATTATAATCAGACACATGGCGGAACCTGCTTAGTGCTGCTTCCTTCCAGACCTGACACGCTTCACAAGCCCACCATTGTCCTAGCCTTTCGGCAAAGAATAGTATACCTTATTTTTCATTCGTTGACTAGTCTTTTTTTAATTTCTTTTTTCGCTGACGTAGCTTTCGAAAAAAGTCAGTCAAAATCATCCCGCATTCGTCTTCTAAAATGCCACCTTCTACATACGCTTGATGGTTGAATCGTTCGTCTTCCAAAAGATTCATCAAAGTGCCGGCTGTTCCGCCTTTCGGGTCATATGCACCGAAATAAACTTCTGCTACACGAGACAAAATCATCGCGCCACTGCACATAGGACAAGGTTCCAAGGTAACAAAAAGAGACGCATTTTCTAAGCGCCAACTTCCAACTTTTTCACAGGCTTCCTTGATTGCAAGCATTTCTGCATGTGTAGTAGCATCTTGTGTCGTTTCTCTAAGGTTATATCCTTTTCCAATTACTTCTCCCTCTAATACAACCACTGCTCCAATCGGAACCTCATGGAGCACTTCTGCTTTTTTTGCTTCTGCCAATGCAAGGCGCATCCATTTTTCTTTATCTACTGCATCAAGATTTGTATTAACCAATTATCCTTCCCTGCCTTTGTTTTTTCTTGTTTTACTTTAGCATATGACAAAAAGGCTGTAACTAACTTTTTTTTCTATGGTAAAATAAATACAAGAGGTGAACAAGATGAAAATGAATAAATTACTTGCTCTTTACCCACAAGCACAGAAAAAAAGCTGTCCAGCGTCAGAAGCTGATATCCTTTCTTTTGCAGTTGATGATGCTTTTATTTGGATCAAAAGCGATTCACTATCCCAACAAGAAACTAGTCTTTTGAAAGCGTTATTCCCTATAGTCAGCGATCAAAAAAAACATCCATGGTATCACTATCTTTTTAAAGATGCTTCTTGCATCCAAGAAAAAAGCTTTCGCTTGATCCAGCTTCACGTCGAATCGAAAGGAGAATTCTTAAAAAAAGAATGGCAAGATACTATTTTGGAATTATTTCGCTATTCTGCTGATTTCTTCTTTTATACAGATACTGATGCTCTCTTGATCGAACAAAAAAATTGTGATTATCTTGATGCTGCTGAGATCAATGGTATTTTTCTATCTTTAGATGCTGATTTTGATACGACAACGTCTGTATTCGTTGGTTCTTTTCATTCACCAGGTAGCGACCTTGTCCCTTTGTTTGCTGAAGAAAGAAGAATTTTTTTAACAGAGCAAAACAATCTCTATACTCACAGCCGTACTTTTTCTATGCAAGATGTTGCTTTACATTACTATACAAAAGATGTCATGAAAGATAGTGCGTTGATCAAAAGTTACATAGAACTGATCAAACAAAATGAAATGGAAGAGATTATTCAAGAATTATGGAATGAATTAGGTAATGTCAGCTCTGCTGCAAAAACATTGTTTCTTCATCGGAATACGCTAAAATATCGAATCGAAAAATTTCAAGAACAATCAGGTTTCAAACTAAAAAAAGCCAATGATTTACTGTTTTGCTACCTTTTATTGATTCATGAACATGATTAAAGATAAGTTAAAGGGGTTATGACAAAAATTTTGTCACAACCCCTTATTTCGAATGAATAGTGTTCAAAAGCTAGTTTCTCTTACATCATTTTTTCAACAAAATGCATAAGGCGATCTTTTACGTCTTCGGTTGAGTCTTTGATGGAATCACCGTAAACAGAGATTTTCTTTTTTCCTGATTTTATTTTTGCTAACATCCCCATCAAAGAATCCAAGTCACTATCTGACAGATCATCTACGATTTCCATCAATTTTTCATTTCCATCGAATTTGTCATGGACGAATTTTTTTACTTTTGTCCGAGTAGTCATATGATGGATCTTTTCCATTACTTTTCCCGATACGACGACTGCTGTCGCTACACTGGCAGCGGCTGCTACGCTTAATCCAATTGTTACTTTTGTTGATGTTTTCATAAGTATCAGCTCCTTTTTATCTACTTCAATCATAGCATAGACAAAAAAATAAACGAACTAATCCACTCATCGAAATCAGCGAAATCTTAATCCTTTAGGAAAAAAGTTCTTTACTGTTCCTTTTACTTGTTTACCAAAACCGACAGGTATCTTATCCAATACTAATAAAACCCATCCTTGATCCCCATCACGTTGAAATGTTTCTCCTGCTGTGTAAGATTGCCATTCCTTTTGAGTGATCGACAAACAAGGGATGTTTTCTGTCTTTTTCATAGCAAGTGCTAAGGCATAGCTAGGTTCAAATCGATTCTTTTTGAAATCTCCTAAATGCAAACCTGTACGCATGACTTTCAAACCATCAAGAGAAGGGAGCAACTCAGGAACTTCCCAAAGATGATCGTTGAACACTAAAAGTCTCCCAGTGATTTCATAATGGAAATCCATTGAAAATTCCGTCCAAAGTTTTTCCTGTTCTTTTGTCAATTGTTCTTTCCGTTTCTTACGTACTTTCTTTTCTTTACACGTCGGGTTTTGTCCATGAAAAGTCAACTTTGCGACAAAATGCCCTTCTCCTTGATTTTCATGAGGCCATATACGTACTGTTTTGTCCAAACCATCTACGCTTCCCCATTCAGGACGTCCTGAACTAACGGTTTGAGACAAAGGGATTTCTTCAATTGTTACTGGATAATTTTCTACAAGCCAGCTAATAATCTCTTCATTTTCTTCTGGTGCAAACGTACAAGTAGAGTAGATCAGCTGCCCTTCATGTTTTAGCATCTTTATTGCTGAAGACAAAATCTCTTGCTGACGTTTTTGACAGTGTAGCGGAGATTCTTCTGTCCACTCTTTTACTGCATTCGGGTCTTTTCTGAACATCCCTTCCCCTGAACAAGGCGCATCAACCACGATCCGATCAAAAAAACCGGAAAAATGAGGAACAAGCTCTGCAGGTGCATGATTTGTCACTATTGCGTTCGAAACTCCCCATCGTTCTATATTTTCTGATAGGATTTTCGCGCGTTTCGGAAATATCTCATTTGACACTAATAACCCTTTGCCTCTCATTTGAGCAGCTAATTGGGTCGATTTACCGCCGGGAGCCGCACACAAATCCAATACTTTTTCTCCGGGTTTTGCTGCAGCAGCTGTTCCAACAATCATTGCACTTGGTTCTTGGCTATATTCGTACCCAGCTTGATGGAGGAAAGACTTTCCATTCACAGTGCCAAGAAATCCCTCATTGCTGTAGGGAGCGGGTTGCAATTCTTCGCTATGGTAAGTTTGAACCATAGCCAATCCTGCCGGTTTTAGTGGATTCCACCGAAATCCTTTTTTTGCGCTTCCTTGCTCAAGTGCGCAAAAAAATTCAGTTGATTCTTCGCCTAAAAGAAGACGGTATTTTTTGATAAATTGCTGTGGTAACGTTGTAGCTTCCTCCTTCATTCAAATGTTTCGTTAGACATTTTACAATCTTTTTTACGAAAAATAAAGGTGGCTGATCTACTTTTTCATGTTGCTTCCTAAGATAACTGGTCCTTTAAGATACTTTCCAAGTATTCATCCGTCACCTCGTTTTTATCCCAAACAGCGTTCATCGTTTCAAAAAAATCTTGAGAAAAATTATCTGAGCTTAAACTTCCCAATGCATTAAGCCAAAGCAATTCAAGCAACTTTTCTTCTTTGACTTTCGTGTGGCTTTTGATGTATGAGAAAAATGGCCGTTTAAATAGCGAATTCATGTCTAATTCAGATTTTGCAATGATTCCACGGATACTTTCATGGATAGAAAAAAAATCTTTCAGCAAGTAGACTGTGCTTAGAACATCATTGGAATTGCATTCAGCTAAGTATCGTTCAAAGCAAACAGTGATTTCTTCTAATATTTTCTCCTTTAACCCGCTGATCGATTTGAAATGTGTATAAATCGGATATGTAGAGCACCCGCAGAAATCCGCCAGATCTCTTGCAGTAATTGATTTCATTCCATATTCTTCCACATATACCATACTTTTGAACAGCAAGTATTCTTTACTATAATTCGTTACTCTCCCCATTATTCTTACCTCCTTCCCTCTTCAACTACCCTCTAATAAATAACATACAAAATTAAAAAAATAGCGAAATAATCACTGATAACCTTCATAATCACTTTAGATATATCCATTAAAAATCAAGTATATTTACTTCTTATACAAGAAAGCCTTGACAAAACATCCTATGAAATAAACAATAGAATAAACATGGTGATAACAAGATTTAAATAACAATATATACAAACAAAAGGCGGTACTCTGTGAGAATAACACACACTGAAATGACTTTCCACTCACAGTTTTTGTCTAACTATATACAAAAACAGAATAAAAGGAGGCTATTATGTTAATTGAAGCAAGAAAAAAAGAGTTGCTTGTTCTGCACAGGGTCATTCAAAAAAAATTGTTCTTTACAGGAATTAGCCAATGAATTGCATATTCCAAAACGAACAATCAAAGAGTTGATTCGGAAAGTAAATTTTTCGCTCAAGCAATTTTTATTGATGGAGGAATTTATTTATTCTAACCATAAAGGAGAGATCTACACCAAAGAAACCGATCAGCCTAAAAAGCTAGCTGTTTTTTATAAGTTAAGATTACGCTACCTACAAGAATCCAATCGTTTTAATTATTTAATGTTGCTGATCAATTATCCACAATCTGCTGTACCAAAAAAGTATTTACTTGAACAACTTTATATATCGCCCTCCTATCTCGAAAAGCTGACAAAACAGCTCAATCATTCATTAAATAAATTCCATTTAAGGATCGTATCTGTACAAAACTGCTGTGTTCTTGAAGGAAACGAATTATCTATCCGCCTTTATCTTTATTTTTTTCTTTCAGATACATTCGAAGGAGACGATTGGCCGTTTTCCTCTCTTGAATTAAATACACTAAAAAAGAAAAGTAAGGATGAGCACAGAGAAAAAAATCCAAAACAAGAAAAAAACATCTATTTATTACTTGCTTTATTCATATGTCGTAACAGACAACAGGCACGTTTTTCGAAAATTTCTCCTGAAATTACTGAATTAATGGATTTGTTGCAGCGTACACATGATTATTCAGAATGCTTTACTTCTTTTTCAGCGATTTATCCCTGTGAAGAGGTAGAAACGGAAAGAGCCTACTTCAATTATTTTTTCTATTGTTTTTTTCCAAATCAAATTTCATTCCAACAAAAACAGGTGATTGGTTTCTTATTTTCCACAAGCAAAAACCTTATTTGCCAACAAGTCGATCAATTGATGACTTACTTAACTCAACAGTTTCCTATCAATCATTTGGAAGACAAAAAACCGATCTATTTTTATTTTCTCGTACTAGCAGTTATTCTTTTGGAACTGTTAGGTGAATCTAGCAGTAGCTTTTCTACACTCTGCTTTCCAGAAACTACCTCCAATCAAACAGCTTCTTTTATACAGGAAAAAAAATTAAGAGAAAAAATCGACACAATTTTTTCAAACTCTAGAAAAAAAGTTCAATTAAGTCAATACCTTAGTCAATTGATCCAACACTTATTACAAACAGAAATGAAAGAACAGTTACTCATCCACTTGCAGATAACCAAACCATTCACAGGGAATTACCATCTGCAAAGTCATTTACAGAAACTATTTCGCAATGAAGCAATCAAGATTATCGAATGTCCTGAACATGCTGATTTGATTATTACAGATCAGCATGAGAAAATATCAGCTGAAACGGAAACTTTCTATCTAGATACAAACCACGATACAGTATTATTCGGTGAGTTGATAAAAGCGATTCAAGAACTGTATATGAAAAAAAGATATGAGAATAAAACAAAGAGCGTGGGACAAAAGTAAAGAACACTTTTGTCTCACGCTCTAAACACGTATAAACGGCGGAAGCAGAAGCAACTCCTTCGGAAATAAGCTGAAATTCACAAAAATTTGAAAAGCAATTTTCGTGAATTCCTTCTTATTTCTTGGAGTTAAACGCTTCTGTCCCAGCCTCTTTATGTTAATCTCTTCGGTTACCGCCAAACAATAAAATCAGACGCAGTAGTTGCAAGAATGTCGAAAGCGCCGCTGCAACGTAAGTTAATGCCGCTGCAAACAATACGTGTCTTGCCATCGGTACTTCTTCTTCCGTCAGCAGTCCGCCTTCACTCAAAATTTGGATTGCTCGACGAGATGCGTTGAATTCAACTGGTAATGTCACCAATTGGAAGAGTAACGCTAAAGAAAAAGCAAAAATCCCGATATTGATCAACGTAGAGTTCCAACTAAGCAATACACCTACCATAATCAATGGGAACGAAATCATCGAACCAAAGTTAGCTGCGGGAACAAGTGCCGCACGGATCTTCAATGGAACATACCCCGAAGCATCTTGCACCGCATGTCCGCATTCATGAGCTGCTACACCTATCGCAGCAACTGAAGTAGATTGCGCAGTCGCTTGAGACAGGCTCAGCATCTTATTACCTGAATTGTAGTTATCTGTGAGATCTCCGGCAATTTGTTGAACGCCAACATTATTTATTTGTTGGCTTTGCAATATATATTGTGCTGCTTGTGTACCAGTCACGTTGTTTTTGCTTCTCACTTGATCATATTTGCGGAAAGTACTATTGACATAAGCAGACGCAATTCCGGAAATGACTAATCCAAGAATGACCAAAAGAAATGTCGGATCTAAAAAACCATACATTCCATAACCATACATTGTCGTTTCACTCCTTTTTGTTTCCTTTATTTTATCATTAGTAGCAAGAAAAGAATGTGAAAAGACCTTGAATATTCTTTAATTCTTTTTCACAAATTCCGATTTCAGTTTCATCGGTCCAAATCCTTCTACTTTACAATCGATATTATGGTCGCCTTCTACTAAGCGGATGTTTTTGACTTTCGTTCCTTGTTTAATGGCACCTGATGCACCTTTTACTTTCAAATCTTTGATCACTGTCACGCTATCGCCTTCTGACAGACGGTTTCCATTTGCATCTAATACCACTAATCCGTCTTCTATGACAGTTTTTTGTTCTTCTTTGCTCCATTCGTTCCCGCATTCTGGGCAAATCAACAGACCTCGATCTTCATATGTGTACTCTGAGCCGCATTCTGGGCAATTTGGTAATGTCATCTTCTTTCTCCTTTAAAATCTTTAGTGAGCACTATTGTAACGGAAAAAGAAGATGTTGAAAAGATACATTTGTGATTTTTACCACAAAAGGAACGTTTTCGAATGAAGTTGTTACTTCGTTTCTCTACTCTTATACGATTGGCAAATGTCTTGAATCTCTTTATAGATTTCCTCTACTTCTGCTAAATCTTTTGCATTCGCACCACTTGCTAATGGGTGGCCTCCCCCATGATGGCGTTTCGCTAATTCATTGATGACTGGTCCCTTAGAACGTAAGCGTACGCGGTAATGTCCTGAAGGCTGCTGAACAAAAATACCCCAAGCTAGTACTTCGTCGATCACTCCAGGAAGAGAAACGATTGAAGCCGTCTCTGAATCATCGATTCCATATTTATCAAGAATTTCTTGCGGAAGGATTATTCTTCCTGCACCATTTTCATCCACCTGGATATTTTGATAAAGATAACCGGAAAGTTTAGCGACTTTCATCGGCATTTGCTCAATCTCTCTATTCAAAGCACTTGCATCAAATGGATAATTTCTCAATATCGATGCAATCTCTAATGTACGGGACGTCGTGGAGGGATACAAAAAGCGCCCTGTATCTCCGACGATTCCCGCATAAAGTAACCGTGCAGCTTCCACGTTCATCTTAAATAATTCAGGAAACATCAAAGCAAATTCTGCAATCATCTCACTACAACTGCTTGCTTTTGTATTTACCCACACAAGATCTCCATAAGGGTCATCATTGGGATGATGATCGATTTTGATCAGCTTTTCTGCTAACTGATATCTTTGATCACTGATTCTTGGTGAATTAGCTGTATCGGTCACGATGACTAGCGCTCCTTGATAGAAGGCATCTTCAACCTCTTGCATTTCTGCTAAAAAGCGAAGACCTTCAATCGTTTCACCTACTTGTCGTATTTCTTTTTCTGGGAAACTTTCCCGTAATAGTTCAGCTAATCCTACTTGTGATCCTAACGCATCAGGATCAGGGCGCAAATGCCTGTGGATAATGATTTTATCGTATTTTTTTATTGTATCTACTATTTCTTGCTGTACTGTCATTTCACTCCTGCTTTCTAAGAACGTTCCATTACTTGACAAACAACGATTGCTTTGGAAACGATGGTATTTTCAATAAATACTTCGATATCCAATTTAGCGGAACGTCTGCCGATTTCCAATACACGTGGACGAATGTCCAACTCGCTTTCCAATTGGATCAGCCGCAAATAATGTAGGTTCACTTGTTCAATCAAGATATTTCGTTTTTGGTTCATCACCATTGTTTTTTGTGCGACATCAGAAATGATTTCGCTAAGTACACCAAAAGAAATGGTTCCAACACCATTGACCATTTGTGGTGTCACTACAAATTTGAACTTAGGGTTTTCCAAACGGTTCCCTTCACGATCGGTATCAATCGTATGGATATTTCCAGATATCTGATCTGAAATCGTATCTGCAATCTGCGGTTGTCGCTGGACAAGCTGCATCGCTTTCATTACATCTTGCCGGGTAATCAAGCCTTCCAATGTCAAGTCATCGGAAACGACCGGCATGACTTCCAGCCCATCCCAGATCATTTGATGGCTAACAGAAGCAATACTCATTGTTTTCTTTACACTGATTGGTTCTTTCGTCATCACTCGATCAATGATCTGATTTGGTGATTTCCCTAAAACGTCTTTTGCCGTAACGATCCCCATCAAACGGTGATGGCGGTTAACGACTGGAAAACGTGAATGTTGCGTTTCTTCTGACAAACGTTGATAATCAGATATCGTATCCATCTGATGCAAATAATGTGTCTTTTCTGCCGGCATGTAGATATCGCTAACAAGCATAATATCTTTTTTGATCAATTGGTCACTTAATGCTCGGTTGATCATGGTAGCGACTGTAAATGTATCATAAGAAGTGCGCAAGATTGGCATTTCAAGTTCATCGGCTAGCTTTGCAATCTCAGCAGTCGTATTGAATCCGCCTGTGATCAATACTGCAGCGCCATCTTCCAATGCTAATTTTTGGACTTCCGCCCGATTGCCGACGATCATCAGTGAGCCTGGTGTAATATAGCGTTCCATGGCATGTTTAGTCATCGCACCAATGACGAATTTATTCAAGACCTTGTCTAATCCTGCCGAGCCACCTAAAACGTCCCCCTCAATGATCCTGACGACTTCGCCAAATGTCAAACGTTCAATATGTTTTTTTAATTTACGTTCGATACGAATCGTACCTACTCGTTGAATCGTTGAAACTAGTCCGACATTTTCCGCATCTTTGATTGCACGGTACGCTGTTCCTTCACTGACATTCAATTCTTTTGCGATGCTTCTTACAGAAATTCGATTGCCCACAGGTAAACTTTCAATATATTCTAAAATCAAATCATGTTTTGTCGCCATTTTCTGCCTACACTTCCAGCGTTTCCGAGACGCTCATTATTTTTCCTTCGCTATCTTCCAGTAATGCTACAAAAGATTCAGGATCTTGTTCAATAACAGGGAACGTATTGTAATGGATTGGAACGACTTTCTTGGCACGAATTGTTTGTGCAGCCCGAGCCGCATCCTCTGGTCCCATCGTATAGTTATCACCAATCGGCAAGAAAGCAACATCAATATCGAATTCCTCTGCAAGCAATCCTAAATCACTGAAATAAGCTGTATCTCCTGCATGATAAATCGTTTTGCCTTCTGCTTGGATAATGATTCCGCTAGGCTCACCCATATACTGAACGATACCATCTACTTCATAGCTTGAACTATGCTGTGCATGGACGAATTTTACTGTGCCGAATGGAAATGCATGTTTTCCGCCGATATTCATACCGAATGAATCTACTCCTCTGCTATTTGCATAATCAGCGATCTCAACAATACTGATAACCGTGGCTTGATTTTCTTTTGCAATAGGGATCATATCTCCTATATGGTCACTATGTCCATGAGTAATCAGCAACCAATCTGTCTTTACTTCTTCTGCAGTTAAATCTGACAATGGGTTTCCTGTAATAAACGGGTCAATCATCACACGTTGGCCATTTTCCATTTCAATCGTTAAACAAGAATGTCCATGATACGTAATTTTCATATTCTACACCTCACGTTTTCTCTGTATCTTTTTTATTAAAACCGATTTCATTACTTGCACATCAATGAAAAAATATAGTTACTAAATATATTTTCATTGGATTGATAGTACAGTATGCACAAAGTAATTGTAACAGATAATACAGGATGCACCAAGTACCAAGCAGATATAATCTCAAGTTTGAGCTCTCTGCTTGGCTCCTCTTCTCGTCACTTAACTAATTAAATCAGCGTAAATAGGATGGACGATTTTTTCTAAATCAGCTACTTTTATCTGGAGGCTTCTCCCGATTTCACCGCTCGACACAATCACTTCTTCTTTTTCTTTTAAAGAACTGTCTGCTAAAAAACAATAATCAGGATGTGCGAGTTTTATTCCAATAGGGGTATTCGCTCCGTGAGGATAGCCTGTATGTGCTAATACAAAATCCATTCCAGGAAAACCGACTTTACGATCTTTCGTCACTTGTCTCGTTTTTTTATAATCTAAATGATCATTCAAAGGAATCAATGCGATGATCACCCCGGTTTTGTTCCCTTTTACTACGAGAGTTTTACATATCAAAGCTGGATCAATCCCTCTTTTTTGTAGTTCTTCTGTGAAAGATCCTTCTACTATATGACTAAAATCAAGTGGTTGATAGCTGATTTTTTGTTCTTCTAAATAACGTTCGACTTTTGTTTGACTCATCATTGATCCACTCCCTTTATTCTATCGTTTATTATAGAACGAGGGATACTGTATTCAAAAATCATTTGTTTCCCTCAAAAAAAGAGCAAGACGAGCACTCTATAGAGAGCCATCTTACTCTTATTTATTTATTTCTTATTTCGACGTTGAGTAGCTTCCATAATGACTGGCAAGATCACAGGGCGTCGTTTTGTTTGTTCAAATAAGTAACGACCTAATTGATCACGAATGTCTTGCTTTAATTTGCTCCACTCAAAATCATTGCTTTCTAAATGTTTCTCAACGATCGTTTCGATCATGTTGCTACTTTCTTTCATCAGATCACGGCTAGCTTTTACGTAAACGAATCCTCGTGAAGTGATTTGAGGTTTTGAGATGATTTTCTTCTCTCTTCGGCTGATAGTGACAACCGCTACGAAAATCCCATCTTCTGATAAGATTTTCCGATCACGTAAAACAATGTTTCCGATATCGCCTATGCCTAAACCATCAATCATTACATTTTCTGCACTTGTAGTTCCTGCAGCACTCATACGTTTATTCTTATATTCCAGCACATCTCCGCGTCCAGTAATATAGATATTTTTGTAAGGCATCCCTACTGCATGAGCCAAATCTGCGTGAGCAGCTAATTCCCGATATTCCCCTTGAACTGGCACAAAATATGTCGGCTTCATCAAATTGATCATCAATTGCAAATCATTAGGATTGGCATGACCAGAAACACGCATATTCTCAGAAATCAATTTCACTGTTCCACCAGCTCGATAAATGATATCTTCCGTTTTCGCCACGATTGTTTCCATCGCGATGCTTGGCGTAGTAGTGATATAAACCAAATCGCCTTCTTCGATCTTGACATTACGGTGTGTGCCGTTTGCCATTTTTTGCAGAGACTTGATGGGTTCACCCATTCGGCCAGTTTCTAAAATGATCAGTTCTTCTGGATCATAGTTTTTCATGTCTTTCAATGTAACAAGTAAATCTTCACTTGGTAATTGAAGTTTTTCTAAACGCATCGCTGTTCGAATAATTCGTTCGAAATCTTGACCAGTCAAGACAACTTTTCGTTGTGCTTTTTCTGCTGCGTCCAATACTTGTTGCACTCGTTGCAAATTACTTGCTACACAGGCGACGATGATGCGTCCTTCCCAATATTTGATTGTATCAAATACTTCATCTGCTATCTGAGCTTCAGAAGCTACTGGTTGAGGATTCTCTGCATTTGCCGATTCACTCAGTAAAGCTAAGACTCCTTCTTTGCCGATTTCTGCCAATCGTGCATAATCTGTTTGATACATCGGGATAGCCGTTTGATCAAATTTAAAATCTCCCGTATAAACGATACTACCTTCTTTTGTTTTCAGATTGATCCCCACTGAATCTGGTATCGTGTGAGTGGTACGGAAAAAGCTCACTACTGTTTCACCAAAGTCGATTTCTGTATGCTCATCTACCACATGGAAATCCTTAAATCCTTTGGCTGCTTCGTTACGACTGACATTCAATTTTGCTAACTCGATCGTCAACTCCGTTCCAAATACTGGTACAGAAATTTTCGACAACAAGTAGGGAAGCGCCCCGATCGCATCTGCGTGCCCATGTGTTAAAAAGACACCAGCTACACGATCAATGTTTTCTTCTAAATACGTAAAATCTGGGATGACGACGTCGATCCCCAACAACTCATTTTCAGGATATTTTAGCCCACAATCTAATATGAAAATATCCTCGCCCACTTCTGCGACATACATGTTTTTTCCATTTTCGCGAACGCCGCCTAATGGGATAATTTTAATGGTACTCACAAATTTCACCTCTTCTTATGACATCCAAGTTTAAAGATGTCGATTTTCTTCTTTATCTAAATTTACGAGCCATTCCAATGAAGCACATGCAAAATCACTAGTTCTCAACTTATGGAGAATCAGCAGGAAAATTACCGGCACATCCGCGTTCTGACAGTTGGTTGGGCATTTTATTTTGGATATACTTCATTAACAAAATGGATCTTTTGCGAAACGCTATAGCCAGAATACTTATATGAGTATTCGGCTGTTCCCCATTATTATACAACAAATGAACTAAATCGCTAGTATCAGCAATTGTTAGAATCACTAAACAAATGAAAATTCCTCTGTAACATCTAGGATTTCTTTTGCTGTTTCTCTTTCATCTCTTCTTCGTCGGTTTGAAACATACTTTTTTCATTTTACCACATTTTTTGCAATAACTATAGTGACTTTTTATATATGCAGAACCTCGTGTTGATGATGTGCAAACAGCATAAGATTTAAGCTAGCTTTAAGATTGGTTGTCTATTATCAAATGCATCTACTAGGAGGGATGCAAGATATGAATTTTATGAAACGTGCATGGAAAAGTACAAAAGTAAAATGGGGACGTTCATTGTTTTTGTTTGCCGTGTTCACAGCCATTCTTATTTTTGTGCTAGCTGGCCTCACGATTCGAAGCGCTGCAGAAGAAGCAGCGAATCAAGCACAAAAAGAAGTTGGAGCAACAGTGACTTTAAGTGCCAATCGAGAAGCTTCATTTAAAAAACAGGAACAAACTTCTTCAAGCAATTCTACCGCTGAAGAACGTCCAGATCCGGGCAGTTTTTCTCTTACCCCAGTATCCTTAACGGACGCGGAAAAAATAGCTAAATTAGATAATGTAAAAAGCTATTCCTTTGAAAGTTCCGCCTCAGCTATGGCAAAAGAGGGAATAACTGCCATCACTAGTTCTGATTCAAGTGAAGACAGTTCAGAAACTACCGATGCAGGCGGTGGTCCTGCCGGAGGAATGGGCGGAAATCCGCAAATGACTCAAGCAGATTTCCAAATCAGCGGTGTGTCAGCAACTGCACAAAATAGTACTTTTTCTGATGGAACAGCAAAAATCACGGATGGTGAAGGAATAGATGACAGCGACAAAGGCACAAACAACGTAGTCATTGATTCTACGCTAGCAGAAGCAAATGACCTGACAGTCGGAGATACTTTCACAATCACGAGTACTGAAGATGAAGATACCACTTATGAAATGACGGTCAAAGGAATTTATGAATCTAGCGAAACAAGTAGCAGTATGGGTATGAAATTCAACTTCATGAATCCGTCGAATACACTTTACACCTCTTATACTTTTGCAAATGAATTAAATGGGACATCTGACGATAACACGATAGATTCTGCTATTTACACTCTATCTGATCCAGATGAAATGGATGAGTTTCTCGAAAAAGCAGAGAAGCTGATCGACACAGATACATTTAGCTTACAAACAAATGATTCCATGTATCAGTCAATGTTGGAACCTTTAAACAATGTGGCAAGTTTTTCTAAAAATGTTGTTTTACTAGTGGCTGTAGCCGGCATTATCATACTTACTCTTATTATTATGATTACCATCCGGGAGCGTCGGCATGAGTTAGGCGTCTTGTTATCTTTAGGAGAATCCAGAAGTAAAATCATTCTCCAATTGTTTACCGAAGTTGCTATTTGTATGATTCTTGCATTAGGAGTTGCTTCGATTAGCGGGAACGTCGTCGCGAATGCCGTGGGGCAGCAGCTACTTGACCAACAGACAGAAACCACGACACAAGACCAACAAGCTCCTGGCGGTGGACAAATGCCAGGTAACGAACAAGGCGGTCAGCGTGGTGGTCAGCAAGGAAACACGAATAATCCATTTGCTGTTTCTGATCAAGTCAGCGAATTGGAAATCAATGTCAAACCTACACAATTAGGACTACTAGCCGGAGTAGCATTTGGAATCAGCCTGCTTTCTGTCTTTTTAGCTTCTATAGGGATATTAAGGTTAAACCCAAGAAAAATCCTATTAAATTAAAGGAGGAATTTGATGTTACGGACAGAACAATTGGGATTTTGGTATCAAGATCCGCAAGATGCGCTTTATAAAGATGTAGAACTGAATTTCGAAGCTGGAAAAATGTACGCTATTTTAGGAGCAAGTGGTTCTGGAAAAACGACTTTTCTTTCGCTTATTTCCGAATTAGATACACCAAAAGAAGGAAAGGTATACTATCAGGATCGTTCACTGAACAAAATCGGGTTAAGAAGTTTTCGTCAAAATGATGTCTCGATTATTTTCCAAGCTTACAACTTGCTTCCTTATTTATCAGCTCTAGACAATGTCATAACAGCAATGGAGATTACTAAAACCAAACAAGAAAATTATCGTCAAGTTGCTTTAGATCGACTAGCTCGTGTAGGAATTGATGAAGTATTAGCAAAAAAACAGGTGACCAAACTTTCAGGAGGTCAGCAACAGCGAGTCGCTATCGTTCGTGCTATCTGTTGCGAACATCAACTGATTGTAGCTGATGAACCTACTGGGAATCTGGATGAGACCGCATCACAAGATATCGTTAAACTTTTCCAAGAAATCGCCCATGAACAAAATCGCTGTATTATCATCGTGACCCATGAGGTCGAAGTAGCAAAAAGCTGCGATGAAGTCTTTGAACTAAAAAATAAAGAATTTCAAAAAATAGAAGTTTAAAAAACAGGATAACGTTCAAACAAAAAATCCGAACCATATCTATATGAAGCAGATACGGTTCGGATTTCTATTTGCTTGATTCATTTAGTAATGAACGTTGTTTATTTGTTTTCATCTTTTCGAGAGAATTTGTCTTTGATTTCATCGCCCAAATCACGAGCTTTTTCTTTGATATCAGAACCTAGTGATTGTGCTTTTCCTTCTGTTTCTTTGCTCTTGTCGTCTGTTGCTTTGCCGTATGCTTCTTTTCCTTTACCGACTACTTTGTCTTTCATGTCTTTAGAACGTCCTTTTAAATCTGCCATTGTGTTTCCTCCTCTTAATTTGTTTATTGATCTACTTTCAGGGTAACATCAACAACAGATACAGACAAACAGAACGCTCGTTTTCTAAAAAAGGATGCGTCAGATAGTGAATCAAAAACTTTTTTCGAAAGTTCCCCATACTTTGACTTCTTTTTCTTGGATCATTATTTCTCCTTTAGCAATAACTGTATCGATATCAAGCGTTTCTTTGTCCAAGATACACAAGTCTGCATCTGCGCCAATTTCAATTTTTCCTTTTTTATCCAATTTCAATATACGTGCTGGGTTACTGGTTATAGCTCGCAAGGCGATTTCCAGAGGAATATTTTCCTTTTGCACAGCTTCTTTGATCCCTACTAGCAATGCCTTAGCACTTCCTACTCCTAGCCCTAGGAAATGATTGTTTTCATCAAAATAAGGCAAGCTTCCTTGTCCATCTGAGGTCATCGTGAAATTATCTAAAGAAACATCTTCCTCAATCAATCGTTTCAGTGCTTTACTGAAGCGCACTTCCCCATCTGTCTTCTCCCAAAAATCAGGATCTTCGCTAGCGGTGAAGTCAATCGTGCCGCCACGTTTAGCAAATGCCACGCAAGCTTCAAATAATTCTGGTGTACGATTCGCATGAGTAGGCAAAAACTGTGTGATCGGAATTTCTGTTTCTTCTACAATTCGTGTCAATAACTCTAGCTTTCTTTTTCCTCCGCCTAAGTGGACATTGATGATCCCAGCTTTTCCCGACAACATGCCTCCTACACGAGCGTCTGCTGCTGCACGGGCGAACTCTTCAAAACTTGGCTGAGAAGAACGGTGATCGGATACTGCGATTTCTCCGATTCCGATGATTTTATCGATTGTTAAAAAGTCTTTGATGATCGAATCTGTTACTGTTTTTACCGGCAATCGGTACGAACCCTCGTACACATAAGTAGAGATTCCTTCTGCTTCAAGTCCTTTCGCTTTGCTGATCAAAGCAGTCATATCACGACCTTCTCCGTCTGTTCCCAAGCAACCGACAACTGTCGTTACACCAGCTGTAGTCAATTGACTTAATGTAACTTCTGGTGTTCGGTTTTGATAACCGCCTTCTCCTCCTCCGCCTAAAATATGGAAATGACAGTCAATGAAACCTGGAGTCAGTACTTTCCCCTCACCTGAAAGTTCTTCTACTTCTACTCCTTCGTAGCCGCCTTCTAGCTGTTCTTCTACAGCCAAAATCTTCCCACCGGCAATCAATACGTCCATTTTTCCTAAGTAATCTGGTGCAAACACTTCAATTTGTCGGATGATCTTCATACATTTTTCCTCTTTCTTTAAGTATAGCTGATGATAGGATCTTAAAAAATAATCCAAACGATAGAATCTTTACTCCTTTGATTTTACCGTAAAATAACGGTTCTTGGAGTCATTTGTCTACTGTTTGGATTACTTTTTTATTTACTTATGTCTCCAGTACTACTGCAGACCGATCGCAATAGCAATCATGATGAAAATAGTTCCCAAAACAAACAGGAATCCTTGCATCTTGATTTGGAACCTTGCCCATTTTGCCCATTCGATTCGTGCAACACCTAACACACCAATCAAGCTAGCTGATACGGGCGTAAAAGCATCCATGAAACCAGAACCAAGCTGATAAGCAAGAACTGCTACTTGTCTAGATACACCGACTAAATCTGCCAATGGAGCCATAATCGGCATGGTCAAAGCTGCTTGTCCTGAATTTGATGTAACAACTAAGTTGAACAAACTTTGGAAGATGTACATCGCCCAAGCGCCAATGACAGCTGGCACACCGGTCAATGCCGTCCCGATTCCATGCAAAATCGTATTCAAAGCTGAAGGAACAGACGCATCGGATCCACCTAAGACGAGAAGGATTCCTTTGGCCATCCCTACTACGATTGCTGTACCAGCTAAATCAGCTGCACCAGATTGGAAAGAAGAAGCGATGTCATTGACTTTCATTCCATCTAGTTTGAAAAGAACAGCAATGATTCCGGCAACTAATCCCATCACAAAGAATTGAGAAGCGATTTCGGGGATGTAATAGCCTTTTTGAGTCACGCCCCAAACGATCCAAACAAGAACAGCTAACATCTCTACTAAAATCAGTTTATGGCCAAGCATGAATTTTTTATTTTCATCAGATGTCTTTTTGATATGAGAACGAAAATAATCATCTGATTTGTAAGTCAACGAACTTTCCGGTTTTTTACGGATTTTTTCTGCATATATCATCATATATCCAGCTGCTAAGGCAGTAACAACTACCCACATAATCAATCGGAATGTCGCACCAGACAACACTGGGATTCCAGCAATCCCTTGAGCCACAGCTACGCTAAACGGACTCATCCAAGAGGTCGCATTTCCGACTTGAGATGCGACATAAGTCACGGTTACTGCTACGATCGAGTCATATCCTAAGGCAATGACGAATGGAACCATCACCATTGAGAATGGAATTACCTCTTCTGCCATCCCAAATGTAGCGCCCCCGAATGAAAAAGCAAAGAATAATAGCGGTAAAGCTAAACGCTCCAGTCCCTTCGTTTTACTGATAAACGCATAGATTCCTGCATCAATCGCTCCGGTACGCATAATAATACCAAAAGCACCTCCGACAACAAGGATCAATGCAGCAATTCCTACAGCAGATCCATATTTATCTCCAGATACTAGACCTTCAAAAACAAAATTTAAGAAGCCAAAGCCACCAAAATCGTCTGTTCCCCATATTTTGGCTGTTTTATGCAATTTTTTAGAAGTATCATAGATATTTTCGCCATACTCATCATAAAGAACATCATCTGTTAAGGAAATTTCATCTAGTTTTTCTTGCGTAAGATTTTTTTCTCCGTCAGCAATGACTTTTTCCAATCCTTTTTCAGGAACATCCAATTTTTCACGTTCTGCTGGATGGTCTTGCAGTTCTTCTAATTGATCAAATACATACGATTTATCCAGCTCGTAAGCATAACGGAAGGAATCTTGGCGTAAAACAGTACGAGTACTTGTTTCGCCATTCGCATCTTTATATTCAATGTCTTGCGTGCTGAACTTTCCTGCTGGTACGACAAAAGTCAGTATCCATGCAAAGATGACTACACCAAAAATAATGACATACGTATGCGGTGTCGATAATTTAGTGAAGTCACGTTTCGGTTTTCCTGAAGAATTTGTTTTCTTCAAATTTATTTCTTCCTTTCTTTTCTCAGTAATTTTGATGAATAAAAAATGGATAATCAAATGAATTATACAGTAAAAATGTCAATTCCACATGAATAATTTATTAGAAAATCACTTTTTTCTATTTTGCTTTTTTTCTCATATGTATGACTATTTTTTTCTTTTTCCATTTATATTAAGTATTTTATTTCTCTGTTTTTCCTTAAAATTCTTTTTTTATTTTTAGATTAGCGGAAATCCCGTCCTGATTTTTTCATTTTATAATCGTGAATAAATTGTATTTCATTGCAAAAAAACAAAAAATAATAATAAATATCCATCTCATATCTTTCATTTTTTGTATATTTTCTTTCTATTAGAAAAAGGAATATTCTTCGACAATTTTGTTATATCAGGTAAACTTCATTGCAATAATGATAACAAATGTACTATAATTACGTTGTAAAGAGTTTTGGGGAAGACTCTTTCATCAACGTGTATTAAGAGACAAGAAAGAATCCATTCGGATTCTTTCTTGCCTCTTTTTCCGCTATTTTTTTATCTATCTAGTATTACATATTTTTGTAGCTCTTTTTTTCTCATTGTGAAACAACTTATAAAAATAACGCACTTTCGAAAAAAAAGGCTGACCTCTGGAGCTAAACAAACTTAAAATAACAAAAAAATAAAAAATGATCATTACTGCTCTTCTTTAAAAATCGTTTTCTTCGTTTCAAACACTCCATATTTACGTGGAACACCATTTTTTTAAAGAAAATTTGGTCATTATGTGGAAAACTATTTTCCTCTTGTTTCCTGAACTAGCTGTTTTGCTGTAAAATACAAAACTTGTTGAAGCAAAAAGATCGTTGCAAGAGAGGCTGTTCCACAGATTGCTGGATCTAAATTCGGCAAAGTCAAGACTGCATCATGCAGATTGGCATGGTTATCCAAAACTAAATCAGCAAATTCAAATAATCTCAAACCACTGCTATGCTGGGACTTGATGCTTCGTGACAAATCAAACCCAGTAACAATGATCAAAGGATGTCCATTTTCTTTGATCCATTGAGCCAACTCAATGATTGCTGGATTTCTTCCTTCATTCGAAAGAAGAAGAAAAATGTCTTCTGGTTTGACAGAAAGCTCATCAATAATCGCTTGTCCTGCCCCTTCTAGCGTTTCATAGACACCTCCGGCTGGGTTCTCAATCAATATACTTGGCACAAGGTCCGGTGTTTGATCCCAAAATTCAAATGCTACACCACTTAGTGTGCGGCTAGCATATATCTGCAATCTGCCGCCTTGATTGATTTGTTTCGCAATCCAAGTTCCTGCTTGAACCATCAACGGCTCTTCTATCCTTAATTTCTCTTCCAATTGGTAATAATAGTCAAAATAACATAAACTCATTTTTCTCTCCCGCCTAGCTATACTTGACATGAATAGAAACAGCTGCCTAATCTAAGGAACTACATAAAAAACAGAAGATAAACAGTAACACATGCGGTCTTTGCTGTTTCAAACGCAAAAAAGGTATTGAACGAATACGCCCAATACCTTGACATAGCAAATAAAACAACGTGCAGACCATAGAAAATCTCTACATAGGGGTAGAATTTTCCCCTTAGATTAGGTACAATAAATAAGGTCGATGCACTGCATTGACTATGGCAAAATGATCGGTCAGGGTGTATGAGTGTGACTGGTCATTCCCTGATTCTTAGCGCCAACTAAGGGTCAGGGAGCCTTTTTTTATTCAGCTGTTTCTATCTGAACTCATTGTAAGTAATCTCTTATTCAAGTGCAAGTACGAAAATACAAAAAAACATTGGTATGATTTTTTTACAAATAAATAACATAAAAAAAAGGAATGACTTGTCCCTATGTAGCAAGCATTCCTTTTTGAAAAGATTCTTTTAAATAAGTAAAAAAAGTTTTTTTTCACCAATTAAATAAATCTCTCAACTCAATAATTTATCCATTCTTTTATCTTTTTTTGCGTATACATACTAAATATTACCGTCTTCTTCTCGCTCTTCTGCTTTGTTCTGGAGAATCTGTACTAGAAAAAGTAGCGGCATGTCTACCTTTTTTTCCGATCCGAGACTTTCTTTTCCTATAAGGAATATAAATGATCAGATACAATACAGCAAAAAATAAGGCAAATATGCAAGCTTCCCAACTACCTAACGCCAATTCAATCATCAAGCTAGCAACTGCAACAGACGCTGCATACCAGATAAAAATCAGGAATCTTTCTTTTTTTCTGACCATTTTGAACATGATAAATAGACTAATGAGCAATAGCGGTAACACAAATACCCAGTTACTTCCTTCCATCAGCCACTTGAGTATATCAAGTAGCGACTGCGCAACAGCGACTAATTTTCCCATAGTGGACACACACCTTTTTTATAATTAAAAAAATTCGCCTTTTTATTCTACTATGAATCTTCTGGATTGGCTTTCATTTCTCTTATGTAATCATTTTCTTTTATGTAACTTAAAAAAAAATTAAACCATTAGCAGAAAATTTCCTAAATATATTCACGAAAGTCTTTTTTTATCTTTCATTTTTCCTCGTCTTCATTCACTTAACGTCAAAAAATAAAAACGACAGTTGCGCAAATGACGCACAAGCTGCCGCTTTAACACCCATTTGATTTTTATTCTCAGCAGGTCACTTATTTCCAGTTAATTTTCTGTTCTTAGCTCTTTGCCCAACTGGATAATATATGCGCTTAACGATGCACCGATTTCCGGATGATGAAGTCCATATTCAATATTTGTCTTCATATATCCTAGCTTATCGCCTACATCATATCTTTTTCCTTTAAATTCTCTCGCATAGACCGCTTCTGTTTGGTTAAGGGTCTGGAGCGCATCCGTTAGTTGTATCTCGTTCCCTGCTCCTGGTTCTTGAGTTGCTAATATCTCAAATATTTTGGGAGTCAGCAGATAACGTCCGATAATGGCTAAATTGCTTGGTGCTTTTCCAAGTTCAGGTTTTTCTACAAAACCATTTACTCTGCAACGTCCCTTTTCGTTATCCGTTTTAGGATTAATAATTCCATATTTAGAGGTTTCATTTTCTGGTACACGCATGACGGCAACAGCAGAAGATTGTGTTTCTTCATAATCCATCATCAATTGTTGAGTCAGTGGGATATCATCTTTCATCAAATCATCCCCGAGCATGACAACAAATGGTTCATTCCCTATGAATGCTTTTGCTTGAAGAACGGCATCCCCCAGTCCTCTTGGATGAGATTGACGGATGAAGTGAAGATTGACATGAGTCGTTTCTTCAACTAAAGCGAGTAGTTCTGTTTTTTCCTTTTCTCGCAAATTGTTTTCCAATTCGATATTTGCATCAAAATGATCTTCGATGGGTCTCTTTTCTTTTCCCGTTACGATCAAGATATCTTCAATTCCCGAATTCAATGCTTCCTCCACAATAAATTGGATCGTTGGCTTATCCACGATTGGAAGCATTTCTTTTGCCATGGCTTTTGTTGCCGGCAAAAAACGTGTTCCTAGCCCAGCGGCAGGAATAACTGCTTTTTTGACCTTCACTTGCTGTTCCTCCTAAACGACGATTACCTGTTAATCATCTATTTAACGAAGAGAAAATTCATTCTCCATTTTTCCGTCACGTAGCATGATTTCTTTTGCGGCTTTTTTAATATCTTCTCCATTATACAAAACATTATAGATGGTTTGAGTAATTGGCATCTCAACACCTAGCTGTTGTGCTAGCTCGACTGCTGCTTTTGTCGTTGCCACACCTTCAACGACCATTCCCATGTTTTCCAAAACTTCTTCCAGTTTATGCCCTTGTCCTAGTAAGTTACCGGCACGCCAATTACGGGAATGAACACTTGTACAAGTAACAATCAAATCCCCAACGCCGCTCAAACCGATAAACGTCAGCGGATTGGCACCCATTGCTACACCAAGACGACTAATTTCTGCTAATCCGCGAGTCATGATGGCCGCTTTTGCATCGTCTCCGAACCCTAGCCCATGGATAGCACCGGCACCAATAGCAATGATATTTTTTAATGCTGCGCCAGTTTCTACACCAATCACATCATTATTTGTATAAATCCTGAAATAATCATTCATGAATAATTCTTGTACATAAGCAGCTGCTTTTTGATCGATACTTGCAGCTGTAATCGTTGTAATATCATGAACTGCTACTTCTTCCGCATGACTAGGGCCAGATAATACGACGATTGCCTGTCGTTTTTCTTCTGGAATCTCTTCAGCCAAAACTTCTGAGATCCGTTTATGCGTATCTTGTTCTAGGCCTTTACTTGCATGGATAATGACGGGCTTAGTATTCATTTTACCAATAAGTTCCTGGGCGACTGAACGGATTGCTTTTGTCGGAACGACAAACAAAATAGCATCTGCGTCATCCACTGCTTCTGCCAATTCTTTATATCCGATAATCGATTCTGGGATCGTCAAATCGGGTAAAAAATGTTGATTTGTATGATACGTATTGATTTCGTCAATCTGTTCAGGTACATTTCCCCAAATCCGGACATCATGCCCGTTTTCTGCCAATGTCTGTGCTAAAGCAGTGCCCCATGATCCAGGACCAAGAACTGCGATTTTTTGTTTCATGGATATTCCTCCAAATAAATAATTGATAATTTCCATTATAGTATACATTTCTTAAAGTTTGGACTAATTTCCATTGTTTTTAAGTGTTTGTTTAATTCTTTTATCGACTTTCACTTGAAATAATCTATTAAATGTTGCAATAGCGTACATTTTAATTTTTTTCTTTTTACACTTGTTATACTTTATTTGTCACTAAGAGAAAGGAGGTTTGACTATGTTTCCATTACCATTACCATTGGGAGGCTGGGAAGTTTCTCCTAACAACCCTTAATTGAAGCTACATACAAGAAGAGGCTGGGACAGAAGCGTTTAACTCCAAGAAGTAAGAAGGAATTCACGAAAATTGCTTTTCAAATTTTTGTGAATTTCAGCTTATTTCCGAAGGAGTTGCTTCTGCTTCCGCCGGTTATACGTGTTTAGAGCGTGAGACAAAAGTGTTCTTTACTTTTGTCCCACGCTCTTTGCTTAAATCAATACATGGTAGAAATTTTGATAAAAGTCGTATCCTCCTTATTCCGAGTAAATGATGTGACACGCAGTTATACATCAGGCTTATTATCTCTTGATACACAGTGTTCAATCAGCTCACCCTCAATATTAGATTAAAAAACGGCAAAATATGAAAAACTATTTTGCCGTTTTGTTTCTGTAATACTTAGGTCAAAGTATTGATTTCACAACCGCTTGATAAACGGTGTTACAGAAGTAGCTTCTATCACGACCTCATCATCAACTTATTTTTTGCCATAAAGAGAAGGCCGTATCTGGTGCCCAATGTGCGGCTGCAATATGCGCTTGCAAGCAACGATATTGAATACCATTATATGTGACTATGTCTCCTGCTTGATAAAAAGTACCGACTGTCCAAGAATTTCCTTGGCCGTTCTCGTCTAGGGTTCTTGCTGTGACAGACTGGCTTAGTAAAGAAACACCTGTCCGATTGACTGCACGAACTTGATAGCGATACGCAGTAGAAGCTGTTCAATTTTGATCTTCAAATACAGCGGTTTGTGAGGTAGCGATCTTCTTGCCATCTCTGTATATTTCATAATAAAGTACTTCTTCCAATAAGCTATTTTCTTGCCATACCAAACGAACTGTTGATTGTGTCACATGGTTGATGCTCAACCCGTTTGGAATAGAAGGTGCTGGTAAAGCTGTTGCTTCTTGCGTACGGATATTCAATCTATCGGAACGTGCAGAAATATTTCCTGATGGATCGACCGCTTCAATCGTATAAGAATAAGTCGTTTCTGGTTGTAAACCTGTATGTATATAATTCGTAGTTTTGCTTGTTCCTACTAATCGATTGTTTTCATAAATATTATAATGTGACACACGAACGTTATCCGTTGACGCAGTCCAAGACAATGTGACTGTCGTACTTGTTGCTGTTCCTCGAAAATTGGTCGGTTTAGAAGGTTTCTCTGTATCTGGTTCTTGTTCCGTAAACAGATTTTGATAAGCTTTCGCAAATGATTCATTATAAGAAATGCCAGCTGAGTTTACCCCTTCGTCCCAGTTCACGCTCCAAGTCATCAAACCTTTTAAAGGTGTACGTTCTTTTTCCATTTGTTCGAATACTTGATAAACAACGGATGGATCTTGCACATAACCGTTGGCTGCCGCATCGTTATTTGCTGGAATCCCCAAAGCCAGACGATCTGCTGGTATCCGAATGTATCCACTCTCTCCGTTATGCAAGGCTTTTGACATACCATATAAGAAATCATATTTTCGACTGTCATTGTTCTGAGCAATCCATTCGTCTCCCACGCTTAATCCGTCGCCCGCCTGATTATATAGTTGTGGTGCAATAAAATCATACTCATTTTCTAATGCAGTGATATAAGGTACATAGCCTCCCGCTGTTCTCAAATAAGGGAATTCAGGTGCCATAGAAATAATAAAGTGTTTTCCTTGCTTTTTATAATGATCTCGTACGATTTTCAACGCTTCTGGGATCACTTGCTGGTTATCTCCTGCCGTAATGGCGCTTTGTTCTAAATCAATGTCTAAACCATCAAAACCATAAGTTTCTACCAACCGAATCACTTCATCTGCAAATGCTTGTTCTTGTCCTCTGTGCAATTCGATATGGGAATCAGCTCCGCCTAAAGAAATGATAACTGATCGTCCTTCTTCATTCAGGGCAGCCACTTTGCTTCTGAATTCTTCATCACTCATATTAAATGGCTTAAATGTAGGGATTCCTTCGCCTTTCATAAAAGATACTGCGATGACATTGTAAAACGGATTGATCTTTCCTAAGTCTGTCTCTGCTGGTTTCCCACCTCTATATCCCGCACCTTGCTCTGGTACCCAGTTATGATAATATCCAACAGCAATTTGCTTTTCTGAGATATCCGGCATCAATGCCGCGGAATCTTGTGCAGCATGTATAGTTTGTCCACCTCCAGCGAAACAGCCGATTGCTGCCAATGACAGCCAAAAAATTTTTTTCATTCATCATACCTCCTAGTATTTGGTAAATATATTTTATTTTAACAACATCTGTTTTTCATTTTTTGTATGTTATTACAACATAAATAAAAATTGCTTTTAAAGCATGAGCACTTTTTATCAAAAATAGTACATAATTGACATTTTCGTCCTTAGATAACAGCCTTGTGTTATCTTATATTCATAAAAAACGTATGGAGGTAACTTACATGATAAAACATGCTTCTTTAATTCGAAAACTAAGAAAAGAACGTGGACTGACACAAGCTCAATTAACAGAGGGGCTTTCTCAGCGAGGGACATTAGCTGCTTTTGAATCTAGAGGAACAAAAATCAGTTTTGAATTGTTAGTGGATTACCTTGAACGGATGAATGTTACACTTGAAGAATATCAATTTTTGCTGAACAACAATACTCTCACAAGTAAACAAAAACTTTCTAATTACCTGATCACAACAAAATATTTAACAAAAGAGCAAGAGAATGAACTGCTAAAAGAATATAAAAAAACTGGGAATATTTATTATCGCCTGCTATATACGCAACGTATACTAATTGATCAATATCTGGGAAACCGAAAGCTCACTCGTTCGGAAACTTTGACAGAAGTTTCTATTATCAAAAAGTACTTGGAAGGTATCGATACATGGGGACACTATGAACTTTCTATTTTTTCCAATTGTTTATTCATATTCGATGACGAGTATATTTATCATTCTTTTCAGCGTAGTGTCACAAAAATGAAAGCATATGTCGATACTGCTCATTATTCCGAATTATTATCAAATTTTCTTTTGAACGGGATACATCTATCTTTTCATCGTTCTTCTGTTTTTCTTAGAAAACTATTTTTAGGAGAATGGAAAAAAGTAAGTGACCGTTATAAACATACGTTAGACTTAGCCCGTTACAAAGCATTCACTGCTTTAGCTCTATTAGCAGATGGCAATGAACGAGCACTAGAAGAAATTGACGAAGCAATCCATTTCTTTGAATGGCTAGGACTAGAGGAAGTGAAAGAAGAGATCATTGAATTGAGAGATTCTCTTTTGAAAAAAACTATACATAAAAATGATAAGGCTATTTATCAATAGTCATTCTTCTAGTTTTTTATTTTTGTTGCAATACCATACAAAAAAATAATATTTAAATAATACATTTTATACTATCTTACGAAAAGGAAACCTTTTCTTAAAATATTTTATCTAACTGGAGGAATCATCAAATGAAAAAAAGTACTTTATTGGGATTAGGAATGTTACTTGCTACAACAGGAATCGCCGCTTTGTCTTCTGTAGATGTCTCGGCTCATGGCTATGTTTCACAACCTATCAGCCGTGGCTATCAAGGTGCTCTAGATAGTAGGAATAATTGGCAAAGTGCTTTTGAAAAGTATGGTCGTATCATCAACGAACCACAATCTTTAGAGGCACCAAAAGGATTCCCTTCGGCTGGACCTGCAAATGGTCGGATTGCTTCTGCTAATGGTGCAGTAGGTGACTTTGTTTTGGATAAACAAACAGCTACGTTATGGACAAAAAACAACTTAACTACTGGGGCAAACCGATTCACTTGGCATTTCACAGCTGACCACGCAACGACGAAATGGCACTATTACATGACTAAAAATGGTTGGAATCCAAATGCCCCATTGAATAGAAATGACCTGGAATTCATTGGTGAAGTAAATAATGGTGGTAATTCGTCTATTACTAATCCGACTCATACAATCAATATTCCTAGCAATCGTCTGGGGTATCATGTCATTTTAGCAGTTTGGGATGTAGCTGACACAGATAACGCATTTTATAATGTAATCGATGTCAATGTTCAAAATCGTAATGCATTAACTGACTTGGAAAACAACTAAAAAATAAAGGGAGCAGTTGTCGCTGCTCTCTTTATTTTTTATATTCTTTTCATCCAATCGATCCTAATAATCAAACTGACGATAGTAGCGGCGTATCTCTAATGGATGACAATTCAGCTGTTCGACATGTGCATCGATACGCTGTGTCACTGCATGCATCAATAAGAAAGACAACACACGTCCGCGATATTTTTCGCTGATACCTTCTACTGGATAGTCTTTTGTATCTATCAATGTATAATTACTACAAATTTTTGGCAAAAGTTTAGCTACACGTTCAGATAACGCTCTCTGTTCATCTTCGCCTAAAAATAAAGTGACTGGGGTCGTTTCTTCAACGATCTCTAACGTCCCGTGAAGAAACTCGGCAGCATGGATAGATTTCGATGGGAGCCAGCTTTGTTCTTCCCAATAACACATGGCATATGAATAAACAGCTCCCCATTGATTCCCTGCTCCGATAAAATAATGCATGCTATCACGTCGATGCTTTTCTGCAAATGATAAGCCAAATGTATCTGCTTTTTTCTCTGCTTCAACTAACCCTGTTGGCAAATAATGTTCGAGCTGTTCATAGTACTCTGAGTAATCTTCGAATTCCCCATGCAAATACATCAATCGATCTGCTACCATAAAAAATTTGATTTGTTCTGTTCCGGGAGCTGGATAAGTAACCACAAAATCGCATAGTTGAGACAACTTACTCTCCGCTTTATCGATAAATCCAATCAGTGTCGCTCCTACTTTCTTGATTTCTTCTACTGCTTTCACTACTTCTTGGGTTGTCCCAGTAACAGAGGACACGACGACAATAGAATCTTTTGTTAATCTTTTGTTCCCAGTAGTGTAATATTCTGCAGCATGCTGTACAAAGACAGGCAAGTTGCTTTTCCCATTCATATAAGTGACAGCTTGCATCGAAGAAGCATACGTTCCACCAATTCCTAAATAATAGACAGCATCGAATTTTTCCGTATAAAGTTTATCGATGATTTTTTCTACTTGCGGACGTAAAGCTAGTGCACCTTTTATTGCTTTGATTTGTTCTTCTTCATTGAACTTCAACATGATTTCCACCTCTTATAATTTACTTTTCAAGACTGTATCAAAGTCTTCAAAGATCTTTTTGTTCAAGTCGATTCCTTTAGCTGCTGCGATTTTATAAGCGAATAGTTGAAATGGAACGACAAGTGCTAATATAGACAGATATTCATCACATTCTATTGCTAATCCAAGTGTTTTCTCGTCTCTTGCTTTTTTTGTGGTAATTGTGAGAGCCTCTCCAACATACTGACTCATATATCTCCGCAACTTTTGTGAACGTTCCTTATTTTCATTGTCCCCTTCAATAAAGAACAGCAAATGGGAAGCATCAGCCTCTAGATATGGGCCATGCATGTAAGCTTCTAACTCAAATCCTTGTGACGGGACACGGATTGTTTCCGTCAATTTCGTTTCTGCTTCTTTCGCTGTCCCCCAGTTTGGACCATAGCCAATAGTGATGAAGCGTTGTGTTAAACGAAACAAACTTTGATACTCATCAAAAAATTCTTCCGTTTTTTGAATAATCACTGGTAAATGATCGATTATTTTTTGTAACTGTTGCATGTAGTTTTGTTCTATTTCTTTGCTGATATTATTTTTACTTATCCCAATTCCTAGCCCTAAGAGTAGTAACTGTAAGACAGTAGCAGAATAGCCTTTTGTAACGAAGCCAACTGTTTCTATCCCAGCACCTAAATCAATAATCTGTGTAGCTTCTAAAGCAAGTGGACTTTGTACGTCATTTGTGACAGCAATAATCGGTATTTCTTGTTTTTGGATCATTTTTACTGCTTCAACAGTAGAAGCACTTTTCCCACTTTGTGACACAGCAATCACAGTATCGATTGATGGAGAAAGTTTTCCATAATGAGCAAAATGAAAAGGTTCTTGAATATCGACAGTTAGCTCGCCATAAGATTCCAATGCCGGCTTCGCTGCTAAACAAGCGTTGTAAGAAGAACCCGTTGCTAGCATCAGCAGATTCGTTGTTTTTTTCATTTGTTTTCTTGTCGAAAAATCATTCTTTTTCAAGATCGTACTTAGTACTTCCTTTTCTTCATAAATATAATCTTGCATCGTAACCATTTTCTCTGCTCCTTTTCTAAAAAATCCCTATCCACGAACCAAAAATCCCAAAGAAAGCTAGTCCGATCAAAATCGTTAATGGTTTTACTTCTTTTTTCAATAGATAAAACACTACACCAAATGCACCCAGACATAAGATATTTGGGACAATATCATCAAAAATACTTTGAACAGTCACAGCATTTTCTCCTGAACCGATTTTTAAAGGAATATTGATGGTAATCATCGTGGCAGTCATTGCTCCGACGACCATCAACCCAATGATAGACGCGCCTAATGTCAAACTTTCCATCATCCCGTTTGCCTGAATCTTTTTCAAAAAACCCGTTCCTAAGCGATAACCCCAACCTGTTGCTAGATAGCGGAACAGAATGTGCGGAATATTGAAAATCAAAATGAACAAGATAGGTCCTAAAATATTTCCTTGCATGGCTAAAGAGGTGCCCACACCTGTGGCAATCAATCGCAAAGTTCCCCAAAAGAAAGAATCCCCTAACCCTGCAAGGGGTCCCATCAAAGATGTTTTGATACTGTCGATCGCGGTCACATCAAATTCAGGATCATCCTTATTTTCTTCCTCCATTGCAGCCGTGATCCCTAAAATCAATGTAACGATATGTGGGGTCGTGTTGAAAAACTCTAGATGCCGTTTCAAAGCTGCTGCCATTTCTTCTTTCGACTGATATAACTTTTTCAAAATCGGAATCATTGCGTAAACATAAGCCATATTCATCTGTCGTTCATAGTTCCAAGAAAACTCCATTTGAAAAGAACGCCAGAATACATGATTCAGTTCTTTTTTCGTTATTTTGCTATTTTTACTCTCAGAATTCTTCATCTTCTTCGACCTCCCCTACAGTGGTTTGAAGTGGCAGTTGACGGACATTCATGATATTGACTACCACAACGGCTAAAATTGCACCAAAAATAGCTACTCCGGTCACAGGAATCTTTAAGTAAGAAGCTATAGCGAAACCTAAGAAAAAGTATGGTGCAACTTGTTTGTTAATCAGCAAGCGAGCGAGCATCGCGAAACCAAGAGCTGGAATCAACCCTGTAGCTACTGACAAGCCATTCTGAACGAAGTCAGGAATCTTATTGAGTAGATTCCCGATCGTATTGCTTCCCACCATATACGAAACCATTACTACAACACCAAGCATCAAGGAAAGACCGAACCCGGCAAGCAAGTGCATATGCTCGACTCCTTTATAGTTTCCTTCTTCTGCATAACTGTCCGCTTTATGGTTCATAATTGGAATCAAAAGACCTAAGTAAATATTTTTCAATATCAATGTCAACGTAGCAATTGGTAAACCTAGTAAAAGTGCCGTTTCCGTACCAGCTCCAGCTGTGATAGCAAAAGCCGTGCCTAAAATTCCTCCGGTCACCACATCAGGGGGGATCGAAGCACCTACTGAGAATGATCCGATAAATGCTAACTCCAAAGTGGCGCCCATGATGATCCCAGTTTTTACATCACCCAACACGATTCCTGTAAACAGTCCCGTCACAATTGGACGAGAAAGCAGTGATGTCCCTAATGCATATTCTGATTGTGCGATAAATGCAACGATTCCTAATAAGACTGCTTGTACAATCATTGAGTTTCTTCCTTTCTTACAAAACTTCCCTTACGTCCACTTTTTTATCTGCCGGTACTTGACGGATCTCCACTTCTATTTGTTTGTCAATCAATCTTTTCAATCGTTCCTCCTCTTCTGGTAAAATATTCACCGCTTTTCCAATACTGCGAGTACCAGGTTTCGCCTTGATTCCTCCTAAGTTGATGGTTTTGATTTCTGGATACGCTTCTGCCAGCTTATATGCGTCCTCGATTGATTCCACTACGATGAATAGCTTATATTTATCTGTCACCCCGCTTTTCAATGCGGCAATCGAGTCATCAATGGATTTGATTACTAGTTTGACTCCTTGCGGCTTGGCTAATTTGATCGTTGTCTTTCGTATCTCATTAGTAGGCACATCATCATTCGCAATCAAAATACAATCTGCACCTATTGTTTGTGTCCAAGAAAAAGCTACTTGTCCGTGTAATAACCGATGGTCAACTCTTGTCAATACAATCATTCTTCTTCCTCCTAAAATTCATCTTCTTCTATTTCCTGATTGATCCGTTCGTTACAAAACTGGATCATTTTTTTTGAATCAGTTAGCACCTGCTGGATCAAAACAGTTGTCTGTACTTCAGCGTCCAACCGAGATACTAGCTCAATCAAGAGTGGCAAATTCAATCCGGCAACAAGATAGACATGATCCTGATTGATATATTGTAAGAATTCATTGTTGACACTTCCGCCAAAAAGATCCGTCAGAACAATGATTTCTTTATCTTTGTACCTCATAAACAGCTGACTTACTGATTCCGTTAAATCAAAATTCTCATCAGTATAGCAGTCCAATGCAGTAATAGAATGATTTTTCCCATAGATTAGCTCTAATGAATCTAGTATCCCTGAAGCAAATTTACCATGGGAAGCTAAGATAATTTCTCTGTCCACTTTTTCATCTCCTCTTTTTACTTACACATACTAAAAAAGCAAGTTGTGTGCCAAAGTTAGTGGCCACAACTTGCTTATGTTCAAAATTCTTCTTCTATCGAGAGTAACTCTGTACTTTCACTCAAAATATCACAGATATAGGCAATCTCAGAACGAGGGATCATGACACTATAATGCTCTTCAATGACACTAAATGCAGATTTAATGGCAAATATCTCTTCTTTTTGACACTGTTCCCATTTCTCTAATCCTTGATAGGTTTCAATTGGCATTTGTCGAATCAAACGTTCGATTAGACAACTCACATGGACATATAACGCTAGTTTTTTGGGATTACTGATTCTTCGATTCAACTGCACCTCTAATTCTCGCATAAAATGATCGATTTCCTCCATCACCTTTTCTGTATCTAGAATAGTCACAGAGTCCAGTACTTTCTCCAATGAAAAATTGCGAATGATGTTCTGGTTGAATGTTTCCTTATCTGAAACATTCATAGCAGAATCCAACCATTCTGCCAGTACAGACATCTTCTCTCCTGAGATGAGGTCTTCTAATGAAAGATAGTCGATATCGGTGATAGCAGGATCTGCGGTACCTATGATCCCTACGATTTCGTATATGGAAAACAGTGGGTCCCTGTTTTTCTTATCTTTTAATCGCTGATATTCATATGGGATGATTTTCAACTGACAAGTCGTAGGCAAGCTTTTCTCTAGCAGTGCACTTAGGTGAGCCGCCGTGCCGATTCCAGTGAAGCAGGTAGTAATGAGTGCTTTGGGTTTATTTTCTTGTGGATAGAGGAGCCGCCATTCTGGTTTGGTTTGACGAACAGCCTCTTCTGCTATTTCTTCTAATGCTGCATTTTTTTGCAAGCATTCCCCTACTGTGATGGCTAAAGGTGTCGTCACATTATTTAAAATCAAAAGTGGTACAGATAGTTGTTTTTTAAAAAACTGATGGATTTCTTTCAGAGATCCCATATCTACTAATATGATCAATCCATTTGAAACATCGCTGTTTTCGCAATAATCCACAATTTCTGAAGCAATCTGCTGTGGAGTGACATCTAGCGGCATATCAAATGATTCAAATAGATCTTCTTGTAATAAACGATTGACCACATTTGCCATACTGCTAGCAGTTGCATAACCGTGCGCAGCAATCATTGCTTTTGGCAGTCGTTTTTCTTTTGACCATTTTGCTTTTTTTAGATAGATCGTCAGTAAAATCCGATCCATACTAGTGACTTCAATATCTAATTTAATCTTACTCAGTTCCAAGATTCGCTGGACATAATGATAGCTAGATGGATAAGATTGAGAAACCTGTTTTTCTAATTCTTTGATTAGTTGGATAATCGCATGTTCTTCCGGTAACCATTTGACAGTGCTTCGCTGATAAAGATAGTAACTCAAGGCATAGACACTGTTTCCATCGAACTTGATTTGATAGGCAGACTCCATTTGTCGAAAGGTCTCACGGATAGATTGAGTCCAATAAACCAACAGCTCGTGTTTTTCTTGTCTACTGGTCTCAAACAGCAAAAAATCAAATAATTGGATCACTTCTTGTTTTAGTTTTCCTTCGCAAGAATATAGAAGACACTCATTTTTTTTGAAATCAAGCAGGATCTGCTCAAAACTTTTAACGATTCGTTGCTGTTCTGGTTGTTGCTTTTCCATCAATTGTTCTAAGGTCTGGTCTTGCGTGATATAGATTCCTTGCTGTGCTGTATTTTTGGTAATGGGCTCAGCGAGTAGTTCTTTTTGCAAATGATGGATGGTGACATGGATCTCCGACTGTTCACGTTGTTCAGCATACGCTTTTGCTGCTGAAACTTTGACAATATTTTTCAGCTCTCCTATGTTTCCAGATAATTTTTGACCTGCTAGAAGTGACAAAACTGGGCCACTGACTGACAAAGGGCTTCCCATTTTTCTTTGTTCCTCGATAAAAAAAGAGTAAACCAGTTCTAGCCGTTCATTTCGACTACGCTGATTGAGCGCAGGCAGTTCGATTCGGATAGGTATTCTTCGAATGAAAGTGGTTAAGAAATGACTAGTGGTCTCTTCTGTCGTGGCAAAAAAAAGACGTGTTTTGATCCGCCGTGACAAATTAGGTTCTCCCATACGATAAATCACACCTTGATCAAGATAGGTGAATAGTTTTTCCTGCCCTTCTGGTGTTAAGCGATGTACCTCGTCTAAAAACAAGATTCCACCATCTGCTGCTTCGAAAGCCCCTTTTTTATTTTCTTCTGCTCCAGTGTAAGCTCCTTTGACGTGACCAAACAAATTGCTAGTCAACAGTTCAGGATTATCTGCATATTGTGCACAATTGAAAGTGATGAATGGTGCAGAGTCCTCTAGTAAATCATGAAGCAGACAATACTGATAGACTAAATGGACTAAATAACTTTTACCTGTGCCGCTTTCACCTGTGATCAAAAGTGGCAGTCCGCCATCTGGATAGTAAAGAGCTGTTTTGATTTGTTCGATACTTTCTTTCAAACTGGCGTCGTGTCCGATCATAAAAGAGAATAAATCTTTTGGTTGTGCGAAAAAAGGCTGTTCTTCTTTAAGATCATTGATAGAAAAATAAAAATTCGTACGTAACTTAAAAAATTGTTTTTCAAAAGCTTCTTTGTGGAAATAAACCACTGGACGAGAATTGATTTTGACTAGTAGTTTCTCTTCATTCAACTGGTTCAAATAATGACTGACTGTGTTTCTTTTTACCCCAAAATGTTCAGCCAATCTTTTTGCTGTAAAGACCTCGTTCATATGGTTGAGATCGAAAAAGGCTGTCTGGTTCTCTAAGTAGCATAAAATTTCGTGTTTTAACAACTTATCCACCCCTACTCCATCATAGAAAACGGATTCATTTTGTCAATAAAATCTTTAATAAAGGGTTGAAAAATATGTCTTGTTATAGACAGCAGCTCACTTATCCCTTATAATTTTTATTCTAAAAAAGAACAGTTCCTTCCGGTTTTTATACTGGGATTTCCAAACAATAAAGAAAGAACAAGGAGGCTATGACTATTCAATGAAATCGGATAAATCTAAAAAGAGGAAGTATACTTCTTGGAAAACTTTTCGCGAAATCATCGGATCTTATCTCGCTGTGGTTGTGTTTTTACCTTTGCTTTATATGGCTATGACAGAACAAACCCGTTTTATTGATGTAGATACGCAATATATAGCCGAAAAAGGATTTTTATTTATCTTTATCTTGATTTTTGCGTTCTATAAATCCTTCCACACAAAATAGGAGGCACAGCTCTCAATTTTTCTGTCTGCTTTTTGTTATTACAAATCCTTATATCTGGTATAACAACAATTTATTGGCGTAACGAGGAAAAACGAGTTATGATGCTTTCAGAGAGTAAAGAGGTACTGTTGTCACCATCCTTTTTATTGATTACGTACACCACTCTTAGTTTTTTCCCATTGATTAAGAAAACAAGGTAGAAACATCACTGTTCCTGCCTTGTTTTCTTTTTCGTGTGCTGTTTTGATATCAAAATCGCAAACGACTTTCTACATAGCGATATTGATAATGAGAGGTTGTATTCGTTACACCAAACTTAATAGAAGCGTTTCTTCCTACTCCGATGTTCACCCCTGCATTCCAAGTTGTTGAACCATTATTGAAGAAGTCGCCATTTACAATGTAAAAAATACGGTTAGCATCTTCTAAATGAACATAAACAGTTCCACCAAATTGTTTCGACAAACCATTATATCCGCGGATCATTTCAACTCGTACGATTCTTTTGATAGCCCTAAAATTTCCACTTTCACTGGTCTCCCAATAAAAGCGCATCGTGGGTCTATAACTAGCATTGACTGTGAAAGATTGCGATAATGTTCTGTATGTTGCTCTTGCTGTACGTGCTTGTCTTGCACTTTCATCTGTGAATCCAAGCTCTTGTTGTGCTTGGATAATAGGGATGCCGTTTTCTTTTGCTACTTCTCGCACCATTTCATCAAAAGTGAGTACGGGACTTATGTTTATCTCTTTCTTTTCATTTGATATGTCGATCACTGATGCATCCACTTCTACAGCAAACACAGGCTGTCCGATATTACTTACCCCCCCTAAAGCTGCCACACATAATAAACCAATCAACGATTTTTTCATTCTCATATCCCTTCTTTCAACATTAATTAGCTTTCCCACAAACAATTTGTTACAATAACTTTACAGCATAAAAAGAAAACGATTTCAACAACTTTTAAAAAAGGAGAATAAACTATGAAAACAAAGCTGTTATTAGATTTAATAACATCGTTACTTTTAATTTTTTCGACAAAAATAACGATGGTTTTTATGGAAAATGAAGCTTCGCCCTCTCCATTTTATGAGATTTTATTCATTACTAAGATCATTTGCTTTATACTCGCTGTTTTTTACTTAAATCATGGAATCACTACTTTTTTATTTTCAAAAAATAAATAGCGCTCCATTGATGATTCTGTACCTGATCCACCTTTTGCACACGATTCATTTATAAAAAATCGGACAAAATAGACGTTTGGAGGAATGAAGAGACCGGGATGAATTTCCCGTTCTCTTTCTTTTTTTCTAAAAAATATTCTATTCAATCTCTAAAATCTCTTCATAATAAAACTTTCATTTATGAAAAGGCTTGTTCTCTTTTCATTCTAAATTTCCTAAGCTACAATGTGGTAGTACTTGTTTTTTCAACTGTAGACAAATAAATAATAGGAGGAATCATATGATTCAGTTATTACGTTATGCAAAAGATTATCGTAAGCAAATCATTTTGGGTCCGTTCTTCAAGTTTCTTGAGGCTGTCTTCGAACTTGTCCTACCTTTAATGATGGCTTCCTTGATCGATAATGGATTAAAAATGAATGACCGAGGAAAAATCATTGAAATGGGCTTATGGATGGTCGCTATGTCTGTGATTGGTCTGATTTGTGCTATCATTTGCCAATACTACGCTTCAATAGCTTCACAAGGATTTGGTACAGAGTTGCGAAATCAGCTGATCAAAAAAATCAATACTTTCTCTCACAACGAGTTGAATCATTTTGGAACAGATACCTTGATCACTCGAATGACAAACGACATCAATCAGCTTCAACTAGCTTTAGCAATGGTCATTCGTTTATTGATTAGAGCACCATTTTTAAGCATCGGTTCAGTAGTCATGGCTTTTGTGATCGACTGGGAAGTAGGTCTGTTTTTCTTAGCATTATTGCCTATTTTCTCCATCATCTTATTTTTTATCATCAGAAAAACTGTTCCTCTCTATCAAAAAGTGCAAGAAAAACTAGACCAGCTCAATGAACACGTCAGCCAGAATCTTAGCGGCGTTCGTGTCATACGTGCATTTGCACAGACAAAAAAAGAAACAGAAAAGTTTGATAAAAGCACAAATGATCTAGCGAACAATTATTTACGTGTTTCCAATATCTCTGCCCTTTTATCACCTGCTACGACCTTGATTATGAATGTCGGAATCATTTGTTTGCTAACAGTCGGCGGGATCAAAGTAAACATTGGGAGTTTGCAACAAGGACAAGTTCTTGCTTTGATCAATTATATGAATCAAATGCTTTTGGCACTGATCGTTGTTTCAAACCTCGTCGTGATCTTCACACGTGCCGAAGCTTCAGGTAATCGAGTAAAAGAGGTTCTAGACACAGAGAATTCGATTCTTGAAGCCGAAATCAGTACTACTCCCGATTTTTCTTCTGAATCGATTCTCGCTTTTGATCACGTTGACTTCCGTTATACTCCTGATTCTGGGCTTTCTCTTCAAGGGATTACATTTCAGCTGAAGCGAAATACGGTCCTTGGAATCATTGGTCCAACGGGAAGCGGGAAAACGACTTTGACTCAATTGATTCCGCGCTTCTATGATGTCAGTTCCGGTACAGTCATAATGGATGGAATGGACGTTCGTTCTTGGCAGCTGGATCATCTTCGTCAGCAAATCGCCCTTGTTCCCCAAACTTCCGTGTTATTTACTGGGACTATTCGTGAAAACCTTCAATGGGGTAAGCAAGATGCCACAGAAGATGAGTGTTGGGAAGCCCTGAAAATCGCTCAGGCAGAAGAATTTGTACGTCAGCTTCCAAATGGTTTAGATACAAAAGTCATGGAAAACGGAAAAAATTTCTCCGGCGGTCAAAAACAGCGACTAACGATTGCAAGAGCTTTGATTGCCAAGCCAGAATTACTGATTTTAGATGACTCTTTGAGTGCGTTGGATTATCAGACTGACTTGGATTTGCGTAAGGCGCTGCAGACTTATCTTGGCAGTACAGTGATCATTATCTCCCAACGTGTCCGCTCCATTCAAGAAGCCCACCATATCTTAGTGATGGATCAAGGAAAGATCGCTGCTCAAGGTACGCATGAAGAATTACTTGCTCAATCAGCGGAATATCAGGAAATCGTCGCATCACAGGAGGAAGAATAGTTATGAAAGTAAAAAAATTATCCTTGCAGACACTCCGTCGCTTCATCCCTTATCTTACTGCTTATGCGAAAGACATTTGGCTAGCTGTATTACTAGGGATCATCAACGGGATCGCAACAGTTGTGATGACGTTACAAATTGGCCAAAGTATCGATCAAATGATCGGAGAAGGACAAGTTCGCTTCAATCGACTATTCCATTTACTGATTCTGTTCGGTGGGATCGTTTTGATCAACGTAGTCAGTCAATGGCTCATCCAAGTATTAAGCAATCGGTTAGCTTACTTGTCCGTTGCAACATTAAGAAAAGATGCTTTTGCTCAACTGAATCGATTGCCACTTCGTTATTATGATCAAAATTCTCATGGAAATATCGTCAGTCGATTTACAAATGATATGGACAACATTTCTATTGCGATTTCTGCTGCCTTCAATCAATTGTTTTCCGGAGTTGCGATCATCCTTCTTTCGTTTATTTTTATGATGCGTCTAAGTCCACTTCTGACATTGGTCGTTCTTTGTTCCACACCGATTATTTTCCTTGTGAGTTGGATCGTTGCTCGTGCTTCGCAAACAAATTTCGATAGACAGCAAAGAATCATTGGGGAGATCTCGGGCTTTGTGACCGAACGAATCGGTAATCAGAAAATCGTGAAAGCTTTTCAGCAAGAAGAAGCTAGTCAACAGCAATTTGAACTGCTAAATGCTGATCTATATCAAAAAGGACAACGGGCACAATTTTCTTCTTCCTTGACAAACCCGTCTTCTCGTTTTGTAGATCACCTTGCTTATTTATCGATTGGTTTAGTTGGCGGCCTATTGGCATTGAAGAGTGGTTCGTCAATCACTGTTGGTGTGATTTCCAGTTTTACGATCTACTCAAGTCAGTTTTCTAAACCATTTATCGAACTTTCTGGAATCACGACACAACTGCAAACCGCTTTTTCTGGTCTAGAACGAGCATTTGATTTGATCGATCAACCAGAAGAAAAGCCTGATTTGCCAGATGCCTATGCCTTGGAACCCAAAAATATCAAAGGAAAAGTCTCTTTTGATCATGTTTCTTTTTCTTATGACCCCAAACAGCGTTTGATCGAAGATTTCAATTTTACTGCTTATCCAGGTCAAACCATTGCTATAGTAGGAAAAACAGGGGCCGGAAAATCCACACTTGTTAATTTGCTGATGCGTTTTTATGACACAACAAAAGGAACGATTACAATCGATGACCATGACATCCGCTCTATCCAACGTGATACATTACGTAAAAGTTTTGGAATGGTGTTACAAGATACTTGGCTATTTGACAGTACATTGCGAGAAAATCTTCGTTTTGGGAATCCGGAAGCAAGTGACGTAGAAATCAATGATGCCCTAAAAGCCTCTTATATGTATGAATTTGTTGAACGTTTGCCGGAAAAATTAGATACTAAGATTGGCGGTCAAGGGTTAAAGATATCAGATGGCCAACGCCAACTGTTGACGATTGCTCGAACGATGATCAGTAATCCGCCTATGTTGATCTTAGATGAAGCTACCAGCTCAGTCGATACATTGACAGAGAAAAAAATCCAACAAGCTTTCTTAGCAATGATGGAGGGAAAAACCAGTTTTGTTATTGCCCATCGCCTGTCCACAATCAAAAATGCGGACCAGATATTAGTGATGGATCAGGGAGCCATTGTCGAAATGGGCACCCATGATGAGTTGCTTCAAAAGGATGGTTATTACCGACGGCTCTATCAAGCACAATTCACAGCACAATAAAAACAAGCAGTCTTCTGGGATGGGAAGACTGCTTGTTTTTTATTTAGCGTGGATCGCTAAACTTCTTAAAATTTTTTTGTAAGGAACACTACGTCCTACGTAATAAATGGCAATTGATTGAATCGGTAACCATATCACTGTTTTTAACAGGCGGGGCGCCCAAACGACCCAGCTGAACAATGGCACATGGTACATCAACGCAAGCCATAATGGTGTCAAAAATAAGTTTATGATCAGCGTGACACTAAGCGTAGCCAAAATGGCATTTTTCCAAGTGATTTCTTTTCGATAGAAAAAGAATCCGTAGATTGCTCCTTCAATAAATGCATTCAATGTAAATCCAATAAAAAATGCAGATTTCGAGAAGAGAGCCATTCCTACTAAATCAGCTAAAACTGCACCTATCCCTGACCAAAAAGGACCAAAAAGAATGCCCATGATCACTTGTGGAATAAATGTGACACTGATTTTAATAAATGGGGTCTCGATTGCTACCAGACGGGACAACGTGACCATCAATGCAATCAGTAAGCCCATAATAGCAATCATACGTGCGTCTAACCGGTGTTTCTTCATTTTTAGCATCTCCTTTAAGAGCTGCTACATCGTATCATGCAGCGAATGCGAAAATAAAACCGCGAACATTACGTCCTTCGTCCAAGAGGCAACATCCCATCCTCTTAGCACTTAACGCTTTATTTTCTACTCTGTATTATTTTTGGGATCTTTTCCCACAGAAACTATAGCATATTTTCACATTTACTGCAAACACGAAAAACTAATATTATTGGTTATATTATACAATACGTTCGTATTATATCGCATATTCTCAGTTCGTTTAGCTTTTATAGCTACATATAGGCGAACATTAAACGTTATTTTTCTATACACTTATCCATCAAAATGAAAGTGGACGTTTGTCTATTTCATGGACGATTCTTCGAAAATCTAGGAAGCCGGCTTCCAGTCCTCTTAGCAGCACCTCAGCTGTTCCGATATTCGTAGCCAACGGAATCTCATAAACATCAGATAAACGGATAAGTGCTGTTACATCTGGTTCATGCGGCTGTGCAGCTAGGGGGTCTCGAAGAAAAATCACCAAATCTAACTGGTCCTCCGAGATCATTGCTCCAATTTGCTGATCTCCGCCTAACGGTCCGGATTTAAACCGATGAATGGGCAATCCGGTCGCTTCCGTGATCCGTTGTCCAGTCGTCCCGGTAGCAAAAAGTTCATGTTTTTCCAATATTGTTTTATACGCTGTTGCTAATTTCACCATCATAGGTTTTTTTCGGTCATGAGCGATCAAAGCGATTTTCATAAGAGACACTCCTTTTGATATGGTTAACATACTTATTTACTCCAGTGTATCAGTTTTTATTTCTTATGGATATTTATTGAAGCTTAAAACTAGCACATTGACAAAAAAAAGAAAAAATTCTTGTTCAACATGACATTGAACTTAGTTAACGCTTTCATTTATACTTTAATCAGTTAATAAAACTAAAAAAGAAAGTGTGGAACGTATTATGGTAGAAATGGCTCTGAAAAACGTATATAAAAAATATGATAATGCAGAAAATTATTCTGTGACTGATTTTAATCTATCAATCAAAGACCGTGAATTTATCGTTTTTGTTGGTCCTTCCGGTTGTGGAAAGTCAACTACTTTGCGAATGATTGCGGGACTGGAAGATATCTCTGAAGGAGAACTAAATATTGGCGGAAAAGTCATGAATGACGTGGCACCTAAAGACCGTGATATTGCCATGGTTTTCCAAAACTATGCATTGTATCCTCACATGACTGTTTATGATAATATGGCTTTTGGTTTGAAATTACGTAAATATGATAAAGCAGACATTAAAAAGCGTGTGGACAATGCAGCAGAGATCCTCGGACTGACAGAATACTTGAAACGAAAACCAGCTGCTTTATCTGGTGGACAAAGACAACGTGTAGCATTAGGACGTGCAATCGTTCGGGATGCCAAAGTCTTCTTGATGGATGAACCATTGTCAAACTTAGATGCTAAATTACGTGTAGCCATGCGTGCTGAGATTGCCAAACTTCACCAACGTCTTGAAACAACGACGATCTATGTTACTCATGATCAGACAGAAGCGATGACTATGGCTGACCGAATCGTTATCATGAAAGACGGATTTATCCAGCAAATCGGTACACCGAAAGAAGTTTATGATACACCAGTCAATATGTTCGTTGCCGGCTTTATTGGATCTCCTGCCATGAACTTCTTTAATGTGACATTGAAAAACGGTGTCATCACAGATGGACATGGGCTTAAGCTTCGTATTCCTGAAGGGAAAAACAAAGTATTAGTCGAAAAAGGTTATGAAGGAAAAGAAGTCATCTTCGGCATTCGTCCAGAAGACATCCACAGTGAACAAGTAGCCCTTGAAGCTTCACCTGAAGCCGTAGTGAAATCAGAAGTTGTCGTTTCCGAATTACTTGGTGCTGAAACGATGCTTTACACAAAAACTGGTTCTACTGAGTTCATCTCAAAAGTAGATGCAAGAGATTTCCATAAACCAGGTGAAATGGTTGACCTTGCCTTCAACATCAATAAAGGGCACTTCTTTGATAAAGAAACCGAACAAGTCATCAAACTTCCCTAATCTGCCCCCTTCAGAGCTACGCCAGAAAATAGTGGTGTAGCTCTTTTTAGGACAAAAAATTCTCATCTTAGCGGATTTATTATCCGTTAGCAGATGAGAGTTTTTCTTTGATAGATCATTAGTATGTCGTTTTCTTCGCGTACCCTTGAATCGATTCTTTCCGATTTCCTTTTTTTGCTGCCGTAAATACCGGGATATCAAAGTATTTGCTGAGTGTTCCTGCTATAAAATAAGCAATATTATAATCAACCAAACTGTGGATGAGTCCACCAATTCCCATCAAGATGAACACTGTATAAAAATATCCTTGAGAGTAATACGTGTCAGGCATATTACCGATGAAGTAAAAGATGCTGACTACTAGCATTTCTACTAAAGAATGAATCACACCTATCACAAAATTGAACCCTTGGAAACGCCAATTAGTAAAAGTAAACTGTCCATTCTTTAAAACGATACTCGGATGCTTTTGCAAGTACCATGCCCCGATCAATGCAAATACAAGATGTGACAATGCGCGCAATGCAATGATAACTGGTGTTGTCAAAAAGAAACCGAATGTCGTACCTAGTGCAACAGCCACTGCAACTCCTGGTGTAAAAAACATCGCAATAAATAATGGCACATGAGACGCTAATGTAAAAGAAGCAGGTGGGATCATGATTTTAGGCATAACCATTGGGATAATGACCCCCATCCCAATCAATAAAGCAGAAATCGTTAGTTTTCGAACTGAATTTTTTCTCATTTTTTCCCTCTCCTAATATGTCTTGACACATAAATGTCGACTTAGTATAACTCACTTATCAATAACTGTCAAGACACATATTCTTTTCTAAATCCATACAAAATGAGTGTGAGTATCCAGTATAAGAATTTTTTGATCAAGAGACAAAAATAGGAGATGTGACAAAATTTGTGTCACATCTCCTTGTTCATAATGGGAATCAAAAGCTTGCCTTTGCGGAAATAAGACCAACCAAATCAAAAATAGGAGAAGCAATTTTCGTAAATTTCTTCTTATTTCTTGAAGCTGATCACTTCTGTCACAACCTCTTTTCCTACGATTAGTCAAGTAAAAGGTGTAAGAAAAATAGCTCATAAACGAAAGCGACAAAATCAAGGCACACCAAATAAAGCCTCGTTCGTAAAAAATTTTCGATCTGGGCAAAGAAGTGGTATACTGTAAGTGGTTTAGTTAATGGTCCACTGAGACCGCGTACGCATAGTCGTACTCTGTATGTGCCCTGACCATAGCGTGCATACATTTCAGAAGCTTGTTCATACAAGCAACTGTGGCAACCTTATCTTTCTTAGGGATAGGTTGCTTTTTTAATTTGTAGTAATAATCGACAATATGATTAGGAGCTGCGCGTTGCTGGCGAATCATATTTCGAATGGTGAAGAAAATAATTTTCCGTGCTTTGGGATTACCACGCTTATTGATGCGGTCTTGGCCAGTATACTTACCTGATTGATACCGTCGGATGTCAATTCCGACAAAGGCATTCAATTGTTTATGGGTTTTAAATCGTGTGATATCTCCTAATTCACCGAGCAATAAAGCGGCTGTGAGTGCGCCGATCCCAGGGAACGTTTGGTACAACAAAAAGCAAGGAGAGCCTTCGGCTTTTTTGATCATTTGTGTCGCCAGTGCTTCTTTTTGTTCGAGTAAATCTTGGAGAAGTTCGGCGTAATAAATCGTTTTTTGACAGTGGATACTGTCTTTTTCAACAGCTGGGTAGGCACACTGTGCATAGTGGATGATTTGATCTGCCTTTTGCTCGGCACGATTCGCGGAGATTTTTTTCCGTGTTTCGTTGATTAGTTTATTTTTTATTTTTGTCCGAGTAGATGCCAATACAAAATCTGGATGGGGAAAAAGACGGATCAATGTCAATGCGTAAGGGGTCAGCCTGTTTGAAAAGAACTGTTCAAGCTCTGGAAAAGTCAACTGAAGGCAGTTGTGTAAATCCATGCGCAGACGAGTGATTTTCTTCTCAATCTCTTGATAAAAACGGGCTAAATCGCGCATCTCTAAGTAAAAATTGCTTTGTACTTCTTTTGGCTGACGTTGATTTTTAAGATGAGTCTGTGCGAGCCGGTGGGCATCCGATTTATCTGTTTTCCAACTGCGTAAGGTGCTTTCTTCCATCTGTTTTTTCGCTTCTAACGGGTTTAACAAACAGTAAGAAAAGTGATGATCTTGAAAGAACTTTTCGACTGGTCTGGAATAAATCCCCGTTGCTTCAAAAACAATCAATGGACGTTCAGGCAAGTGCTGGATCTCTTCGAGTAATGCATGAAATCCTCTTTGAGTGTGTTCGATCTCGTCTTCAAATAAGCAGGTGTCGTCTTTGTATAGGACACTGTAGCTGTGTCCCATTGAAACATCTAATGCAAGAATGTAAGGCATTTGTATTCCTCCTTTTTAAGTTTTGAAAGAACTTTACTGCTTCATTTCGATTCCAATTTCCTATACACGGGCTCATGGCCCCAACATACGTAAACCTGATTCTAAAATGACAGTAAAGAAGTTCGGTTTTTGATAGGGACTCGTAGTCCTCAAGGCTTTGTTCGAACTTTCTTTCACTCTTCACTATAATCTAAAAATAGAAAATAGAGGAGAACATCATTCGTCAATGATGTTCCCCTCTAATCTTAGTATGTTTTTTACTGCTTATTTTCTGACATCGCATTGCTTAATGCGGCAAATTCTTGTAATGACAACGTCTCTCCACGACGTTTTGGATCGATTCCAGCCGTTTCCAAGCTTTTTGCTAACCATGCTTTTGTCTGATCATCTTTGCCATACGAATGCTGCAAATTATTCCAAAGCGTTTTTCTTCTTTGCTGAAATGCAGCTTTTGTCAATCGGAAAAATGCTTTTTCGTCCGTCACTTCTACTGCCGGTGTATCTCTTCTTGTCAGTTTCAAAATCGCTGAATCTACATTTGGCTGAGGGACAAATACTGTTTTTGGTACGATGAAGGCTAAACTGGCTTCCATATAATATTGAACAGCAATCGATAATGAACCGTATGCTTTCGTTCCTGGTTCAGCAGAGATTCGATCAGCTACTTCTTTTTGCATCATGACGACTAATTCATCCACGACCAAATCCGATTCAAGAAAATGCATCATGATGGGCGTCGTAATATAATAAGGTAAATTCGCCACGACTTTTAACGGAAGCTCTTCATGAAATGTTTCTCTTACGGCTGTTGATAAATCCGTCTTCAGAATATCTTGATGTATGATGGTCACATTGTCATAGGGTTGCATCGTATCAGCCAATACAGGGATCAAACGATCATCAATCTCAAATGCTACGACTTGCTTTGCATGCATCGCTAATTGTTCTGTCAATGCGCCGATTCCTGGCCCAACTTCGATCACGTTCGTTCGTTCATCTATTTGCGCAGTTTCTACGATTTTTCTTAAAATATTTGGTTCAGTGAGAAAATTTTGTCCTAAACTTTTTTTAAATGAAAAACCATGTTTCAATAAAATCTCTTTTGTTCTAGAGGGTGTCGCGATTTCACGATATTCACTCATGTTGTTCCTCCACTATTTTCATTGCTTGTGCGAGCTCTTTCGGCGTGATACGAAACATCTTCAAACGTTTTTCCAATTGTTTGCCGTTCGTATAACCGATACGCAACTCATCACCTAGTTTTTCTCGTTTTTCTTTTGCTTGTGCTCCAGCTATTAAACCATAGTCTAAAAGGTCTTGTCTAGTGATTTCAGAAACAGCCGTTTGGGAAATGTCTGGCGTCACAACTTTTTTCAATGCTTCTAAAATAGCAGCATCACTTGCATGTTCAACACCAAGACTTCCCTTTTTCTTTGGTTTAGCTTGTGTACGCGGCAAAAAAGCATGTTTTGCCTGAGGAACAGCTTCCATAATGATTTTTCTTATTTTTTCTCCTGAAAAATCAGGGTCGGTAAAAACGATCACCCCTCGAGTCTCTTGGGCATGTTCAATTTGCATCAGGATATCTTCATTGATAGCAGAACCGATCGTTTCTATCGTATCTGCATCAACTACTTCCCGCAGCCTTCTTGTATCGTCTTTTCCTTCAACGACTATAATCTCTTGGATCCTCATCTTATCCATGTTCGCTTAGACCAAATAATCGGTGCGCATTTGTCCATGTTTGGGCAGCCACTTCTTCTATTGGCAGATTCCGAAGTTCAGCAATCTTTTCTACTGTATAACGAGTATAGCCTGGTTCATTTCGCTTTCCTCTAAAAGGAACTGGTGCCAGATAAGGGGCATCTGTTTCCACTAGTAATCGTTCGATTGGTACATTTGCTGCAGCCTCTTGGACATCTAATGCTTTTTTGAAAGTGACGACACCGCTAAATGAAATATGCATTCCTAAATCAAGAAATCGTTTTGCCCATTCATAATCACCGCTGAAACTATGCATGATTCCACCGATATCTCGAACATCTTCTTCTTTTAGGATTTGATACGTGTCTTCAAGTGCTTCTCTAGTATGGATACTGATTGGAAGGTTCATTTCTTTTGCGATAGCAATCTGTCTGCGAAATACTTTATCTTGGACTTCTTTCGGGTCTTCCATCCAATGATAATCCAAGCCAATTTCCCCTAATGCTACAACCTTTGGCAAAGTCAATTGTTCTTGTAATTTATTTTCGATTTCTTTCGTATAACTGCCAGCCTCTGTCGGATGCCAGCCGATAATACTGTATATATTTGGATAGTCATGGCTTAATTGCAAAGACTTTTCAATCGTTGGCGTATCGAAGCCCACGACCGCCATTTTCGTTACCCCCATTTCTTGTGCTCGCTGAATCGTTTCTGGAATATCTTCATTGAACTGTTCCGCATTTAAATGGGTATGAGAATCAAATATCATGTTTATCGCTCCTTTTCATTCTTACTTTAGCACATTAGCACTGCTTGCAGAAGTAGCAAAAATCAAAATAGAAGAACTTGTTTTGTTGAAACAGAAAAAGCACGAAGATCCAGAGGACTTAGTTCGTACTTTTTCTATCTGTTGTTGAAATATTTTACTCTTCTGAGCGTTTTTTCTTTTTTTGATAATAGACTGGGATACCAATCAAGGTAACACCTATACCGATCAATGCTAATTTCGTTTGCGTCATCATCGTCATACCTAAAATGAAAATAGCACCGAGAATCGCAATAATCGGAACGATTGGATAAAGTGGTACTTTATATGGGCGTGGCAATTCCGGCGCTTTTTTTCTTAAAATAAAGACACCGATAAAAATCAGTAAACTGAATAGCCACATCACAAAAATCAACATGTCGGTTAAAAAGTCGAAAGAACCAAGGCTCATCATAATACAAGCTACTGCTAACTGGAAAATCGCAGGAACATAAGGTACCGTAAATTTCTTTGAAAGCTTTGTCAGCTGTTTGCTGAAAGGTAGCTCGTCTTCCAAAGCCATCGCATAAGGCACACGAATCCCAGTTAAGGTATACCCATTCAATGCCCCGTATACCGAAATCAAAATCCCAATAGTGACCAGTTTTCCGCCGATTTCTCCAAAAATGACGTCTGATGCTTCAGAAGCTGCGTTCAAATTACCGGCAAGATGATCAATCGGCAGAGTTTTCAAGAAAACAAAATTGATCAATAAATAAACGACAGTGACAAAACTCAGCCCAAGTATAATCGCTTTAGGCAAATCTTTTTCCGGCCGTTTCATTTCACCAGCCATTGCGCCGACGCCTAACCAGCCGTCATAAGCAAACAATGTTGCTAGCAACGCACTGCTCAAGCCTTCGACAAAAGTAACCTCTTTTCCAGCTTCGATTGGAAATAGCTGGACAGTTCCTTGTCCTGGTGTCAATAATCCCCATACGACAATCACGGCAATTGGTATCAATTTAACAATCAGCGTCACTGATTGTACAGACGCACCGACTTTTGTTCCTAATAAATTCAATCCTGTCACAGAAACAGCGGTAATCACTGCAATCAACAAAAGGTAGTCGGTAGATAATTGTAATAAGTTCGTCAATTGTGTCGCAAAGATAATCGATAATGCAGCAATATTAGCGGGGAAATAAATCAAGCTTTGCGCCCATCCTAATAAAAAGCTGGGCAGCTTTCCATAAGCTGCTTCAATATATTTGACAGCTCCACCAGTTTCTGGGATCGCTGTAGCTAATTCAGCCACTGTCAATCCAGCACAGATCGTTAAGAAACCACCCAAAAGCCAAGCTAGTAATGTCAAACTTGTAGACTGCGTGCTTGCAGTAACAGCAGCGGTTTTAAAGAAGACCCCTGCGCCGATCACGGTTCCCATAACGGTAGCTAATGCGCCAAACAGATTGATTTCTCGTTTTAGTTTGCCTTTCATTCCCATCCTCTTTCTTCTTTGAAATTTGGTATAATTTTCAGTATAACTGAGAATATTTTAATTTACCATTCTTTTTTCTCCACTTTCAATGAAAAACTCCCTCTTAAGACGGATGTATTTCCTCTTTATTTTGCGTATACTAAACCTACCTTTTCCACGAAGGAGGAACAGTTTATGGATTTTAAGCGTTCTTATCCGAAATTAGCAGATTATTTATCCAACCGAATCGATTTTTCTCGTAAAGAACAGCAGCAGTCCCGTTGGCATTGGTTCACGTTGATTTTATTTGGATTATTGACCATTGCGACGTTATCACAAAAATTGATATTGCTGACGGTGTTCATCGCAATCGTTGCATTGATCAAAGGCCCCGTGATGATTTTGTGGGGGATGTTGTATTCCTTTCTAGTGGGGCTATTCCCACCTATCGGTATTTTGCTTTCAGCGATTTTCTTTTTATTGAACATCGGAACATTTACAAAGAACTGGCGGATGACCTTAGTAGGGATCTATTTTTATTTTTATCCCTTCGGAGTGATGGCACTTCGTGAAGTCATGCATTGGAATAATCATTGGTTTTCAGCTGGTGCCTTGCTTTTAGGATTGATCTTGCTTCATGTGATGTTGACGAAACTGTATCAGCGTTATGGTATTGGAAGAACGATTTTCTGGTATGTCTTTTCGATTCCATTTGTACTGCTTACTGCGCTCTTACCAAGCCGTTTGAAGACAAAAATAAAAGGTTACCATAAAATCAAATAATCGGATTTTTACAAAATAAAGAAAACAATCATCGAGGTCAAAATCGATGATTGTTTTCTTTATTTTAAATACTATTAGTAGATGTCAACAAATTATTGCTTTCAAAATCCTTGGATGTAAGAGACAATAAAATAAAAAGGAGCGCCAGATGAACCAATTAAAAATCGCCCGTCCACTTATCATTATGTTGCTTCTTTCTGTCTTTACGATTCCTATCAGCCTTTTTCTTAATTGGCAGACAGAGGAAAGGAGCACAAATATTTTATTCAACTATTCGCAGCCACTTTTTCTTTTGTTTTTAGGAAGCTGCAGATTCCATCGGTGGGTAAAGCTCGTCCTTCTTTTTCTAGGATACAATTTATATGGTTATATGTGTCTTTATTATATGATTGGCTTCCATAATCACCATTGGGGCAATTGACAGGAATTAAAAAAACTCGCAAGCAACATTGTCTTGCGAGTTTTTCTTATGATTTTATGCGATCTCTGAGCCATTCGGCATGGATTTTGGTGCTTCAATCACTTGTAAAGAGCCATCTGGTGCTTCTGCGGAAAGGATCATTCCTTGACTGATTTGTCCACGCATCTTTCGTGGTTTCAGATTTGCGACGATCACTACTTTTTTCCCAATCAGTTCGCTTGGATCAGGATAGAATTCAGCGATTCCTGACAAAATTTGACGATCTTGGCTGTCTCCAGCATCTAGTCGGAATTGCAACAACTTATCTGCCCCTTCTACTTTTTGGCAGTTGATGACTTCTGCTACTTTTAGTTCAACTTTTTCAAATACATCAAATTTGATTTGTTTTTCTTTCGTTGAAACAAGTTCTGTTTCTTCTGGATCCCATTTGACTGTATCTTCGTTTGTTTGAGTACCTTCAGACATTTTTTCTTGGATAAAAGCAACTTCTTCTTCCATATCCAAACGTGGGAAGATTGGTGTACCTTTTGCAACTACTTTTGTTCCTGAAGGGAATTCGCCAAAGTGCAATCCTTCAAGATTCATCGTTTCAGGGTCCAACCCTAGTTGATTGAAGATCTTCTCTGGCGTTTCTGTCATGATCGGTTGAAGTAAAATTGCGGCGATACGCAAGGATTCAGCTAAATGGATCATGACACTATTCAATTCAGCTTTCTTTTCTTCGTCTTTTGCTAATACCCATGGTTCTGTTTCGTCAATGTATTTGTTTGCACGAGAAATCAGCACCCAGATTTCAGCTAACGCTGTATTGAATTCCATTTTTTCCATTGCATCATGGTAACGTCCGACAACGTTAGCAGCCGTCGTAGACAGTTCACTGTCAAATGGAGTGACAAGTGAGGCATAATCAGGAACGAGTCCATCACAATATTTATTGATCATAGCGATCGTACGATTCAATAAGTTCCCTAGATCATTTGCCAGATCATAATTGACACGAGAAACAAAATCTTCTGGCGTAAAGACGCCATCTGACCCAAATGGCACAGCACGAAGCAAATAATAACGGAGTGCATCTAAACCATAACGTTCCACAAGCATTTCAGGATAAACGACATTTCCTTTTGATTTAGACATTTTTCCATCTTTCATCAATAACCAGCCATGACCAAATACTTTTTTAGGTAGAGGCAAATCAAGAGCCATCAGCATGATTGGCCAATAGATCGTATGGAAGCGAACGATTTCTTTACCGACCATCTGAACATCTGCAGGCCAGTATTTTTCGAATAGACTTTCATCCTCGGACCCGTAGCCTAGTGCAGTGATGTAATTGGACAATGCATCGATCCATACATACACCACATGTTTCGGATCACTCTTGACTGGTACCCCCCAAGTAAAGGTTGTTCTTGAAACTGCAAGATCTTCTAATCCTGGTTTGATAAAGTTGTTGATCATTTCATTTTTACGAGATTCTGGTTGGATGAATTCAGGATGTTCTTCATAGTATTCCAACAGACGATCTGCGTATTTGCTCATGCGGAAGAAGTAAGATTCTTCTTTTACCAATTCTACTTCGTGTCCGCTTGGCGCTTTACCGCCGATCACATTGCCTTCATCATCTTTGTACACTTCTGCAAGTTGTGTTTCCGTAAAGAATTCTTCGTCAGAAACAGAGTACCAGCCTTCATATTCACCTAAGTAAATGTCTCCCTGTTCTAATAAACGATCAAATATTTTTTGAACAGCTGCTTTATGGTAATCATCTGTCGTACGAATGAATTTGTCATAACTGATATCAAGCGTTTTCCATAATTTTTTGACATCAGCCGCCATTTTATCTACGTATTCTTGCGGTTTTACACCTAATTCTTCTGCTTTTGTTTCGATTTTTTGACCATGTTCATCCACTCCAGTGAGATAAAACACATCAAAGCCCATCAACCGTTTATAACGAGCAATTGCGTCACATGCAATCGTAGTATATGAGTTGCCGATATGAAGTTTGCCGCTTGGATAATAGATTGGCGTAGTGATATAAAAAGTTTCCTTTTCTGCCACGGGGCTCTTCCTCCTTTATCGCATGATGCGAATTCGTTTCCTTGCTAGTATACCATAAAAAAAGCAAGCTGTTAGCTTTTTTTCAAAATGAAAAAGTCTGGATAAATGACTTCTTCTCTATGATGAATCCCTCCTTCAAAAGGAAGGACAGAGGGAATAAATGCTATTTTTCATCTTGTTTCATGTTTAGTTGGAGACGGCTTTTTATTTCTCTTCTGACTCGTGGTATAATAAAGACTATCTATTTTAGTAAGGGACTGGAACGATCATGCAGAAGAAACATCTTTTTTTTACACTTAGTATTGCTTTTCTTTCATTAGCACATTTGATATTCAGCTATTTTTATATTCGTATGTATGGTTATTTTAACCTTCATGGGCATTTGAACAGTTTCATGACAGTCGCATGGCTTTTACGTTTTGTCATTGACGCATATATCGTTATTTGCGGCTTCTTTGCCGTTCGTGAAGAGCGGTATAAAGTATTACCGTTTTATCTGCTTTTCTTTTTATTCAATCTAGTACTTCCATTTATTTTTCATATTTAAGGGAGAACCAAGGATTTTTCAAGTAAATCCTTGGTTTTTTTTCAGAGTCTGCTACAATAAGGTAAAAAGTACTTTTAATGTCAACGGAGGTGGTCTGATGAACCGATTTGCTTCTAAAGAAGAAGAAAAATTATATTATGAACATGAAGCAAGTGAAGAAGATTTTCTTAACTGGTATCAAAAACAGGAACGTCCAGAATATGACAAGCCCTCTTTGACTGTCGATATCGTACTGATGTGCTATAACAAAGAAGAAGATCAGCTGAAAGTATTGCTGATCCAACGAAAAGGGCATCCTTATCGAAATTCATGGGCATTACCTGGTGGTTTTGTCCAAAAGGATGAGTCAACTGGAGAAAGTGTCTTAAGAGAAACAAAAGAAGAAACTGGTGTAGTTATCTCTAAAGAAAACATTGAACAACTGCATACATTCAGTACGCCTAATCGAGATCCGCGAGGTTGGGTCGTCACAGTCAGCTACTTAGCTTTTATTGGAGAAGAACCGCTGATCGCCGGAGATGATGCTAAAGAAGTACGCTGGTTCACATTGGAACGTCACGGCAACAAAATCAATTTATCGAGCGGAGAAGTGGCTATCTCACTTGACTTAGTCACTGGAGAGTCTTCTGGCAAAGATACTTTAGCTTTTGACCATAGTCAAATCATTTTGAAAGCATTCAACCGTGTAGTCAATAAAATGGAACACGAACCGCAAGTTTTGCAAGTTTTAGGTAAAGATTTCACGATTACAGAAGCTCGAAAAGTATTTGCAAAGTTCTTAGGAATCGATTATAAAACGATCGATCATTCCAATTTTAAGAAAGCTATGCTCCAATATTTCGACGAGATTGGCGAACGTCCTGTAGGAATCGGTCGCCCTTCAAAAATCTATCAGCTCAAGCCGGGGCATCATGAGTAAGGATTGTGAAGAAAGGGCTCCGTTCTGAACACTCAAGAAAAATGGAAAGCCGCTCTTTGTGTTTTGCGTTTTTTGCTCTATACTTTGGCGTGTCAGTAAAATTCTTCGAATAAAAAAATAACAATAGCAGAAAAAATTCGTACGAGTTTTTTCTGCTATTGTTTTATTGGTTTGTCATAATTAGTGAGCTTTTCTTCAAAAGAAAATTCCTAGAAACAAAAGTCAATCAGACTTTTTATTAACAAGGCGAACCCTAACGCTCCTGTCAGTTTCATTCATTTTTTATTCCTTGATGACCGAATGCCTACCTAGTTGTTCTAACACTTGGCTCTTTCTTACAGAATTGCTTTCTTCTGCTCCGTCGGTATTGATCAAAAGAAATTTTTTATTATACCATTGGGACTTATAACGCAATTTTGTTATTAATTTATGCCAGTCATGAATAGAAAAATCAGCATGTGCCTCTTCTTTTGGAAAAGATTCTACAAATAAGTAGTCATATTGTTTGACCAATTTCCCAGATAATTGTTCAAGATAATCTTCTCGCTGGTTCTTTTGTTTCAGATAAAGATCCATTACTTTTCTCTTTTGTTTCTGATAATTGCTTGCCTTATCTAACCTGGTCTTTCTATGGTGAGCGGAGCGGACTTTTACGCTTAATTTCCGCTGTGCATGCTGAAGTTTTTCTTCTGTCTGGTCAAATTTTGGCAAAGTTACTTCTATGGGCTGCGATGTTTCGATCAATGTTTTTGGATGATAGGCAATCCCAATCCATTTAGCTGAAGATTCTTTTTTTATTGATGAAACATCACAAAGTAGTGCGACATAGAACTCTTCATTATATCGAGCAGAAATCGTAGCGGAACGAATCGTGCCTTCGACTGGACGGTGCTGGTTTATCTTGATCAGTTCTTTTTGTTTTGGTAATTTTAAGTGACCGTTTTTCAGATAGACCGTATGGGTTTGATTATTCGTCGTATAAGATTGCCACATACTTTTTTTCGTTTTAAGCTTTGGAAAGCTGGCACGTCCCTTGAAATAATTGCGAAAAGCTCGGTCCAAATTAAGCTGTGCATTTGCTAAAGCAAGACTGTCTACCTCTTTTAAGAATGGGTATTCTTTTTTTAACGTAGCAGGCGTGAGCGAAAAATCGGCCACTCCTGTTTGTTGCCAACTTTTCTGCCGTTCTTTCAGCAAATGGTTATAGGTAAATCGAACACAGCCAAAAGTACGAATCAATTGCTGTTTTTGTTCTTCTGTCGGATACATACGGAATTTAAAAGCTTTTAGCATCTATGTCCCTCCTAGTTAGCAACCAGAAGAGATTCCTTTTGTCGTTTTAATTTTTTTGCATAATATGAGACTTCCTGCTCAGTTGCATAAACAAAATGTTCTGGTGCGATTTCACGAAGCTGACGTACTTGTCCGTCATCTGGTTCGGGTTGATATTTGATTCTTCTGCGCTTTCTCTCATGATCTGGATCTGGCAAAGGAATAGCAGATAACAAACTTTCTGTATAAGGATGGACACCATGATTATAGATTTCATCACTTTTACCCATTTCTAATAACAAACCGTTATGCATTACACCGATTCGGTCGCTGATATGTTTAACCATTGATAAATCATGCGCAATAAATAGATAGGTCAATTGATGTTCTCGTTGGAGATCTTGCAATAAATTGACAACTTGGGCTTGAATGGAAACATCTAATGCAGAAATCGGTTCATCGCAAATGATAAATCGCGGTTTTACTGCTAATGCTCGTGCAATACCAATACGCTGGCGTTGTCCTCCTGAAAATTCATGGGGATAACGAGTGCCATGGCTCGGATTCAATCCAACGGTTCTTAATAGATCATCGACTTTTTTGGCACGTTCCTCTGGTGACTTAGCTAACCCATTGACATCAATTCCTTCCGCAATGATATCTCTGACTTTCATCCGAGGATTCAGCGAAGCGTATGGATCTTGAAAGATCATCTGAACATCATGTCGGAATTTCGTCAATCCTTTTTTGTCTTTGATCTTCGTTACATCTTGACCGTCGAATAATATCTCACCGTCAGTAGGTTCATTCAAACGAATGATCGTACGGCCAGTAGTGGATTTTCCGCTTCCAGATTCTCCTACTAAACCAAATGTTTCTCCTTCATAGATGTGAAAGCTGATGTCATTTACAGCATGTACTTCATTCTTTTTTCCTACATTGAAATACTGTTTCAGTCCTTTAACTTCAAGTAGTTTATTTGGCATCAGCAATTCCTCCTTGACCATAAGTATGTTTTTGTTTCTCTTTAAAAATAGCCCAGCGACGTTGGATTTCTTCTGGCGGTGTCACTTTAGGCGCTTGTGGAGCAAGTAGCCAAGTTGCTGCCTTGTGCGTTTTTGATAGTTCAAAAAATGGCGGTTCTTGTTCTGCATCGATTTTCATCGCGAATTCATTTCTTGGGTAGAATGCGTCTCCTTTTGGTGGATTCAGTAAATCCGGTGGAGAACCAGGAATGGCATACAATCGGTCGTTCGCACTGTCTAATGTCGGCATTGAGCCAAGCAGTCCCCAAGTATAGGGATGTTGCGGGTTGTAGAAAATCTCTTCGGATGTTCCAACTTCAACGATTCTTCCCCCATACATAACAGCTACACGGTCAGCAACGTTTGCTACTACACCAAGGTCATGAGTGATAAAAATGATTGATGTATCGATTTTTGTCTGAATTTCTTTCAGCAGTTCCAAAATTTGTGCTTGGATAGTCACATCAAGTGCTGTTGTGGGTTCATCAGCAATCAGGATTTCCGGATAACATACCAGTGCGATCGCAATCACGATCCGTTGGCGTTGACCTCCTGAAAACTGATGGGGATAACTATTGATACGTTTCTCAGCTTCAGGTATACCAACTAATTTAAGCAGTTCTAATGCAGCTTTTTGTCCCTCTTTTTTCGAAACTTTATTATGCTTTCTAAGAGACTCAGCAACTTGTTTCCCAATAGGCATCGTCGGATCTAAAGAGGTCATTGGATCTTGGAAAATCATTGCTATTTCTTTTCCGCGGATTTTTTGCATCTCTCTTTCTGTCTTTTCAACGATGTCTTTACCTTTAAAGAGGATTTGCCCAGCATCTATATTGGCATTGCTTGACAGCAAGCGCATGATGCTTCTGGTCGTCACTGATTTTCCGCTTCCAGATTCCCCAACGATCGCCAATGTTTCTCCTTTATTCAAATAAAAATTGACACCGCGAATCGCTCGTACCTTTCCAGCATACGTATCAAAAGAGATTTCTAAGTCTTTCACTTCTAAAATTTTCGTCATCGTCCTCACTCTTTCATTTTAGGATCAAAGGCATCACGCAATCCATCAGCAAGTAAGTTAAAGCCAATCATGATAACCGATAAAGTTACTGCCGGAATCCATAACAGATAAGGCAGATACAGGAATGTCTTGTACCCTTCGCTCAACATCGTTCCTAATGAAGCTGACGGAGGCGTAAGACCTAAACCGATAAAACTTAAAAAGGCTTCGAAGAAAATAGCAGATGGGATGCTAAACATCATTTGAATAATAATGACACTGGAGATATTCGGCAAAATATGTTTGAATGCAATTTTCATTCTTGATTCACCTAATGTCAATCCAGCTAGAACATATTCTTGATCTTTTAATTTCATTGTTTGTGCACGAACGATACGTGCCATTGGTATCCAGTTTGTGATGGCCATAGCAGCCACGATGGAAAAAATTCCTGGTTCAAAAACGACCAACATCAAGATCATGACAACGAGGTTTGGAATTCCTGACAAGATTTCCAAAAAACGTTGCATCGCATTATCGACACGTCCGCCTAACAAACCAGATATTAACCCGTAAGCTACACCAATCGTTACATCTAGTAATGCAGCAATAAATGCGATCAACAACGAGATTCTCGTTCCCATAAATAAACGGCTTAATACATCACGGCCCAAACCGTCTGTTCCTAAAAAGAAACTTACATTTGAAGGAACGTTTGCTTGAGCATATTTATCCACCAGTTCACCGCCGACCATTGCTTTTCCATTCAATCCATCGATATTGATTCCCGGAATACGAGGAGGCAAATTGATATAAGCCACATTTTGGGCAGTTGGATCATGTGGAGAAACAAAGATCGTGACCACAGAGATCAAAATGATGACCAACAGTAAAAACATTGAAATAACGGCAGCTTTGTTTTTCTTTAAACGGCGCCATGAATCTTGGATAAAATTCAAAGAAGGCGCAGTAATCTGCTCACGTTCTTCTTCGGTATTTTTTTGTAATGGAAGAAACTCATCCGCAGGAATATCTGCGACTGTTTCATAACGCTTTGGTGTCATTTCCATTTATCCTCGGCTCCCTTCTGAAACACGAATTCTTGGATCAACTAGACCGTACAACAAATCAACGATCAAAATAACAAAAATCAACATAAATGAGTAAAGGATCGTTACAGCCATGATCGTAGGATAATCATTTGTTGTGATCGACTTAACGAATTGTTCCCCGATACCAGGAATAGCAAAGATATTTTCTACCACCAGTGATCCGGTCATCAATGCGACAGCCAAGGGTCCTAATAAAGTCATCAATGGGATCAAACTATTTCGAAGACCATGTTTAAAGGCGATTTCCCAACGGCTCAACCCTTTTGCTTTTGCTAATTCCACGTAATCACTATGCAGTACTTCCACCATTTCCGTCCGGATAAATCGAGCAGAATCAGCAAGCGGCGACATGGCCAATGCAATTGTCGGCAAGATCGTGTACACAAAGCCATCCCATTTTGCGATTGGTAAAACTTGTAATTTGATTGCAAAGATATATTGTAGTAAAACAGCAAATACAAAGTTTGGAATGGAACGACCTAATATCGCTACAAGTGTAGAAGATGTATCTGCCCATGTATTTTGCTTCATGGCAGAAATCGTTCCTAAAATCGTTCCTAGGACTGTTCCAAAGATAATTGCCTGTAACCCTAATTGCAAAGATGGTCCGATTCTTCCAGCTAACAAATGTGCGACTGGCTGGTTTTTAAATTGGAAGGAAATTCCAAAATCGCCTTGAAGCAAATTAGAAAGATAAATCCCATATTGTACGATAACTGGTTTATCCAAACCGACTTGTTTATTTAGCATCTCGATTGTTTCAGGACTCAAACGTTCCTGATTCGTATATGGCGTGCCCGGCAGCAATTGCATCAAGAAAAAGGTGATTGTTGCAATTAACCAAAGCGTGATGATCATGAAAAAGACACGTTTTAATACATATTTGATATAACTATTCACTAATGTTTCCCCCTAGCTTTTGACTTCTGACAGATGTTTCGCTACATTATTAGATAATGAACCAAAAATAAAGGAGCAATCAAATGAAAAAAAAATCTATCCCTTACGCAGTAGCTTTTCTACTGATTCTGGTTATTTTAATAAAAAACGTCATCAACCATTCCTTTACACTCATTCAATTATCTAATGATCTATTCTTATGGTCATTGCCGTTTCTGATTATCGGCGGTTTTTTATGGGTCTTTTCTTCGGGTTTCTTCGATCATTTTCAGCGATCAGTCCATCTTGCACGAACAAGGAACCGAAAGAAAAAACCAGAATTTTCCTCGCTCTCGTCTGCCAGCTACGGTATGTACAGCTTTTGGCTGATCATTGCCGGAATACTAATTGCTCTTTCTGCTATTTTCATGCTTTTTTCTTTGTTAGGATAAGTAAATATGAGAACGAGGTTGCGACATTTGCCGCAGCCTCGTTTTTTCTCATGCTCACGGTATTAACGATTATTCTTCAACGTATGTCCATTTGTAATCCCATGAAGCGCCTGCAGCATGGTGAACGATACCTTTGATTTTTTCATTCACTAGGTGACCTTCTGCTTTTTGGTACACCGGAACGACACCCATATCATCAGAGATGATCTTGATTGCTTTTTGGAAATCATCCCAACGTGCTTGTTCATCGCCAGCATCTGTTGATGAAGCTGCTTTAACTGCTTCGTCATATTCTGCATTGCTCCAGCGACCACGGTTGTATGAATTACCTGTGACAAACAAATCAGTAAAGCTGCTTGGGTCTGCATAGTCAGCAGCCCATCCGCCTAGTACTGCGTCAAAATCACCCGAAGTTGAGCGGTCAAGACGTACAGAGAATGGAACAGGTGTTGGTTTGACTGTTACGCCATCCAAGTTTTCTTGGATTGAGTTTTGAACATATTCGATTACTTTTTTCGATGAATCATCATCAGAAGCCATCAAATCAAATTCTAAAGAATCAACGCCCAATTCTTTTTTCGCTTTTTCCCAATATTCTTTTGCTTTGTCTTTGTCATAAGAAACTAATTTTCCAGCTTCTTTTGCAAAGTCTTCGTTCGTTGTTGGACTTTTTACCATATCTGATGGGATCAATCCTGTAGAGACAACTGATCCGTCACCTAGTACTTGTTTTACTAAAGCTTCACGATCGATAGAATAAGAAATAGCTTTTCTTAGGTTCACATTGTTGAATGGTGAATTCTTTTCGCGTTGGTTGAATTCGATATAGCTTGTTCGTGCTTCTTTAACAGAAGTATAAGCTGGATCGTTTGCGTTTTGCTGTGCTAATTCACCAGACAAGATCACATCATCTGCTTGGCCATCTTTGAATAAGTTCAAAGCAGTAGAAGATTCTTTTACTACACTGACTTTGATTTCAGAAAGTTTTACTGTGTCTTTGTCCCAGTAATGGTCATTTTTCTTATAAGTCCATTCTGTATCTGTTCCTGGTCCATCGAAATCTTCTAATGTGAATGGTCCATTATAAACAGCTTTATCACTTGCAGATGCATAGGCATCCCCATTTTCTTCCACTACGGATTGTTTTTGTGGGAAAAATGATGGGAAAGCAAGCAGGTATTGGAAATATGGTGTTTGTTTCGTCAATTTGATTTCTAATTCATAGTCGCCAACTGCTTTGATCCCTAGTTCTGATTTATCTTTCTTTCCAGCTGTGATGTCTTCTGCATTTTCAACTGGCGCATACAGGTAAGCATATTCAGAAGCTGTAGCTGGGTCTACTGTTCGTTGCCAGCCATAAACGTAATCCGCTGCTGTAACAGGATCACCATTTGACCATTTTGCGTCTTCTCGTAATTTGATTTTGTAAGTTAATCCGTCTTCACTGACTTCTGCCAACTCGCTAGCTCCTGCCGGCTGTGGTTTGCTATCTTCATCAAGACGGTAAATACCTTCATAAACGTTATTCAATGCTGTAAAACTGATTGTATCTGTTGCAACTGATAAGTCAGCTGTAGGCATTTCTTGAGGCACGACTAAGTTAAATACGCCTCCTCCATCTGCTGAACCGCTTTTTGCTGAACTACTGCTTGTGGCTGAACTGCCGCCATAACATCCAGCAAGTACAAGGCCGCATACCGCAACCAACCCAAATGTAAATTTCTTTTTCATTTTACGTACCCCTTTATTGGAATTTTCAGAATAATTAATATTTTCTGAAGTTGTTTAAGAGTTTAATGAATAATTATTAAAAAATCAACACTTTTTTTTGTCTTTTTCATAAAATAATGATTTTTTCGTGAGGTTTCAAGGAATTTTTCAGAAAAAATAGCTTTGTACAAGGTTTTCTATTGTCTTTCAGTAGCCATTAAATAATTTTTGTTATATTGTCTATTATTGCCATACAAAGATAAAAAAGAATAAACAAAAAGGAACTCTGACAAAAGTCTTGTCACAGTTCCTTATCCGAATAAACGGTGTTCAATCAGCTGACCCTCGATATTAGCTCAACAAACGGCAAAATATGAAGAACTATTTTTCCGTTTGTTTCTCTAATACTCAGGTCAGGACGCTGATTTCACCACCTCTTTTTATTATTGAGAATCTGGTCGAGGAATAATCGTTTTTGCCATCCAAATATCCGGTTTGTCCCAACCACTTGCATTTGGTAAGACACCTACGATTTTATAACCTAATTTTTCATAGAACTCATAGGGATGTTCACGAAGGTTCTGGATGGAGGCCACTTTATCAAACGTATGCTCATACAGGTCCGTTTGACTTAACGTTGTTCCATGGTCTAAATCATCCGTACCTAAATAAATCGTGATTCCTCCTCTGGAAGCTACTTCTTTTTCTAAGTAATTGACTAATCGAGTACCTATTTGGTTCTTTCGTCGGGAGCTTTCTACAACTAATGGATGCAATTCCCAACCTGTGATACCGTATTGAGGGATTGCACCAATAAATCCTACTAACTCATCTTGGTCAACCGCTGCTACCGCGATCCGTTCTGGATTCATCATTTCTTCTACTTCTTCTGCCGAGCTGTCTCCATATTCTTCCGGCCAAGTCAGTCTCAGTAAATCAGAAAGCTGATCTTTCAATACTGGATTATTACGGTCAAATTCACTGATTATCATACGTCTTCCCCCTTGTTCTTGCTTATTCTAACAGTCCTTTTGAAAAAACGAAATGTTCTCGCTCAAAAATCTTTAGCTACCAATCAGTATCTCTATTCTTTCATTATTTACCTTACTTATAAAATAAAAAAATTATACAGAAACACTTTATTCAAAATAGGAAAGATCAGGAAAGCCATCAATTGGAGGAAAAAACTCTGTTTGTTCATCATGATATAGATTATCTTTTGCTTTAAAAAAACCAATTATGAATTGACAAATGAAACACATTTTTATAAAATAATCTAAATGTTCAGAATTTTTAGATTATTTAAATAAGCAAGAGGAATCGTAGAAATACTAGGAGGAACAAAAATTCATTATTGTCGTTTTCAATGTTTATGTACTTATTTTATTTTTAGGATACTTATTGATGATTTCAAGGTGTTCATGCCACCTTATTCATTACTTATCCTGTCTTAGATTCGCCTCTACTCCATCTACAGCCGCGGTCAGAAAGATCACTCTTTAAAATTTTAACCCGTTTCAACGAAGAAAGAAGGAAAAGAATATGAGTCAAAGTGTTTTCTTACCAAATTATACCATTGGAACAGATGCGTATGAAAAAGCAAATGGAATCGTCAAAGAATATGGGAAAAAAGTAGTGCTGATTGGAGGGAAGACTGCACTTTCAAAGGCAGAAAACAAAATAAAAGCAGCTTTGACTCAGGAAATAGAAGTTATCGCCAGTCTCTGGTACGGGGGTAATTCAACTTATGGAAATATTGAACAGTTGATCCAACATGAAAGTGTCCAAAAAGCAGACGTCTTGTTTGCAGTCGGCGGTGGCCGTGCTTGCGATACTGTAAAAGTCATTGGTGAAAAACTAGCTAAACCAGTCTTCACCTTCCCCACTATTGGTTCGAACTGTTCGCCCGTCACGGCGGTATGTGTCATCTATAACGAAGAAGGCGTAATGGACGGACTCTTCTTTCCTTCAAAACCACCTGTACACACCTTCATTGATACAGCAATTATTGCCGAAGCACCTGATAAATACTTATGGGCAGGTATTGGCGATGCTTTATCCAAAGAAGTCGAATCTACTTTTTCTGCTCGTGGCGATGATCTAGGCTACACGGATAGATTAGGAATCCAAATTGGAAAAATGTGCATTGATCGCCTCTTGACTTATGGTACGCAAGCATTGAAAGATAGTGCCGACGATCGTCCCTCATATGCAATTGAACAAGTCGTTTCGGATATCATTGTTACTACCGGATTGGTTTCTGTTTTAGTTAACAATAACTATAATTCTGCTATGGCACACTCATTCTATTACGGTACGACTGTTCTAGAAAAAATGGAGGGATACCTTCACGGAGCATCTGTCAGTTATGGTGTACTGACCTTATTGATGATGGATCAGCAGTTCGATTTGTTTGATAAAATCTATGTGTTTATGAAAAAGAACCAACTTCCAGTATCGTTAGCCGACATGAATCTCAATGTCACGACCGATTTAGAAGCAATCTTAGATAAAGCCATGACCACAAATGATATCAAACATGTGCCTTATGAAATCACCCGAGAAAAATTTAAACAGGCCATTCTTGACGTAGAAACTTATCATGCTACACAAGAAAGCCAGCAAGGATATAAGAAAATCAGTTAAATAATTGCTAAAACCCCCATCAAGCAGGCTGTCATCAAATTGACGACATTTCTTTGCTTAATGAGGGCTTTTCTTGTCAAAAAACGCTTTATAACTTTCGCTATAGAATCTTTTCACTTATTTAAGTTGAACAGTTCCTTAATTAAGAAAACTGCTCCTTTTATGGTAATTGAAAAAACGAAGTAGGCTACGATTATTTGGCAGCTGTTTTTTTCATTTGCTTGCTTCGCAATTGTCCGCAAGCTGCATCAATATCTGTACCATGTTCTTTACGTATCACACAGTTTACGCCGTTTTTCTTCAATACATCATAAAATCTCAATACATCAGCTTTTGGACTGCGAGAATATTGATCATGTTCACTGACTGGATTATATGGAATCAAGTTGACATATGCTAATTTTTTCTTATCTTTTAATAGATCTGCTAATTGTTGCGCATGCTCTGGTCTATCATTTACTTGATTCAACATGATATATTCAAACGTGATTCGACGGTTTGTTTTCTCTAAATACTCATCCACAGCTTCCATCAATTTCTCAATTGGGAAACTTCGGTTGATCCGCATGATCGATGTTCGCACCTCATTATTCGGCGCGTGCAAGGAAATAGCCAGATTGACTTGTAAGCCGTTATTAGCGAATTCCTTGATTTTGTGTGCTAAGCCACTAGTAGAAACTGTAATATGTCGCGCACCAATCGCCAATCCTTTGGCATCATTAATAATATGCAAAAAGTCCATTACATTGTCGTAATTATCAAATGGCTCACCGATTCCCATTACGACGACATGGGAAACACGTTCGCCAAGATTGCGCTCATCAAAATAATGTTGAACCATCATGATCTGCGCAACAATTTCTCCAGCGGTCAAATCACGGTTCTTTTTAAGCAACCCGCTTGCACAAAATGTACAGCCGATATTACATCCTACTTGTGTCGTCACGCAAACGGACAAGCCGTATTCTTGTCTCATTAGTACGGTCTCGATCATATTTTTATCAGGAAGTTCAAACAAATATTTAACTGTACCGTCCGAAGCTTCTTGGACGACCATTTGTTTCAGAGGATTGATGATAAAATGCGCCGATAATTTTTCTATCAATTGTTTTGACAGATTCGTCATTTCTGTGAAGTTACTTACACGTTTTTGATACAACCATTCCCAAACTTGGGCAGCTCGGAATTTTTTCTCACCGTTTTCTATAAACCAATTGATTAATTCTTCATTCGTCAAGCCATAGATGGATTGTTTTTCCAAAGTATTTTCCCTCTTTTTCTCAAAGTTTCGCTACATACTATACATGATTCGTTTAGTTAATGCAATACTTCACAAATAAATCGAATAGAACTTTCATCTCATAAAAAGCAAAAAAGACAAGACATCCTACCGTATTAGAAAAGATGGGAAAAAAGCCATTTTTTCTCTTGGTATCATCATGTCTTGTCTTTTTTATATAGTTATTCGTTTTTCAACCGTTCATCGAACAAGTTTTACATTTCATTATCTTCCGGCAGTGGTTCTGATGTTTCCTCTTGCTCAATGAATACTTTACGAGGCTTACTTCCTTCTGATGGGCCAACAACTCCATGAGCTTCCAGTTCATCTACGAGTCGAGCGGCTCGGTTGTAACCGATTCGAAACCTTCTTTGGAGAAGGGAGATACTTGCTGTTTGCATTTCAACAACAAGTGCTTTTGCTTCCTCAAACAGTTCATCTTGTGGCTGTTCTGGGGCACCTGCCGTTTCAACTTCATCTGTCGGCATCATTTTCTCTTCATAGTGAGCTTCTTGCTGATCTGTAACAAATTGAACGACCCGCTCCACTTCATGGTCAGAGATGAATGCTCCTTGCACACGGATAGGTTTATTCTCACCCATTGGCAAGAACAGCATATCTCCTCGCCCTAAGAGCTTTTCTGCTCCATTAGAGTCGATGATCGTCCGAGAATCTGTACCGCTTGATACAGCAAATGCCATTCTGGAAGGTACATTTGCTTTGATGATCCCTGTGATAACATCCACACTTGGACGTTGAGTAGCTAGGATCATGTGGATGCCCGCTGCCCGAGCCATTTGCGCTAAACGAATAATCGCATCTTCGACTTCGTTGCTAGCTACCATCATCAAGTCAGCTAATTCATCTACGATTACTACGATGAATGGTAAGGTTGGATGTTTCGTTCCGTTTTCTAAGTTTTTCTGCTGAACAAATTCATTGTAACCAGAAATATTTCTTACACCAGTTGCCGCAAATTTTTCATATCGTTCTTCCATTTCTTGTACTACTTTTTGTAAGGCTTGTGCCGCTTTTCTAGGGTTCGTCACGACCGGCGTCAACAGATGAGGTATCCCGTTGTACATATTTAATTCAACCATTTTCGGATCGATCATCATCAGTTTTACTTCATGGGGCTTAGCACGCATCAATATACTTGTAATGATTCCATTGATTGCTACTGACTTCCCACTACCAGTCGAACCAGCTACAAGTAAGTGAGGCATTTTCGAAAGGTCAGCCGTTTGTACTCGTCCAGAAACATCACGTCCTAAAGGTACTTCCAGTAATTTATCTGGATGGTTTGGCTGAGCTTCGATGATTTCTCTAAAGGAAACCATACTGATCTTTCCATTTGGTACTTCAATACCAATCAGTGATTTACCTGGGATCGGCGCTTCCATCCGAACATCTTTCGCCGCTAAAGCAAGTGCGATATCATCTGTTAAGTTCACGATTTTACTTACTTTTACCCCTACAGCTGGTTGGACTTCGAATTTTGTGACGGATGGGCCTAAACTAGCTTTGACGACCTTAGCATCCACACCGAAACTTTGGAAAGTTTGTTCCAATACACCGATATTTTTTTCAATTTTTTTATACTCATCACTTTGATCCACAGTTGGTATAGAATCAAGTAAGTCAACTGTCGGCAATTCATAATCTTGATTTTCCTGTTCTGCTTCGATCTCAAATTCTAATGAAGTACCGTCATCCTCTGGCAACTCATCAGCTAAACCTTCCGCTGTATTGGTCTGTTTTGGTGTATCTGGTACTGGTTTCTCTAGATTCGCAGGATGGATATTTTCTTGAAAACTGTCAATTGGAACAAAACTTAACTGCTCAGGTTCGGCATTTTCTGGTTCCTGCCATTCATCAGGAGTATTTTTCCTTTGCTGGTTCACAGCTTTTTTCTTCTCATATTCTGCAGCTTCTTTTTCTGCTGCTTCTTGTGCCGCTAAGCGTCTTGCTTCTTTCGCTTCTGCACGCTGTTTCATTCTTTCTTCCTTTGCCGCTTGCTTTTGAGCTTGCTTGGCAGGATCACCTTCTAATAATTCCTGTACCCGTTCTCCAATTGATTGGATACCATTCAGCAGCTGATAGCCTTCCAAATTACTGAACAAGAATGCTCCACCCGCCAGTAATAAAACAGCTGCTAAATAACTTCCAGGCTGTGCAATCAAGAAATAAGTGAAATGATAAAGAATTGCTCCGATCATTCCTCCGCCAACGTTATTATCTACTTGACTTTGTTTTATATCGCTAGCTAATAAGTCCCATGTCGTTCCCATGATATTTGGTTCCCCAGTATGGAGTTTGCCGAATAAATGGGCATGTAGCAATAATAAGATACCGAAATAAAAGAGTATACCGCCAAACCAGCGTCGGTTTTTGCCAATTGAAAACTCTGTATTCTTAATGACAATCCAAAATCCTAATACGGCTAATAAAAGACAGAGGATTTGGTAAGTATTTCCTGCAATGATCCGAAAGCCGTTTGCAATCAATATTCCTAAAAAACCTAATTTTAAAAAGCCGAATACAGCAAATAGAATCAAGGCAAATCCAACACCAATCGTCAGCATTTGTTCTTGCTGCTGTTTTTGCTTTTTCGTTTTTTTCGTCTTTTTCCTTTTCTTAGTAGGCCGTTTCTTTTGTGCCATTTATTATCCCTCATTTCATCAAGTTTCATTATACAAAAAAAAGCAAGGGAACTAAAGTTTTGTTTGAAAGAACTGACGCTTTCTTTTACTTTTCAGCTTATTTTACAGTTTTTCTTAATTTATAAATGATTTTATCAAAAAAAGGCACGGCCATATCCAGCCGTACCTTCTTGTTTTAAGCATGAGAACTAAAGGTTCTCTCCATTTTCTTCGATCAGTTTTTGGTACCAGTAATAACTGTCTTTCTTATATCGTTCCAAAGATCCTTCTTGTGTTTCATCTTGATCGACATATACAAATCCATATCGTTTTTGATAACCGTTCAACCAGCTAAGCAAATCTGTATAAGACCATGTACAATAGCCTAATACTTCTGCTCCATCTGAAATTGCTTCTTTGATTGCTTTGACATGGCTTTGTAAATAATGGATTCGATAGTCGTCATGGATTTGTTTGTCTTCTGTCAACTTGTCATACTCTCCTAAGCCATTTTCCGTGATCAGCACCGGCATGCGGTAACGGCTCGTGATACGACGCAATCCGATCCTTAAGCCTTCTGGGTCGATTTCCCAGTCCCAATTTGTTCGTTCGACAAATGGATTCTCAACTTTTTTATACATTCCAGGAACCCCTGTTTCTTCTGATGAACCTTTTTTCCCGGTCGTATTCATTTTTCCTGCTCCAACCCCATCTAATGGATTGAATGCATTCGTCGCTGTTTGATAGTAATTGATCCCAAGGAAATCTGGCTTGGCTGATTCTAGCAATTCTGCATCGCCCGCTTCAATCGTTGGCGCCCATCCTTTTTCTTCTAAGAATCTCATAGCAGCAATAGGATATTTCCCCCACATATAGACATCCATCCAGTAATTGGCCATTAGATCTTCTGCATTTTCGGCTGCCAGAACATTTTCAGGATTACTGTCGATTGGATAATTTGGCGTATACGCAAAGCTTGGTCCGATTTTCCCAGGCATTTCTAACTCATGGTATTTGTTGATGACAGATGCATTTGCTAGATTTGCGATATGGTTGACTTCATACATTCGTTTTGGATCCGTCACGCCTGGCGGATGTGCTGCTAATAAATAGCCTAATGAAGTGAAGATATTTTGTTCATTCAAACTAATCCAGTAATGGACTTTCCCGCGGAATGCCTCAAATAATGTTTCTGCATAATGAGTGAAATCTTCAATAATCTGACGTGACTCCCAACCATTATATTCATCTTGCAACGCTTGTGGAAGATCCCAATGATACAAAGTCAACATAGGTTCGATACCGTTTTCAATCAATTTGTCGATCAATCTCTCATAAAAAGCGAGCCCAGCTTGATTGACTTCTCCGCGCCCATTAGGAAAAATCCGTGTCCAAGCTACAGAGAAGCGGTAAGCTTTCAGACCTTGTTCTTTCATTAAAGCAATATCTTCTTTATAACGATGATAGTGGTCTACTGCCAGATCACCGTTTGTTCCTTTAAATGTCTTTCCTGGAATTCGAACAAATCGATCCCAGACTGATTCGCCTTTCCCATCTTCTTGCCAAGCTCCTTCTACTTGATACGCTGCAGAAGCAGAGCCCCACAGAAAATCTTTTGGAAATGAGGTAAGTTCTTTGTGTTCCATTCATCTCTTCCTTTCCTATAACCTTCAATCGTTCCTCTTTTTAGAATAACACGAAACCCCTTCCATAACAAAATAAAATTATGTAAAACATACTAAGATTAGAGGGGAACATCATTCGTCAATGATGTTCCCCTCTAATCTTAGTATGTTTTTGTTAATTTCTCGGCGTGACATCTTCACCAAACCATTTATTGGAGATTTTTTGGAATTCCCCTGTTTTTTCTAATCGATCAAATGCTTCATTTATCTTCTTCACTAACGTATCATCTGACTTACGCACGCCAACCGCAAAATCCTCACTTTCGTAAGAACCTTTTGTCATGTTGAAGTCTTCTAGCTCGTTTCTTTGTTTCAAATAATAGTCCGCATATACTTTATCCATCAGCAAACCATCGATCCGTCCGCTTTTCAGATCAATCAGTGCTTCATTAAAACTATCGTACAAAACAGCATCTTGGTTTTTGACTATCTCTTTTAACACTTCTGGTTGTTTTGTAAATACATCATAACCAGATGACCCATTTTGCGCACCTAATCTCTTATTTTTCATTTGCTCAAAGCTTGTGATTCCTGATTCTTTAGGTGTGATCAGTACTTGATCATTTTCCATATAAGGTTTTGTAAACTGCACTTTCTTTTCTCTTGCCGGTGTCTTGGAATAGCCATTCCAGATCAAGTCGATCGTTCCATTGTTCAATTCAAATTCCTTCATTGACCAGTCAATAGGCTGAAAGTCTACCGTAATCCCATATTGTTCAAAGACTGCTTTGGCTAAATCAATATCGAATCCTGTAAGCTTCCCGTCTTTATCTCTAAATCCCATAGGAACAAATGTATCGTCCAAACCTATAACGATTTTTTTCTCTTCGTTGATAGCCGCCCAATTATCTGCTGAAGCCTTTTTATTCGAACAGCCTGCAAAAAGAAGAAGACCTACGAGCAAAGCGAATAGAAAACTGATTTTTTTCATCTCTATCTTCTCCTTTCTTAACGAATTGGGGAAACTTTTAATAGTTGATCACCGACATTTTCTGCAAATACGAGATCATGTGTGACAATGATTTGGGTTACCCCGTCTTCTTTCAATGATAGGATCAAACGCTCGACTTGCTGACGCAACTCAGGATCTAAAGCACTCGTTGGTTCATCATAAGCCAATACCCTCGGATTCATGGCCAATGCTCTGGCAATCGCTACCCGTTGTTTTTGTCCGCCAGAAAGCTGATAAGGATAGTTATTCAATAAATCGCTAATCCCTAATGAAGCCGCTAATTCTTCTGCTTTTTTGGTGTATTCTTCTTTTGTCTGTTTCAATACCATTTTCGGTGCTAAGGTAATGTTTTCAAAAATATTCAGATGTGGAAATAGCTGGAAGTCTTGGAATACGACTCCTACAACTTGTTCTTTCATTTTAAGTTCGAATGGATTGAACGGTACACCGTCTAAATAAAATTCTCCGCTGTCAGAGCTTTCTAAGCCAGCCAAGATACGTAAAAGTGTGGTTTTACCGCCACCGGAAGGACCTACGATAGCTAATGTTTTCCCATCTGGAATGATTAGATCCAAATCTTTGATTATTTCTTTTTCACCAAATGCTTTGTTCACTTTCTTCAATTCAATCATATTTCTTCCTCCTATCAGTTAGCGGTAATAATTTAATTTTCCTTCAACTTGTTTCATTACGATTGTTAGAATACCAGTCAATGTAAGATAGATGATTGCCACGCCTAGCAAAGGCAGTAAAGTCGCGTCGCGTTCCATCGCGATTTTCCCGGCACGCATTACGTCACCTAAACCTAATATATAGATCAAGGAAGAATCTTTGACCAAGTTGATAACTTCATTACCTACAGAAGGTAAAACAATCTTTGTTACTTGCGGGATGACGATTTTCGTCACCGTTTGAAAGGGACTTAATTGCAAAACTTGCGCTGCTTCATATTGACCTTGAGGAATCGATTGTATCCCTCCACGGAAGATCTCTGCAAAATAAGCGGCATAGTTCAAGATAAAAGCAATGAGCGCTGCTTCGAATCGATCAAAAACGATCCCAATCGTCGGCAAACCATAAAAAACAAAAATCAGCTGTAACAATAGCGGCGTTCCCCGCATGATCCATACATATGTTTGAAGAAAGTAGCGTAGTGGCTTAAAATGCAAGGACAATCCTAGTGCTAAAATAATCCCTAATGGCAGCGAGCCAATCAAGGTAAATAAAAATAATTTCAATGTTGTGAGTGCTCCTACTAATAATTGCGGCATAACTTCAATTAAATACTCCATCTTCTTTTCCTCCTTTAAAATAAAAAAATCCTCTTGGCAAATGCCAAGAGGACGTATTATACGTGGTTCCACCTCTGTTTATTTTTTCCTTGCAGAAAAAACCTCACACAGTCGTTGCAAATCAGATGAAAACAAAAAGTCCTTTGATCCGAAGATCAAAGGACGTTAATCACGTGGTTCCACCTTTTTTTACCGGCTCCTCACGGAAAAGCCAGCCTTATCTGGTCATCTAGCAACGACCGCAGCTGTAACGGGCTCCCCGGATTTTCCTACTATACGCTTCAGAAAATCGACTCCAAGATGTGTTTCACGGTTAACTGCTGCCTCTTTCCACCAACCAGAGACTCTCTAAAAACACCTAACTGCTACTCTTCTTTTCGATGTCATTTATTTTAACTTTACGTGTAATTTACATGATTATTTTTCATTTGTCAACTCTTTTTTATGATACACTAATAAAAAAGGAGGATGATGCGCAATGAGTCGTGCAACCGAACAAGAAGCTTATGAACTACTAAAAAAACTGGATATCTCTTTTCAAAAAGTCGATCATCCTGCGATTACGTCAGTCAAAAATGTCCCTTTTTCCCTACCTGGTCCGCAAGTAAAAAATCTATTATTGAAATCAAGAAAAGGAAAAAAAATCTATCTTGTCATCTTGCCTGATGAAAAGCATGCCGATTTAAAACAACTAGCTGAACAATTAAAAGAAAAGCGCTTATCTTTTGTTTCTGAAGAACAGCTTCCTGACCTTCTAGGTGTTCCAGCAGGTACAGTGACTCCATTAGCATTGATGCACGACAAAGAGAAAAAAATCCAAGTCGTGATCGATGCTGCTATTGATCGTCAAGATACCGTAGGCTTTCATCCAAATATCAATACCACTACGTTGATCATGGATTTTTCCGACTTTGAAAAGATACTTGTTTACTTAGAACATCTGCCAGTTTATGAAAATTTGTAATGATAGAGTAGTTTTCTTATTTCCCAATCCAAGCGTCTTTTTCTTTATTTAGTACAAAATATATCAGAAATTCTTTTAGCCAATCAAACAATGTAACAACTAGTATGGACACTGAAAACTAGAGTATTCTTCCATAGTTAGCCAAATCCATATTTATTGATTCTACGAAAAGAGGCTGGGACAGAAGCGTTTAACTCCAAGAAATAAGAAGAAATTCACGAAAATTGCTTTTCAAATTTTTGTGAATTTCAGCTTATTTCCGAAGGAGTTGCTTCTGCTTCCGCCGTTTATACGTGTTTAGAGCGTGAGACAAAAGTGTTCTTTGCTTTTGTCCCACGCTCTTTTCAATTATAAAGCGGAATTTTATTCTTTTGCTTTCAGTCATATTTAACAAAAAATATTATATTCTGAATAACAAAAATTATTCTATCTACCCGTGGTGCTAGTTAATTTTAATATTCTAAAGAATATCTCAAAGTTCCTTCAAAACGTCGTTGTACTCGACTTAATAGAACACTGTAAGCCAGTAATATGCTTTCAAATCTACTCTCTAGCCCTTTAACAGAACGTGAGTTGAAATTTTGACAACCTAATTTTTCTAAGGAAGAAAAAACAGTCTCAACTGTTTTTCTTTGTTTTCCAAGTAAGCTGTGGTCTAGTTTTTCTGATTTATCCATGTTTTTACGTGGCGGAACGGATATAGTAATGCCCTTAAGGGCAAGCTTTTCATAGATTTTATGGCTAATATATCCTTTGTCCCCTAGGATATTGGGAAGATTCGCTTCTTCCGATAAAGTCTCTAACACTTTCACGTCATGGACACCTGGATTCGTGATTGAGTAAGTAATCGGAAAGCCAGTATTAGTAACGATCATATGAATTTTAAGACCATAAAAATAAGATTTTTTTGTTGAGTTATAGCCAACTTTGGCTATTTGATTCAATAGTTTTGCTTGTCTATTTCTAACTGGTTTACATAATGGACTAGGAAAACTATCTATAATTCCGACTAGTTCACCTTTGGTGAGCTTCTTGATGAAAAAGTATCGAATAATCTTGATAGTGTAAGCTAAGTTTGAACTTAAGCGAGTGAATCGACTCCTACTAGGAAAGTCACCATTAGGAAATAAGACGGAACAAACCGCTCTATACGTGGCTCTTTGGCTAGTATAGCCATTAATTATGCCCCATATAACACAAGCAATAATCACTGTATCGCGTTGCTTCAGTTGATCAGTATTTCTTCGGTTTTTAATCTTATCTGGTACACAATTGTGGTATATGTTAGAAACAGTTCTCATAATTTCCTTGAATGTTATAAAAGTATCTGTATAATGTTCAGTATATTTTGATGAACGCATATGTAGTCCTCATTTCTTGGGAGTTTTGAGACTACTATATGCGTTTTTTTGTTGATTTACCAACATGTTTAGACATTTTCCTCTAGGAAAAAATTAACTAGCACCACGGGTATTCTATCTAAACTTTTTTATATTTTTGTAAGAATATCCCTGTACAGATAGTTACTATCAATAAACCAATGATTACAGCAAAACTAGATTTTTTACTACTTGTTTTAGGAAGAATGCTTTTTGATTTATTTGTTATCTGTTTAGGTACAGCTCTCTTACTAATATAATTGGTTCTTTGTTCGCTAGATTCCCCTGTATGAGCAAATATTTGCAATTTTTGAGAGAATAGATTTCTAATTTTCTCTCTCTCTGTCTTCTCTGGAAAATTTTTCCACGGTTTTATGTGGTTACCTGGTATAGCTATATTTGTTTTGCCCGGTATATAACTGTTTTTGATGTTATACCCGTCAATTGTCGTACTGTATTCTGGCACGTTATCTTCCGTTACTGTATAGATGATTTCTTGCCCGTCTTTGTATTTTGGCAGATTTGTGAAACGATAGCGCCAATCATCTTTTTCACTGACTTCTTTGTGTTGGATCGGTTGACCGTCGGCTAATAGATTCACTGTGATCGTTGTCGGTCGTTTGCCGTCTTGATTCTCATTGTCTTCCCATGTTTTTTGTCCTGAGACCTCTTTGGTTTCTGGCACATGGGTATTGGTAATAATGTTGTTTCCATCCTTTGTTTGTTTAACTTCACTGGTATAGCCAGCTACTTTGGTCAACTCTTCCACTCGATAAGTGACAGCTTGACCTTTCGCCTTTTCTGCCAATTCGTTCCATGTGGTCGTCCAGTGATTCTCCTCGCTCAGTTCTACTGCTTCGCCTATTTTTTGGTTATTAGCATACAGCTGGACTTGGATACTTTGAGGTCGTACCCCGTCTTGGTTATTTCCATCATCCCATACTTTAGTAGCACTTAGGCTAGTTTTGCCCGGTGTATAACTGTTTTTGATGTTATACCCTTCAATCGTCGTACTGTATTCTGGTACGTTGTCTTCCGTTACTGTATAAATGATTTCTTGGCCGTCTTTGTATTTTGGCAGATTTGTGAAACGATAGCGCCAATCATCTTTTTCACTTACTTCTTTGTGTTGGATCGGTTGACCGTCGGCTAATAGATTCACTGTGATCGTCGTCGGTCGTTTGCCGTCTTGATTCTCATTGTCTTCCCATGTTTTTTGTCCTGAGACTGAAATGACTTCTTTATTCTCATTGGTAACGACTAGCCCGTTTTCAATTTTTTGATAACCTGAAGGGACGTAATCATTTCCGTTTTGGTCTACTTCTTGCACTTTAAACGTATATTCGTTTCCGCTATCATCATACTGTTGGATATCTTCCCAAGTCACTGAAGTTATTCCATTATCTAATCGTTTTGTTTCTGCATCAGGAACTGGTTCCCAATTGTTTGTACTTGCTCTGAATAATTTGAAATAAATACTTGGTCTGGGAGTGGTTCCACCGTTCCAAATTTTAGTTGCTGTGATGTTCGTAACCTTTTTCTTGTTATAAATAGGTAAACTGACTCCCTCTGTATCATTTTCGTTTATGGAGAATTTGAGTTCATTTGAACTTAGTGGATCAAAATCAATCCAATTGGGTGCTTCTTTTTCTTTTACAACATAATCTCCTATTTGCAGACCTTTGATACTAACTTCTCCCTGTTCATTCGAAGTCAATAGGATACTAGACTGTCCTTGAATAGGCTGTTCATCTGCTCGTCTTAATTCGAAAGTCACATTTGGGATACCAATCTCTGTGCCATTGATATATTTGAAAATCTTCAATTCGCCTCTAACTGTACCGTTGACTCCACCAGAAGCTGAAATATTTTTAACTGTATGATTGAAACTTTCTCCATCAACAGCAGGTTTATTAACTTCTTTAAACCAAGCTTTCGAATGATTCTCAAAACTTGTTTGTTCTGGTTCTTCTATGATCGTCTTATAACTCACCATTATTATTCTAAGATTGACAAAGTTTTTTGGTATAGTTATTTCAATGTAATTATCATTTACTGAAAAATCAAATGTAGCACCGGGGAAATCTTGTAAAAATTGTTGGATTCCCTCTTCTCCTCTGTAAACTTTCTGTTCACCTAAGTGTATTTGATTAATTTCAAACGCACTTGGATCTAATCTTTGTCCACTTTGGATTTCATCGCTGATTTTAACTGGTTGTTCAACGTAAGTGCCGTTATTGTTAATATTCAAAAACCATCGAATGTGCTCAGTATCTTCAGGAAGCATGTCTCCTGTTTTATAATAAAAAACGCTAGAAGAAGAACCAGAAGCTGGCTTTGTCACATTTACAGTAGCCGTTTTGTCACCGCTCGTCACGGTGAATGGCCCCGTATTTTCTTCACCAATATCGGTTACGTTTCTGGCCTGTATCTCAAATTGCCCCCAACCTTCTACTGAGTCTATGTTTTTAATATTTTCATTAAATACAACCTGTGCAGAATCTTTTCTGACCGTTAAAGTTCCAACATTTTTATTTTCAATCATTAATGGGATTTCTTTTTGAAATCCTTCACCGCGAATATTTCCTTCACTTGGCCAATTGATCCAAAGATAATCACCTGGCTGGATGTCTTTTTTTTTTTCGTCAAACGAGAATTTTACTTTTATGTTTCCTCCATCTGTAATATTCGTTGGATCCACGGTCAACGAAGTGACATTACTGCTGATATCTCTGCCTGAATCCGCATAGACATGAACAGGAATCAGTGATGTTATATTAGTAATAATAAATAACATTGATAAAATAATATTTCTACACTTTTTCATTTTTTCTATCTCCCCTATTTTAACTAAAAATAAAACCTACCATATCATCTCTCAAAAATCCTTTCTTCAATTCCTCCCCACTCATTTCCAATCTTTTAACTAAAAAATTGATAGTTATTTTACAAATATTTATAAAAAATAAATATGCCAAAAAACTGTTTTTACAAGGTTTTTCCTAATGCAAATTATTTTTTCGCATATATTCATTTTATTTTACTTATTGCTTTCATTTTTTCAATCTATATTTCCAATTTTTAACTTACAAAAATGCAACGTGCATAAATAACTATAGTTGCATAAAATATTCTTTTAATTAGCATTATTATTTTATAACAGCTGTTTTTATGTTAAATAAAGAATAAAACACAATATAAAAAATACAGACTTTGTTCAAATAAACGAACTTAGCCTGTATTCTGTGATTGACGCTACTTTTTAATTCATTGAGATGAATAATCCATTTTTATAAATGCCCAAAAGTAATCGGTGCCGAAGCCATTCCTCGACCTAATTCTTTTTCAAATTTTCCTATTGTTGATATCTCCATATAAAACGGTGAGACTGGTTTAGACAATTCTCCCTTGATTGCTAACGGACGTAAACTACGTTCCAAATTATTTATGACTTTAGGATAATACTGACCTTTTTCTAAGCCTGTTTTTGCTTCTATCAGAAGTATACGTTCCTTTTCATTGATCTCTGGATTTAAAACGAGATCATATAATTTTAGTACCATGTTTTCTATTTCTTCACTTTTAGACATCACGATTTCCTCCCAGAAATATTTTTCTCCCCACTACATTCTATACACAAATTATACGCCATTTTTAGTGGTTTTTAAATCACACAGACATAAAGAAAAAAGACAGATACCCAACCAGGGTATCTGTCTTTTGCTTTATGCCAGCTATAGGGATCGAACCTACGACCTACGCGTTACGAGTGCGTTGCTCTACCAACTGAGCTAAGCTGGCCTTATCCAAAAGAAATTATATACTCTATTTGGCTGATTGTAAAGAGTTCGATGGAAAATTAGTTTAATTTCATGATATTTTTCATAAAACGTGGTATAATTGATGTGAAAGGCAGGTTTTATGAAAATGGCAACTTTTGGAAAATTTGATACAACTATCGTACCATCGGAAATTGGTGAAAAATTCAAGATCAATACTCACGTAATGTTCACGATTCACGGCAAGCCGCAAACTGGAACGATTTCAAAACAATTGAAAAATTCCGCTGTTGTTGAGATTGATGAAACTGCAGAAAATGCGAACTTGATGACGCAAAGCAAGGGTGTAGTAATCGTTAACTACAAAGAACTTAAAAAGATTTGAATTTGACCATCTCTGCATTTTTGGGATGGTTTTTTTATATACAAACGAAAGCTGTGAAAAAGCTGCTCTGCCTCAAACATTAAAAATGACCAAAAAGGATGTGACAAAAGTTGTGTCACATCCTTTTTCATTTTCACTTATTTTGTACCAAACAAACGGTCACCCGCATCCCCTAGTCCAGGAACGATATAACCATGTTCATTCAATTTTTCATCTAGAGAAGCTGTATAGATATCAATATCAGGATGCGCTTCTTGCAAAGCTTTTACTCCCTCAGGTGCTGCTACCAAACAAACGAATTTGATGTTCGACGCGCCACGTTCTTTCAATGCATCGATTGCCATGATTGCTGATCCGCCTGTTGCCAACATTGGATCTACTACAAACAACTGACGTGCATCAATGTCTTCTGGAAGTTTGACGAAATATTCATGTGGCTCAAATGTTTCTTCATCTCGATAAAGACCGATATGGCCCACTTTAGCAGCTGGAATCAATTCCAAGATACCATCAACCATTCCGATACCTGCACGCAAGATTGGAATAATCGCTACTTTTTTACCGGACAACGTTTTTTGTGTTGTTTCAGTGATCGGTGTTTCGATCACGATGTCTTCCAACGGCATATCCCGTGATACTTCATATGCCATCAACATAGCGATTTCATCGACTACTTCACGAAAAACCTTTGTTCCGCAGTTTTTGTCCCGAATAATAGTTAGTTTGTGTTGAATCAATGGATGATCGATCACTTGAAATTTGCCCATTTTTTAAGCTCTCCTTTGTTCTGTCGTTTCTTTTTAATTGTAAAACAAAATCAAGTGATTGACTAGTCAAACTCGCCATTTTTCCTAAGAAAATCCTTTTTTGAAAAGAAGTTTTCCTGCTGACAAGCAAAGCTTATTCTTTTTCCATGATCCAAGAAGTAGATAATGCCATTGCTGCACGCGCTGCCTTTGTCTGATCCATAGCATTTACCATGACGAAATCATGGATGATTCCTTGGAAGCGTACTTGTGTAACAGGAACCCCTGCATCACGAAGTTTGCGTGCATAAGCCTCGCCTTCCTCTCTTAATACATCCGCTTCTCCTGTCAAAATCATTGCTGGAGGTAGATCTTTTAGTTCATTCAGGTCTGCTCTCAAAGGCGAAGCTGTGATTTCAGCACGTTCTTCTTCATTCGTCGTATATTGATCCCAAAACCATCTCATTCCATCTCTCGTCAAAAAATAGTTTTCTCCGAATTCATGATAGGTATCTGTATCAAAATCAGCGTTGGTAACTGGATAATACAGCAATTGTTTAGATATTGGGAGCCCTTTTCGTTCTTTTGTTAAGATCGTCATGACTGTAGCCATGTTACCACCTACTGAATCTCCTGCAACAATTAGATTCTCGAGATCCAGATTTTTTGACTTGGCTAATTTATTCAGCTGTTGCAACACAGCATAATTTTGTTCAATTGCTGTTGGATATTTCGCTTCAGGTGATCGACTATATTCTGGAAAGACAACGACAGAATTCGTGCGGACCGAAAGTTCTCTGATCAATTTATCATGGGTTTGAGCACTGCCAAAGACCCAACCAGCTCCATGGATATAAAAAATAACTGGTAATTTATCTATATTTCCTTCTGGTCGTACAAAACGAATATTGATTTTTCCCCATTCGCCAGTATCTACCATCAAGTCTTCAATATCAACGGAATATTTGTTCACAGGTGATCCTTGTACTTCTTCCAGTAATGCTCTTCCTTCTTCCGGTGCTAGTTCATAGATTCGCGGATGAGGTGCATTTGCATCACTGAATGCTATGGCTTCCTTTTCTAACGAGATACGATCAGTCATGACTTTTCCTCCCTGAGATTTAATGTGAAGACTAAAATTACACCTCATATACTAGAGAGCATCATCGATATTGTCAAAGAATCCGTTTTCTCCAAAAAAAATAAACAGAAAAGTCCAGCATTGAACTTTTCTGTTTTATATGGAATTTAAATTTTTATTTTTTGTGCAATGGAAATTTTTCAGTTAATTCGCGTACACCTGTTTTGACTTCGTCTAGTTGAGCATTGTCGCCTTTTGCTTGTAATGCTTTGACAACTAATTCAGCCACTTTTACAGCATCTTCTTCTTTGAATCCGCGAGTAGTGATTGCTGGTGTACCGATTCGGATGCCGCTTGTTTTGAATGGACTTAGTGTTTCAAAAGGAATCGAGTTTTTATTTACCGTGATATTCACACTGTCCAAAATACTCTCTGCTTCTTTTCCATTTATACCTAACTCACGAACATCGATCAGCATCAGATGATTATCTGTCGCTCCTGAAATGACTCTTGTTCCGATTGCTTGATTGAATACTTTGACCATTGCTTTTGCATTGGCAATGATTTGTTCACTATATTCTTTAAATGCAGGATCTAGTGCTTCTTTGAATGCCGCTGCCTTCCCAGCAATCACATGCTCTAGAGGTCCGCCTTGAATACCTGGGAAGACCGCACTATTGATTTTTTTCGCTAATGCTTCATCGTTTGTCAAAATCATGCCGCCTCGAGGTCCGCGCAATGTTTTGTGAGTGGTAGTCGTTGTGATATCTGCATAAGGAACTGGATTAGGATGAAGTCCTGCTGCTACTAATCCTGCGATATGTGCCATATCTACCATCAGTTTTGCGCCTACTTCATCTGCGATTTCTCTGAATTTCGCAAAATCGATCGTTCGTCCATAAGCACTGGCACCTGCTACAATCAATTTTGGTTGATGTTTTCTAGCTAAAATACGTACCACATTATAATCAATAACTTCTGTTGTCGGATCAACACCGTAAGCAACAAAGTGATAGGTTTTGCCACTGAAGTTGACTGGTGATCCATGTGTTAGATGTCCGCCTGCGGAAAGATCCATTCCTAAGATCGTGTCCCCTGGTTCTACCAAAGCGAGATAAGCAGCCGTGTTGGCTTGAGAGCCGGAGTGAGGTTGGACGTTCGCAAATTTTGCTCCGAATAATTCTTTTGCACGGTCAATCGCTAAATTTTCAACGATGTCGACAAATTCACATCCACCATAATAGCGATGCCCTGGATAACCTTCTGCGTATTTATTTGTCAAAATACTTCCTTGCGCAGCCATCACTGCTTCGGAGACAAAGTTTTCAGAGGCAATCAGCTCCAAATTATGTTCTTGTCTTTCTTCTTCTTTGGCGATCGCAGCCCAAAGATCAGGGTCAAACGTTTTGTAATCTACCACAAACAACAGCTCCTTTTTATTTTCCTACAATTTTATTTTTCCCATCAAAAACAAATTGCCAAATATTCGTATCTCTTCTATTTACACTTCGTTTTTCGTTCACTGATAGAAGATTTACTTGATAGCATTGTATCATACTAAAAGAATGCGGCAATAACCAATTGATCATTTTTCAAAATAATTTTGCCCAGCTGCTTTTTTCAAGCGATTCATATAAGCATTCCCCAATCCAGTTTCTGGATATACTTGTACAAAAATCAAATCTAATCCAAGTGTTGGTTCATCTAATCCTCTTAGACCTGCAAACAATCCTTTAGCCGCCGCTTCTACTGAGTTGTCGTTATACATATAAACAGCTGCAGTATCTGTCCGCACTTGATCCGCAATTTCGGGGCTTGCTATGACACCTGCACGGATCTTCTTATTTTTTGCCCATTGAACTGCAATTGACCAATCGCTATCTCTGACCATCAGAACACGTGTATCGGGTGAGTAGTGTTTGTATTTCATCCCAGGCGCTTTTGGTGTTTCATTTTCTTTTACAAGATGCTGATCAACAGCAACAGGAGATCCGATGACTGCTTCGATTTGTTCTTTCGTTACTGCACCTGGTCGTAAGATCATAGGCATGGCTGTTGGATTACTTAAATCAAGAACAGTGGATTCTACACCAATTCGCGTAGCTCCATCCTCAATGATCCCGGTAATTTTTCCTTGTAGATCATGGAATACATGATCTGCAGTTGTCGGACTTGGTTTTCCCGACGTATTTGCACTTGGACCGACAAGCGGAACCCCTGAAAGTTCGATTACTTCTAGTGTTTTTTTGTTATCCGGCATACGAAATGCAGCTGTGGATAATCCTCCTGTTACAACTGAGGGCAAGGTGTCTTTTTTGATTTTAAATATCAAAGTTAGTGGTCCAGGCCAGAAGTTCTTCACAATCTTCTCTGTTTCTGGATGAAAGTTGTCCACATACTCTTTTACTTGTTCAAAAGAGGCGACATGGACGATCAATGGATTGTCTTGAGGTCTTCCTTTTACAGAAAACACTTTCTTGACAGTATTGGGCAATAGAGCATTGGCGCCCAATCCATACACTGTTTCAGTAGGAAAAGCAACAAGTTCTCCTGCTTTCAGTGCTTTGGCTGCCTCTTTTAATTCAGTTTCATCATAACGTTTCGTTTCCACAGTTTATCCACAACCCCTTTTTCATACATTCTTGTTTTATCCAACTTTATCCTCAAGTTTTCCACTGTCTGTGGATAATCCATTTGTCAATAGTGGACAAACTTGTTGATAAGCCAAAAAGTCGTTTACATCCTTGTCAAATTAGTGTTTTTTTATAATAAAAAAACAAATAAAAATTTTTTCATCCACAACTTCAACTGTAGACTTGGATCATTCGTTCATTACCAAAAAGATCCTTTTTTATCGCTACTTTTTTATCTGGAAATGCTTGCTGGAATATTTTTTTTACTGCTTCACCTTGGCGAAATCCGATTTCTAAAAAAATCGTTCCATTTGGTTTTAGTACGCTTGGTGCTTCAACTGCTATTTTTTCATAAACAGCTAATCCATCGTTCTCCGCAAAAAGGGCCATCTTAGGTTCGAATGACCGGACACTTTCATCCATCAGTTCCCATTCATTCCGACTGATGTACGGCGGATTAGAAATAATCACATCAAATCGCCGATCCTGTACTGGTTCCAATGTATTCCCATGGTAAAAACTGATTTTCGTTCCTTCGTGCTGAGCATTTTCTTTCGCGACTTCTAACGCTTCTTCAGAAAGATCTACGGCAGATACATGCCAATTTTTTCTTGCTGCTTTCAAACTAATAGCAATCGCCCCAGTACCTGTCCCAATATCTATCACTTCCAATGGTACATCAGGCGTCTCGTCTAAACACCACTCCACTAACTCTTCTGTTTCTGGTCGAGGAATCAGTGTTGCTTCGGTTACCTTCAACCGATGATCATAAAAATCTGCATATCCTAGCAAATACTGAGGCGGATGATCTGCAAGCAGAAGTCGCAGATCTGTTTCGATCAACTGTTGTTCTTCTTCTGAAATCTCTTCGTTCATATGAAGGAGCCAATCAAGTTTTTTCCATTGTTTCCGTTCCAAAAATAAAAATTGGATACTGTATGCTTCTTTTCCATGATCCTCTAAAAAAGAAGAAGCCCGTGACAGGACTTCTCGATAGGTCATTTTACCCATTTTGCATAGCTTCCAGTTTTGATGTTTGATCATACATGATCAATGCATCAACGATTTCATCTAATTTCCCTGCTAAAATCTGATCTAATTTTTGGATAGTTAATCCGATACGGTGATCAGTCACGCGATTTTGCGGGAAATTATATGTCCGAATCCGTTCTGAACGATCCCCAGTTCCGACTGCTGATTTTCGATTGGCATCATATTCACTTTGTGCTTCTTGTTGGATCTTATCATACACACGAGCACGCAAGATTTTCATTGCTTTTTCACGGTTCTTGATCTGAGAACGTTCATCCTGCATAGCAACGACGATCCCTGTTGGTAAGTGAGTCAAACGTACAGCAGATGCTGTTTTATTGACGTGCTGTCCGCCAGCACCTGAAGCATGATAGATATCTGTGCGGATATCTTTGTCTTCAATATCGATCTCTACTTCTTCAGCTTCTGGCATCACGACAACTGTTGCTGTGGAAGTATGGATACGCCCTTGCGATTCAGTTGAAGGAACACGTTGGACACGGTGTGCACCACTTTCATATTTTAATTTCGAATAAACATTCTCTCCGGTAATCATCATGATCACTTCTTTGTATCCACCGATTCCGGTAACGTTCGCTTCCATCACTTCTGTTTTCCAACCTTGCGCTTCAGCATACTTTTGGTACATATTGAAAAGATCACCCGCGAATAAGGCTGCTTCGTCTCCACCTGCTGCTCCACGGATTTCCATGATGATATTTTTATCGTCATTTGGATCTTTTGGTAAAAGCAGGATCTTGATTTTTTCTTCTAAGACTTCTTTTTCTTTTTTTAACTCAGATAATTCTTCTTTTGCTAATTCAGCCATTTCATCATCCAGTTTTTCACCAAGCAGTTCTTCTGTATCGGTGATTCCTTGTACTACTTCTTTATAACGACGATAAACTTCGACTGTTTCGCGCGTGTTTGCTTCTTCTTTTGAAAGCTGCATAAAGCGCTTTGTATCAGAAATCACTTCTGGGTCGCTTAAAAGTTCTCCAAGCTCTTCATAACGGTCTTCAATTGATTGTAATTGATCGTACATGCTTATTCTCCTTCTGTAATCATTGATGGATGAAAGTAATGTTTTCGACAAACGGGGTAATAAGCTTCATTTCCGCCAATTTGCACTTGATCGCCTTCATAAACAGGTTTCCCATCAATATAATGTAAATTCATGATTGCTTTTTTGTGGCAGAACCAACAGATCGTTTTCATTTCTTCAATCTTGTCTGCGTAAAGCAATAAATATTTTGATCCTTCAAATAACTCGTTTCGAAAATCATTTTTCAAACCAAACGCCATAACCGGAATATCCAATTCATCCACGATTCTCGTAAAAGCAATGACATGTTTCTTTTTTAAGAACTGCGCTTCATCGATCAGCACACAATAGGGTTTGCTTTCCATGTTCTGAATCACGTCAAATACGTCTGTTTCTTCAAATATCGGCATTGCTTCACGTTTCAGTCCGATTCGGCTTGAAACAACGCCTAAACCATCTCTCGTATCAATACCGCTTGTCATCAAGACAACTGGTTTGTTTTGTTCTTCATAATTATGAGCGACTTTTAGGATCTCGATCGTCTTGCCGCTATTCATTGCGCCATACTTAAAAAATAGTTGTGCCATGCTCTTTTTCACCTTCCAGTTTGTTCCTATGGTATTATACTTGATTTTCAACATTTTTTACAGTGAGAATTTTCATCAAGCACAGATTATCGTTCAAATCCCTTGCTTACTTTTGTTCCAACTTTTTGACAGGAACTAAATAAGGCGATCCATTTCTCTCATCTTTCTGGAAAAATTTCTGTCCTTGAAAATTCTTAGGAGTTATAAAAATAAGTACATCCGCTAAATACTTTCTTTTTGAATTGAGTATAGCATGTTTTCTTTCTTTTCACGTGCTATAATAAGTTAAAATTCCAAAGTTTTATGTAAGGAGCTATTTGATGACAAAAAATATTTTTGATTCCATCGCTAACCATTATGATTCCCCTGACCGTCAAGCATTAGCCAAAATTATTCGCGAAGAACTAACTACTTATCTACCGCGCGACAGCCACCAAAAAGTCCTGCTGGATTATGGAGGCGGAACTGGGCTTGTGAGTTTACCGCTTGCGGAAAGATTCAAAGAACTGATCATTGCCGATGCTTCAGAAACTATGTTGAAAATGGCAGAAGAAAAGATCCAAGCAGCAGATCTGAAAAATGTCCGCACGATCCACGCTGATGCCTCTGTCGAATTTCCTGCTGTCCCCTTCTATCACTCGTACTTTTGCACATTCCCGATACAGAGACTATTCTCATGAAACTTTACGAACTTTTAGCTCCTGGCGGTCAACTGATTATTGTAGATTTTGACAAGAATGAACAAATCAGTCATCCGAAAGTCCATAATGGTTTTACCCAAGAAGAATTGAACGATCGATTGAAAAAAACTGGCTTTGTCTCTACTGCTAGTCATACTTTTCATCGTGGAGAAAAGCTATTCATGAATAAACATGCGTCGCTTTTCTTATCCATCAGCCAAAAAGATTAAAAAGAAGCTGTGACAAAAATATGTCACAGCTTCTTTTTTCGTTTAAACGGTGTTCCAAAAGCAGCTTCTTATTTCTTGAAGCTGACCACTTCTGTCACAACCTCTTCTTTTTATTTTTTCATCAAATGATTTTGATTTCTGAAAGAGGCCAGTAGCGGAAAACAACTTTGCCTTGGATCATATCTTTGTCGACTAACCCAAACATTCGGCTGTCTTTTGAAATCAAACGGTTATCCCCCAGAACAAGATACTTTCCTTTCGGCACAGTATATTCAAAATCGCTCGTAAAGGTAGAGGCACTTTCTGCTTGTGCTTGGAACCCTGAACTATAAGCATACTCTCCTTGTAACTTATCTTTTGAAAATTCTTTTTTGAACTTATCTAGATAAGGCTCATCATACTTTTTGCCATTAATGGTCAACTGGTCATTTTCCATCTTGACTGTGTCCCCAGGCATACCAATGATTCGTTTAACGATCATTCGTTCTTCATCCCCTGGTTCCTTCGTAGTAATAATGTCCATTCGTTCATAGTTCGAGATTTTAGATGAAATCAGTCGTTGTCCATCACTTAATGTAGGGTCCATCGAATGTCCGTTTACAGTGACTGGTGTAAACACGTACACTCTAGCTAATAAAATAGCCGCTAATACAAGGATCAGAATCCCCCAATTTTTCAAAAATTCTTTCACAGCTTACCTCCTACTTATATTTCCTCGTTATTTATTACATTTTTTTACGATATTTCGTTGTACTCTCTTTATTCTACAATGTTTATAAATGAAAGGAAAGAATAAGTGACGTGTTCGTTCTATTTTTCTCGTTATATAAAAAAGGGGCATGACAAAAGTCATGTCACATCCCCTTATGAATGTCTTCTTCTTTGGCTCCGACTATAAACAACTTGTTCTTCTTGTGATTGTGCTTTTTTTGCAATTAATTTCAGGCGATAAGGCTCATGATAACGCAACCCGTCTTTGACAAAATCACCGCCAACGATGAACAATCCGACAGGTTCCAATGTGTCTTCTGTTGAGCTCAGTCGAATGGTCCCTACTTTTTCCATGTCCGAGTAGCTTCGTCCAATATTTAGAACATACTCTTTCTCACCTGTTTTCTTGACATAGTAATAAGGATACAATGTATTTCTGTCGACCAAAAATCCATCCATGCGACCGAGTTCATTTGTTTTGATCTCACCATTTCCAATCAAATACCGCATATTCTCGGCTAATTTCAATTGGTAATCTTCGTCATACGAAACCATGACCTCTTGTGTATTCACTTTATCGATCGAATTTCCATTATTGATCGTTTCTTCTGTCTGGATGTTGAACGCTTCATCAGGCAAATACTTCACAAAAAGCTGCGTGACATCGGCTTTCGTGTTTTTATCTAAAAAGTAATAAAATACATTTAAAACAGTAAAATAAACAAGCACTAGAAATGCAAGTCCATATAAGAAAAATTGAAGATAGTTTTGGTTTTGCCAAAGTCCATAAACAATTCTCAATAAATAAAGCGTGGGAATCACACTTAAAATCGTATATCCACGGTTAAGATATTTAGGACTGATGTCTAAATAGCCAAGGAATTTATGCACCCCGTTGATAAGGTCTAGTAAAAATGTCATTGAGAATCACCTGCTTGCTGGTTATACGCTTGGGTATTTCCTGAATCTTGGTTTTGCTGTGCTGTACGTGCTGCATCATCATTTTGCGTGTTATCATCTACAGTCGTACTGCTTGGTATCGTTTCGGAGCTAGCACTTGTATCCGGACTTGTACTTGGATTGGTTGAATCCGATGGAGTGCCATCTGGTACCGTATTACTTGTTTCGCTTGAGCTGTCAGTTGTATATGTCTCATCATACGACGAACTAGTTGTTGTATCGTCCCATGTACTTGTCGTAGTGGTTTCATTCAAACTTTCCGTTGTTGTTGGTTCAGATGTCGAGACTGAAGTAGTTGGTGTTGTTTCTTCTACAGTACTAGAACTTGAACTTGGTGCACGGTAGCTGGAACTATTCACAATACCTGTAGTAGTCGCGACAATCGTCGAGATTGTTAATACAGCGATTGGCTTCAAAATAGGTGCTACTTTTCGCATCTTATCTCTTCCTTCATTGAAATTTATTCTTGTTTCCTTACTTTACTACGGACAAATTATACAGTCTACCTTATTTCTATCATAAATTCTTTATTTTTTTCTTACGTTTTTCCGAAAGATTTCTTTAATTTTCATCCAAAACTACGGTCGATGTTTTTAAGTAAGCTTTTGCTTCCCGATTGATTTTTTTCAGATCACATCCTTGCTGCTTGGCAGCGAACACGCAACCACAATAACATTGGCGATAGATATCATACTCTTTGCACATTTGCAAAGAGCGTTCATAGCCTTTGTTTTTCTTGAAATCACTTGGCAAATATCGTGTCCCGTAAATCTTTTGGATATCCATTCCGATTTGATTGATCAAGGCTGCATTTTTCTTTGGTGAGATCGTCAGGGCACTTCCAAAATAATCGTATCCTAGTTCTTGCGCTTTTTGCGCAACAAGATCTAATCGCGTATTGAAGCATGCACTACAGCGAGCACCACCTTCTTTTTCGTCTTCAAGATGGTTGGTTAAAACCATTTTGGTGAATTCACTTGGACGGTATTCATCAACAATCAGCGCTACATGATGGTCAGTTTTCTCATTAAATTGGTCTACAAATCGTTTTTGTTCATGTAATCTCCGCAAATACTCACTTTTAGGATGGATATTCGAATTTGAAAAAAATAACGTGATATCTGCATACTGAGACATGAATTCCAATGTGTGCGTACTGCAAGGAGCACAGCATGTATGTATTAATATCTTAGGCTTTACTTCTTCTTTCTCCCATTGCATGATCATTTTTTTCAGAACTGTATCATAATTTATTTTTTGATTTTTCATTTTTTCTACGATTTGTTGGGCATTGATCAATTTGTTATTCCTCCTCCTTCTTTTTTCTAGGATTTGCTTTATTATAAGCCATTTCTATTTTAATCGAAAGCTGTATTGTTATCTGTTCAATAATTTCTTTGAGTATTCCTGATTCCCCTTGTATACTGGTAGAAACGACTATTGTCAGGAGGATAGTACTGTGCATGTTGATTTATTCTTTCAAAGGCTGCAGCGGCGAGGACAAAAGTTTGCTGCCAATCATTTCTCATCGATCCAAATCATCGTTTTTTATTATATATTGATGACGGTCTTATCACTCGTTCTATTTTATCTGCCGATTTTTCGCGAACCAGATAGCCATGTTTCTTTTGTGGACATGCTGTTCATGGCAATCAGTACAGTGAGTGTGACTGGACTATCGACTTTTGATATCAATTCTGTGTTCAATGATAACGGCATTATACTGCTGGAAATATTATTTCAAGTTGGTGGTTTGGGGATCATGATGATTTCTACTGCTTTTGTCATTTTTTCTAAACGACGAATCACATTGAAACAGCGGCAGCTGATCATGACGGATATGAATCAACCGCGTTTGTCTGGTATCGTCCGACTGATTCGGATCACTTTTGCTATTTTAATCTGGTTTCAATTACTTTTTGGGACATTCTTTTCTATTTATTTTTATTACAGAGGCTATTTTGATCGTTGGCGTGATGCCGTTTTTTATGGTTTTTATCAGGCGGTATCGGCTGTCACGAACTCTGGATTTGACGTCACTGGGGATTCCATCAAGCCCTTTGCACATGACTATTTTTTCTTGATTCTGATCATGTTTTTGATTTTTGTCGGCGGAATTGGTTTTCCTGTATTGATGGAGTGCCGGGAGTGGCTGTTATATAAACGTTCCAGTGCAAAGCTTCCATTTCGTTTTTCCTTGTTTACCAAATTAGCTGTGTTGGCTTTTGTCATCTTGTTCGTTTCGGGAACTATCTTAATTTATCTATTGGAAAAGGACCATTTATTCCAAGATTCCAGTATGAGTGTCAAATGGATCAATTCGATGTTTTATTCGATCACGACTCGTAATGCCGGTCTCCAGATTCACGATTTGAGTGATTTTCAGATTACGACACTGATTATTTTTTCTTTACTGATGTTTATCGGATGCAGTCCTAGTTCTGTAGGAGGCGGGATTCGAACAACTACTGTAGCGATCATCGGTTTGTATCTATACTCCTTCCTCAAGAGTGAGGATAATATCAATATTTTTGGACGAAGAATCGAACAAGATGATGTGCGAAAGTCAGTCGTTGTCTTTATGCTTTCTCTTGGTATGTGTTTCTTTTGTATCGTTTTTTTATCTGCTACAGAGGAACAAACACTGATCTCGATCATCGTCGAAGTAACTTCTGCTTTTGGAACAACTGGTTTGTCCTTAGGAATTACCGGCGACTTGTCTGTTGTAGGGAAAATTACGATTGCTGCCCTGATGTTTATTGGGCGGATTGGAATGCTGTATACATTGATGCTGTTCGTACCAAAAGAAACCCGAGATCTGGGCTATGAATATCCAAGTGAGAAAATCATTATTGGTTAATAATGAAAAGACCGATGAGGAGTAATAAAATCACAGCAGCTTGAAACAATCATTTTGTTTCAAGCTGTTTTTTTGTTAAATCATGCGGTTTTGTCCGATTTCATGCACTTTCAGCCGTAACCTTTTCTTAAGAATAAGAAAAGCAATTTAACCTTTTTTTCAACATATGGTATGATTAGTTGAATTTATTCGTCAGCAAATCGTTTTTGGAGGTTACATAATGGGAATACGCAGTCATTTTGCGATTGCAGTTGGGAAAACGTCGCAATGGGCATTAAAAACTTTTTTTAAAGGCGGATCAAGTTTACCAGGTAAACTAGCGCTGAAAGTCGATCCACATATACTAGATAGCTTGGCAAAAGACTACCAAGTCGTCGTTGTTACCGGAACAAACGGTAAAACATTGACTACCGCTTTAACAGTCAATATTTTGCGCCAGCAATTCGATGAAGTTCTAACCAACCCTACTGGTGCGAATATGGTACAGGGAATTGTATCGACTTTCTTGCAGGCAAAACCAAAAAAAGGACAGAAAAAATTTGCTGTCCTAGAAATAGATGAAGCAAGTTTGAGCAAAGTCACAGAATATATGAAACCAGAACTATTTTTATTTACAAATATTTTCCGTGATCAAATGGATCGGTATGGAGAAATTTATACGACCTATAAAATGATTGTAGACGGTGCTGCAAAGTCACCAAATGCAACGATTATCAGTAACGGTGATTCACCGATCTTCAATTCGATCGAAACAGTTAATCCTAGAAAATATTATGGCTTTGACCATGAAGAAGATCGTGAACAAATGGCGCATTACAATACAGACGGTGTCTTGTGTCCAAATTGTCATCACATCCTGCATTATAAAATGATCACTTATGCAAACTTAGGAAAATATTACTGTCCAAATTGTGACTTCAAACGACCTGAACTGGATTACCGATTGACTGATATGGTACGGATGGACAATGTTTCAGCAGATTTTGTGATCGATGGTCATGAATATGGAATCGAAGTTGGTGGTATGTATAACGTCTACAACGCTTTAGCAGCTACTGCAGTGGCGGAGTACTTCAATGTCGATCCTGATAAAATCAAACAAGGGTTAGGATATGACGAGAAAGTGTTCGGCCGACAAGAAGTCATCAATATCAATGGAAAAAAATGTACATTAGTACTTGTCAAAAATCCTGTAGGTATCAATCAAGTAATCGATATGATTGGTCTAGCTCCTTATCCATTTTCTTTAGTGGCTTTATTGAATGCCAATTACGCAGACGGAATCGATGTCAGCTGGATTTGGGATGGTAATTTTGAAAACTTTGCCGATATGGATATCCCAGCCGTTATTTCTGGAGGAGACCGTCATACAGATATGACTTTACGTCTGAAAGTTGCCGGGATTCCAGAAAATAAATTGACAGAAACAAAAGAATTACCAGAAGTAATCGAAAAAATCAAAGAATTGCCAACTGAACATGTCTATATCTTAGCTACTTACACTGCTGTATTGCAGCTGCGTAAAGAACTAGCGGCTCAAGGATTTATCAAAGGAGGAATGAATCGTGGCTAATTATGAACTCAATATCGCCCACCTTTATGGAAATTTGATGAACACATATGGCGATAACGGAAACCTTTTGATGTTGAAATATGTAGCAGAAAAAATGGAGGTTTCTTGCCATACGGAGATCGTTAGTATACATGAACCTTTTGATGCTGATAAATATGACCTGGTTTTCTTTGGCGGTGGTCAAGACTTTGAGCAACTGATCATTTCAAAAGACATCCAGAAAAAGAAAGATTCTTTGATCAACTATATCGAAAATGATGGTGTCATGTTAGCCATTTGCGGTGGTTATCAATTGCTAGGTCACTACTACATGGGAGCCAACGGAGAAAAGATCCAAGGTATCAGTGCACTGGATCACTACACATTAAGTCAGGAAAATAACCGGTTTATCGGTGACATTGTCATCCATAATGAAGAATTCAATGAAACTTATTATGGATTTGAAAACCACAATGGTCGGACTTTCTTAGGTGAAGGTGAACGGCCTTTGGGGAAAGTGGTACAAGGTCAAGGAAACAATGGGGAAGATCAATCCGAAGGTGTCATTTACCGAAATGTCTTCGGTTCTTATTTCCACGGACCTATCCTTGCAAGAAATGAGAAATTAGCAGCTCGCTTGATCCGCCTAGCTTTAGAACAACGTTACGGTAAAGAGTTGGACCTGCCCTATCTTGAAGGACAAACAGCCTAGTTATTCGAAAAAGGGGAATGTGACAAAAGTTGCGTCACATTTCCCTTTTTCGTATCCTATTTTAAGCGACTTGCTTGGCATAACGGTTCACGTTTTGCTTGATATTCCCAATTGTTTTCGGATCATTGATTCCTGTGACTTCTTGGATCAATTGTTCCAAGTTTTCATGGATCTTCATTTCATGCAGTTGACGGCTTTGTTCATCTTCAGGATCATAGTAATTAAAAATAATACCCATTGTTGCCGTCAAATGTGGACAAGTCAAGTTATGTTCTTGCAGTTCTCTCACTGGCCGTGTAAACCGTTCTTGATAACCTAGCTTACGTAATGGTGTCCGAGCGACACGTGTGATCGCATCAGAGATATATTTGTTTTGGAAGCGATGGATGATTTTTTCAATATACGCATGATGCTGCTCTGCATCAAACCCCCATTTGGCAATCAGCAAACTTCCTGTTTCCTGCAGAACTGATTTTAATTGTGCCACAACTAACGCATCTTGCATTGCTTCATCAATGGTCTGGTAACCTAACAAGGCACCTGTATAAGCGACAGTCGCATGACCAGTATTGACACTAAATAATTTGCGTTCGATATATGGTTCTAGATCATCTACATATAAAACCCCTTTTAATTGGATTTCTTTATTTTTTCTTTGGCTATCGTCAATGACCCATTCCTTGAAAGGTTCTACTTGGACGAATAAAGGATCTTCATGGTGTTGTAATGGGACGATTCGATCGACTGCTGCATTTGGAAAGCCGATATATTTGTCAGTAAATGATGTTTCTGGAAGATATTTATACACTTCTTTTTCTAGAAATGCTGAACCGCCAATCATGTTTTCACAGGCAATGATATCTAAAGGTGTTGTGTTTCCTTCCATTTCTCTTTCTTGGATCCCTTTTGCAATCAACTCGGCAATAAAAGGTAAGATATTCGGGCCAATGGCGGTAGTAACTAAATCTGCTTCAGCGATTTCTTGGATTACTTTTTCTGGATTTGTTTGATTGTTGATTCCTTTGACATTTTTTACAGTGATTCTTTCTTTTGATTCATCTGCTAATTCGATTTCGTATTCTTTTCTTTCATTTAAAGCATCAACGATCGTGTGATTCACATCTACGAAAGTAATCTCAAATCCATTAGCTGCCAAAATTTCTCCAATAAATCCTCGACCGATATTTCCTGCACCAAAATGTACTGCTCTCATTTTTCTCTCTCCTTAAGCAATTGCTAGATTTTCCGTTACTTCTTCTTTGCTGAGCGCGTCTGCTAGTTGGACAACATTGTCCATATCACTGCAATAAAGTGCGATTTGCTGTACAAGTTGCAGATGCTCATCGCCGACTCCTGCTATACCGAACAAAACAGTCGCAATCTTTTCTTCTTCTTCCGTACCAAAATTGACACCGTCTGGCACCTGTACGACACAAATGCCGGATTTTTTCACATATTTTTTTGCTTCATCTGTTCCATGAGGAATCGCGATAAAATTCCCCATGTAAACAGATAACATGTTGTCTCTTTCTACCATGGCATCGATATATTCCTCATCAACGCATCCTGCTTCTACAAGCTTTTGACCGCAATAGCGGATCGCTTCTTCTTTGGTTTTAAATGATCGATTGAGTTCGATCATGTCGAATGGCAAACTTTGCATGCTGTTTTCCTCCCTTAAGCTGTCTGTTTCAAATATTGTGCAATTGATTCAAATTTTTGTGGGTTGACCATGCTATTAACCGATAAATGAATGGATTGCGGTGCAGCCATCCGTGCTTTTTCTGCTAAACTCTCTTTGGCTACGATCAGTGAATCAGGTTCCCCTTTTAACTCCTGGATGTTGACTTTTCGTAACGGGATAGTTAAATGGTTCTTGTCTAATATATCTTTGAGCACGGTCATCCCCATTGTTGCTGATCCCGAACGATCATCGTGAACAAGTAGGATCTCTTTGATTTGTTTGATGTTTGCTGAAAGAAACTCTTCTGTTGGCTCGTTCTTAGTTTCAGAAGCTGATGGTTCCTGTTTGCTGCTCAATTCTTGAATGATTTCATCATATCGAGGTGAATTCAAAAAGTTTTCTACTGAGACAAAACGCGCGTTCGGTGCTTTTTGTTTTGCTCTTTCTTGTAGTTCGACCTGAGTAACGATCAATGTATTCGAGTCATCTGTCAGTTGGCTGATTGCTTGGTTAGTCACCGTTTGAGGCAAGTCTGCTTCCTGTACTTTTTTTCTCAAGATCGAAGCGCCCATCGCACTCGATCCCATCCCTGCATCACAAGCAAAAATGATTTTTTGTACGCCAGATAGCGCAGTTCCTTGAGGAATACCTTGGGCACCTTTAGATGCTTGTTTAGCTGCTTTTGTCTCTTGCACAGACTTTTCAAAGTCTTCATTTGTATCTTTCGCGTCCGCTTTCAAAATCACTGCAGAAATACCGAATGAAACAGCTGCGGCAACAATCACGCCCAAAATAACAGGAAGGTAAGAATTGAACGGTGTCATTGCTAGAATCGCAATGATCGACCCTGGAGAAGCTGGCGCTCTTAGTCCAGCATCCATCAATTGGAAAATGAAACTTCCTGACATTCCTCCGCCTATAACTGATAAGAATAATAACGGTTTCATCATGACGTAAGGAAAATAGATTTCATGAATCCCACCTAAAAAGTGGATAATCATGGCACCTGGTGCTGAAGATTTTGCTGCTCCTTTGCCAAACAAAGTAAAAGCAAGTAATACGCCAAGTCCTGGACCAGGATTTGCTTCAAGCAAGAATAGAATAGATTTTCCTGCATCTGCTACTTGTTCAGTTCCCAATGGTGTCAAAATCCCATGGTTGATTGCATTATTCAAAAATAAGATTTTTGCTGGTTCAATAAAAATACTTGTCAATGGAATCAAATGGGCAGATAAAATGATCTCTACACCTTTTGCCATTGCTTGAGTCAATGCATCGACAACTGGACCAATCGCAGAAAAACCTAATAACGCTAATCCAAAACCGATAAGACCTGCTGAAAAATTATTGACCAACATTTCAAAACCGGATTTGATCCGTTTTTGGAACAGCTGATCAAATTTCTTGATGGCATATCCACCAAGAGGTCCCATGATCATCGCACCTAGCATCATTGGAATATCTGTTCCGACAATCACACCCATCGTTGCAATTGCTCCCACAACTGATCCGCGGTCACCAGCAATTACTTTTCCGCCAGTATAGCCGATCAATAAAGGAATCAGATAAGTTAGCATCGGGCTTACCATGGTAGCGAAAGCTTCATTTGGCAAATAACCATCTGGGATAAATAAAGCCGTTAACACACCCCAAGCAATCAGTGCTCCAATGTTTGGCATGACCATGCTTGATAAGGTACTGCCTAATTTTTGTACCCTCGCTTTTAGCGAAATGTTGTTTTTGGGAATCGTCCGTTCCATTTTGTCTCTTCCTCTCTCCTTTTGATACTCTAATTGTATCCGCTTACTAAAAAGAGAAATAGTCGTACTTTGGCACGAAATTTTGTGCCCAAGGTTTGAGGATATCAGCAAAATAAAAAAATTTCGGGATCAGCAAACTTTACTTTTAAATAAACATGTTATTTTAACTTTTTTATAATATGTAAATAATAACTTTTGTCAGCATTTTATTTGGATATTTTTTGTTTTATTATGATATTAAAATTTATATTGGAGGCCTATCTATGACATTACTGATCAAAAACATGAACATGAAACGTGGTAAAAAACGTGTGATTCGACAATTGGATCTTTTAGTAGAATCAGGAGAAGTAGCTGCTTTGATTGCCCCGAACGGATTTGGCAAAACAACTTTGCTGAATGGCATTGCCCAACTGCTGCCAACAACTTATGATCAATTGTCCCTTCACAACATCTCTCCTACTGCTTATACAGATTATCGCCGGTCTTTCTTTTTTCTAGAATCAACGAATCAGTTATCCGACTATCTAACGGCTGTTGATTATTTGACTTTGATCAAATACTATTGGCAGAGCAAAGTAGAATACCAAACTGTTTTCCAACGATTGAAGATGACTGAGTACCTTACTTTGCCGATTGGAAAAATGTCTCTAGGAATGAAACAACATGTCTTGCTTGCTGCTTACTTGATCAGTGATTCATCTGTCATGTTATTCGATGAACCGTTGAACGGGTTAGACCCAGGAAGTATTGATATCTTGAATAGGCTGATCAGACAATGGCAGAAAGAGGGGAAGACGATTCTTCTTTCTTCCCACGCTATCGCGAATATCCAATCGATTTGTTCTAAAGCATGTTTTCTAAAAAATGGAGAAATCGTCACAGAATCCTCAAATATGGAAGAGATTTTAGCTATTTATCGTAAATTGTATGAGGTGTAACTATGACTTTATTTACATTTGAACGCAATCTCTTACTAAAAAACAAAGTAAACTTTTTATTTCCTCTATTGTTGATCGTGCTCTTTGCATTCCCACTTTTTTTTGATTATGAACTTGCTTATACAGAATTCGATGAACTGAATCATAACTATGAAGAGACGCAAACTTTGATTGAAACGTTGAAAGAAGATGAGAATGAGAAAGAATTTGTGGAAAGTTTAGAGAAAAGCAACAAACTGATCGAAGCAATCTTACATGCAAAAAACACAGGGAACGTCCAGGAAATGGTCGAAGCAACTTATCATTATGAAAAAGATATACTGGATCGACTGATTTCTGGTCAAAGACAAGGAATTCCAATCATTGAACAACAAAAACGTGTCGAGTTGCTCCGTTATATGAAAGAACATCAGATCCAAAGATATTCTATTTTTGACTTGCCAGCGCATCTCCCTTTAGCGAATTACTACGAAAATATTTTTTCAGGAATAATTTCTAGTTTTTTGATTTTATGTATAACCGCCTTGTTTCTTTCCTCGATCATCTCTTATGAAAAAAGAAAGCAGGTAATCTCTCTAGTCAATCTATTACCGGATAGTATGGTAAAGAAACATAGCATCCGTTTCACCGTTTATTATGGTGCAGCTATGCTAAGTCTCGTGATTCCATTTTTGTTCGTCTCTATACTAGTAGTAATCAAAAATGGTTTGGGCGACTTCCGTTATCCTGTAGGAACGATCATTGGTCAGGAGATACGAATCCTTCCGATGTATGCGTATCTTTTCCAGAGTTTTCTGTTCCTGTTGTTGTGGGTACTCTTTTTAAGTACAATCAGTTTTCTTCTATCTGCTTTATTTGAACATTCTCTAGTCAATCTTTTAGGTACACTTCTTTGTCTTTTCTTAGCAGAGTATCGCTTGTTTTCTTCGATTGAATGGATAGAATCAATCAGTCATTACTTGCCAACTTCTTATGTTGATTTTCAAAATGTGATCGTAGGAGGAGATATGTTCTCGCCACTAGCTTCAGAACAGGTTACTTTCATGAATGGTATCTTGACACTTGGTACATGGAGTATCGTTCTATTATTCATAGGTATGGGCGCTATCTATATAAAAAAGAGCTATTAAAACACAAAAATAATAGGAGCGGTGACAAAAATCTTGTCACCGTCTCCTATTTTTCACTTGGTTGAAGTTATTACTTGATGCAAGGCAGCTTTTTTACTGAGAACATTGGTTATATATCTCCATGTTCAAAAATCATTTGGACTTCTTCAATGGTTTCCGCATCACTGAGTGCCATTACTTGGTCGATGTCTGAACAGAAAAAGGCTAAATCTTGGAGCACAGCTAACTGATGTTCTCTTTTTAAAGCCACTACAAATAAGAGTGTAGCGATTTTTGGTTCCTCTTTTGTTCCAAAGTCCACACCATCAGGCACTTGGACTAAATAGATCCCTTCTTCTATTACTTCTTCATCTTTGTCAGTCCCATGTGGCAAGGCTACGAAATTCCCGATATAGACACTCGATTTTTCTTGTCTTTCGATCATTGATTGGATATATGCCGCTTTGATTCCCCCTTGTTGGGTCATCCACTGGCCGATCTCGGTCAACGCTTCTTTCCAATTTTGATAGGATTGATCGAGCAATATTTTTTCTGCTGGTAGCTGGATCATCTTTTCACCCTCATTTCTTTATTTCTTCAATCAGGATTTTCGCTAACAATTGATAAACGATTTCTCTATTTCCTGAACGGAAGATCTCGGTGTTCAAATCGTTCATGATGATTGCTCCACTGATCTTTCCTAAAAGAATCCCGTCTTTTTCTTGGATTGGCGAAGGCGCCAGCATAACTAACATACGGGACAAATCGACTGGCTGTCTATCCATCCCGTCAATTGTCAACGGTTGTTTCAAATTGAAAATACAAAAGATCGGTTTAGAAACCAATGAGCTGGATGTATGGAATAACCCCATATTTGTATGAGGAATTCCGATAGGTGCTTGTTCATATCGCTTAAGCAGTCGGCGATGAACCACCTCTTCATCCGTTACTAGTCCTTCAGGAAAATAAGGAAATAAACTGCGAATCGTTTCAGAGACCGTATTAGGATTATCTAGTTCTTGAATAAAGAAACGATCAAGTAATTGATTGATTTGCTCCATGAAATGCATCGTTTCCTCATAAGTATCTTCTAGCATCCACTCGTTATTGCTGTTATACGTATTTTTTTGCCTTTTTTTCTTCTCAATATGCGAAAAAGCTTCTTTTAGCTGCTTGACTTCCTCTTCTAGCAGTAGCGGGGAGACTAAAATATATGTTCCATCATATCCTGGTAGAATAGATGTAGAAATAACAATATCATATTCTTCTTGTAAATCAATTTTTTTCAAATCAGCGATCCGATAGAAATGAATCTGTTGAATGAAAGGAAAATACCGTTTCAAACGCAGTTCCAACATGCTAGTAGAAGCTAAGCCGCTTGGTGAAAATCCTGCAATACTGATATTGCTTTCTTTCGGACTTTTTTCCAATGAATTTGCAAAATGAAGGACCATATATGCGATCTCTTCTTCTGATAATTTCTTTTCTTGAAAAATCCGCTCTACTGCTTGGCGGATTGCATTGGCAATTTCTTCATATTGAACCATGATTTTTTCTAAAATCGGATTAGTCAGTGTCTCTTCTTGTAAAACGGCTCTTGAAAACACACCAGACAAATGGGTCAAAAGCATTTTGTACAAGGTTTCATCTTCATAAAAATGGACATTCGTCTCTTCACTTACTTCTTGAATCAGTTGTTTTACTAAATAAGCAAGCTGTGTATCGAACGTTTCTTCAAAGAAATTCTGATCAAATGAGTTCGTGAAGTCATTTAATAATCCTGCAAAAAAGACGATCTCATTTACTGGGTAAAGTTGTTTTGTCTCAGAAGCAATCCGTGAGAATAATCGTTTAGCGGTCTGAAGCAATTCTTTGTTTGCCAGACCATTATACGTCTCATTTGTCAGTAAATGATTTTTCGTTACACGATCCATCGTCAATGTCAGCATCAAAACCAAATGTTCAAGTTTTCTATCACTTAGATTGGTCTTTTTTTGGATCAATTCTTCCCCGACTACTTGGCGTGCAAGAGACAGATGTTGCGGATCAACGAATCGAAAAAAGTAATTCAGCGATGAATCAAAAGAAATACTATGAAAAAGTTCATATTCATTGATTTCTAATTCTAATACATTCGCTGTTAGAAGCCGACGGTATTTTTCCGGTCCTACGATCTCATATCCTTGGTTCCGAATGATTTCCAAAGGCAGTTGGCGGGTACTTTCTTCCAACTGTTTGATATCTGCATAAAAAGTAGTATTACTGATGCGGTATAATTCCATAAAATGGGCAAGACTCAACGGTTCTGTCGTTAGTAACAGCTCGGCTAAAATTGCGTGCTGTCGTTTAGCAGTAGGCAAATCCTCGCTTTTCCCATCTGTATTTTCTTTTAATTGCTCCATTACTTCTTCCGATGCCTCAATGACAAACGAACCTCTTGCTACTTTTTTCAAAGAAGCATTTACCGATTTCAATGAGACTTCAAGATTATCTAATTCGCGGTAAACGGTCCGCTTGCTGACTTTCAATAAATTCATCATTTTTTGGATAGTCACAGGTGAGGGACTGCTGAGAAATTCTGCTAATAATTGTTTTTCTCTGGGCGATAAGTACATCTTATTTTTCTCCCTTCACGAGTTTTTCGTATTCATTCGTAGCTACCCAATGTTCCACTAGGACTAGCTGAGGGATCGTTTCTTTTAGCTGTTCATTTACAGCTAGTTCTCTTTGTGCGATATAAATCGTTTCTTCTTGGATTTTGAGCTGTTCGATTGGTTTCTTTAAGATAACAAACTGTTTTTTCTCTTTTTTTGCTAATTGACTTAAAATCGCCATGCCCATGGTTTGTGAACCACGTCTATTATTTTTATACAAAAACACAACGTTGACGGGCGATTTTTTCTGTTCTACTACTTCTACTCTCTCTTTTTTTTCTTTCCAATTTGGTTCGTGGATCGCTTCTTTTATTCGTGACAGCAAGATATCTGTTTCCAAAAAGTGATCCAGTACGAAAATTTGACTTTGAGGTACTTTTTCTCTTGCAAGATCCGCTAATTCATGTTGGACGATAACAAGCTGATTTACTTGATTGTTCAATTCATAGACAGAGCTGTATCCAACAGCGAGATCAATTTTTTCCGCTGCTAATTTTTTCTTCAGCAAGGCGGCTCCCATAGCGCTTGATCCCATGCCTGAGTCACACGCAAAAACGACAGAATGAATGGTAGATAGTTCCAAGATTTCTCCCCTTTCTTTGACCGTGTTGTCTCCTTTTTCTTTTTTCGGTAATTTCAATAGCAGCGTTGCACAAATGAAGGTTACAAATGTACTGATTGCTATCCCTATACTTACCCCAGCTAGTTGCGGATAAGGCGTATTGGCAAAAATCACGAGTAGTGACCCGGGCGATACAGGAGTAGCTAATCCCGCATCTAACCATTGGAATATCAACGTGCCGCTTGCTCCACCAACCATTACAGCTAAAAACAGAGATGGACGCAACAAGACAAACGGAAAATAAATTTCGTGAATCCCACCAATCGCATGGATCATCAACGCTCCACTTGCGTTTACTTTTTCCTGTTTTTTTGCAAAACAAAGGATAGCAAGTAAGATCCCTAAACCAGGTCCCGGATTTGCCTCCATCAAAAACAGGTAAGAGTGTCCGACTGCTTGTGAGAATTCGATTCCTAAAGGTGTCAACACACCATGGTTGATTGCATTATTAAAAAATAATACTTTTAGAGGTTCTAGGATCAAACTGACAAGCGGCAACAGATTCATTTTGACTAGCCAAGACACGACGGAGACAAGCAACAGGTGGAAACTATTTAAAGCTGGCTCAATAAAAACGATTCCAATTATACAAATAATACTACCAATCAGCCCTACTAGTAAGTTGCTGACAAGCATTTCATACCCAGCTTTGAATTTCTCATGAAATCTAGAAACAAATTGTTCATACAAGATGCCGGCAAGCGGCCCTATAATCATCGCTCCTACGATTTGCGGGGCATCGGAACGAGCAATCAACCCTAAAGAAGCGATTGCGCCCGCGACTGCCCCTTTTTGTCCCCCTACCGATTTTCCGCCTGAATAGCTGATCAAGATTGGTAAAAGCAGTTGAATCATCCAGTGGCATACCTCTTCCAACGTGGCGTGCAAATCGCCAGACACACCTTTTATTACTAATGATAAGATTCCCCAAGCAATAAACAGACTTAGGTTGGGCATGATCATCTCATTCAAGTGGTGTCCGGCTTTTCTCAGTTGTTTCGTAAACACTCGACTGCTGCCGTTTGCTTTCCATTTGTATTCCATCTTTTTCACCATACTTCTATTTATTGATAGACGGATTTTATGTAGAAAAAGCAGCAAACGAAAACCGTCTGCCGCTTTCAGCTATCTGGGAACTATTTGCCTGGTTCAGACGCAATGATTGCTAGTTCACCTTGGACCGTCCACTCAGAAACGCCACTTGGAATGATACAGCTTGTTCCTTTTTCTAATGGATATGTTTTTCCGTCAACAACAAGGTCTCCTGCTCCTTCAATCACTGTCATCAACGTATAAGGGGCTTGTTTTTTGAAAGATGTGATTCCTTTAATATCCCACTCATATACATTGAAAAACTCAGTTTCTAAATAAGTGACGATCGATGAATTCCCTTTTCGGACTTCTTTGATTTGTAATTCTGGTGTTTTGGCAGGGACAGTTGTTACATCAATCGATTGTTGGATATGCAGCTCTCTTGTTTGTCCTTGCGCATCTTTTCTGTCATAGTCATACACGCGATAAGTCGTATCGGAGCTTTGTTGTGTTTCTAAAATCATGATCCCTTTACCAATAGCATGGATCGTTCCGCTTGGTACATAAAAGAAATCACCTTTTTTAACTGGTACTTTCTTCAAAAGGTCATCCCAGCGCCCCTCTTTGATCATCTCAGCTAGTTCTTCTCTTGTCTTTGCATGATGACCGTAGATAATTTCTGCACCAGGTTCAGCATCGATGATATACCAGCATTCAGTTTTTCCTAATTCACCTTCATGTTTCATCCCATAGGCATCATCTGGATGTACTTGTACAGATAGATCATCTTCTGCATCTAAGATCTTGATCAACAATGGAAACACTGGTTCTGAAGGATGGCCAAACAATTCCTTGTGTTCTGACCATAGTTCATCTAATCTTTTCCCTTTGAATTCGCCATTTTCTACTACACTGACACCATGAGGATGCGCGCTGATCGCCCAATCTTCTCCGATTTTATCGTTAGGGATATCAAAACCGAAGACTGAACGTAAACGGCTTCCTCCCCAAATTTTTTCTTGAAAAACTGGTTTTAAAAACATAGGTTCCTGCATAATTCAAACTCCTCTCATTTTTCATAGCTATTATAGCATTATTTCTGTAATACCGCTTTCTCTTTCAAAAAATTTTCAACAATTTCATCTCGACATATGAGATACTCCGCACGATGATCGACAGGATGTACGCGATTGGACAGAAATATCAACGCTTCTTGTGTTTTTATATCAATCAAGAAAAACGTACCTGTATAACCAGTATGAAAAAGAATCGCATGACCGTCTCCTACATCTTTTTTTAGATCCCACCCTAGAGAACGATAGCCATTTCTTTCTGGAGTTTGATCTTGTAGCAAAGAATCAATCGTTTCTTCTTCTAAAAACCGACCATTACTGATTTTTCCCTTGTTCAAATACATTTGGACAAAAGTAATGCTGTCGTTCAAATCGATAAAGAGCCCAGCATTTCCTGCATGTTCAGCTAAAACTCTTGCTTTCGGATCATGAGTTTGTCCACACAAAACCTCACCCGAAGGCAGTTGTTCTGTGGGAACGATTTTTTTGGAAGGAAAAGGAAGAAATAAGCTGTTCATCATTCCTAATGGTTCCAATACTTGTTCTTGAAAGATTTCCACTGCAGTTTCTTGGTAAATTTTTTCCAGCATCAATCCAAGAAGAATCGTTCCGGCATCTGTATATTTCACTTCTTTTCCTAGTTGCTCACCTGGTTCTAGCTTCAAATAAGCGGCAATCAATTCTTCCTGAGATAGCTCATCTCTGTTTGGTATCCATGTTTTGATATCAGAAGTATGTGTCAGTAAATGACGCAAAGTGATTGTCTGATTTTCAAATTCAGAAAGATATTTATGCAGTGGTTGATCGAGTTCTATTTTTCCATCTTCTAATAGACGCAAAACTAATGAAGTGGTTGCAACGACTTTCGTCAGTGATGCTGCATCAAACAACAGATCTTCTGTCATCGGCTGTTTTTCAGGAACGACTTGGGCAAAGCCAGCTGTAAATGATTCTACTTGATTTTCTTTGATGAAGGCGGCTGCTACACCTGGATAAAATCCTTCTTCCATTTTTTTCAAAATAAGCTGTTTCGTTTGTGGGTACATCTTCTTCTCCTGCTTTTCTGTCAAATTCTTACAGTCCAAGCTTAAAGCTTAATCTATGAGGAATCAACCTTTTTACACAAAAAAAACTGCGCGGAAAACCACGCAGTTTCATTCGGTATACCGTTTGCTCTTTCTATCTCTAGAACAAGTAATAGTATGACCGTTCATAAAATGACGAGACATGCGACAATCGTTAAGAAAGAAAAAGTTAAGCGTCGCATCGAATGTCAGTTTTATTCTTTTCTTTTGGCTCACTGACGAACCACCATTCGATTCCTATGGCATCATAGATTGTGAGTACTGTATGCTTTTTGTCCAAGAAGAAATTGACTGATAATTGCTGCAAGTGAGCAATCAGTCCTTCCATGCTTTCAGTATCAATCATGAATTTCAGAAAATCAAGGCCAATCACTTCATCTGTAGGCAAATCGATGGCACCACCACTTGCTTCTGTCAATCCAACATGGAAGTCTCCTTCATTCAATACATGGATGCCCTCTTCTTCATTATGTACCTTCAAACCAAGGACACGATTAAGAAATTGGCGTTCTTTTGCTAAATCAGTAACATTTAAATGGATTTTCTCAAAAAAAGATCCTGCTGATAGTTTACTGAATTTTTCTTCAGATTTTCTTAACAACGCTTCTTGATCCATCGTCTCTGGAACTTCTCTTTGGTCACTCTTATTCTCTTCATGGTAAATTTCTAATTCATTCTCTTCTGGGTCTACGAGTAAAATCCCCATACGACCATGATCTTCTAAAGCTTCTTTGATTGGATAATTCATTTTACGAATACGGCAAAGAATATCTGCCATTTCTTCTGTGCTAGGGATAATCAATGAGAAACGGTTCAGCTTTTTGATCTCCCCCATGTGATCATTCGCTCTAGGACTTTCTTCCAGCAGCAACATTTCACTTCCAGCTTCTTCTGTTCCTAAAATGGCTAATTCGTTTTCTTCTCTTTTCAAATCAAAGCCAACAACGTTCTTGTAAAAATCAATCATTTTATCTCGGTCTTTCACCCGAATGGCTACACTTTTTAAATAGGTGGCAGCCCCCAATTGAAAATCTCTCATATTTCTTGCTCCCCTCTACGTCAAGCTTTATTTTAACGATGGATTCTTCTTCTTTCAAGCAATAACTTTGATTTTGTTAAAAAAAGTGTGAGAAACTTCGCATTTTACTTGTTTTTTATAAATAAATGAGTAAAAAACCACATGAAACTCATTTTCTTGAAATGTGCTTCATGCGGTAAAGAAAAATAATAAATTTGTACGTTTCTATGAAGCTTCTTCTTCAGAAAACTGACTGTTATAAAGATCTGCATAGAATCCGTCTTTTTCCATCAATGTATCGTGGTTTCCAGTTTCTACGATCGAACCATGATTCATCACAATAATGTTGTCTGCATCGCGTATTGTAGACAAGCGGTGAGCGACAACAAAACTTGTTCGGTTTTCCAATAGGCGATTCATCGCTTTTTGAATCAGTATTTCTGTTCGTGTATCTACACTAGATGTTGCTTCATCAAGGATCAGGACATCCGGATTTGCTAAGAATGCTCGCGCAATAGTGATCAGCTGACGCTGCCCTTGCGAAATATTGCTTGCATCCTCGTTTAATACAGTGTTATATCCTTCTGGCAATTTACGAACAAAATCATCTACGTGAGCGGCTTTAGCAGCTTCAATGACTTGTTCATCTGTTGCATCGTCGTTCCCATATTTGATATTGTCATAGATACTTCCTGTAAACAGCCAAGTATCTTGCAGTACCATTGAAAACTGTGCGCGCAATTCATCACGTGAAAGGTCACGGGTATCTACACCATCGTAACGAATACTGCCTCCAGAAACATCGTAAAACCGTTCAAGAAGGTTGATCAGTGTCGTCTTTCCTGCACCGGTTGGCCCTACAATAGCGACCATCTCACCAGGTTTGACATCCAAGTTGAAATCAGTCATTAGCAAGTTATCTGGTGTGTAGCCGAATTGAACATTTTCAAAACGAACTTTGTATGGTGTATCTTTTTCTTCTGGAAGGCCAGATTTTTCATTGGACATCTCTTCTTCATCCAACACTTCAAATACCCGTTCGGCTGAAGCAACTGTTGATTGGATAGTGTTCATCAAACTTGCAAGTTGAGTGATTGGTTGAGAGAACTGTGTCGTATATTGTAAGAATGCTTGAACATCCCCTAATGTCATGTTCCCATTTGCAACTTTTACTCCGCCTAGTACAGCGACGAACACATAGCCTAGATTTTTAACGAAATTCATCAACGGCATGATGATTGCCGAAATAAATTGAGCTTTCCAACCAGCGGCATACAGATTCTGATTTTCTTTTTCAAATACTTCCTGATCTTTTTCAGTATGATTGAATGTTTTAACAATCGTATGACCACCATATGTTTCTTCTACTTGGTTATTCAATAAACCTAAACTTTTTTGCTGATCTGCGAAAAACACTTGTGATTTTGGCGCAACGACCATAACGATGATCAAGCTTAAAGGAATCATCAATAACGCGACTAACGTTAATTGCCAGCTGATTGAAAGCATCATCACGATGACCCCGATCAATGTGACTGCACTAGTTACAAATTGAGTCAAATTTTGTTGCAGCGTGCTTGCGATGTTATCCATATCATTGATTGCTCGAGACATGATATCGCCATTTGTATGTGTATCATAATAGGAAATCGGTACACGATTCATTTTGGCTTCCAAGTCATGACGCAACTCATAAACTGTCCGCTGTGAAACACGTGTCATAATAAACTGCTGTAAAAAGTTGAATACAGCTGAGATCAAATACATCACGATTACTGTTGCAATGATTTGCGCAATTTTATCAAAATCTATCGGAAATTTTGTTACTTGTTGCCCTTGTTGCATCTGTTGCGCGCCAGCCATTACACCTTTGAATATTTCTGTAGTTGCTTTCCCCAAAACTTTTGGTGTTTGGATTTGGAAAATCACGGCTGCTATTGCTAGTACAAATACAGCGATGATTGCAACCATACGTTTAGACATATAGCCAAACAATCGGCGTACTGTTCCCCAGAAATTTTTAGGCTTTTCCCCTTTTACACCGAGATTCCTGCCAGGTCCGCCGTGTCCTGGACCGCCTGCTGGTCCGTGAGAGGGACGTGTGTTTGTTTTACTCATGCTAAGTCCTCCTCTCTTAGTTGTGAATGAACGATTTCTTGATAAGTTTCATTTGTTGCCAATAGTTCTTCATGTGTTCCTTTGCCAACTAGTTTTCCTTCATCTAGTACAAGGATCATATCTGCATCCATTACTGTACTTACTCGTTGAGCAACTAAAACCGTGATACTTTCTTTCATATTCGTTTTCAACGCTTGGCGAAGATTGGCATCCGTTTTGAAATCCAATGCTGAGAAGGAATCATCAAACACATAAATGTCTGCTGTTTTGACTAATGCCCGTGCAATTGCTAGACGCTGTCTTTGTCCGCCGGAGAAGTTTCCTCCTCCTTGTTCCACATGGCTGTCTAAGCCATCTTCCATCTCTGAAACAAAATCTTTAGCTTGTGCGATTTCTAATGCTTCCCAAATCATTTCATCTGTTGCATCCGGCTTACCATACTGCATATTGTCTCGGATCGTTCCAGAGAAAAGAACTGCTTTTTGAGGAACAAAGCCCATTAGCTCCCGCAAATTATATTGAGTCATTTCACTGACGTCCGTTCCGTTTATTTGGATCGAACCAGATTCGATGTCATATAATCGGGGGATCAAATTGACTAAGGTCGTTTTACCTGAACCAGTTCCTCCTATGATTGCGACAATCTCGCCCGACTTAGCTTGAAAATCAATATCTTCCAATGCAAGTTTTTCTGCTCCATGATATCGATAATTGACATGATTGAAGGCCAATGTTGCTTCTTTTCCAGCAAAAGAAACGGTTTTAGGATTTTCAGGGTCATGGATACCGATTTTTTCATCCAACACCTCATTGATACGGTCAGCTGAAGCTTGTGCACGAGGTACCATGATGAAAATAGCGGAAAGCATCATAAAGCTGATCAAGATCTGCATCGCATAAGTCATAAATGCAATCAGATTACCGACTTCTAAGGTCATATCTGCTATGTAGTGTCCACCAAACCAAGTGATTGCTACGTTTGTACCGCTCATGATCAATGTCATCATCGGCATCATCAATGCGACGATCGTATTCACTTTGATTGCCGTATTTGTATAGTCTTTATTCACTAAATCAAAACGATTTTCTTCAAAGCGCGTCTTATCGAATGCGCGGATGACTCTGACACCTGTCAACCCTTCTCGAAATACCAGGTTCAAACGGTCAGTTTTCTTTTGCATGCTTTTGAATAATGGAACAGCAAAATACATGATTCCGCCAATCAAAATAATCATTACTGGGATGACGACTAAGAAGATTTTTGTCAACTGATGATCTTTTTGATAAGCAAGTATACTCGCGCCAATCAACGTGATTGGTGCATTGATCATCATACGTAAAAACATTTGTGTGACCATTTGGATTTGAGTCACATCATTGGTTGTTCTTGTGATCAAAGAGGCCGTTCCGTATTTGTCAAACGCATCTTTTGTCAGGCTCTCTGATTTTTTATAGACATCCGTACGCAATTGCTTACCCAGTTTCTGTGATTCTCGAGTAGCAAAAAATGTATTTGCAATAGCGGCTAAGATACTGATCAAAGAAAAACCGATCATCACAAAACCTGTATGCCAAATATAATCGACATCTCCTTGCGCTACCCCTTTATCAATGATATTGGAGGTAAGTGTCGGCAAATATAAATCTGCCAGTACTTGGATCACCATGAAAACTGCAGCTGCAATTGCTGAAGTCAAGGAGATCCGTTTTACGATTTTTAGCATCTAGTTCCCTTCTTTCTATTTATATACTCCGTTTTTCAGCCAAGAAAGTTTCAAATTGAATTCACTGATTGCTTGCTCTGCTGAGTAATCTTCGGATGTTGAAAATAAGCGATACGAATGCGCAATTGTTGTAAATACAGTATTCATGACTAATTGGATCAGTAACTCCAATTCATGATCATTTTTTACTTTCAACTTCGTCCGATCAATCAATTCAAGCAACTCTTTTGCATCTTGTTTGTGTTCTTTATGTGGATCATGAGGCGTTTTTTGGCGACTCGTATGAGGAGCGACTTTTCTTGAGGCACGGTAATCCATGTTCATAAACAAGTTACGATAAAAAGAAGCATTCTCACCTTCCAAAATCTCATAAATCATTTTAGAAAAATAGGATTCGAATCCTTTGAATAGATCACCATCGGATTCTTTTATTAGTTGCAACATATCTTTAGAGCTGTCACGTCTCATTGTCTCAAAGTAATAAAAATAAAGATCCTCTTTATCTTCAAAATACTGATAGAAACTGCCTCTAGGGATATCCGCTAATTTGACGATATTAGCAATCGAGGCTTCTTTCAAAGGTACTCTAGAAAACTCGATTCTCGCCGCTTCAATTAACCTTTTTTGTTTTTCTTTCGGCAAATGGAAAAATGTCTGTGTCGGCATATGGTTCCTCCTTTCTTCTAAGATGACACATTGTCATATGACGCTATGTCATTATAACACCTCCCACCTGTTTTGCAAGACATTTGCATAGTTTTTTTCATTATTATCCGATACATAAAAAAAATGATAAGAGGAATCCTTCCATTTGAATTAATGAGAGCTGCCCATTAAAATAGCCACATACTAAACAAAGGATGAGATAAATGGCCCAATCAATTAGTGTCCAAGACTTCAATAAATTGCCTCTCGATGCTGACAGCATCGTTTTAGATACAAGAAATACTTTAGATTACACAAAAAAACACTTAAGCCACTCGCTTTCTATCCCCGCTGCTATCTTGCCAAGACAATTAAAAAATCTAGATCCAAAAAAACTTTATTATATTCTAAGCTACACAGGCAGACGATCAGAAGCATTAGCCGATCAACTTACTGCTAGCGGATTTCGTGCTGTTTATATCATTGGTGGGATGGAAGCTCTTCAGTCAAGCGTTGCTTGAACATTGCTTGTTAGATTCAAAGGGGGCTGTGACAAAAATCGTGTCACAGCTTCTTTTATATCCTGTCTTTTTTTAGTTATTTATTTTTCAACCTTATCAATATGACTTGATAGCCTTTTCTTTTTCGAGTAAACTGATTTTGTTAGTCATAGTTATAACAATCATAGCAAAAAAAGGAGAAGGTAAGCATATGGCATCTGTTTTAGTAGTCAAAGGTCATCCCCTAACTGCAGAAGAATCACGTACAGTTAAGGCATTGACGTCTTTTTTAACAAGTTATAAAGAAAATCATCCAGATGATGAAGTGACTGTTTTGGAACTTTATCGCGATGATATTCCAGAAATCGATGAAGAATTATTATCAGGTTGGGAGGCATTACGTGCTGGTGCAGAATTCACTTCCTTATCAGAAAGTCAACAACAAAAAATCGCTCGTTTCAATGAATTGACTGAGCAGTTCCTTGCTGCTGATAAAATCGTTATCGCAAACGCCTTATGGAATCTAAATATCCCAACAAAATTAAAAGCTTGGTTCGATACTGTCAATGTAGCTGGAAAAACGTTCCGCTATACAGAAAACGGGCCAGAAGGATTAGTGACAGGTAAAAAAGCACTGCACATCCAATCTAATGGCGGTGTATACAACGGACAAGACTTTGCCTCTCAATATGTAAAAGGTATTTTGAACTTTGTAGGCATCGATCAAGTAGAACAGCTATTCATCGAAGGAATCGATTATGACCCTGACCGTGCAGATGAGTTGATGCAAAATGCATTAGATAAAGCTACTGCTTTAGGTAAATCATTTTAAAATTGAGGTAAATGTATATAAAAGAGACAGAGGGAAAAATCTTCAAAGTAACATTTGTGCTTTGGATATTTTCCTCTGTCTCTTTTTGTTATTCTTTCTGCTTTTTCAACGGATTTTCTTCATAAAGAGAAGAAATCGTTGTATACCATTCAAAAACATGAGTGATCACTACTTTAGCTGCTGCATAAACAGGAATCCCCAAGATCACACCAACGATCCCGAACAATTTCCCTGACGTCAGCAGCACTAATAAGATCGTTACTGGATGAATTGCTAACTGATTTCCCAATACTAACGGAGAGATCAAGCGTCCTTCTATTGTCTGTTCTACTGCAAAAACGATCAGTACCTTGATGATCATGAATGGACCTGCCACAATAGCTAAAAAGATGGCTGGAATCATTGCTAAAAATGAGCCTAAGTATGGGATCAGATTCAAGAACCCTGCAATGATTCCCAACGTGACAGCATATTCTAAACCAATGATTGCAAAACCAATCATAAACATGATTGCCACAGCAAAAGCCACAGTTAATTGCCCTCTTATATATGAGGAAACTTGACTATTCATTTCACTCAGCACATTCAACGTCGGTTTTTGCATGCGTGTTGGTAAAAACTTGACGAAATAAGGGGCTAATCGCTTACCATCTTTCAATAAATAAAATAAGATAAACGGCATCGTCAGCAAAGCTACTAAAATAGTCGCTACCGCACCAACAAAACTCCCAAGACTCTGAACTGTACTCTTAGATATGTCTTGGATCATATCACCTGCTGAATTCATGAACTTATCACCTGCTGTTTCCAACTGTTCTCGAAATTGGTTGAACAGCGGGTCTCTCAAGATCTCGGTCAATTTATTATCGATCGTATCAACGTATTGAGGAAAGTTACTGATAAAGCTGACTGTTTGTTCCTGGATCTTAGGTATGATCACTACGCTTCCCCATACGATTAATGCAACGACCAAAACAAACAGCCCAATGATACTATAGAGCCTTGGTACTTTTCGCTTCTCAAAGTAATCAACTACTGGATTCATCAAGTAATACAAGATGCCTGCTAGAATGATAGGTAGTCCTACGATTGCTAAAAATTGCCAGATCGGTGCAAACAAATAAGAAACTTTTGTAAATAAAAAGACGATCAGCAATATTAACAATACAACAAGTAAAGCTGTGACCACTTGATTATTTAAAAACCAGCGCCAAAACCAAGACACCGGTCTGTTCTTCTTATTTTTCCCTTCCATAAGTCCTCCCGTTAGTTATAAATAATTTGGCTTCCCAAACCAATAGCAGGCAGTTCATGCGGATGGAGATAGATTCCGTTTGCAATTTGTCCTTCTTCTGGACAGGTATCAAAAATCAATGATACGTGAGCTACCGTCTCTAAATTTCCATTGGCCATCGGACCGACATAATCGATCGTATACGACTGATCATCAAAAGTAATCGTTCCGCCTGCTTTCAAAGAAAAAGGTTCATCTTTCGACACCTCTTGAATCACCGAATATTTTCGCAAGGCAGCTGTTGCTGTTTTATCGAACAAAATCAGCATCGGTTCTTCCTTGTTTATTGCTTCTGTTCCAATTTCTGTAATCGTTGCCTGAATCATCGCACTCTCTCCTTTACTTGCTTTCAAAAACAGTATAACACATTCTCATTCTTTAGCCGTGGGGAATAATTATGTGATAGAATAAAAACGAAAACTATTTCATTACCATTAGGAGGAATCAGCTCATATGATCGAAAAGATAATTTTAGGAACCTATACGCGTCGCGAAAGCAAAGGAATCTATACGATCGATCTTGATACAGAAAAAGAAGAATTATCCAGTCTTTCATTGGCTGTTGAAGAGAACAGCCCTACCTACCTAGCAAAAAGCAAAGCTGGCAATCTTTACACGGTTACCAGTGTAGACGGATTAGGTGGTGCCGGTGCGTACGATAAGGATTTTCATTTTTTGAATGCGGTAACAGAGTCTGGGGCTCCTTTATGTTATGTAGCGGTTGATGAAACACGGCAATTGCTCTATGGGGCCAACTACCATAAAGGCGAAGTAAATGTCTATCACATATTAGGAGATGGCGAGCTGAAAGCAGCGGATTCAGTATTCCATCAAGAAGCGACAGGCCCTCATAAAAACCAAGATCATGCGCATGTCCATTATACGGATCTGACTCCTGACCAACGATTAGTCGTATGTGATCTTGGTACAGATCGTGTGTATACTTATGATGTGTCCGAAAACGGCAAATTGAATCTTGTAACTACCTTCACTGCAGAGCCAGGAACAGGCCCTCGCCATCTCGTCTTTCATCCGAATGGACAATTCGCCTATTTATTTGGTGAATTAGACAGCACAGTCCGAGTGCTTTCTTATGATAAAGAAACAGGTGATTTTGAAGAATTACAGAAAATATCGACCTTGCCAGAAGAATTCGACGGTGAAAATGGAGGGGCTGCTATTCGCATTTCCAATGATGGCAAGTTCCTTTACGCTTCTAATCGGGGACACAACTCGATTGCCGTATTCGCAGTTTCCGAAGATGGTTCTTACATCCAAAATAAACAAATCATCTCAACAGAAGGCGATTTTCCTCGCGATTTCGCACTAGATCCAAGCAATGATTTTGTCGTATGTGCTAATCAGAATACCGATAATCTGACATTATACCGCCGTCATCCTGAAACAGGATTACTGGAATTATTGCAAAAAGATGTCTATGCACCAGAATGTGTCTGTGTTTATTTTGATCGTTAGCAAGAAAAGGAGAATAAAATGAATCAGCAAGACGTATTAGACAGGCTGCGGGAAGAACTGAATATTCCTTTCTTTGATGGAAAAACCGAAGATAAAGAGTATAGCGAAGAGGAATATCAGAAACTCAAAGCCGATTTACAGAACTACTTTGAACAATATGTACGGAATGTAGAAAACTAATCAACCTTCCATACTATCTGAAAAGGACATCAGCGCAAGACTTTTTCATCTGTTCTGATGTCCTTTTCTATAAATAAAAAAACCGCCGAGTTGGTTAGACTCTGCGGAAAAGGAGTATTTACTCAATTTTGAGTAAGTACAAGGTTGTTGGTTATAGGTATGTTCTTATCATAAAGGATTTTGTTCACTCTATCATAAAGACAATATTACATTTATATTAGATAACTCTAGTTTTTATTATCATCAAATTTTTCTTTTATTTTTTCAATAACAAATTAGTCATTTTTTGGATGGCAGCTGTCAATTGGTCAGTCGCTTGGTCTTGTTTTGCTTCAGATGTATTGAATAAATCTTTATCTACTCCTGACTCAAGATCAATACTTTGAATCATTTCTTCACAGCCTGCTACATATGAAAGATAAGCTTTTTCAAAATTTTTATGAATGCCCATTGCTTTTGCTGGTGGGCGCAATGTACTGACTTTCTTAAGCATTGCCCGATATTTTTTTGTTCCTTCTTCAAATAACTGTACGGTCTCTTCAAGGATCGATCTGTCCAGTTCACTTGTTTTTCCTTCATCGATTGCGTTTCTGATCACTTCATATTTCGGATGCATTCCTTCTCCGATTGCTTCGGTTTCCTTGACGATTTGATCGATGGACTGCACATAATAGCCAATATTCGGTAACATGTTTGTTTTCCTACTTTCTCCATTATTGTTATTATTTATTCTACTTGTTTTTATCCTCAAATGACAAGTACTTGAAAAAATTTAATGGTTTCTATACAGCTCGCCATTTTTATTCGTGCTCAAAGAAACCATCTGCTAAACTATATTGTTTCCCTGCGACAATGTCATATTGAATCAATTGATATTCGTCGTAAATCTCTTGTTGCGAGCGATTGAATTGCGCTTCTTTATACCACTGTCCGTTTTGATAGTACAGTTCTCGTTCAAACGCCGGAAGTTCTTGTTCTAATGATAAAAGCAGCTGATAAAAACCATTCGTTGTCTGATTCGTCTGTTCCATTAGATTCGCTGCAAAATAAAAAGGACTGGTGATTGCATCTTGAGTCGTTTGCTTTTCTAATTTCCCTTTACTGTCGAACATCAAGAATTGTGTTTCATGTAATGTTTGTTTATCATTTTTGGCTTGGATGGTATCTGAATAGATTCCTGGCAGATGATCCCCCCAAAAAACAACTAGAGTCCTTCTAGAAAGATTCTTCAATTCTTCCGTGAACTGCTTCAGTGCCGCGCTGCTATAGGAAATATCTTGCAGATAATTCTCTAAGTCAAGCGTCCCACTTCCATCTGAAATTTCTGCAGAATAGCCCAGTCTATCATACTTTCCATTGTAAGGCATATGTGTCTGCATCGTGACTAAATGAATGAACTGAGGTGCTTTTTCTTCCTTGAGAAGTGTCATTACTTCTTTGTAAGCTGACTCATCAGAAATATATGGATTATTCTCTATCGTATCCGTATAGGTCATCGTACGCTCGCTGATGAACTGGTCAAATCCTAATGTCTGATAAACATCCTCTCTTTTATACATCGAAGTATTGTATGGATGGATCGCTGTCGTCTGGTATGATTGTGCGTTTAACGCTGAAACGATAGAAGGAAGCTGATCCATTTTTGGTACAAGCATCGTGTAAGGGGTGGTGAGTTGCGCATTAAATAACGCCATAGAAAAACCAGTCAATGCTTCGAATTCGATATTTGCTGTTCCACCGCCATAGTTTTGAGAAAGCATATTGCCACTATATGTTTGATCAGCTACTTCATAATAATCTGCCAATGGCTCACCAGATACTTCTACGCCGTTTAATCGACTAGGATCTGAGAAACTTTCACTCATCACGAACACGATGTTCGGCGACTCTTCCTCTACAGCTTTATTTTTTTCATCTGCTAGCTTCTGGTATTTTTCAGTGATTTCTTTGATCTTTGCTTTCGAATATCCTTCAGGTTCATCCATTGGTTCTACCTTCAGATTGTACAAAAACCCACCGATAAAACCAGTGTTATAGTAGTTCATTTTCTGACTGTAAGGTATCCATAGTGCCGTTTTATTATATGCTTTTCGCAACAAATTATCGGGATTGTTGAAATTACTGATATATCCTAGTAGTCCAATTGCCACAAGCAGTGTCGTTAATCGGATCAATTGGAATCGCCTTCCTTTTTTCAGGCTTCGAAACATGTACCAGCAAAACAATCCTAGCACTGTTCCTGCGGCAGCTAAGATCACTGTAAACAGCATAGTGCCGGTCATATCTTTCAGCAATCCGATTTCAGTGATCATCTTCAAATCGTCTGGATAAATCGGTTCTTGCCGATAACTCATTTTCATATAATTTGCAAAACCTAACACACCGATGGTTACGACATACGTAAGGGAACCTAAAGGGACAGATCCTGCTAGTGCAATCAGAAAAATAAGAATGATCAGCAAGACGAGACAGGCTAAGAAGAATTTTTCCGTATGCCAAGAAAAAGCAAATTTCAACGCAAGGTCTACGGATAGATCATTTTGACACCATTGCAAAAACAAATTACTAAAAACAACAAGAAAAAAGATACTGATGATCGTTGCTGTTCCTTTTAAAATCTTTTTCTGTTTGGTTGAAAGTCTGCTTATATATCTTTTCAAATGCTTGCTCCTTCATTTCTATCAACAAAAGAATGTTGTTTCTCTTATTTTAGTTGTACGAAATTCGAAAGTAAAGAACGGAAAGAAGAATTAATGAAATCCAAATATTCTCTTGCTTTATGACCTTTCTGGTTTCTTTAATAAGCGGACTTTTCGTACTCCAGAAATTTTTTCTAGCTGTTGTTTCACTTGATTGAGCTGTTCAAAATCAGTACTGTCTATGTCAATCAATATGTAGACATGCTCATTCTTATGGTTACGCGATATATCTGCGATCGCTAGCTCGTTCTCATTCAGCAGAGAAAATATCTCTGCTAATATATTGGTTTTCTTTTGATAAAATATAGTGAATCGAAACGGCGCTTGGAAAAACATTCGTGCGGATGGATAATTGACCGCTTCTCTAACCGTACCGAACAAAAGATAATCTTTTAAGGCTTCAACTGCCAAACGTCCGCTGTCTGCCAAAGCTTCCTGAGTCGATCCCCCTAGATGAGGCAACATAAGTATACGGTCATTTTCTAAGAACTCTTCTTCTGGGAAATCAGTCACGTATTTGGCCAGATGTTGTTTTTCCAATGCTTGCATAACAGCATATTTATCAACGATTTCACTTCTTCCTACATTGATAAGTACAGCATCTTTTTTCATTTTTTCTATATTCACCTGATCGATCAATCCTTTTGTATCTTCTGTCAATGGCAGCATGACTACGATGTAATCCGAGGCAGAAAGAACTGTTTCTAAATCTGCTTGCCGAACATAATCCAACTGGGCATCGCGGATAGAATAACCCAAGACATCCATCCCTAAGCCATAGCAACTTAGCGCTACTTTTGTACCTACCGCGCCAAGACCAAGAAGGCCAATGGTTTTGCCTTGCAACTCTCGTCCCACATAAGCACTTCTTTTGTTTTCTGCCTGTTCTAAAATATTAGGACCTGTTAGTGTTTGTACCATACGACTTGCTTCGATTATCGGACGGGAAGATAAGAGCAAACAGCACAAAACAAGCTCTTTTACTGCATTAGCATTTACACCTGGTGTATTCATGACGATCGTTCCGTTTTCAGAAGCTTTTTCAACGTTGATCGTGTTCACCCCAACACCAGCTCTTGAAATTGCTAGCAAATCTGGTGTAAGCCATTCGTCTTTCACTTTCGTACTACGAATGACTATTCCTTCGGCTGGCAAATCATCTATTATTTTGAAATATTCCCCTTGTAACTTTTCTATCTCTTGTTCTGGAATAGCATCAATCAAATGAACGTGATACATAAAACCCCCTCCTTACTAACAAGTATCTCGAAATTTTTGCAATTAGACAACTGTTTACCATTTGACTTCCTAGAAGCAAAAATAGCAGTTAGAGCAGAGTAGGCTTAGTGATAAAAATAAGGCCATGACAAGTTACTGCCATAAGCCTTATTTTTGAGAGCAAAATATTGTGGGTGAGATTTCTTGATAAATGGTGTTCAGTTAGCTGACATTGATGATAAGCCAAAATTTCAAAAATAGTTGAAAAGCAAATTTCGTCAATCTCTACTTATTTCTTAAAACTAAGTGGCTTTTTCACAACCTCTTTTTATCTAATAACAACTGTTTCCAACTCAACTAATTTTGCCCATGTTTCAATTTGATCTGTTGTTAGATTTAGCGAGACAACGGTATGATGACCGCCACCTGCCTGAATCCATGAATGGACACCTTCATGGAAATTCGGTTTAGTTTTCCATAACACACGTGCAACAGGCAAATTAGGTGCTTCAGTCGTTGGTTCAAAGGCTTCTACTTCATTGATCAGCAGTTTATAATGCGTACCGAAATCTGCCATTGATACGACTACCCCTTCTCCTGCTTTCCCATCAAATACAAGACGCGCCGGATCTTCTCTATCTCCCATTGATAAAGGAGAAACAACGATTCTTGGTTTCGTCGCAGCAAGCGTCGGATCTACTTCCATCATATGGGATTCCAAGATTGCTTCTTGGCCACTAGCTAGCTCGTAAGTATAATCTTCCATGAATCCTGTATCTTTTCCTCGAGCCATGATTTTCAGCAACCGATCAATCGCTGCAGTTTTCCAGTCGCCTTCCCCAGCAAAACCGTATCCTTCTGCCATCAAACGTTGTACAGCTAGTCCAGGCAGTTGTTTCATTCCATAAAGGTCTTCAAAATTAGTCGTAAAAGCGTTATAGCCTCCTTCTTCTAAGAAACGGCGAATACCGATTTCCTGCTGAGCTTGTACTTTTACATGTTCTTCCCATGTCTTTTCTTCATAATCACCATAGTCGAAGGTATACAATTCCTTGTACTCTTCAAATAATTGTTCGACTTCTTCGTCTGACACGCGATCGATTACTTGTACAAGATCTCCGATACCAAAATAATCAACAGTCCAACCAAATTGAATCTGTGCTTCCACTTTGTCTCCTTCTGTGACACCCACGTTTCTCATGTTGTCACCAAAACGAGCCACTTTTATTCCAAAACTTTCATTATAGGCTACTGCAACATCCATCCAATCAGCAATCTCTTTTTGGATCTCAGGTCGTTTCCAGTAGCCAACGACGATTTTATTTTGTTTATTTAATCGAGCATTGATGAACCCATATTCGCGGTCGCCATGAGCGGATTGATTTAAATTCATGAAATCCATATCGATCGTTTTCCAAGGAATGCTTTCGTTATATTGCGTAGCTAAATGAAGCAATGGTTTTTGTAGAAGCTTTGTCCCACGGATCCACATTTTTGCTGGTGAGAAAGTATGCATCCAAGTGATCACACCTGCTACTTCTTCTCGATAATTGACCTCTTTCATGATTTTTGTGATCGTATCAGCAGTAACTGCTAATTCTTGAAGGCGGATAGGATAAGGCAATTGGCCATTTTCATTCAGTTCATCGACCATTTCTTGTGCATGTTTCTTTACTTCTCGCAGTGCTTCTTCCCCATATAAATGCTGTGATCCTACAACAAACCAAAATTCTTTTTCTCCAATATTCAACATAATTAGCCACTCCTTTTATTTGTTTTGTCCGTAATACGCATTTTTTCCGTGTTTTCGTAAATAATGTTTATCTAAAATCCGTTGAGGCAGCTCTTCTGAAAATGAATTGAGCTGTCTGGTAAATAAATTCATCTTGCATACTTCATCTAGTACGACTGCGTTCATTACCGCACTTTGCGCATCTTTCCCCCAAGTAAATGGACCGTGTCCGTGTAAAAGTACCCCTGGAATTGCTAAGGGATCAATTTTGCGTTCTTTGAATGTTTCTATGATAACTTTTCCTGTTTCATATTCGTATCCGCTGTCGATTTCCTGTTGTGTCAAAAATCGAGCACAAGGTACCGATCCATAAAAAGTATCTGCATGCGTCGTCCCCATCGCAGGAACATCCAATCCTGCTTGTGCCCAGATCGTCGCCCATGTCGAGTGAGTATGGACGATTCCTCCGATTTGAGGAAATGAACGATATAAAACAGCATGAGTAGGCGTATCCGAAGAGGGATTGAGTTTGCCTTCAATGATATGATTGTCCAAGTCCACAACGACCATGTCGTCTGCTGTCATCTCTTCATAGCTGACCCCGCTAGGTTTGATAACGAAATATTGTGTATCAGGATCAAAAGCGCTCACATTTCCCCATGTATATTTGACAAGTCCGTGTTTAGGCAAGTCAAGATTTGCTTGATACACTTCTTCTTTCAGTTGTTCCAGCATTTTCTATCACTCCTTTTTCTTGCAATTGATGAATCGCTGTTTTTTCAATGTCGATCCCCTCACGGTAACGACTCATAAATATCTGATAGCCTGCTATTTCTTCTGCTGAAGGTGTGATGGTGATTCCTTGGTCTTGTCCAAACACGTCTTCTGCCAAGAAGTTTTCTAAAGATTTCCCATGTCGATCCATCATATAGGCTGCTAATAACGCGATCCCCCACGCTCCACCTTCTCCGGCTGTGTCCATCACTGTAACTGGCGCCTCCATAGCAGATGCTAGAATCCGCTGGCCAACTTCTGGTGTTTTAAAAATCCCCCCATGCCCCACTAAACGATCAATTTGGACATCCTCAGATTTCAATATATCCATTCCGATTCTCATTGCGCCAAAAGCACTGGCTAAATGGATCCGCATGAAATTCGCTAAATCAAAACGGCTACCTGGTGTACGTACAAATAATGGCCTTCCTTCATTTACTCCTGTAATGTTTTCACCGGAAAAATAACCATAAGAAAGTAATCCCCCGCAATCCGTATCGCCTTCTAGCGCTTTGTTGAATAATACCGTGAATAATTTATCTCTGCTTATCTCCATACCCAAAGAATTGGTAAATTCTTCAAAAATATTGACCCAAGCATTGATATCCGAAGAGCAGTTATTCGTATGAACCATACCTACTAGTTCTCCTGAAGGTGTAGTGACCATGTCGATTTCCGGATGGACATTTTCTAGTTCTTTTTCTAATACGATCATAGCGAAGGCGGAAGTACCAGCCGAAATGTTCCCTGTCCGTTTGGCTACACTGTTCGTAGCGACCATACCGGTTCCTGCATCTCCTTCTGGCGGACAAATCGGGATTCCTGGCTTCAGGTTTCCCGTAGGGTCGATCAGATAAGCCCCTGATTCGCTCAACTTGCCAGCTTCTTCTCCTGCTACTAGAACTTTAGGCAAAATGTGATCCAAATCAATCGCTATACGCTCTTTTTCGATTAATTGACCAAAAATATTTTTCATTTCTTGATGGTAGGTTTTCGTTGAAGGATCGATAGGAAACATGCCTGATGCATCTCCTACGCCTAGTACTTTCTCACCAGTAAGCTGCCAATGAACATACCCTGCAAGCGTTGTCAAAAAATCAATTTCTCTCACATGTTCTTCTTTATTCAAGATAGCTTGATACAAATGAGCGATACTCCATCTCTGCGGAATATTGTATTGAAATTTTTCCGTTAATATTCGTTCTGCTTCTTCAGTGATTGTATTTCGCCAAGTACGAAATGGTACTAGTAACTGTTCCTTGCTATCAAATGCTAGATAACCGTGCATCATTGCACTGAACCCAATCGACCCGATCGTTGTAAGATTCTCGCCATAGATTTCGAATACTTCTGCTGCCATTTTTCGGTAACTGACGCGCAGTCCTTTCCAAATATCTTCTAATGAATAGGTCCAGATACCATTTTCTAGTTTGTTTTCCCACTCATAACTACCAGCGGCAATAGGAGTAAAAGATGAATCAATCAATACAGCTTTGATCCTAGTTGATCCAAACTCAATTCCTAAAGATGTACGACCATCTATGACATCTAACATACTTTGCGCATTTACTTCCTTCATAATGATCTAACTCCCTCCTTCTCGTCAAACCTGATCAAACCGTCTTTTTTAGTAGCGCTTACAATGATTATTGTATACTTTTGTACGTACATGTCAAGCGGTTATTTTCAAGAATATAATAAAAAACACTTGTTTTGTACGTACATAAGTTATAGAATGAAATTGCTTACAAAATCTGATCAACCGCCTTCTCGAAATTCTAGAAGGAGAGAATACTTATGAAAAAAGAAAAAAAAGTTTCCTCATCGTTTATTTATTTTTTTGGCGCATTTGGCGGCATTCTATTTGGATATGATATTGGTGTTATGACCGGCGCTTTACCTTTTTTACAACATGATTGGGGTTTGGCAGGTAAGGCTTCTTTGATAGGATGGATCACGTCTTCGGTCATGTTAGGTGCGATCCTTGGTGGCTCTTTATCTGGTCTTCTTTCTGATAAGCTTGGACGACGAAAAATGATTCTTCTTTCTGCACTTATTTTTATGGCTGGTTCTGTCCTTTCTGCATCTGCCCCTCACAATGGTTCTTATTTTCTGATTGCAGCAAGGATTCTTCTAGGTTTAGCTGTTGGCGCTGCATCTGCCCTAGTTCCTGCTTATATGTCTGAAATGGCTCCTGCTAGACTAAGGGGAAGATTGTCAGGGATCAATCAAGTGATGATTGCTTCTGGCATGCTCCTTTCCTATGTTGCAGATTATTTGCTAAAAGGGTTACCTGAAACGATGGCTTGGCGCGTGATGTTAGGACTCGCTGCTGTCCCTGCACTGATTTTATTTTTCGGCGTTTTAGCTCTACCAGAGTCACCGCGTTTTCTTGTGCAATCTGGTCGCTTGGAAGAGGCAAAAAGAGTATTGAACTATATTCGGACACCAAACGAAGCTGAACAGGAATTTGAACAAATCCAGCTGAATGTCAAACAAGAAAAGACAACCGTAACTTCTTGGCATACTTTATTTTTAGAAAAGTATCGTTCGTTAGTTATTGCCGGTATTGGTGTAGCAGTATTCCAGCAATTTCAAGGAGCTAATGCTATTTTTTACTATATTCCACTGATCGTAGAAAAAGCGACTGGGCATGCAGCGAGCGATGCATTGATGTGGCCGATCATCCAAGGAATCATTTTAGTTGCTGGTTCTTTGCTCTTTTTGGTTATTGCAGACAAGTTCAATCGGCGAACTTTATTGAAAATAGGCGGTAGCGTGATGGGACTTTCTTTCATCCTACCAGCTGTTTTAGGAACTGTACTGGATGCTCATACAAATTCGTTGTTGATTCTCTTGTTTTTATGTCTTTATGTCGCATTTTATTCTTGCACATGGGCTCCACTGACATGGGTAATCGTAGGCGAAATATTCCCACTAGCTGTCCGCGGGCGAGCATCTGGCCTGGCCTCTTCTTTCAATTGGATTGGTTCTTTCCTAGTCGGCTTGCTTTTTCCTGTGATGACTGCTTCTATGTCTCAAGAAATCGTTTTCGGTATTTTTGGGATCATCTGCTTTTTAGGGGTTTTATTTATTCAAGAGATCGTACCAGAGACTCGTGGGAAATCTTTAGAGGAAATCGAACAAAGTGCATCTAAAAAAACTTATCCTAAACGTATTTCTATCCATCATTCTTAAAGAGGTTGTGACAGAAGTAGGCAACTTCAAGAAACAAGAGGAGCCGCTTAGTTCCGAGTCACAAGGAACAAGTTCAAAACACAGTTTCTCATGTTTGATGATTTTTGCCACAGTCTCAAATTGATATAAAAAATAAGAGGCGGTAAAAACCCGTCTCTTATTTTTCGTTTTCTTTTACTGTTTCCCGTTCAACTAGTACAGGCTCATAAAGAATATTCGGCTGTGCCTGTCCTTTTTCAATCGTTGTGACGATCCACCGTGCGGCATCTTGTCCCAACTTTTCTTTTGGATGCGTCAATGTTGTCAATTTTTTATTTCCTAAATGGCTTAAAGAAGAATCGTCTGTTCCTACGATCGATAGGTCATCTGGAATTTGATAGCCATTTTCTGTCAGCTTATCTAGCAATAAACTAGCTATTTGATCGTTATAGCAAATGATGCCATCTAAAGCTTGTTCTTCTTTCAACCGTTGTACTGTTTTTTCAGCAATCGTTTCTCGTGTTTCCGTGGTGAAAGTAATGATATCTTCTGTCAAAAATCGCACATTATACTGTTCACACGCGCTGATAAAACCTTTCATCCTGTATTTTCCTTGAAGATCGTCGATTTTTGTAATGAACAACAGACGCTGATGTCCTTTTTTTATCAAATATTCTGCTGCCATAAAACCGACTTTCACATCATCTAAACAAATATAAGAGGCATTTAACTCTTCATAAGCAGCATTGATCATCACCATCGGAATACCTTGTTCTCTTAAAGCAACATAAAGTGCTAAGTTTGGATTATACTGATTACTTTTCGTAGGCTCAACGATCAAACCATCTACCCCATAAGCAATCATTTTCTTCAAACACTCTTTCTCCAATTCGTGATCGTTATTCGTACTGGCTAAAAGCAATGAATACCCAGATTTTCGTAATTCATTTTCGATTCCTCGGATAATCGACGGAAAAATATAATCAGAGAGATATGTGGTGATGACACCGATCGTTTTTGTTCTGTTCAATGGTGCTTTTTCTGTCTTATAGCTGTCATCTACATATGTGCCCGATCCTTTTTCTTTACGCAGATAGCCCTCATTTACCAACACAGCGATTGCTTGCCGAATCGTATGTCTGCTGACGTCATATATTTCTTGCAGCTTGAATTCTGAGGGAATGGTTGTATTTACTTCGTATTCCTCATGAAGGATCTTTTGTTTTATCTCTTCTGCAATATCTTGATATTTTGCCATTTACCTTGCCCCTTTTTATTTGTACGTACATATGTATCCATTATACACAAGAAAGAGACAACTTGGAAATATCCAGTTGTCTCTTTCTAATTATTTCTTTCTCCTGTTTTTAGGAAACTATATTCCTTTTTCTAAACCAACTGGTGTTATTCTTTTATCTGGATTCTTTAGTCCAATCGCACCAACAACCGTCACTACGAGCACCAATACTGCTAGAAAAATATATGTTTCTTTAAATCCTATGCTATCATACATTTTTCCAGCAATAGTAGAGAATGCAAAAACTGAGATTTGCTTGGAGAAATTAAACCCTAGAAGATAAACAGTTGCTGACAATCGCCAATCGAATGCGCCAGAAATATATTTCATAACGGAAACAAGAAGCAGTGGCATTTCTACGGCTGCAATCAATCGGGCACCTGACAATACGATCCAGTTGGGAGCCAATGCACTAAGCATCACTCTTATAAAAATCAAACAGCCAAACAGGATCATCCCTTTTTTCGCACCGATTTTATTGATAAGGCTCGGCATTGGGATCATGATCATCGCCTCCAATGCTACTTGGATTGAAAGCAATCGACTGTAGATGATTGTTCCCTGAGATACCTCATGGAAAAAAGTCCGATAGTAGATAGCAAATTGCTGATCTACTACATCATAGATAGCGGCTGTCCCAACAAAGAATAGACACAAGAGCCAAAAGTTTTTATTTTTAAACAAAGTGAAAATCTCTTTTCTGGTCACTTCATTTTTTTCCTCTACTGGTACTTCACTGCTTTTAAGATTTACTTTATCTCCAAAAATCACTAATCCAGTTAAGATTGTCGCCATAAATGAGCAAAGCCAAAAAATAGAATTAGGATTTTGCGTAAAGATAATTCCGCCTACGAATGCCGCAACAGCGCCAGCAATCGAACCGCCTAAACGCGAATGTCCGTATTCGAATTTATTCACTAAACTTGCCCGTTCAACGTAAGTCTCAACTACTCCTACGCCACCATTTAAAACAAAAGCTAGATAAATACTGCCGATGATCGCTCCAAAAAAAGTATTGATTGATAAAAGAGGAATAAAGAGCCATTGGAAAAATGGGCCAATGAACATTCCAGCTATCGTGATAGTTATCAATAGATTCTTTTTGAATGCTAATTTATCCGACAATATCCCAAATATCGGCTGGTAAAACAAAGAAACGAATGCCATGAACGAAAAGATGATACCTGCTTGCGTTCCGTCAAGATCTGCTACTTGCTGCAGCCATAACGACAAAAATCCGAAAACTGTTGCCCAGATAAAGAAATACGTAAAATGGGTTCCCGCAAAGCTCCAAAAATGATTCGATTCGTTTTTCATGATTCTCCCTCTTTCTCTTAGTCATTCAAATATGGAAGCGGCTTGCCAAAAATTGGGAAACCATCGTTACCCCAACCAAAAGCTTGTACTTTTGTGTGTCTGTTCGGGTCGTATAGCGGATCACCTTTGATTTCCGTATAGTCCCGACAGTGATAAACCAGGATATCTGTTTCTCCATCTTCTGCAATAGTAAAAGAATTATGTCCAGGTCCGTATTGTTGTGTAGAAAGGTCGCTCTGGAAAACAGGTTCTGTCACCTTTGTCCAATTTTCTCTTTTCAATAAGTCAGATTCCAAATCAGCATAAATCATTCCCATACAATAATTTTCGTCGGTAGCGCTTGCAGAATAAGTGATGAAAATTTTTCCATTCCGCATCAATACTGCAGGCCCCTCATTCACTTTAAAGCCCTTACATTCCCACGCAAATTCTGGTTTTGTCAGCATAACTGGTTCTGTTTTCAATGTCCACGGATTAGTCATTTCTGCTATATATAAATTAGAATTTCCTTCAATAGCATTGTCTTTTTGTGCCCAAACATAATATAAATGATTATTATGTTCAAACACTGTGGCATCTAAACAAAAAGTATCTAAGTGCGACACCACTTGACCCTTTTCGTGCCAATTTTCGTCTACCATCGGATCTTGCGCTTCACACTCTAAACAATACATTCGATGAGTGAACAATCCATCAATAATCTCTTCTGTATGCGTTGCAGCAAAATAGATATACCATTTTCCAGCAATATAATGGATCTCTGGAGCCCAGATTAGTTTGCTCATCTCGCCCGTCTCATGTTTTCGCCAGATTGTACGGGGTGTTGCATAAGCTAGACCAGCAATCGTTCTTGAACGGCGTAATTCAATACGATCGTATGAAGGTACAGAAGCAATGAAATAATAATATCCGTCCTCATGTTTATAGATAAATGGATCTGCCCTTTGAATAATCAGCGGTTTTCGATAATTCTCATTCATCTCTTTGATTTTTACTTCTTCTTGTACTTCAACTGTCATTGTGTCTCCTCCTTAATTAATTTATAAATGAATGTTAACTCTTTGAGAAAGCGTTGTCAATAATATTTTTGTTAATTAAAAAATAAAAATTAGATATAATTAATATAAAAGTTAATAATAAAAGCTTTAATTTATAAAACGATTGACTATATTAATGTTAGTGTTAATATATAGTTAACAGAAAAATAAGCGAGGAAAATTATGCAACTACAAATAAACGAGGAATCCTTACCGGTATATGAAGCATTAGCTAGCAAGACAAGAATCAGGATCATTCAGCTGCTTTCCAAAAAGAAGATGAATGTCAAAGATTTGGCAAAAGAACTTGGAGTAAGCAGCGCGATCACGACGATGCACGTGAAAAAGTTAGAAGAAGCGAACATCATCAAAACAGAGAAAATAGGACAACAAAAAATTTCGAGCCTTCGTGTCGATAAAATAGATATCAGTTTCCCAGAAAAAATATTCAATGCTTTTGACACGAAAGAAACATCGATACCTATTGGTCACTATACGAATTATGCAATTGAACCGACATGTGGTTTAGCGACGATCCATGACTTTATTGGAAAAGTGGATGAACCACGCTATTTTGTGGATCCTCGAAGGATGGATGCTCGTATCCTCTGGTTTACCAGCGGGTTTGTCGAGTATCAGTCACCTAATTTTTTGAATGCAGAGGATACATTAGAAATGTTGGAAGTTTCTGTGGAAATTTCTTCTGAATTTCCTTTTTCAAATGACAATTGGCCTTCCGATATCACTTTCAGCCTAAATGGCGTAGAGCTAGGAACATGGACGAGCCCTGGAGATTTTGCTGATATCCGCGGGAAATATACGCCTGATTGGTATCCAGATAATCTTAATCAATACGGCTTGCTGAAGACGATCCGAATCACCAAACATTTGACAAATATGAATGGGGAACCTTTGTCAAACATCACGATCAACGACATTCCTAAAGATCAAGACACTTGGCATTTGCGAATTGAAGTAAAAGAAGATGCCGAACATGTAGGTGGCTGTACTTTATTTGGTAAAGGATTCGGTAATTACGACCAGGATATCAAATTAAAAGTTTACTACAGCTGATAGTTTTCTTTTCTATTTTATAAAGAAAAAACAGCCAATCCCTATGAAGGGACGGCTGTTTTTTTATTTTATTGTTATTTCCAAAAATCATCCAAAACAGAAATTGGCAAATGACGTTTATGCTGCGTCTTGTTCCACCACGCTTCGATTTTTTCTTGTGCTTGAGCGGGAACTTCTTTTCCTTCTAGATAATCATCGATTTCGTTATACGTAACACCTAGTGCGACTTCATCCGCAATCATTGGTTTTCCATCTTCAAGATCTGCAGTCGGAATTTTTGTGTATAGCTTTTCCGGTGCATTCAATGCTTGAAGCAATTGTTTCCCTTGCCGTTTGTTCAAACGGAACAATGGTAAGATATCGGCTCCTCCATCACCAAATTTCGTGAAAAAACCAGTGATGTTTTCTGCAGCATGATCTGTCCCTAATACAGCTCCTGCTCTTTCTCCGGCTACGGCATATTGTGTAATCATTCGTTGTCGTGCTTTGATATTACCTTTGTTAAAATCGCTGATTACCACACCTGCTTCACTTAATACTTGTACTTGTGCATCAACAGCAGGTTTGATATTTACTCGCAGACTGACATCAGGCTGGATAAAGTCAAGGGCAGCTTTTGCATCTTCTTCATCTGCTTGTTCACCATAAGGAAGACGAACAGCGATAAATTGATAGCTTTCATCTTTCGTTTCTTCACGCATTTCTTCCATCGTTAGTTGCGCCAAACGACCGGCTAAAGTAGAATCTTGACCTCCGCTAATACCTAATACGAAGGTTTTAAGAAACGGATATTTTTTCAAATAAGCTTTCATAAAATCAATACTTTTACGAATTTCTTCTGTTGGATCAATTGTTGGTTTGACACCTAATTCATGGATGATTTCTGTTTGCAGGCTCATTTATTCTCCTCCTATGCTTCTGTATGAAGTTCTGCTACGCTTTTTTTCATTCGTTCCATCGTAGCCATTTTATGGTTCCAGCATTCAGTAGATAGATCGACCGGATATTTTTGCGGATTCAAGTCTCGTTTGTACTCTTCCCATAGTGAATCTAGATTTTCTTTTGTATATTCTTTGATTTCGTTTAGCACGGGTAGTTCGTATACTCTTTTTCCTTCGATAAAGATATCTTGTAAAACGGGACGAGCGGTAAAATCCCGAACAGTTTTATTGATAAACGTATGCACTGGATGAAACATAAAGATAGCTTCTTCTTCTCGAGGATCTTCATCCCATAATGTGACATAATCTCCTTCAGATTTCCCATCAGAGTTTCGAGTAATACGCCATACTTGTTTTTTTCCTGGAGTTGTCACTTTTTCCGCATTGCTTGATAACTTGATCGTATCCACCATATTTCCTTCGCTATCTTCAATTGATACTAGTTTGAATACTGCACCAAGGGCTGGCTGATCATAAGCAGTGATCAGTTTTGTTCCGACACCCCATACATCAATTTTAGCTTTTTGCATCTTTAAATTCAAAATCGTTGCTTCATCTAAGTCATTTGAAGCATAGATTTTTGCTTCCGTAAATCCAGCTGCATCTAATTGTTCCCGAACACGCTTAGATATATAGGCCATATCTCCACTGTCGATACGTACGCCTTGGAAGTTGATTTTATCACCTAATTCTTTTGCTACGCGGATTGCACTTGGCACACCTGATTTCAACGTATCATAAGTATCGACTAAGAACACACAGTCTTTATGGGTTTTAGCGTACGCCATAAATGCTTCATAATCATTTCCATAAGATTGGACTAACGAATGCGCATGAGTCCCGCTAGCTGGTATCCCAAATATCTTTCCAGCACGTACATTGCTTGTAGCATCTGCTCCGCCGATATATGCCGCTCTAGTTCCCCAGACTGCCGCATCCAATTCTTGTGCTCGTCTAGTCCCAAATTCCAAGAGCGGATCTTCTCCGATCACAGATTTGATGCGAGCTGCTTTTGTCGCGATCAACGTTTGGAAATTGACCATATTCAACAGTGCTGTTTCTACTAATTGACAATGTGCCAAAGGACCTTCCACTTGGATCAATGGTTCATTTGCAAAAACTAATTCACCTTCACGAGCAGAACGAACCGTTGCTTTAAATTCAAAATTTTGTAAATACTCCAAAAACCCTTCAGGATAGACTTCTAAGCCACGTAAGTAAGCAATATCAGAATCACTAAACGTCAGATTCTCTAAATAATTGACTAACCGTTCCAATCCTGCAAAAACCGCGTACCCGTGGTTAAAAGGCATTTCTCGAAAATAACATTCAAAAACAGCATGTAAATCAGCTCGACCTAATTCCCAGTATGTCTGCATCATATTGATTTGATATAGATCCGTATGCAGCGTCAAACTGTCGTCTGGGTAAGTATTATTCATCTTGTATTACTCCTCTTGGCAAGTTTTCATTTCCTACCTATTATAACAAAAAAAATTGATAGGAAAAGAAATCTTCATTATTTTCTGAAAAAGAGGTTGTGAAAAAGCCGCTTAGTTTCGAGTATTAAGAAAAATTTTGTGAAAATGGCTTTCCACATTTTGCATAAATTGGACTTAATACCGAGAAACTGGCTTTTGAACACCGTTTAAGAAAGAGGTTGTGAAATCAGCGTTTTGACCTGAGTATTAGAGAAACAAACGGAAAAATAGTTCCTCATATTTTGCCGTTTGTTGAGCTAATACCGAAGGACAGCTGATTGAACACCGTTTATCCGGAAAAAAGGGCTGCAACAAGACTTTTGTCACAGCACCTACTCTTATCTTTACTACTTCTTATAAACCAGATTTCACTTAATATTCGATATGAATCACCTTCTGCGGAATTTCTTTCCTCTGCGATATACATAGAAACCACCGACTAAAAGAACTGCTGCTAGGGCCCCGATAATGATATACAACAAAGAATTTGTATTATTTTCTACAGTAAAAACCTCATGATTGACTGAGTTTGCTTGTTCTTTCGTAATCGTAAAGTCTTTTGTCAGCAACCACTTTTGCCCTGTCTCATCTTGTGCTTCGACTAAAAGTTGATAATCCCCCGATTCTAAAGGTTTCGTATTTCCAGCTTCCCCATGATAAATAGGCATAGCAAAAACTGATTCAGGAGCAATACCACCATTTTCGATTTTTCGTGTCATTATCGGTTCTTCCCGTCCTTTTGAATGAACAGTTGCTTCAACGGTCACTCCCTTGATATTGATTGGTTGAGGATTTTCTAGCACAGCAACCACACCAGCATTGTTGGTGATCACTTCGGAACGTACCTCATTCAACTTCAGATCCGGCACAACTTCCTTGTCATTTGCGCTCATCATCAACCCAACCACATAAGCGTATTCGCTAAAAAAAGGCTGATTACTTTCTTCTTTTTCAGCTGAAAAATCTTTTTTCACTTGGATCCCGCCTAATAAGATTCCATCAAAGGAAGTATCAGGTGCTTGTACTTCTAAAGTAACGACTCCTGCTTTATTCCCTGGGATCACTGCTTCTTTTGGATAATCGACCAATGCGCAGATGGGTTGCTGAACGATTGACTCCTCTGGTAATTCATTTTGTCCGTAGTCAATCACTATGTTTCCGTTTGTCTGAGCTGTATTGACATTGATAAAATACGTTTGCTCCTGATCAGAAAAATTATTGATCTGGATCTGTAGTGTCTGTTTTGTTCCAGGTTCTACTCGTAAATCAAAGAATGAACGTCCTTCTCGCTGATTGTCCGGTAAAATAGGATGGACGCTATAGTCTGCTCCATGATTTTCATCAGCAAAAACGACGATTCCAGGAAAAACTAGCGGTATTAACAAAGTTATCAAAACCAATACTAAATGTCGTCTCACTTTTCATCCCTCCATTTTATGTAAAAAGGATGGAGTTAGCTTATCCGCTCCATCCTTTTGCGGTTGTTTTCAAGTAAAACAAATTATTTTACTTGAAATACTGCTGTTAGATCGAATCCACTGCTGTGTAAGTAACTGTCCCAGTATACTCTCCAACCGGTGTATTCGCTTTGATTGTTAGTGTTGGCGCTTCTGATGTGAGTTCATTTATATGATCAAAAGTACCGGAAACATAAGATATCGGAAGAGTTGTTGCAGATTCTAATATATTTTCTCCATTGATCGTAAGAGCAGAAGCAATATCATCTGTTAAGTTTGTTGCACTGACTGTCAATACCCAGTCTCCCGCAACTACAGCATTCTCCCAAGCTGCTGCCAGCTCTGTTGTATCTTCAACACCAGTGTATTCGCTAATCAATTCTAAAGCTTCTGTTTTGCTGGCTTCTAGCGGACGAAAATCGGAAGCTTGCAATGCGCCATCAAAAGTACCATTGACAGTTGTGTTTGCGCTGATTTGCGCAACCGTATGTTCACCAAAATCGATATCAGGAACAGAATCTAGTATAAAAATCCCTGGATAAGTTGGAAGTCCATCCTCTACTAAAAAGTCAGTAATCTCCACTCTGGTCGTTCCATCCATTGGTTCATCAAATTCTGCTGCCATGACTGTTGGTGCAAAACATGTAAATAACATCGCACTTGTACTTAAAACCCCTGCTAATTTTTTCATTTTTTGTCCTCCTTTTTTTCTCATCAAAATTCTGCATTCACAAATCGCCAATAATGTTTCGAGTAGTAATGACCACTAGATGTCCCCTCAGGAAAAGAGAGTGTTGACTGCTCGCCAGGAATCGTATATGTAACGATTCCACGTTCTTTGTTTCCTGTTGACTGGATGATCGTACGATACTCTTTTCCTGCATCTTGGTGATCATATTCGAAAGCTTCCAATCCTTCGACTGCTTCTTCGTTCTTTCCGCTGAACATTCCTCTGCCTAATTGATAATCGGCAGTCAAAAGATGGCCATCTTTTTTACAACGGAAGTCTTCTGTTTTCAGTTGTAGTTGCCATTTTGTGCTCTCTTTTCGAGAATCAAGAAAGGTAATCGATAAATCGTTGCTCTCTCGATGGATTTGATTGTGTTCATCTGTATAGCGCGATACGAACAGTAAATCATCAATGTATAGCATCCGTGGAAATTGTTCATTCAAAGGAACGATTTTCAGAGAAGTCGTGCCCTCGGTCTGTCCGTGAACAGCAGAAGAACAGCTAAACATTCCTATGAATAATGCACTCCATAACGCTAGCGAAAATCTATTTTTCATGTTTTTCGCCTCCACGTATTTGATGACGATAGACTAAAATAACGCCGATAATCAACAGCGTCCCAACAAATGAAATCAATCCTGCCTTTGCTTCATTTGCCTCTGGAAAACTGCTTTTCTGTTTTTCTTCTCCCTTTTCAGTCTGCTTTCCTATCTCCCGTTCATTGATTTCTATGACTGCATGCGTTTCACCAGCTTGGGTAGCAGCATTCACCACTGGCATCGATAACGAGAACAGGAGTAGAAGAAGAACAGAAATCATCCAGTATCGGGTTTTTGATTTCATTGTTTTCTCCTTTCCACTTTTTTTCTAGTATCTAGCCAGCCATACGATCCCCCCTTTCAAAGCTAGCTTCTTGCTATAACACATCTTCAATTTTCCACGTGATCGTTCCAGAATATACGCCTAACGCCTCTTGATTGTTTAGCCGCAGCAATAGCCCTTCTTCCTCCGAAAATTCATACTTTTTGTCAATCTCAAGCGTTAAAGCAGAAAGTGCGATTTCTCCCCATTCATTTTTGAACACAAGATACTCTTCACTAATCGCATGTTGCATATCCACATGATTTAGTTCTTCAGCGGATACGGTCACTCTATATGAATCCGATGTATTCAACGTGTTTCTAGTAACAACACGCATCCCTTCTTCACGAGCTTGTGCTTGTCTGTTCATTGGCAATTGTGATCGAGCATACTTCCAGCTGTATTCTTCTGTCACGAATTCAAATCCGATAAATCCTTCAACAGTGAAGGTTCCATTTAGCTCTAGATAAGTGATCTCATCATTGATAGGTCGATTATCAGTAAGGGTGAGCTTGATTGTATTTTCTCCTAGTTCGAAAACACCTTCTGAATCTTTTAGATCGATTTTGAACCCTCGTGATTGATGCATTTTGAATTCTTCTTCTGCATCTGTGATTATCTGATTTTCAATCAATAACTCATCATTGATCCATACGCTGTAATACAAACGATCTAAGTCTGGATCAAGATAATCAAATGTAAAATGGAACGGATCTTGAAAATCAATAAATGTATTTTTTTCGCCAAACGTTTCATTTGCCGTTCGTAAGTTGTCAATTTCTGGTGGGTGGTTAGGTTCACGCTGGATCTCGTATTCAACTGCATGTTCGACTTGAGCATGATAATACTCACCGGTTGTAGTGCCTGTTCTCCCAATAAACTCTACCCGCTCATAGACGTTATGATATTCAAGCCCTTGAAACTCTGATTTTACTTTTGTTTTGTAATGCAACGTCACTTCTGTTCCTATAGGAATCTCGATAGCTTCCTCTGGATAAAAGCGCTGGGTGGATGAATCATAAAAAGCATTTACATCTATTCTTGTAGCATTTTCACCGTTACTATCTAGTTCTTGATACGTAAAATATGGTTGATAGCCATCTTCTGATAAGATTAATTCAGTAAACTCAAAAGGATTGGATTTGCTTTCTTCTTCATCAGAAGTCAAGATAGTGATGCCATTATCTTCACTAGGATTAAGGAAGATACTACCATCGCCTTCTTCGTTGTAAAATGTAACTGCGTGTTCCAATTCTGTATTGATAGGGATTTTTTTGCCATTCACATTCACCATCACGCCTTGCTCTTGCGTTGTAATTTCATGCACCAATTCCCCTTGGACCTCAAATCGTGGATTGGTTAAAAAGATTGCTGCATCTGCACGAGGACTAAGAAGAGAAAATTCAGCAGTCGCAGTGAATCCCCAGTATAGTTTCTTCGATGGAAGATTGGTAAAATAGTCATTGATATTGATGGTGCCTTCTGTTATGCCATATCCTCCTGTTTGGCGCAGATCCTCCATTGTAAAGGTAAGCATCCCTGCTGGGGTAATGTTGATATCCAATTTCCACCAGCTGTTAGTCGAAAATTCACTGTTTATGCCAAAGTCTTTTTTAAAAGATTTAGTAATCGGACTACCTGAAGGCGCTGCTGCAATATGGGCACCAGAGAATTCTCGATCTCCTAATGCATTGATATTTAGAAGAGGGCCAGTAGAAATTTTATTATCGAATTCAAGAATCATTCCATTCGCTATATACTTATCAATAGGAGCTATACCTGTCAAAAGGTCTGGGTGATAATACGCTCCTAATGACTTAGGTGAATGCCCTGCTGTAGGATCATACATATTGTAGATACCCCGTCTGCTGAAAAACAAATTAGTAGGATTCCCATCATGAAGAAAGAACGTGATTCCCTCTGTATCTTCATCAAAATAGAGATAACTTGTAAATCCGATATCCGTAGACATGTTCGTAAAATCAATCCTATTAGAACTTGTTGAAACCATATGCCCTCTGTTATATAGCAATGAACTCAAATTTGAAGGCGTCATATAACTTAATCGGTAGTCTTGATCTAATGTTGCGACATTAGGTGCAAGTGTGAAAATATGACTTGGTCTTGCAAACAAGTGATTTAAAGGAATAGCATCTGCAAAAGCACCATTCAAATTGGGATCTAATATACTGGGAGCGGCATAGTTTTCAACTTCTTCCGCTTCTGTTTGAGCTTCTTCCACTGGTTCTTCTCTTGATGCTTCTGGCTTATCAGAAATCTCAGTAGGCTCCCCATTTATTTCAGGTACGGCAGTATTTTCCGATAAATCGACTGCGACTACGTACTCTGTCTGGTCACCGATGAATATCTCTTCTAATTCATCTCCTGTTTGTTTCATTAGTCTTGGCGTAATTTTTAGATGGTATTGATTGTATTCTTCTACTATGAGGGTTTTAAAAACGATTTCAATTCTCTCATTCTCTGAAGAAAAATCACCTGCGTAGTACCATTCCTCATCAACTGGTCCTACTTTTCCAAAGGTTCGTTCGATTTCCTGAATGCTTTCTCTCAGTAATAATCCTTCGTGTTCAACTATTTCCAGCTTAAATTGCATTTGATATTCAGCTTCATCTTTTGCATGCTTCTCATATGTCATACTCCATTGTATCTGCTTCAGTTCCTCATCCATTTCGTAATCGATCACAATATTCGCATGTTCATCAGCTACTACTTTTTCAGACTCAGTCTTGGCAAAAGCGATTTGCGACAGTCCCGTAAGTTGCGATAAAAATAGGACAGCAACCATAAAAACTACACTGCCATAATGTGAGACAGTTTTCGTTTTTTTCATTTCCTCTCTTCCCCTTCTTGAATATTAGTGAGATTTTTTCAAAAAGCTCCGATATAGTCGTTCTCATCTTTTATCCGACAACTAAAATTTAACTTAATTAAAATAAGATTGCAGATAGATTAAAAAGAGGTTGTTAAAAAATATAATAACAAAAAAATACCGTAAACAGCCATTAAATCCATAATAAAAGGTAGCAACCAACTTAATAAAAAACATTAACTCATAAAAAATGGAAGTGTTTTCTCAAATAAATTGTATTTATCGATCAAATTTGAGACAATAAAATGGGAATAAAACCAAAAAAATGAGAAAAATATAATTTAAGCGGATATAAAGAAAAATGAAGAGGTATCTAGAAATGATCTAGAGTTGAATAATAGTTTATAAAATATTTGTATTTTTAATTATTTAAAGAAATAAGCAATCAAAAAGGAGGTCCTATGTTTTTCAATATTGTGTTTACCCAGAAAGAACGCCGCAAGTTAGCAATTTTTCATCTATTGGAGGAGCAACATGAATTAACTATCAAAGAAATCAGTAAAAAACTTGATTTATCTTCTAGTGTCGTAAAAAATATATTGAATGAAATGGAGAATGAATTTGATGACTTTTGCTTTTCTGGATTCAAATTATTGTCAAAAAACAAGATCAATCAGAATCTGCCAATCGATTTAAACTATGATTATTATTATTCCTATCTTATCCAGCAGAGCCTCCCTTATCGCGCGATGAAATCTTCTCTTTTCTATCCAGAGAAAAATCTGATGGAATTCTGCCAAGAAAATTTCATTAGTCGTGCTTCTGCTATGCGGCATCTGCAGTCATTAGCCGATTATGTACAGGAATTCGATGTCATTTTTAATCGCAGCCAATTATCTTTCAAAGGAGACGAACGCTTGATTCGCTTGATATTATTCAATATTCTTTGGGCAGCTTCTCGCGGAAATGAAGATTATGCTTTTTACGTCTCAAAATCTGAGTTATTAAAAAAATTGGCTGAACTTACTAAGCATACATCTTTAAATTGGAGTTTCGTAGGAAAAAAAGAAGTTTGTCTTTTTGCTGGGATTACCACTCAGCGGATTGCACAAGGTCACTATGTAGAGGATGACCCTCGCTATAGCGAAGCAGTTTTTAGTAATGATCATCGAATAAAATGCCTTTTTGGTGAACATTTTTCTATTCCCGCCTCTCATCAAGATAGTGAATTTCGTTTTGCACAATTTATGGTGTTTTATGCACCGACCTTTCAATATGAGAATCCTACTCTTAATGAAGCTTTAGACATATTCGACAAAAAAGGACAGCTGCTTTCTTCCTTATTGAAAGAACTTGACAATTATTGGCAAACTGAGATTTTTCCTGATGACCGTGTTTTTCAACACAATCAAATTGTTCACCTCCATTTATTTAATATTCTTTTTTGTTATTATCTTTTTCCAAAGCGTGTACCGACACTCTTCTTTCTAATGAATTACTTTCATAAAAAGAAGTCTTCAAGTTATTACTATTTAAAAGAGCATTTTACCTTTTTCTTGAATAAGTTGGGGCGTCGACATAATTATCAATGGCTTTCTATTTGCTGTAACGATTTAGCTGAAATATTTGCATGGCTGACTTTGCAATGTTGCGAGGACAATGAAAATTCAACTAAGTTACAAGTTTCTTTAGTGATGGAAACAAATTATTTTTTTACCCAAGATATCAAGAATTTTTTAAAAGACTTGTCCTTTATCGAACTGAAGGAATTATCCTATGAAGAAATACAACCCATTGATTTTCTAATCGTCTCTTCTGTACATCTTATGCCCAAAGAAACGGATACAAGTTATTATGTAGTGAATTTTTTGGAAGGAAAGACAGATTATGTCAAGTTATACCTTGAATTGAAAAAAGCTCATGAAAATAAGAAATTTCACTTGCTTTTAAAAAGACCTGAAAGAAAAAAGCTGCCGTCAATTAAACCACAACTGTTCGTATAATTGGACACCAAAAAAAGGGCTGCGACAAAAGTCTGTCACATTCCCTTTTTTCCGAATAAACGGTGTTCTCCTGCCAACTCCTCGGTCACAAGTCACAATATCCATAAAACATAAGAAACTGTTTTTTGAAATTGTTTCTTGTGACTCGGAGCTGAACGGCAGGCTTACGACCTCTTTTTTACTGTATACATCATAAGTATGGAGCGGTTTAGCATAAATTAGGACATCAATCCATCGGATTCTTTTGCTCAACAACTACAATATCTTTATTTGGACGTTTGAATTGTATTCCGGCACGTTCCAGCTCCTGTTTCACTCCTATATGGACTTTGACATCTTCCCGTGTCATTTTTAAAACGTGATGAATCGCATAGTCGATTTCTTGCCTTGTGATTTTTTTCTTCGTATTGATCATCACAACTTGCTTTTTGTCATATGTGTCCACTAGCAGCAACTGTGTCCGATCTAACGAAAATAATTTGTAATAATTAATGGCCGTATTCCCAAAAAAAAATTCTACTACTTTAGGATAAAATGTCTTAATATTTAAATTACTATTCACAGGTGTTTCGATTAGCTTCATCTCATTCCTCTTTTCTATATAGTCGATTTAGATTCAATCCCATATATATTCCCCGTCGTCCCCAACATGAAGGAATCGGTTACAATTGAACCTTAAAAAACAAAAGGATTTACCTTTTATCACTTAATAGTATAACATAATTTTATGAGAAAAAAATACACTTTTTTCTTGACCTTCTCGTTACGTAAAGGATTATGCTTACATTTGTCAGGAGGAAAAATAATGGAATACACAATAAAGAAAATGTCAGAGATATCGGGAGTCAGTCCGAGAACCTTGCGCTTTTATGATGAGATTGGACTGCTAAAGCCAGCTAGGATCAATTCCTCAGGCTATCGGATTTATGGCAAAAAAGAAGTCGATCGTCTGCAACATATCTTATTTTATCGAACGTTGGCATTCAAGTTGGAGGATATTCAAGAAATCTTAGATAATCCGCATTTTGACCACCAGAAAGCTTTAATCGAACATCAGCAGATGCTTCTAGAAAAACGGGCACAAATCGACATCCTCTTGGCAACTGTCCAACAAACACTTGATAGGTACGAAGGAGGAAGAAAAATGAGTGATAAAGAAAAATTTGAAGGGTTCAAACAACAAAAATTGAAAGAAAATGAAGAAACTTATGGACAAGAGATTCGACAAAAATACGGGGAAGAAAAGGTTACAGCATCCAACGAAAAATGGATGAATATGGATAAAGAAACGTATGAAGAAATGCAAACTGTTGAAAAGCATATGTTAGCTGATCTCACTCTTTATTTACAAGCCTCTGCAGATGAAAACTTAGCAGATCGCATCTTTCAAGCTCATAAGAAGTGGTTATCTTACAGCTGGTCTGAATATCAGCCAGAAGCGCATAAAGGATTAGGGATGATGTACGAAGCCGATGAACGATTCACTGCATATTATGACGAACGAAGTGGTCAAGGTGCAGCGAAAGCATTAAATGAAATCATCCAAAAAAAGGCATAATAGTTTACATGATCCGACAAAAACGACCGAACAACAAAACATCAGACACCAAAGTTAGATTTTTTATACTAACATTTGGTGTCTGATTCATTTTTTACAAGTGTTTTGCCAAAATTCAGCGTTGAATAAACGTATAAGGTATTTTCACTTTATCCTTTTTTTCTGTAAGAAACAATTGAAAAGCCATTTCTCCGCAAGCTTCCAGATGGTGATCGATCGTTGGAAAGCCAAGAAGCTCGCTGATCAGCAAATTATCGCGTCCAATCACCACTGGTGTCTTATCTTGCAGATAGCTTTGCAAGATGCCTGCTGCGACCATATCCGAATTTGTAAAGACCCCATCAACTCTATGATCTTTAAAAAAGATACCTGCTTGTTTTCCTTTCTCTGCATCTATGCAATCCCAAAAAACAAGTGACTCATCAAAAAATGGAAAAAGTCGACGACATAGTTGCAAAGTGATCTTTGAATTATAACTCAGCCTGCCACTTCGCCCCAATGTGATGCCCAATCGTTTTACCCCTTGCTGCTTCAAATAAGAAAGACCTTCTGTAATCGATTGTTCTCGATCAATAAAGACGCAACTTGCCTGTTTTTCCTTGATTTCTTCACAAAAAACTAGAGGACCATATTTTTGATAATCCAGCAAATCTTCTAGTGTATTGGCACGAGATGTGATGATCAAACCATCGAACGCTTTAGCTGCAAATTCTTCAAGATAGCTTCGCTCTTTTTCTTTCTGATAACCCGTCGGTAAAAGCGTCACTTTGTAATCATAGTCAAACGCCTCTTCAATGATCCCACTGATCAGCTGATCAAAGTACGGATGGTTGGTATAAGGCAAGATTACTCCGATACTTTTCGTTTTTCCATAACTCAACTGTCTGGCTTTTGCATTAGGGATATAATCGACTTCTTTCATGACCGCAAGTATTTCTTTCCTTTTTTCCTCATCTACATATGGATGTCCATTGATCACACGTGAAATAGTAGAAACTGAATAACCTGTGAGCTTTGCGATATCTCGAATATTTGCCACTGCTGCTTCGCCACCTATACAAAAAGATTTTCTTGTAAATAGTCTACCACAGCTGGACCGCATTCAAAAAACTGATACATTTTTCCATCATGAGAAAAACTGATCCGCTGGCCACCCCAATATATATCTTTTGTCAACGTTTCGATTTCATTCATCGGTATTTCTTTTACTATATTCTTATTCAGCCCTTGAAAACTGTACAACGTTAATATGGAACCCTTAAACTCGACAAACGCATAAAAATAATTGTTCGTTGTGCCATCTGTTATCTCTACATAGGTATTCATTGCAAGCCCTCCTTTTGATACTTTGAGTATAGTGTATGAAACGCGTCTCATATCAAGGAGTTTGTTTTGCAATAGAAAAGTTCTATTCCTCTGGTTCACCTAAATTTAGATCTAAGCGGTTTGCTGCTAAAATAAATGGCGCCCAGATCAAAGCAGCTACTATTAAATTAATGGTTGTTAAAACGATGGCTCGCCAATCTCCCGCAGTAGCTAAAAATCCACTGATGATCGTTGGCATGACCCAGATCACATTTACTACAACCGGACGAACAAGCCCAGCCATCGTGGCAAAATAGGCGATCGTTGCAGTCGCAAGAGGTGCCAAGATGAACGGAATCATCAACAGCGGATTCAACACAACAGGAAGACCAAACATCACTGGTTCATTGATATTGAAGATTCCTGGTGCAAGCCCCAACTTTCCTACCGTTTTATAATCTGCCCGTTTAGATAAAAATAAAATCATAACGATCAACACCAGCGTGACTCCAGCTCCCCCCGGCCAGACAAAAGCTTCAAAAGAACCTGCCACCCATTTGAAAGGAATGGGTTCATTATTTTGAAAGGCATTCGTGTTTTCGACCATCGCGGTACCATATAAGGTCTGCAAAACAGGTGACATGATATTTGTGCCGTGAAGACCAAAAAACCAAAGAACATGCACAAGAAGAACAATGATAAAGACCGCTCCGTAACCTTGTGACAAGTTCATCAAAGGAGATTGGATGGCTTCAGAAATCCAGTCAATCAGCGGCTCACCAGCTGTTTGTCTAAAGATATAATTAATCACTCCAACGACGTATAAAGAAACTAATGCAGGAATAATTGCCGCAAAAGCTCTTGCTACAGCAGGTGGCACAGAATCCGGCATCCGTATGATGATCTTTTTCTTGATCAGAATCGCAAAAATAATGACAGAAATAAATCCAAAGATCATAGCAGTGAACAAACCAGACCCACCCATATATTTACCAAAATTAAAATAGCCCCATGCGCCTACTGATAACGTTTGTCCTCCGTCTGGCGTTCCAGCAATCACACCACCTGCAGAAGTAATCAAATCTGCTGCGTCTTGCGAAAGCTTCTCGGGCAACGTCAACACCGCTGTTGCTGCATCGGGTAAGCCGATAATAAAAGCAACCAGAGAAACAATACTTCCTGAGACAGGATCGACCTCATAGGCTTTCGCTAGATTCGCTCCTAGTGATAAGACAAAGACCACTGCCATAATAGCTAAAGTACCATTCCAGATCAATCCATTTACGCCAATGACTGGGGTAAAAAATGTCGTGATTGCATTCCCTTCACCTAGATACGTATTCGGAAAATCCCGCATAAATGCGTTCAGTAAAACAGCAATTGCTCCTGCCATCGTAGCTGGCATCGTACCAATAAAAGCATCTCTCAATGCAACCAAGTGTTTCTCCGACCCGATTTTCGTTGCAACTGGCAAAATATACTTCTCCATCCAACTCATTAATCCATTCATTTTTTCTCCTCCTGTTTTTATTGTTACCAAAGCTCCTTTTTTGAATACGCATACATTATAATGATATTATAAATATAGCATAGTTATTCCTATCTGGCTATCTGTTTTTATCAGATAAAATAAATAACTATGCGAATGCAAAAAATATGCATAATCCTTTATAAATAGTATAGTTTCCAACTACTCGCAAAAGCAAATGATACCATTTAAATAACACTTATTATGAATAAGTATACAAAAAAAGTAGAAAAGGAAGTATTTCGCTTCCTTTTCTACTTTTTATCTATCTTTCTCAAATAATGGGCTACGCTAGATAAGCAAGGTGCTTTTCTTACATCATACCGCCCATCATTGATGGATCCATTGCAGGAGCTGCTGGTGCTGCTGGTTCTGGTTTATCTGCAACGACTGCTTCTGTTGTTAATAACAAGGCAGAAACGGAAGCGGCATTTTGCAAGGCAGAACGTGTTACTTTAGTTGGGTCTACGATACCTGCTTCAACCATGTTTACCCATTCTCCAGTAGCAGCGTTGAAACCAGTACCTAGTTCTACGTTCTTCAATTTATCAACAATCACTGATCCTTCATAACCAGCGTTTTCAGCGATTTGACGAATTGGTTCTTCTAAGGCACGAACAACAATCTTGATACCTGTTGCCACGTCTCCTTCTGCTTCTACAGCAGAAACTTTGCTGATAACGTTCACTAGAGCTGTACCACCACCTGAGACCATTCCTTCTTCTACTGCGGCACGTGTAGCATTCAATGCATCTTCAATGCGTAATTTCAATTCTTTCAATTCTGTTTCAGTAGCTGCACCGACTTTAACAACAGCTACACCGCCTGCTAATTTAGCTAAGCGTTCTTGTAATTTTTCGCGGTCAAAATCAGAAGTTGTTTCAGCAATTTGGTTTTTGATTAATTGCACACGCGCTTCGATGGCTTCTTTTTCTCCTGAACCTTCTACGATCGTTGTATTGTCTTTATCTACAACGACTTTAGACGCATTTCCTAAGTTTTCGATTGTTGCATCTTTTAATTCTAGACCTAGATCGTCAGTAATTACTGTACCACCTGTCAAAATAGCGATATCTTCAAGCATTGCTTTACGACGATCACCGAAGCCAGGAGCTTTTACAGCTACTACATTGAATGTTCCGCGGATTTTGTTCAAAACAAGCGTTGGTAATGCTTCGCCATCTACATCGTCAGCAATGATCAATAATGGACGTGATTGTTGCAAGATTTGTTCTAACAATGGCAGAATGTCTTGGATGTTAGAGATTTTTTTGTCTGTAATCAAGATATATGGGTTTTCTAGAACAGCTTCCATTTTGTCGTTATCTGTTACCATATATTGTGATAAGTAACCACGATCAAATTGCATACCTTCTACAACATCTAGTTCTGTTTCGATTCCTTTTGATTCTTCAATTGTGATGACACCGTCGTTTCCAACTTTTTCCATTGCATCAGCAATCAAATGTCCAACTTTATCAGAACCTGAAGAAACAGCTGCTACTTGTGCAATGGCTTCTTTTGAATCAACAACAGTTGAGATATTATGCAACTCTTCCACTGCGGCTTTTGTTGCCAATTCGATCCCGCGGCGAATGCCTAGAGGATTAGCACCTGCAGTTACGTTTTTTAAACCTTCGCGAACGATTGCTTGTGTCAAAACAGTTGCTGTCGTTGTTCCGTCACCGGCAATATCATTTGTTTTTGATGCTACTTCTGATACAAGTTTTGCACCCATGTTTTCAAAATGATCTTCTAACTCGATTTCTTTTGCGATCGTCACACCATCATTTGTGATCAATGGAGAGCCGTAAGATTTTTCTAGTACGACATTTCGGCCTTTAGGTCCTAATGTTACTTTCACTGTATCTGCTAATTTATCTACCCCGCGTAACATAGCTGCGCGTGCGTCTTCTGCAAATTTCAATTCTTTTGCCATGATTGATTCACCTCATCGATTATTTTTGATTATTTTTTCTATCTTCAAAATTTACTCAACAATCGCCATGATATCTTTTCCTGCGACGATCAGATATTCTTTTCCTTCGTATTTTACTTCTGTACCGGCGTATTTTTCGAACATAACTTGGTCGCCTGCTTTCACAGCGGCAGGAACTTTTTCACCGTTTTCCAACAAACGGCCCTCACCGACTGCAACAACTGTCCCAGTTTGGGGTTTCTCTTTAGCTGCAGAAGCTAAAACGATTCCTCCGACAGTTTTTTCTTCTTCTTTTGCGACTTCGATAATGACGCGATCACCTAATGGTTTTAACACGATAAATCCCTCCGATAACTCTTTTTTTAATTCGTTAGCACTCTTAACCTTCGAGTGCTAACCTACATTTTTAATAATACTCATTCTCCCTCTTTTTTGCAAGCTTTTAAATCAAAGAAAAGAAATTTTATTCTGACAGTTGCTTATTGAAATTATGATATAATTGAAATCAATCGATAAAAGCTTGCCTTGCATGCTTGTTATCCCTTAAAAGGAGGAATTACATGTCTTTAAAAAAATATAGTTTCCTCAGCATTTTTTGCTATGGTTTAATTTTTATCTCACCCTTGATCCTCGCTTCGATAGGACTTGTAAAATCTACGTCTGAATTGATCACAGCAACTGCAGTCATGTATATATTGGGCGCGGTTGTCCTAGCTATTTTTTATTTTAAGCAACGTGAGCCTTTAGCGATCGAATCAGCAGTAAAAAAAGCTTCTGTTCCAAAGATCGTTATTTATGGATTAGTTGGGATCTTTGTCGCATTGCTTCTGCAAAGCATCGCTGTCATGCTGGAATCTGTATTGTTTGGCGAAGCAACCCCTTCTGAGAATACACAAAATATCATCCAGATGATCATGGAAGCACCTGCTTTTATTTTGGCGACAACTATTGCAGGCCCCATCATGGAAGAGTTCGTATTCCGCCGCAGCATACTGGGGATCATCAGCCGGTATTCAAATTTTTGGGTCGGGGCAGTGATCAGCTCTTTGCTGTTTGCGTTTGCTCATAATGATGGTCATTTGCTGATTTACTTTTTCTTAGGTTTCTTCTTCAGCCTAGAGTACAAAGCTACTGGTCGGATCTGGACATCAATGATCACACACGTAGGAATGAACACATTAGTTGTTCTTGTTCAATTAGCTGTCCAAAAAGGACTGGTATAAACATGATTAGAAATACTCCTGTCATCCTAGATTGGTGATTTTTCCAATCTAAAGCGACAGGAGTATTTTTGTTTTTTTAGTCGATGATCTTTTCTGCTGTTCCAGCATTTTTTGTCTGTCTTTCCTTTTTGAAGTTTGCAGAATCTATTTTTTTCAAAAATGGGAAATAAATAAAAAAACTAATTGCCAGCACGATACCTTGTAAAATCGCTGCAGGCACTCCGCCTACTAAAAAACCCGAGAGGATCGGCGGTGTTGTCCAAGGAACTTGGACCGCTGTAAATAAAGGAACAAATCCAAAATATAAAGCGGAATAGGTAATCAATCCTGAGAGGATCGGCGCGAAAATAAAAGGAACAGCCATCATCGGGTTCATCACAATCGGTGTGGAAAAAATAATCGATTCATTGATATTGAAAAAGGCTGGTAAAAGAGAAAGTTTTCCTAATTCTCGGTATTTCCTCGATTTCGCAAAAAACATCATAAAAAATACAGCCCCTAACGTCAAACCTGCTCCGGTAACAGTCATGAATTGATCAAGAAATTGCTGAGTAACGATATGCCCGCCATTTGCCACAGTCAATTCTTTTCCAGAGGCTAAGATTTCTGCATTTGCTAATGAGTTTGCTTGTAAGATCGGACTAACCAACCCATTGACCATCGCAGATCCATGAAGACCAAATAGCCATAAAAACGGGACAAAAAAACCTAATAAAAGCACACCGAATAACGTGTCTATCAACGATTGGATCGGAAGCTGGACGTACGTCCATATTCCTTGAATAACAGTCATCCCGAACAACTGTTGAAAAACAGCTGAACCTATAAGCGTAAAAATGACTATAGCAAGTATTGGAATCAATGAAGTAAAAGACTGCCAAACATTTTCAGGAATCTTCCCTCTTTGCCTCCACCCTTTCGCAAATCTTGCTAAACGTGCATAGCCCCATCCGATGAGGAGCCCGGTTGCAACTGCTCCTAGTATCCCTTCACCGCCTGTCCAGATATTATCTATCTCTCCCTGAACATTAAGTGGCTGAATAAGTAGTAGGTAAGCAGACAAGGCTGTCATGCCGACTGGCAAGCGATCGATGTTTTCTTCTTTTGCATAAGCATACGCAATAGCAAAAACGATCCAAAAGGCTATCACGTCAAACGTAGCCTGGTATACTTGTGTAAAATACATAGAAAATCCTGTTTTGTCTATCCACTGAGCGATGTAATCTACAGGAAAATGAGCAAATAAGAAAAACAGCGAGCCAGCTATAATTATCGGGATCGTATAAGTCATTCCATTACGCAAAGCAGTTAAGGGTCTAAGATTCACAACAGATGTTATCATTGGTAAAAAGGCACGATCTAACCACTCTTTCATTTCTTATCTCCTTCATCTTCTATTTGATTAACTAGTTTTCTTAATTTAACTATACCTAATGAACACGAACCATGAAAGGAATGCGCACTAAGCTTTTCAAAAAACGGATTCTTTGACGAATATCCAGTAACTGCTTACAATGGACAGGAATAAAAAAGGAGGTTTTTTATGAAAATCGCAATCATTGGCGCTACTGGTCATGCAGGTTCATTTATTTTAGACGAAGCATTGTCCAGAGAGTTAGATGTGACGGCAATCGTGCGTCATCCAGAAAAATTACCATCAGATGTTCCGTTTATACAAAAGGATTTATTTGAGTTGACAGCTACTGACCTTGTATCTTTTGATGTTGTCGTTGATGCTTTCAACGCTCCTAAAGGAAAAGAAGAAATGCATCAAACTTCTTTGTCCCATTTGATTGAGATACTTGAAGGAACCGATACACGCTTAATCGTCGTTGGGGGTGCCTCTTCGTTATTCTTGGATACAGAAAAGACGACTCGTATGATTGACCAAGTACCTAAAAATGCACCCTTCTATCCAACAGCTTTCAATATGTACGAAGGATTGCTAAAATTGAAACAATCTAAAAATCTACAGTGGACTTATATCAGTCCAGCTTCTTTATTTGATCCACACGGCAAGCGTACAGGCACTTATTTATTAAGTGATGATTATCTACAAAGAAACGCTGCTGGCGACAGTACGATCAGCATGGCAGATTACGCGATTGCATTAGTAGATGAGATACTGGATAAACAACATGAAAAACAGCATATCAGTGTAGTCAGCCGATAACACGGTTGTTTTGTCAATGTTCTGAAAAATAAAAACAGAAGATAAAACCAACACTAATTGATTTTATCTTCTGTTTTTATTTTTTTATTGACTGAACTATTTAAATTGAAAATAGCTCAGTTGCTTCATCTGGATCTGTGTCATAGATTTCAAAATCATGTCCAACGCCAAAATCTTTTTCTTTCAAAACATTTTCCATCGTTAAATGAGCAAGTTCTTTCATATTGTTTTCCTTGCTAAGATGACCAAGATAGATCCGTTTGGTCCGATTACCGATCACATCAGTCATGACAAGTGCACCATCTTCGTTGGAAAGATGCCCTCTATCTCCTAAAATACGCTGTTTTAGATTCCACGGATAGGGTCCCATGCGTAACATCTCAAGATCATGGTTACTTTCCATCAAATAACCATCGGCATTTTCAATGACACCTCGCATGTAATCACTGCAGTATCCGGTATCCGTCAACATGACGAATGAACGGTTTTCTTTATGGAAACGATAAAATTGCGGAGCTGCTGCGTCATGGGAGACGCCGAAACTCTCAATATCGATATCGCCGAATGTTCTTACTTTTCCCATCTCAAATAGATGTTTTTGTTCCACTGGTACATTCCCAATCAGCGGCTCCATCGCTTCCCAAGTCTGCTGATTGGCAAAAACATCCAAATGATACTTACGAGCCAAGACACCCACACCATGTATATGGTCTCGATGTTCATGCGTCACAAGTATTCCATCTAATTGGTCCGGTGTCCGATCAATTTGAGCCATCAAGGAAGTGATTTTTTTACCGCTAAGTCCTGCATCGACCAAAAGCCGTTTTTTTTCACTTTCGATATAAAGTGAATTACCCGAACTTCCACTTGCTAGGATACTGATTTTAAAAGCTGGTTTTTCTTCAGCCATTTGACTCCTACTTCCCTTCTTACTTTGTAAACTTTTTTCATTATACTCGCTTTTTTATTGATCTTCCACTTTTGGTACAGTGTTGTTTGTCACGATCGTATTGCTGAAAGCGTTGACACTCTCGATTTGAACCACTTTATCACTTGTTTCGATCGCTACATGCCAAACAGGAACATACACATTTTTTTCCCGGACTTTCAGAATACAGGAATAAGCTAGTTGACGCCATAAGATTTTTGATCCTCTTGGTATTTTGTTATTGATGTACAATGTATTGATTGCTTCCTCTTCTGTATACAGTTCCGTCTTTTCACGCAGCTGCTCGATATCAGATAAATGCGTCTGCATGTATTTCGTGATACTATAATCGTTATCGTTTTTTTCTAAAGAAAGAACGATTTTTGCTGTATCATCATTGAACGGAATACCTTCATACTCTTGGCTTGCTTGGATTTCTAGTGGTTCTTCTTCTAAATGAGAAAAGTTTTTCGTATACACATACTCATTACCGAACAAAATATTGTCTTTGTTAGCTAAAAAATCTTCCAAAGAACTGCTGATCTTATCTGGATCAATCACGTTCTTTTCAGATTCTGAGCTGGATAAGGATTTTGTCAAAACATCGCCGTCTAAAAACACGCCACTTTCCAACAATCCGCTTTTACCAGCCTTGCGATAATTTGCTAATGAAGTGCTAAGATTGGTCTGTTCCGCGCTAAGATAATAGCCTTGCTTGCTCTCAGAAGAAATCTTCCCCGTATAAGTGATATCGTCACTAGCCAGACGTTGTTGGATGGATTCAGTCTGATCAGAACGAATAACATTGTTTTCTTGGTATACCGCATCATGATAACTGCTGAATAAAAACACATTCAACCCTAAAAAAGCGACGAAAAATATCCATTCGATTTTTTTAAAATCCAATTAATTCGCCTCCAATCCAGGTAATTTTTCCAGAAGGTCGTTAGCTGAATACCAGTTATCTTCATATTTCACATACCATTCAGGTAAGAGATCAACGACGCGATTCGTTTCTTTAACATTTTGCCATGTATAGCCAACGATTACTGAACCAATCTTGTTGCTATCTGCTCCCTTAGCTTCCAGCTGCTGGATGATTTCATTCGTACTTGCAAGTTCTACTTCTTCATCTGAAGGTATCGGTACTTGAATCGTATTCAAACTGGTTTGAATATTCACTTGCACCGAACCGTTCGTTTCACCGCCAACTTCCACACCGATCTGTCCTCTGCTGTCCGTCCCAAAAACCGGGAAGCCTTCCACGAAGATCCGGTAATCGATGGTATTGTCACTGCGGTCAAAATATCTAAGATTCCCTAAAGAACTGCCTAATTTGCTAATATAGGGAAAACTTTCAGAAAATACACTAGCATTTTCTTTTTTCTCTGGCAGCTCTCCTCGAAAATCAACTACTTGCGTTTCCGAATGGATAGACATCGTTTCATTCCCACCGTAAAAAATCAATTCATTGCTTTCATCATTATTCTTCACGCTATCTGGTTTCTGGAAAAAAGCATTTCTAAAAAGTGTATAGGGTTGCTGCGAAAGGATATAGCTGTACTTTTTCAACTTGATTGAATGTTTCGTAGCATATTGGGTGTCGATCGTCGACGGTTCTGTTGACATTTCTGTCCATTTCGTGTCGTTTGCTGTTAATTCTTTGTTGATATCCTCCCAATTCAACGAAATATTCGCTTCATATACAAGGTGGTTCGAATAATTCAAAAATCGGATTTTTTTGTTTTCTTGATCGAATTGTATTCTAGTAAAATACATATTTTCGCTTTCTTTTGCCAAATTCGAGACGTCTACATCTAAATCAAATGCTTCCTTATATTCTCTTAGCAAAAAAGGCGCATTATAGGCCAACTCGAAACCAGATGTCAGGTTTTTCACTTGTTCGAATTGTGATTCATCTCCCGAAACGACTTCAGAAAGTTTCCCGAATCTTGCTTTATCGATGATCAATTGCAATCGGTACACGAGATTTTCACTGTTGGTTTCTTGGATCGTTCCCGAATGGTGCCACGTGACATGAAGCGGAAGAAAAACTTCAGAAGTTTTCCGATTGCTTTGAGACTCGATCATTTGAGTGTTTGTCTCATCGACGCTGATCGAACTTTTCCCTGCTGGACTCAGCCAGATGTCATAAGAGAAATATAAACTTAATGCAACCATCAAAATAAGTCCTACGCGAACGACTTTTTCAGAAATTCTCATTCCCACCATTCCTCCTCATAAGGTTCGTATGGCAGCGAGATATAAAAAGTCGATCCTTTTCCTTCCTTGCTCTCTGCCCAAATCGCGCCTCGGTGCGCCTTGATTACTTCTCTAGAAATAGCTAATCCAAGTCCTGTCCCACCTTGTGCTCTAGCACGTGCTTTATCTACTCGATAAAATCGTTCGAACACTCGGTTCAGATCTTTTTTAGGAATCCCCAATCCTTGGTCGGTAATACTTAAAATCACGTTATTATGCGTTTCTAATAAGCGACAGGTGATCGTTCCCCCATCTGGTGAATACTTGATCGCGTTATTCATGATATTATCGACTACTTGGATGATTTTATCTGTATCTACTTCGACCCAAAGATCTCTTTGTGTGAATTCGCGACGGATCTTATAATTTTTTTCTTGGTTTCCCACCATCATATCAAAACGGTCAAGAACAAAATTCACTAACTCGTTAAAATTGACATACTCTAATTGAAGCTGGGTATTTCCTGTATCCATGCGAGATAGATTCAGGAGATCATTGATCATTCGAATCATCCGATCTGTTTCATCCAATGTTACTTTCAAAAAATTTGGTGCTACTTCTTCGTCTTTCCATGCACCTTCGCTCAATGCTTCGATATAACTGCGCATGCTTGTCAGTGGTGTACGAAGCTCATGGGAAACATTAGAAACGAATTCACGGCGTTCCCGTTCTGTTTTTTCTTGTTCTGTCACATCATGCAAGACAGCTACTAATCCGCTGATAAAACCTGATTCGCGACGGATCATGGAAAAGTCTACTCGTAAGATCATCTGATCGCTCTCCAATGTACTGGTTGAACGGTCAAGTACCATTTCGTTTGGATCTTCTAATAATTTCCGCAAGGTATATTCTTCTTCGATATCCAAAAGTGTCAAAATCGATTGTCCAATTGCTTCCTCATTCTTGACATCTAGCAAGGAAACAGCCATATCATTGATCGTAATGACTTTCCCCCTGCGGTCTGTCGCGATGACGCCGTCTGTCATATGAGACAGCACGCTATCCAACCGATTGCGTTCAGCTTCCATTGTATCTTGAGCTTCTTCGATACGTTCAGCTAACTGATTGAAGGTATCAGCCAACTGCCCTAGTTCATCTTGTCCATGCACTTTGACTTTCCGGCTGTAGTCTCCTCTGGCGATTCGAATGGCTTGTTCTCTCATTTCACCGATTGGCTGAGTAATCGAACGAGCAACTAAAACGGAGACGATCATTGAGATAAACGCAGCAATCAGTGAGGCAGTAAAGAAAATGACTGCTGTATTATTGATCTCCGAATATTTTTGTTCGATATTACTTTTGACGTAAAGAGCCCCGATAACGGCATCGCCGGTCGGGGACAGGATCGGTTGAACATTGATATTCACCCGTTTATCGTCGTTATCTAAAGCAACATACCGTTTAGTTGTGAAATCATTGATATCGACATAATCATTTTTCTTTCCCACAGCGCTTTGTTCATTGACATCAGTTGTTCCTCGGATGATCCCTTTTTCGTCAACGACCCGTATTTCGATGATATCACTAGTCGCACTGTTTTCAATGAATCTCTTGATATTCGCATTTACCTCTTCGTCATCTGCGTTATCTTTGCGATTTAATTCCGGACTGATTGTCGTCGCTAATGATTCCACCGTTTGATTCATATCTTTAATAAATGTATTGATCGTGGAACGTTCCAATCCACGTATAAAATAGGCGCCAATAATTTCGATTGAGATCAATAAAATCAAAATAAAAGTAATAGCGATCTTAAAATTGACTGATCGAAAAAAGCGGACTTTTCTTTTCATCCAATTACTCCTGTTCTGGGTTACGCAAATAGTAACCGACACCACGACGTGTCACTAAATAATTTGGATGGCTTGGATTATCTTCGATCTTCTCGCGCAACCGACGTACAGTTACATCCACTGTTCGTACATCTCCAAAATAATCATAGCCCCAAACCGTTTGTAATAAATGTTCTCTTGTCATCACTTGCCCAAGGTGCTTCGCCAAGTAAAAGAGTAGTTCGAATTCACGATGTGTCAACTCGATTGTTTCTCCTCGTTTCGTCACCATGTAAGCTTCTGGATGGATGGTCAAATCACCAATCGTCAATTCCGCAGGAGCTGCATCTTCTGGTTCCCTCGTAGCCGTGGCACCACGACGAAGATTCGCTTTGACCCTTGCCACTAATTCTCGATTGGAAAATGGCTTAGTCACGTAGTCATCCGCGCCTAATTCTAAGCCTAGGACTTTATCAATTTCAGAATCTTTGGCTGTTACCATAATGATTGGCATGTCATACGTTTTGCGTACCTCACGAGCCACTTCTAAGCCGTCCATTTTAGGTAGCATCAAATCAAGTAAAATCAAATCAGGTTCTACCTCAGCAACTTTTTCCAAGGCTTCTTCCCCATCATATGCAGTATAAACATCATAGCCTTCTTTGGCTAAATTGAATTTGACGATATCCGAAATCGGCTTCTCATCATCGACAACTAAAACTTTTTTCATAAAGAGCCACCTCTTATATATTATTGTCACACCTTTTCATTATACCGTATTTCTGGTTTTGTTTCATCTTTGCCTATAAAACAAAAGAGAAAATTAACATGGGAGTGCAAAATACTTTCTTTTTTTGTTCTAACTTCAATAAAAAAAGGAAAACACTGATTTTCACCTCATTGTCTTCCTTTTTTTGATTTATCCTTCTAAAGCTTGGACGCCGACACCTAATAATCCCGGACCAGTATGGACTACTAATGCCGGAGAAATTTGACCAAAGTAGATTTGGTTTGCTTGCGGGAACTCTCTTTTGAGCCTCGCTTCCATTTCAATCGCTTCTTCTTTCGCATCACCGTGGGCAACGGCTAAGTTAAAAACCTTAGCATTGCCGATTTTTTCTTTGACATAAGCAACCGTCTTATCCAAACTTTTTTTACGCCCTCTAGCTTTTCCTACTGTGTAATAGATTCCTTCATCATTACAGGAGATGATTGGGTTAAGCTTTAAAGCGGTTCCTAAAATAGAAGCAACCAAACCAATCCGTCCACCTTTTTGGAGATATTCCAATGTCGCAACATTAAAGAAAACTTTTGTTCTTTCGACTAATTCATTCAAATTACTGATCAGCTGATTCCACTCGACACCGTCTTCTAGCCATTTCGCTGCTTGTATTGCAGAAAAACCCGCACCAATACCGATATTTTTCGTATCTAGTACATACGCTTCTAGTTCTTCTTGCTGTTCTGCAATCAAACGAACCACGTTATACGTCCCGCTCAATCCGCTGGAAATCGTTACCGCAAGTACTTTTTCATAACCATCTTTTTTGATTTGCTCAAAGATTTCTGTGATCGACTCACCATCAGGCAAAGATGTACCTGGAATTTCCTCTGGCAAACGTTGATAGATTTCTTCAGGTGTAATATCTATTTTATCTGTATATACCTGATCTTTATAAATAATTTTCAAAGGAATCATGTACATCTCATATTTTTTTATCAATTCTTCTGGCACGTCCGTACCAGAATCTACTAAAATCGCGATTTTATCATTTTTCATTTGTTTTCTCCTCTTTTAAGTATTCGGTTTCTAGAACAATCGTTTTTTCCGCAAGAAGTTTCATTGCAAACGATAAAGTTGCTGCTCTTACAGCAATATATTCTACAGGGGTCGCCTGATCGAATTTTTGGGGATGGGATTTGCCTTGTGCTAATTGGCTGACCATCCATACAGCTGCTTCTTGTTCATCACAGAATAGATTATAAGCTTCACGAATCCCCACTGTTTTTCCTTGGAACAATATTCCTTCTTTGATTTCAGGAATAGTCAATACTTGTTTCAATGTAGTGATTGCAAGTAAAAATGCTACATGTTCTTTGTTGTATCTTTTTTTAACTGGTGCTGGTATCAAACCCAGTTTAACGTAGTTGTTTACCATAGAGGAGGTTAGCAATGGATGCTTTTCTCCTTGTATCACAGGTGAAAGATAACGATCAACTAACGTTCTGACTTGATCCATATAAAGTTCTAGGTCGGGGAGCTCTTCCCAGTGAGGCAGACGGAATGTTTCCAGTTCTTTTCCCCACTCCATTAATTGCTGACGCATTTTTTCCATCGTAATCGCTCCTTTTTTCATTTCATTAACATGATACCAAAGTTACCATAAACATTCAATCTAGTTATTTGAACTAGATGATTTAATTAATGGAATTTTATAAAAGCAAAAAAACAAGAAGGCCAAGCCTTCTTGTCTTTTATCGTTAAGAACAGGAGACCCGCCGGGGAGACGGCGGGAAAGGAGTAAAAAATGAAAAAAGTGTTAGGGTTTGTTCTCTTGCAAGAACTTTGTTTGTTGGTATGCTTATATAATAACGAGCAAATGTGAATAATCTATGAATGATTTCCTATAAGGAAGTAAAGATTTTTCTGATTTTCTTTAAATGTAGTCTTGCATTTTAAAATTCTTAGTGCTACTATTATTAAGTACTTTTTGTATGGGCCGTTAGCTCAGTTGGTAGAGCAGCTGACTCTTAATCAGCGGGTCGCGGGTTCGAGCCCCTCACGGCCCATTGGGTGCCAAACCCACGAGAATGGTAGTTTGTCGGCGTCTTCGGACGTTTCGAAGACGAACTGCGCATTCTCTTTTTTTATAGGCAAAAAAAGAGACAGACGAATATGGAGCTTCCAAAACTGGATTTTTGATCCAATTTTGGAAGCTCCATTTATTTTGTTTCCGTCTTTTTTATTTTTTCCAGCTTTCGACTAATTCTTGGTTCTCTTTGATCCATTCTTTTGCCGCTTGCTGTGGATCTTTTCCATTGTTGATTTCCAACATGACTTTTTCCATATCTTTTTCTGACCAATGGAAATTGTCTAATACTTTATAAGCTTCTGGCTGGTCTTCTTTCAATCCTTTTCGAACCATCGTATGGATCTGCTCTTCGCTTCCCATTCCGTTTTCAGGATCTTCCAAGTATTTCAGATCATATTTGGCAAACATCCAATGAGGTGTCCATCCTGTAACTACAATTGGTTCGTGTTTTTTGATTGCTTGTCCTAGTGCAACGGTCATTGCTCCTGAAGAAGATGTCTCGACTTTCCAGTCTTTCAAGTTGTCATATTTTTGGATCGTGTTTTCAGCAGCCGTAACTACACCAGCTCCTGGCTCAATTCCTATAATTTTCTTACCTGCCTGATCGGTTAACTCATCGATCGAATTTACATCCATGTAGGCTGGTACTGCTAAACCGACTTTTGCTCCTGTCAAATTGGCACCTAGGTCTTCGACTTGATCTTTATATTGTGCATACTGTGAACCATGAGTTTTAGGTAGCCAAGCTGAAACCATGGCATCTGACTCGCCATTTGAAACAGATTTCCACATGATTGAATTATCTAGCGGTGTCATCGTTACATCATAGCCCATTTGTTTCAATACTTCACCGACTACATTTGTTGAAGCAACTTCTGTATCCCATTCGACATAAGACAAGTTGATACGTTTTGTTTCTTTGGCAGAAGAAAAACTTCCTATACCAATCGCACCTAAGATCACTACTACTACAGCACCAATGATCAATCCTTGACGTTTTTTACTTTTTTGTGTTGCAGCTCCTGCAACTTTCTTATTGTTCGGCTGATTCAAATGCTGGGTAAAACGGTCAATGATGATTGCTAAGATAACTAATGCAACCCCGTTGACAAATCCATTCCCGACTTGTGCTCTTTGTAAAGCGGACAATACTCCCCGTCCTAAGCCGGGTGCACCGATCATAGAGGCAATAACGACCATTGAAAGTGACAGCATCGTTGTTTGATTGATCCCTGCCATGATCGTACTTTTAGCTAAAGGCAATTCTAGTTTGAATAGTTTTTGACGACTTGTGCTCCCGAATGAATCAGAAGCTTCTACTAACTCTTTCGGTACTTGTCGAATCCCTAAATTCGTAAAACGAACGGTTGGTGGCAAAGCAAAGATGACTGAGGCAAATACCCCTGGCACCATCCCGATACCGAAAAATGCAACTGCTGGAATCAAATAAACGAATCCTGGCATCGTCTGCATAAAGTCAAGAATTGGCTTGATGATGCTTTGAGCTTTACTGCTTTTTGCCATCAAGATCCCTAACGGTACACCTATGATGATGGAGATCACACTAGATAAAAGAACAAGTGTGACAGTATTCATCAAGTCATTCCATAGACCTTGGTTATAAATAAACCATAGACCAATCAATGTGAACAACGTAAGTCCTGGACGTTTCTTAGAAATAAAGAAAGCTGCTATCGTCAATAACAAGATAAACAAAGGCGCTGGGATCACTAACAGTAAATTTGTAATCCCCGACATCACTGCCTGTCCGATCGTTTGTAAAAATGAAAATAGGCCAGAAAAAGTTGTCGTAAACCATTCTGTGATATTTTCTACCCAGTTTGCCACTGGTAATTGATAGTTTAATAGATTATTCATGTTCACTCACCTCGCTTGTTTCTGCTAATGCTTCAATCACACTACCTCGGATGACGACACCTTTTAATTTTCCATCCTCTACAACTGCAAGCGGAGTCGGTGAATCATAAATAATATTGAAAATATCACTTACAACCATGTCTTTTCCGATCACCGTCACATTTTCATCTAAGAAGTCGATCAATGGACGTTTTTGCTTCCTAGCTTCTAACGCCTGATCTGCAGTAATGATTCCTTTCAGGTTTCTCTTTCGGTCAACAGCCATCAGCATGCTGACTTCTTCATTACGCATCCTTGTCAATGCGACATTTGGTCCATCAGATTCGATATTCGTCGTCAATGCAGGTACCATGATGTTTTGAGCAGTAAGCACTTTGGAACGATCGACTTCTTCCACAAATTCACGTACGTAATCATTTGCTGGATTGGTCAATATTTCTTCACCTGTTCCGATCTGCATGATTTCGCCGTCTTTCATTAATGCGATTCTGTCCCCGATCCGTAAAGCTTCATTCAAATCATGGGTAATGAAAATAATCGTTTTTTGAACATTGGCTTGCAGGTCCAGTAATTCGTCTTGCATTTCTCGTCGGATCAGCGGATCAAGAGCCGAGAACGCTTCGTCCATCAGCAAGATCTCAGGATCATTCGCTAAAGCTCTGGCTAAGCCGACCCGTTGCTGCATCCCACCAGATAACTGACTAGGATATTGGTCTTTAAATGAAAGCAGACTAGAATTTTCTAATGCTTTTTCTGCTTTTTCTTGTCGTTCTTCTTTAGGTACACCACGGACTTCTAACCCGTATTCTGTATTTTCCAAGATCGTTCGGTGTGGAAACAGACCGAAGTTTTGGAAAACCATATTGATTTTATGACGACGGACTTCTCGCAATTCTTCTTTGCTTAACTTCGATACATCTTCTCCATCAATATAGATACTGCCTGAAGTTGGCTCGATCAGACGATTCAATAGACGGATCAATGTGGATTTCCCGCTCCCGGAAAGCCCCATGATCACGAAGATTTCTCCTTCTTTTACGTCAAAATTCACGTCATACACACCAACCGTCGCACCGGTTTTCTTTAAAATCTCCGTTTTCGGCTGGTGATCATTCATCATATCTAAAGCGGCTTGTGTCTTTTTACCAAATATCTTTGTTAAATGTTTTACTTCTACTTTTACCAAACAAATTCTCCTTTTTTATGTAAATTCATTTTTCTTTCTGAAAAAAAGTGACCACACTATGTTAACATCATGTAGTCACTTTGTCAAAAATGAAAGAAATTTGCTTGTCCAAACAGAAAAAAACTTGGTTAAATCTTTATAAATAAAAGGTTTAGCCAAGTTAATATTTTTATAATATTTCACACAATCATTCTGCAAGCTGATGTTCCGGGTAAAAAAAGTTTGTCATACGCTGTAGCGTATACTCATTTCCAATAAAATGAACGATATCCCCTGCCGTAAATTTAGCATAAGGTCCAGGTGAAACAAGTAGTTCTTCGTTATGAGAAATTGCGATAACTGTAGCACCAGTCGCCTGCCAGATATTCAACTCGCTAATCGAACGGTCCAGATGCATTGCTTTTTCTGATAAAGACAATTCAAACGGAAGTAAAGGGTTCATCTTATGTATTCGCTTCGTTTGATTGACCAGCTGATCCAATAATTGAGAAAAATGATTCAGCTCATCTTGTTGCTTCTCCACACTCGCCATGATTTCTGCTTTTGTATCTTGGATAGATTGTACATCTTGATACTGCAATAGGAAATCTTTTGCTTTTTCTTTCGAAGCAACAAATGCCCCACTCCCATGCCGTACTTCCATGATCCCAAGATCTACCAGCACATTGATAGCCTTTCGGGTAGTCTCAGGAGAAGCATTGTACGTACTGGCAAGCGTTGAGCGAGCATGGATCTTCTCACCCACTTTATATCGGTTTTCAACGATACGTTCGGCTAAATCAACAGCAATCTGCTGATAGCGCGGGCGGACGATTTTTTTCTTTCCAGACATTTTCTTTCCTCTTTCTTTTTTTACTTTCCCTCATCTTACTATGCTCTAGCAAAATAAGCAAAAAAGGGGAGAACAGACTCTTACAACGACTGATCATCGCTTGATCTGTTCCTTTTTTACTGGGCAAGCTGTTTGACAGTCATCACAATTCTTTCCGGATTTTAAACGAGTATAGACAATCGCCCCTGCACTTCCAAAGATTAATACACTTAATAAGAATGTCGCCATCCTATTCCTCTCCTTCTAATGACAATATAGCATAAAACTGGTTCTTGGATTTTGGCTGACGGAACAAAACATAAACGAGTCCTATCATCAATAAAATAGCAAGATACGTCCCTAACGCTACCTGTCCACCTTCCAATAAGTGTCCCAACTGATAGATCACAAAACTAACTAAATAAGCTAAACCGCATTGATAGCCTATGGCGATCCAAGTCCATTTCTTGGCATTCATTTCCCGATGGATAGCCCCAATTGCCGCAAAACAAGGCGCACAAAGTAAATTGAAGGCTAACAATGAATAAGCTGCTGCGGGAGTATATGTGTGTTGTAGCACTTGCCAGATTTCTCTGCCATTTTCGGATACTTCCGCATGTCCAAACAAAATACCGAATGTGCCAATAATATTTTCTTTAGCAACTAATCCTGTAATCGCTGCGACAGTTCCTTGCCAATTCCCCCAACCAAGCGGCTGAAAAACAACAGCTAGGATTCGTCCGAAAAAGGCTAGGATACTTTGGTCTTCAGGAACAGGTTGAGCATAAAAATTATAAGAAGAGCTAAACCAGATCACGATACTAGAAACAAAGATAATCGTTCCTGCTTTTTTTACAAAAGACTTGCTGCGGTCATAGGTTTGTCTTAGGATCGTCGACCATTGAGGAAAATGATATGCGGGCAATTCCATGATAAACGGAGCTGTTTCTCCAGCAAACAAACGCGTTTTTTTCAAGCTGATTCCAGAGAAAATAATTGCAGTCATACCAAGAAAATAGGCAGAAGGAGCTACCAAAGATTGGTGAGGAAAAAAGGCCCCTGCCACTAAGGCAATAATCGGCAATTTTGCAGAACAAGGCATGAATGTCGTGACCATGATCGTCAACCGACGATCTTGCTCGTTTTCAATCGTGCGAGTAGCCATGACGCCTGGTACGCCACATCCTGTGGCAATCAGCATAGGAATAAAGGATTTTCCTGAAAGCCCGAATTTCCGGAAAAGTCGATCCATGACAAAAGCGATCCTCGCCATATATCCGCAGTCTTCTAGAAAGCTCAAGCATAAAAACAATACGATCAATTGCGGTAAAAATCCTAATACTGCTCCCACGCCTGCGATGATGCCGTTCAAGATCAGCTCCTGCATCCATCCGGCTACTTGCCATTCAGCTAGCAGTCTGCCAACATGTTCTGGTAGCCACGTTCCAAACAATGTATCATTGATCCAATCTGTCCCCATTGTTCCTACTGTTTGAATAGCCAAGTAATAAATCAGCCACATCACAAATGCAAAGATTGGCAAGGCTAACCAACGATTCGTTGCAATCTGATCGATTTTGTCACTCATCGATAATTGGAAAGAATCATTTGACACGACAGATAGTGCACATAATTGGGTAATAAATTCATAACGTTCATTGACTAGAATCGTTTCACTATCGTCATCCAATAGTTTCTCTGTCAACTGGATCAGTTGTTCGATTTCTTTTTGCTGAGAAATTGTTATCTCATCATCCTCATTCACCTTCTGATCTCTTTCAAAATATTTCATTGCATACCAGCGTTTCTTGCTGCTTTTTTCTCCTAGTACATCTTCAATTTCATGTAAAGCTGCTTCTAAACGCGGATCGTATGTACAGGGAACAGGAATAGAAGGCCGTTTTTTTGCAGACTCCTGAATCTTTTCGATTAATTTTTCGATTCCTTGCTTTTTCAATACGCTGATTGGTAAAACTGGTACACCAAGACCATAGGAAAGCTTTTCTAGGTTGATTTTTTTTCCTTCTTTTTTGATGACATCCATCATATTCAGACCAATGATCATAGGAATGTCTAAGTCCAATAACTGCGTAGTTAAATATAGATTCCGCTCTAAATTGGTAGCATCAATGATGTTGATGATCAGTTCAGGCTGTTCATGAACCAAATAATCTCTTGCAATCACTTCTTCGGGTGTATAAGGAGACAAAGAATAGATACCGGGTAGGTCTTGAATGTGAATGTTCGGATTTTTTTTCAACGATCCTTCTTTTTTTTCTACTGTTACACCCGGCCAATTCCCTACATATTGATTCGAACCAGTCAAGAGATTGAACAAGCTCGTTTTCCCGCTGTTTGGATTTCCGACTAACGCGATATTCATTCGTTTTCCTCCCTTTGTACCAAGATTAGTTCAGCCTCTGACTTTCGTAACGTCAATTCATATCCTCGCACTGTCAGTTCGATTGGATCTCCTAGAGGGGCTAGTTTTCGGATGACTATTTTTACATTTCGCGTCAATCCCATATCCATCAACCGCCGCTTCACTGCGCCTTGTCCGTGGATGGCTACGACGATCCCCGTCTCTCCTGCTTTTAATTGATCAAGAGAAGTCCAGCTTTCAGAGGAAGCAGTCTTTTTATTGACAAAGATCTGACTTAGTATTTCCCGACTTACTGCCACTCGATGACTTTTTATCAGTAAAATGGCATTGTTGCCTGATAAATTGACGACGACGATTTTACTTCCGACAACGACCCCAATATTTTGCAAATGGCGTTTTGTTTTTTCTTCTGTTTCAATTCGTTCGACTTGATAAACGAAGTTTTGCTTTGCCTGCGCTAAGGTCTGCATATTGATTCCTCTCTTGTGAAATAAATCATGTGTTGAAACCATTCATTCTATGTTCTAGTTTTCTTACGTATTACGCAAATAAATGAGAATCATTCTCACATAGAATACTCTCGGTAATTGAGAATGTCAATTACACTTGTGATATTATGAGCGAATCTTTAGTATTGATAGATAAAAATGAGAAAAAAATATTTTTTCATAGTTTTCCACAATTTTTTCTCTATTAGATTTGCTATTTTCCCACACGATACTTGTTTTCAGCTCTTTTTTCAAAAACACAAAACTTAGTATTCCACAGTTTCCACAACACAATATGTAGTGTTTGTTGTTTGACTTTTTTACTAAGAGTTTTATACTATCTATTATAGATAATAAGAATGTGTTTAGAGGAGGCACTCATCATGAACGTAAAAATCTTTTCTAAAAATAATTGTATGCAATGCAAGATGGTCAAGCGTTTTTTAACAGAAAATCAAATCGCTTTTGAAGAAGTCAATATCGATGAACAACCGGAAGCAGTAGACTGGTTGAAAGCACAAGGATTCCAAAGTGTTCCTGTCATTACTTCCGATGCAGAAACAGTTATCGGATTCCGTCCTGATCAGTTGCGTAAACTTGCCAGCTAACATGACTAAAAGAATCAAAACAAGATACATGGATTTGAAGGGCTTGAGACAGCACCAGTTTTTGTCGCAAACTTCCAAATCCTTTTTTAAAGCTTAAAAACAATGCAATGATTTGCAATCAAGCATCATCAAATACGAAATGAAGGTTGGGCGTACGTATGAGTCTTAAAAATTTACAAGATGTCAGTTATTTCAAGCTGAATAATGAAATCAATCGACCAGTCAATGGTCAAATCCCTTTGAATAAGGATAAAGAAGCTTTGGCTGCCTTTTTTGAAGAAAATGTCAAACCAAATACGATGACTTTTCCATCTATTATGGAAAAAATCAATTACTTGATCGATCAAGAATATATAGAAGCAGAATTCATCCAATTATATTCACCATCATTTATTGAAAAGCTATATCAATTTTTGGACGAACAACATTTTTCTTTCAAATCTTTTATGGCTGCTTACAAATTTTATTCTCAATATGCGTTGAAAACCAACGACGGTTCCGCTTATCTGGAAACTTATGAAGATCGAGTAGCCTTCAATGCGCTTTACTTTGCGAACGGAGATGAAGAATTAGCACTTGCTCTTGCAGATGAAATGATCCATCAACGTTATCAGCCAGCTACACCTTCTTTCTTGAATGCTGGACGTAAACGTCGGGGCGAATTGGTGTCTTGTTTCTTGACTCAAGTCACTGACGATATGAACTCTATCGGGCGCTCAATCAACTCTGCTTTGCAATTGTCCCGTATTGGCGGCGGCGTGGGGATTACTTTATCAAATCTTCGTGAAGCCGGCGCTCCTATCAAAGGATACGAGGGTGCTGCGAGTGGTGTCGTTCCAGTCATGAAATTATTCGAAGATAGTTTCAGCTATTCTAATCAATTAGGTCAGCGTCAAGGAGCTGGTGTGGTTTATTTGAATGTGTTCCATCCAGACATTATTGCTTTCCTTTCAGCAAAAAAAGAAAATGCAGATGAAAAGATTCGCGTAAAAACTCTTTCTCTTGGTGTGATTGTACCTGATAAATTTTATGAATTGACACGTAAAAACGAAGACATGTATTTATTTAGTCCGTATAGTGTCGAAAAAGAATATGGTGTCCCATTCTCTTATGTAGATATTACAGCTGAGTATGATCATCTAGTTGCAAATCCAAACATTCGCAAACAAAAAATCAAAGCGCGTGATCTTGAAAATGAAATCTCAAAATTACAACAAGAATCTGGCTATCCTTACGTAATCAATATTGATACAGCGAACCGCGAGAATCCAATCGACGGCAAGATTATCATGAGTAATTTATGCTCAGAGATTTTACAAGTTCAAACGCCTTCTGTGATCAACGGTAAACAGGAGTATGAAGTATTAGGAACAGATATCTCATGTAACTTAGGTTCGACAAATATCGTGAATTTGATGCAAAGCCCTAACTTTGGTCAATCTGTGCGTACGATGACTCGTGCATTGACATTTATTACAGATGCATCTGATATCGATGTCGTACCGCCGATCCAAAACGGAAATAAGCTGAATCATACGATTGGATTAGGTGCCATGGGCTTACACACTTATCTTGCAAAAGAACAAATGGAATATGGCTCAGAGGATTCATTAGACTTTACAAATATTTATTTCATGCTGTTGAATTATTGGACACTTGTTGAAAGCAATAATATCGCTCGTGAAAGAAAACAAGTTTTCCATAATTTTGAAAAATCAGCTTATGCTGATGGCACTTATTTCGAAAAATACGTAACTGGAGAATTCCAGCCAAAATCAGAAAAAGTCAAAGCATTGTTTGAAGGGATTTTTATTCCAACTGCTGAAGATTGGAATGCCTTGAAACAAGCAGTAATGAAAGATGGGCTATATCACCAAAATCGCTTGGCAGTAGCACCCAATGGCTCAATTTCATATATCAATGATACGAGTGCAAGCATTCATCCTATCACTCGCATGATTGAAGAACGCCAAGAGAAGAAAATCGGTAAAATTTATTACCCAGCGCCTTATTTATCCAATGAGACGATTCCATATTACACTTCTGCTTATGATATGGACATGCGTAAAGTGATCGATGTTTATGCAACAGCACAACAACACGTCGATCAAGGCATGAGTTTGACTTTATTCATGCGTTCTGAAATCCCAGAAGGTATTTATGAATGGAAGACAACAACGAAGCAAACGACACGTGATTTGAATATTTTAAGACATTACGCTTTCCATAAAGGAATCAAATCCATTTATTATGTACGTACCTTTACTGATGATGCAGAAGAAATCGGAAGCAATCAATGTGAAAGCTGCGTGATCTAATATCATAGATAGATTCGCTTATTCATATTTTAATTAAAGGAGCATTCTCATGTCAGAAACATATTATGAAGCAATAAACTGGAATGAAATTGAAGATATCATTGATAAATCCACTTGGGAGAAGCTGACGGAGCAATTTTGGCTAGATACACGTATCCCACTTTCAAATGACCTAGATGATTGGCGCACATTGTCTCAATTGGAAAAAGATACAGTAGGACATGTATTCGGCGGTTTGACACTGCTGGATACTGTCCAATCTGAAAGCGGCATGGATCAGTTGCGTAAAGATGTCCGCACTCCCCATGAAGAAGCCGTTTTGAACAATATCCAATTCATGGAATCCGTTCATGCCAAAAGTTATTCTTCTATTTTTAGTACACTGAACACGAAAAAAGAAATCGAAGAAATTTTTGACTGGACGAATACGAATCCTTATCTGCAAAAAAAAGCTGAGCGTATCAATGAAATCTACAAACACGGTACACCGCTAGAAAAGAAAATTGCCAGCGTCTTTTTAGAAACATTCTTGTTCTATTCAGGTTTTTATACTCCTCTTTATTATTTAGGAAACAACAAATTGGCAAACGTAGCAGAGATCATCAAACTGATCATCCGAGATGAATCGGTACATGGAACCTACATCGGTTACAAGTTCCAATTAGGTTTCAACGAATTGCCTGAAGCAGAACAAGAAACGTTGAAAGACTGGATGTACAACCTGCTTTATGAACTTTATGAAAACGAAGAACGTTATACAGAAGAATTATACGATCCAATCGGTTGGACAGAAGAAGTCAAAACATTCCTACGCTATAATGCCAACAAAGCATTGATGAACCTAGGGATGGATCCACTCTTCCCAGATACTGCCAATGATGTCAACCCAATCGTAATGAACGGGATTTCAACAGGCACAAGCAACCATGACTTCTTCTCACAAGTCGGAAACGGCTATTTGTTAGGTCATGTAGAAGCGATGAAAGATGACGATTATTTGATTGGATTGGAATAAGGAAAAAAAAATTACGCACAAGAATATTCTATTCTTGTGCGCTTTTTTTATTCCACAACAATTTGTTTTTGTGTATCCGATGTTTGCGAAAAATCAATAGTAAAGCGACCCATCTGCTCATCATAGGTAATTCCTTCACTCATGCTTCGAACAGCTTCAAAATCATTTGGTAATTCAATCGTTATTTTCGTCTTTGTATGAGCAAGATCAGCAAACGTATAACTTTTTTCTTGTTCGTTTATTTTCTTTAATACAGAAAGTGGTTTATCTGTTTTTAATCCATCTAATTCTCCACCAGTATTATCCCAAAAATTGATACCCAAATAACCGGATTCTTTTACTTTTACCGCTTGAATTTTTGGAGTATTTTGAAGAATAGTAACTGGTTCTTTTTCTGCATATTCTTTTAATCCTTTTTCGTTCACTCCTGGTAATATCACATATGCATAAGCTTCATTGATTGGATGTTTTCCATGATTGATCAAAAACTTCCGATAACTTCCATGATAAACTTCATCACTGGGAAATGATTCGTTGATTTCCCTATAAGTACCTTGCCGTTCTTCACTTATCACTTTTACTGTTTCTTTCTCAGGAAAATAATAACCGATCGATGTTTCTGGTTGACTTGATTGTAACAATAACCATTCTTTTTCACTTTGTTCGGTTGGCTGGGTAACTTCTCCTGTTTCTGTTACAACTTTATAAGTAAACTGATCGTTTAATAAACGATTATCTATAACCGTTTCAATAGACGCATTTGTGTTACCGGTAATTCCCGAACCAAGCGCAATCAATTGATCGTCAAGCACAAACCACGATTTTTTCCCTTTGACATCCATTGGCAAAACTGCTCCATTATTCTTTGTTCCAGTTTTATTTAGAGCCATACCTACCACTGCCTGACCTTCATTTGATACACCGCCAACGGCTTTTTCATTTGATCGCACAGTCGTAAAAGAAGAGATTTCATCTTTTAAAGGGACTGTATCGACCGTTGTTCCTGGCAATCGATAAGGATCGACAGTCGGCCAATAGCTTTTACCGAATTGTACATCATCCTCATTATATAAGTAGACCATCCCATCCGATGTATGCCAGCCACGTTTGTTTTCTTTATTTCCTGCTTCAAAGAAGAGATACGGTTCGAATACATACTGATTCCTACCATATACTTACTGGTACGCTGAACAAAACGATCCATTTTATGATACATTTTTGTCCCTATGAATGGTAAATCCTTCCCTAAAATCGTCTGGTCTTCTAATAAGGATAGTGTCATGACCAGGTCATTATAATCTCTTACATTCGTTATATAATACGAAGGGTTCAATTGCATCCAATATTTGACTGCTTCTTTTAGTTCCTTTTGCTTATCTTCTGGTGCAAATTTTGAAACAATCAATAAATTATACATCGTTGAAGACCCGTATCCTACCTTCGTCTTTGAAGGCGCACGTGAAATAGCGCGTCCATTCACCATGGGAAGCATTTCACCTTGGTAAATCAAAGGAATAAAGGCCTTCTCTACATTTTCTACGAAAGCGTGAATGGCATCAGAAGCTGCTGTATAAGAAGTCCCATCCACAATCGTAAAAATCTGTCCGACTCCTTTGATTAGTACATTCCCGTAAGAACCTGTATAAGGAATATCATTATGCTGGATAAAGGAACCATCTGCGTAAAACCCATCTCCACTTGTCACGAGTTGAAAAACATCTTTGATCCCATTCACTGCTTGATGGATTTTTGTGGCATCTTTTTGTAAAATACCTACTCCTAAAACAGTCAATGATAAGTCTGTTCGATTAGCACCGGTCGTTGAAAAGTTAGGGATAAATGCAAGGTCTACAAATGAATCTTGTGGTTTAGTATATAATTGCTGGAATGGATCAGGTACATATTGACTCAAAATAGCTGTATATTGTTGGATTTTTTCACTGGATAGCTCTTGGTGCAACAGTAGAAGGATATTCACAAATTTTTGTGGGATACCAATTTGCCAATCCCACCAATTTCCATAATACTTTTTCCCATCATATCCTTTTTTGGTAATCATAAAATCGATTCCCTCTTTAATTGCTGCAGCAACCTCTGGCTGTTGATAAAGTGTTGTCCCTTTTGTTTTATAGGCATAAGTAAGTTTTTGGAGTTTCGTAAATTGTGTCGTCAAATCTGCTGAAGAAGTATTTCCCGATTCAAGTGGCCATAGATAGGTCCGGTCAGGTGATTGATCCAATGTTTGATATAAATTTTCCGCTTCTTTTGATAACGCTTCTATATATGCTCTTAATGACTCATTTTCCGGACTTTCTTTTTCAAAGACAAGTTGACTTTTCCATCGTTCTTCCATCTTTTGAAATTCATCTTCCTCGGCAAAGGTTGATATACTCATTCCAAATAAACTAATTAAACTAAGCATACTCATCAAAAGAAGCCTTTTACCCAAACCTTTTTTCTCCATCTTTGCTCCCTCTTTCTCATCAGATTGTATGAATATACAGAGGCTAAAATCACATTTATCTTAGTGAATGAGAAAACCGCTTAGCCTCTACTTTTTAGACAAATGTGTGAACGGACGTATCTCACTTTTCCTTTTTTAAGCTAAAATACCAAACGCACTTAATGCAATGGAAAGAATCAAAATGATCCAGATTACTCGTGTGGAATTCAATTTCTTTTGTCCCAACATCCAATAAGTTAATAAAACAAGTAACACTGGAACAAGAGAGGGTAAAATAGCGTCTAATGTATCTTGGATAACTAATTCCACCCCATCTTTTTTATAAACAAATGGGACCGCTGCCTTTACCACGGAAGGAATCAAAGCACCAATTACCGTGACACCTAAAACTGTTGCGGCATTAGTGAATGCAGATAATTTGTTTTTCAAAGTTGTGACAAGTTTGACTCCTTGTTTGTATCCTAATGGTAATAATGCAGCCCGTCCAAATAATAAAGCGATATTCGCGATGACCCAAATCACACACCCAACAATTGAGCCACTTTGAGCTAATGTTCCTGCGATCGATCCAAAAATCGTTCCCCAAATCACATGGAACAATGAATCACCTACGCCAGCAAGAGAACCCATTAAAGCTGTTTTTAAGGCAATGATTGTGTCTTTTGCTTTGTAACCATCTTCTTCTTCGATTGCCACATCAATCCCCATGATCAAATTTCCGAAAATCGCGTTGATATTGAAGAATTGATTATGTGTACGCATCATATCCTGTAATTGTGATTCGTCATTACCATAGAATTTTTTCAATACTGGTAATATCCCATATAAATAGCCAGAACTCATCATTCGTTCATAGTTCCAGTTCAGCTGACTTCCTAAAATATAGCGCCAACTAATCGCATTCAGCTCTTGCTTTGTTAATTTCTGGTTATTCATCCCCATCATATCCTCCTTCAAATGTTCCATTATTTGTGGCTGTCACTGTCGGATGTTCTGCTTTTTCACTATCTTTTTTAAATACAATAATTGCAGCAATCACACTGACGATTGAGATACCAAGCATTGGCACTTGTAAATAAGCGGCTAAAAAGAAACCCAATAGTAAATAAGGAATATATTGTTTTGTTGGAAGGTAATGCAACAAGATTCCTACACCAACGACTGGTAACACCCCACCAGCAGTTTTTAGTCCATTCATCAACCATTCTGGTGTATTTTCTGTGATCGTTGAAACAGCAGCATCACCGACTAAAAGCATCAATAAAATCGGAATGGCTCGTGATAATCCCCAAAGAAAAGAGCCAGATAAGACTAATCGCGGTATACGATTGATTTTCATATCATCAATTGCTCTATCTACACGATGCAAGAGATAAACATTACAAAAGCGAGCGACTACATCAAGTTGCAACATCAATAAAGATACTGGAACAGCCAATCCTATACCATACTCTGCACCTTTCCCAGAGATAACCGCAAATACTGTTCCCAAGACGGCTCCTGTGAAATAATCAGGAACTGATGCCCCACCGAAAGCCGCAATCCCTAGTTTCATTAGTTGCAATGTACCTCCAACCATCAAGCCTGTTTTCAAGTCTCCCATGATCATTCCAGAAATCATACCTGCGATGGCTGGTTGTGTTAATGTATTTGAAATAAGCGAATCATTGATTGCAATAAAAGCATAAACCGTAATAAGAATAATTTGATACGCTGCTAAGTGCATACTTTCTTCCTCCTCATTTTTGTTTAATTTCTCAGTTTATCCATGAAGTCAATAACTGGATCATTTGGTACCAATTGAGCGGTTACATTTATATCCATTGCTGCAATTGATTCGAACACATCAATTTCTTCATCTAATACTTTGATACTTTTTGTTATATCTTTTGATCCCTCTTTATAACTCATATTTCCAACATTTACGTGTGTTAGCTTTCCTCCGGCTTTCAAATAACGTAAGACATCTGTTGGATTTTTGAATACTAGGAATAGACGCTGTTTTCCATACTTTCCTGAACGTATATTTTTCGCAGCAGATTCAACCGGCAAAACTGAAAGTCTCATCGATGTAGGCGCTGCCATTCTTAAGGAAGATTTTTGTAACGTATCTGCTGCTGCTTCATCGTTGATCACAATGATTCGCTGTGTGTGCAAACTGGGCGCCCAGATGCCCGCAACTTGTCCATGGATCAAACGCTCGTCCATCCTGACATTCACGATATTTTCTTTTCCTTTATATGCCTCATACAATTGGCTATTATCCATTGGAAGGCTTGGTTCTTTTTCGATTTCTGTTTGTTTCATTTTTTGCTTCACATCAACAATGCCAGTTGTTGCTGCTTGGATCAATTCTTTTACCGTAGCAGTTGAATTCAACGTTGCTTCTATAACTAATGGTAAAGACATCCCTGCAATAATTTCTACATTTTCTGATTCTAGATAGTTGCTTAATGCTACATTACATGGCGTACCACCTAAAAGATCTGCAATAATCAAAGATGAGCCGTTAAGGGCTTTCATTTTTTTTAATAATTCTTCTTCGAATTGCCGATTGTCTCCATCAGGCGTCAACGCAACGACATGAACATGATCTTGCTTTCCGACGATCATTTCTAGACTTGCCTTAACACCTTCAGCCATACTGCCATGACTAATCAATATAATATTCTGCATCACTTTTCCTCCCTAAAAATAAAATTCTACTTAACATATTATCTTTTGTACAAACACACTATAACATAGTTTATCTCATTCGCAAACCTAACATCTTAACATGTTATGTTTTTTTATTTCTGTACAATTATCTAAAAAGTATCAGCATACAAAAAAGGTGAGAGGCAAAAGTAGCTCTTAAACTTTTGCCTCTCACCTTTTTAACTATTTCCTTATTCTATACTTTTTCCAGTTGTTTCCTCATAGTCTCTTTTCATGATGGCCCATGATTTCTCAATGTCTTCGTCTAAACCAAATAATCCACTACGGCCGATGATATAGATATCTGGCCCGGCATGATCAATTCGCTTAAATGATTTTCGATTCGAAGATCCGTCCATTTCGATCAAATAATGATATCCCTTTTCTTGACGAAGTTTTCTTAAATCAACGATTTTATCTAATGTGCTTTCGATGAAGCGCTGTCCAGCAAAACCGGGATCGACTGTCATGATAGTGATTTTATCCACTAAATCAATATAAGGGAAAATAGTTTCAATAGGTGTTTCAGGATTTAATACGACTCCTGCTTTTAGCCCTGCAGCATGGATCTGATCGATCAATCGAAAGGCTAGCCCGTCTAAACATTCGACATGCATACAAATCCATTCGCATTTTTGTGCAATCAATTGATTCACCCAAAAACTTTGGTCTGTGACCATTAAATGGGCAGACATTGGTAAATGACTGATTTTTCGTGCTTCCTCAATGAACCATGGAGACAATGTCAGATTAGGTACATAATGTCCATCCATGATATCGATATGATAAGAATCGACATGCTGATTCAAAAACTCAATTTGTTCCTTAAATTTATCTAGATCCATCGTCATTAAAGATGGTGAGAACAAAACTTTACTCATATATAAGACTCCTTTATTTAAAAATCAATGATTGAATCCCCGACTAAATGAAGGACTTAGAAAATCTGAATGTCTCCCAAGTCAATATCTTCTTCTTCCTTTTCCACTACGGATTCGACTTCTTTCCCCACATCTTTTTTGATAATTGCCAAAACAACGGCTGTCACAAGAACATTCACTAAGATTGCTATCACGCCTGCCCAAGGTCTGGACATCGTCGGAATCATCAATACGCCGCCAAAGGGTACTGTTGCATCGGCGCCTAGGATCATTGTCGTTGCACCACCAGCAAATCCGCCAATAGCCGTAGCAACCACACCTCGGACGATATCATTCATCACTAGTGGGATCACACCTTCGACGATATTGATCACACCCATTGGAACAGCTGATTTCAATGTTTCGACTTCCACTTTTGTATAGATGTTTTTCCGAAATATTTTTGCGACAAAGTAAGCTAATCCAAAACCAATAGGCGTCGCCGTATTTACCAATTGGAGGGCTGTAATTGGCCCATTGATTCCTTCTGCTTGCATTGTGAGAACAAAGGCAAAAACAGTTTTGTTAATTGGTCCACCATAATCAACGCCACTTAGTAAGCCGATTACACCGCCAAAAATCAACAAGGACGAATTACCTAATCCATCTAAGAAATTCGTAAGAAAAGACGTAAACAAGGCAACAGGTGTTCCAATGATATAGACCATGATTAACCCACCTAGGATAGAAGCAACAAATGGAATAATCAATGTTGGCATCAGTCCTTTTGCCCAATTTGGGACTTTCACATGGTTTAAAATAGCTAACACGAGGAATCCAGAAAGATAGCCACCTAATATCCCCCCAATAAAACCAGCCCCAATAGCATTCGCTGTCAATCCGATGATGAACCCTGGAGCAATCCCTGGTTTTGCTGCAATAGAATAAGAAATCCCTGTTGCAATGACTACAGGAAGTAACCCTAAACCAGCGCCTCCCATTGTTGCTAAAGCATCAAAAAAAGAAAATTTACCTTGTACCAGTGTCCCTTGACTTGTTCCACCGAACGCCATCCCGATAGCAATCAAGAACCCTGCTCCACAAACGATTGGAATCAAATAAGAAATCGCTGTCAATAAATGTCCCTTTAAATTTAACTTTTTTATCTTTTCCATCTTTTTTCCCTCCTTATGATCAAACAAGTTGTTTTTCAATTATTTCTTGTGCTTTTTCGATCAGTTTATTGGGTGACTTTACGGCTATTTCACTGGGGACTTGAATGATACGTTTTCCTTCAAATCGTTCTCTGCCGCTTATTTTCACATCAATCGCCAGAATCACGAGATCTGCTTCTTTTATTTGCTCTGGGGTTAATTCATTCTCGATTCCAATCGTTCCTTGCGTTTCGATATGCATCTCGTGTCCTGCTTTTTTGGCTGCATTTTCTAATTTTTCTTGTGCAATATACGTATGGGCAATCCCAACTGTACATGCAGCTACTCCTATGATCTTCATGTTTTCTTCCTCCTTTTTATGATGCAAATGCTGCGATAACCTCTTTTGTCTCTTTTGCTTTGATCAATTGCTCAACAACTTCATCATTTCCTAGTTTCCTTGCAAATAAAGATAACAACTTCAAGTGAGTTTTAGCCCCTTCATTATCATTGCCCACAGCAAACAAAATAATTCCTTTTACCCCTTTACCATCTAATGTTTCCCAAGGGATTTCTCGAGCTGTCACTCCAATTGCTACCCCGATCTTTTTGACAGATGCACTTTTTCCATGAGGAATTGCAATGTAGTTCCCAATACCTGTCTGCCCTTCTTTCTCACGAGCATATATATCTTTCATAAATTCTTTTACATCGGTGATATACGCATTTTCCAACAATATAGTTGCTAATTCTTCAAGTACTTCTTCTTTTGTCGTTCCTGCTAAGTTTGTTTTGATCGTATTCGGATCGATAATGTTTGTTACTTCCATGGCATTTCCACTCCTTCACGCTTGTTTTACGACTTCAACGCCTTTTTCGATTAGTTTATTGGGTGATTTGATGGCGATTTCTGTTGGTACTTGAATGATACGTTTTCCTTCAAATCGTTCTCTGCCACTTATTTTTACATCAATTGCCAGAATCACGAAATCTGCTTCTTTTATTTGTTCTGGGGTTAATTCATTTTCGATACCAATCGTTCCTTGCGTTTCGATATGCATCTCGTATCCTGCTTTTTTGGCTGCATTTTCTAATTTTTCTTGTGCAATATACGTATGGGCAATCCCAACTGTGCATGCGGCTACTCCTACGATTTTCATCTTTTATCTCTCCTTATTTTCTTTAATGTTTGCATAAATGTTTCGTCCGCTAAACATCTCATAAAATTTGCTATTTTCTTCTTTTTTTCCGTATTTTCGTTTGGTGAAAGCAATACAAAAAGAATCAAATCGACTTGTTCGATTGCTTCGTTCCATTGAATAATGGTTTTTTTGGGATACAAAATGATGATTTTTGATTCAGTGATCAACTCATGTTCAATATGAGGAAGAATGATCCCCTCTTCGATTTGAATATTTCCATTTTGTTCACGCATAAGAAAAGCTTCCATCAATATGCTTATTTTCTCTTCTTCTCCAGGGTAAAGTGAACTTGCTAACCAATGATATGCCTCTCGTTGAGAAGTAACGGATACTTCGATTCTTTCGATGAACTCATCTTTCATTATAGATTTCCCCAATCTTTTTCTGGATTCGTGATTGATCATCTGATGTTAGCATCGCACTAACAAGTAATGTATGGACTCCTAATCGTGAGCGGATTCCAACAGTTGTCAAAATCAATTCGATGTTCGGATTTTTTTCTAAAGCCGTACGATAGTTTTTTGTCGCAATGACATCTACTATATTTAAGTCTGGAAATTTTTTGATGATTTTTGCTTTCAACAATTCAGAAGTTCCAATACCTGTCGTACACATAATCAATGTCTGAATCGGTAATTGTTGTGTTTCTAACATCCGTGCGAAATACAACGTTATGAAGCCAATCTCATCTGCATTGATTAGAGGTAATTTGAAGTGTTGACTGACTTCTTTAGATACTTCAGACACACTGTTATAGATTTTTTCATAGGTCAGCTGAATTTGGTCTAACAAGCCATTTTTTACGTGGATACGATTTTTTAAGCGATTGATCATTGGTTTGATATGATTGGCTAGATCAATAAAAATACTTTCATTTGTCACTTTCATATTGATTCGTTTGCCTACTTCTTCTAAATAGTAAGTAGTGATTTTTTCTACCTCTTCTGGAAATTTTTTTATTTCTTTTGTTGTTTTTTCCATTCTTGAGGAAACTAGATACTGATAGAGATAGTAAGATTCATTCACAGATAACGAAGTTGCCAGATATTTTTCAACATTTTGTATAACGATTTCGGCTGTTTTTTTAATTTGGTTATCTTTTTCAAAGAATTCAATTTGTTGCGTGGTTAGTTCCTCTTCTCTGGCGGGAGCACTCCTTTTCCTTGAGCGACTGATCAAGATATACAGATGTGAAAAAATATTGACATTGTAAGGATAAGGAAGTCCACCTTCTAATATTTTTTCGATTAGCTTTAATTGATCTGAAACGAACAAGACATCGTAACGATTGAAGTTGAACGTTTTCGAAGCATTTATTTCATCGATATCAAGGATATTCATGCGCCAAATAACTTCTGCAAGCCCTCTACGTATATCTTCTTCTAAACCTTTGATGGCTAATGTCCGATTTTTTCGAATCAATTGAAGATCAAACTTCCTCAACTTTTGTGCGATACTTTTCTCATCATTGGAAATTGCCGAATCACCCACCTCGTAGGCATTAAAAAGCTCAGATATCCTGATTGCTCTTGGTGAAGACAGTAAAAGTTCCTCCATTACACGATTCTGACGTTCATTTGGCGATAGACTAATCGATAGATTATTTGTTTCTTTGTTTCGTTCAATAAATTTTTCGTAGTCTAATTTATACCCTTTCCCCTTTTCTGATAAAATCAAGTGACCATTTTGAAATTCTGTATTTATTTTTTTTACTAAGCGGTAGACCGTTTTAGTCGAGGTATCTAATAAATCAGCTAATTCTTCTGAAGTCATGTAATGATTTTGTTTTGACAAGAGCAACACTAATTTATTTTCTCGATTCATTTGACTAGTCATGATCCTTCCCCCTTTGCATCTTTATCATAACCATTTTTATTCCATCTGTTTCACTGAAATTTGTCCATTGCATCAGACATTTTTGTATCCGCTTTCTAAAGTGTGATGTTTTATCCCAATTTTACTTCTATTATTTTTATAAAGTTCCACTAATTTCATCTACCATCATAATTTTATTTACTTCTGCAATAGCAGAATTCATGGGTTTTAATTGATTTGGATATGTTAACATGTTATCCTATTAGATAATGATGTTGTAAGAAAGGAAGACTTCTAGTATGATTCCTAAATACGAGCAAATCAAGCAAGACTTACTTGAAGAAATCAAAAACCACCACTTTATTCCTGGTGATAAATTTTACTCAGAAGCAGATATCAAACGGAAATATTCTGTTAGTTCAATTACTGCAGTCAAGGCTCTCAATGAACTAACTGCTGCAGGCTATCTCTATCGTATCCAAGGAAAAGGAACATTCGTTTCAAAATCAAAAGTTTCTCAAAGTGTGAAATTCTCTGATATCGAACTACATTCTTTAGATAAAGAAAAAGTTAAAGTACTCTCGATTGAGGAAGAAAATGAAATGGATATTTTAAAGGAATTAGGCTTACCAGCAAATGCTTCTTACTATAAAATTAAACGTGTTCGTTTCTTTGAAGACACACCCTTTTTGGTCCACATCACTCACTTACCAAAAAAATTAGTGAAAGAACCAATAGCAAAAGATATTTCTGTCTATTCAAGTATATACGAAAAAGTTCGTAAAGATTTTGGGATTGATCTTTTTTCCCTTGCTTCTGTGGAAACAAATGAAATTGTTTTCCCAGAGCATGCAGAACTACTTAATCTATTAAATCTAAGTTTCCGAGAACCTGTTGTCCAACAAATCAAACACTCTTACTTAGCAGATCAAAGTGTAGCAGAATATATCATCAGTTATAAACATTGGAAATACTTTAAAACAAAAATTGAAGTGGAAGCGGAATAGCTTTCACTTTTTTGTTTGCTCTCTTCTAATAAACTTTTTTAAATCCTCTTCAATACTCGCTTTTTTTCTAAATACGGTATACTACTTTTAAGTTAATATGTTAACATTTTAAGAGGAGGTAACTATGAATATTCAACAAAAAAAGGAAATGTTGATTGAATTGGGAACATTTGTAGATAAAAATTGGTTGGATGAACAATTTGAATGGTGCATGATGCGTATCAAAAAAAATATGGTTCGTTTCGGGTTAGATTTCCCTTCAGCTTGTGCAACAAACGGAAAATATCGAATCAAAAAAAATGATGATTGGACAAATGGTTTTTGGACGGGAATGCTTTGGTTATCTTATGAATGGACAAAAGAAGAGAAATTTCTAGTACGTGCAATGGAAAATATCCATAGCTTTCAAAAACGCTTAGACCAACACTTCGTCCTTGATCATCATGATATCGGTTTTCTTTATAGTTTATCTGCTGGAGCCGGGTATAAAGTCGTGGATAGTCAGTTGTGTAAAGAATCGTTTTTACAAGCTGCAAATATTTTAGTGGCAAGATTTCAGAACAAAGGGAATTTTATCCAAGCTTGGGGAGCATACGGTGATCCTCTCGAATACCGTTTGATTATTGATTCTTTGATCAATCTTCCTTTGTTGTTCCAAGCATGTACGCTTTCTAATGACCCACATTATAAAGAAGTGGCTTTCAAGCATTACCAGACATTGTTGCATACCGTGATTCGTGAAGATGCCACCACTTTCCATACCTATTACTTTGACTCAAACACAGGAGTTCCAACACATGGTGCAACGCATCAAGGTCATAGTGATGAGTCGATCTGGGCTAGAGGGCAAAGTTGGGCGATTTTAGGGATTCCACTAAACGAGCGATACTTGCATTCTGTTCCTTTTCCATTGAACTACAAAGCGATCGTCGATGTTTTCTTAGAACATTTACCTCAAGATCTTGTACCTTACTGGGATTTTGATTTCAATGATGATTTTCCATCAGATAAAGACAGTTCTTCTCTAGCGATTGCTGCATGTGGATTATTAGAAGCAGAAAAAATGGAAGCGTATCCTAAAGCAAAAGAAATAGCAAAAGGAATGATTTATCAATTAGGAACACACTATACTGCTAAAAATGATCCAGAAAATGAAGGATTGCTTTTACATGGCGTTTATGCTCATGCGGAAGGAAAAGGAGTCGATGAGCCAAATCTATGGGGCGACTACTTTTATTTAGAAGCACTTATGCGTTTAGCAAAACCTGAATGGAACACTTACTGGTAAGGAGAATGAATAGACATGCAAACATTTAAAATAAAAGACGAATTTTTAGTCGACGGTATTCCTACAAAAATCATTAGTGGGGCAATCCATTATTTCAGAATACCCCCTTCTCAATGGGAGCACAGTTTATATAATTTAAAAGCACTAGGAGCAAATACGGTTGAAACTTATATTCCGTGGAATCTTCACGAACCACAAGAAGGTTCCTTTGATTTTTCCGGATTCAAAAATGTCGTTCGCTTTGTAAAAATTGCACAAGAATTAGACTTGATGGTAATTTTACGTCCTTGCGCCTACATTTGCGCTGAATGGGAATTTGGTGGATTACCTGCTTGGTTATTGAAAGAACCTGATATAAGAGTACGTTCTACCGATCCTCGATTTATGGAAAAATTGAAAAATTATTATCAAGTACTTCTACCAAAACTTGCACCTCTTCAGATCACACAAGGTGGTCCAGTCATCATGATGCAGCTCGAAAATGAATACGGTTCTTACGGAATGGAAAAATCTTATTTACGCCAAACAAAAGAATTGATGCTTGCACATTCGATTGATGTTCCTTTATTTACCTCCGATGGTGCTTGGCTAGAGGTGTTAGATGCTGGTACATTAATTGATGAAGACATTTTTGTGACTGGTAATTTTGGAAGCCACTCAAAAGAAAATGCGCAGGTCTTAAAAGAATTTATGCAGAATCATCAAAAAAATTGGCCGATCATGTGTATGGAGTATTGGGATGGATGGTTTAATCGATGGGGAGAACCTATCATTACGCGTGATCCCGAAGAATTAGCAACTGAAGTAAAAGAGATGTTAGAAATTGGTTCCTTGAATCTTTATATGTTCCACGGGGGAACAAATTTTGGTTTTTATAATGGGTGTTCTGCTCGAGGCAATACAGATCTTCCGCAAATCACAAGCTATGATTACGATGCACTATTAAACGAAGCTGGACAACCTACTGAGAAATATTATGCAGTTCAAAGGGTCATCAAAGAAGTTTGTCCATCTGTTTGGCAAGCAGAGCCCCGAACAAAAACGTTAAAAAATCTAGGGACTTATCCGGTAAATAAAAGCGTTTCTCTATTTCATATAAAAGAACAGATTTGTGAAGAAATCAAAACAGATTACCCTTTGACAATGGAACAAGCAAGCAATGGCTACGGCTATTTATTATATTCACTTACCTTAAAAAACTACGGACATAAAAATAAATTACGTTTAATCGAAACAAACGATCGTGCACAAATATATATTGACGGCAAATACAATCAAACGCAAACACAAGAAACACTGGGTGATGAAATGATGCTTGAAGGACAAAAAAATCAGCCCACTATCGCATTAGATGTTCTAGTTGAGAATTTAGGAAGAGTCAATTACGGTGCAAAATTGAATAGTCCCTCCCAATCAAAAGGGATTCGCAATGGTGTTATGCAAGATATCCATTTCCATCTTGGATACCGCCATTACCCATTGACTTTCGAACAAGCTCAACTAGATAAAATCGACTATTCCGCTGGCAAAGACCCGTCACAGCCTTCTTTTTATCAATTTGAGTTTGATCTTGCTGAAGAAGCAGATACTTATATCGATTGTTCTTTATATGGTAAGGGGGTCGTCATCATCAATGGATTCAATCTTGGGAGGTACTGGAATCATGGGCCTGTTTTATCACTATATTGTCCAAAAGATGTACTAAAAAAAGGCAGAAATGAAGTGATTATTTTTGAAACAGAAGGTATATCGATTGATACATTGATTTTTTCAGATCAACCAATAAAAAAAGATTTGTCATGAACGATTCAAAATAATCATCCTGTAAATTAGCTTATACAAAAAGGGAGTCCTACGAAAATCATTATTCGATTTTCAAAACGGATTCCCTTTTATAGTGAATAGCTTTTCTATCATTATTTCTCTTAATCAAGTACAAGTGATTACTTCTCGTCCGAAAATCTCAATTTGTGTTAATGCTGGGAATGGTGACGTATCTTCTGCTTTTTTCAAATTTTTCAAAGTAACTGAACTCGTCATTTTTTCAGGAAAGTAAAACGATTGAAATTCAAGCGTATCTGTTGTTGCTACTTTTATTGTTTCTCCATCAGAAAAACAAATCGAAACTTCTGTCCAATAGCTATCATGTGGATAATCTCCTCGAAACAAAAGATTTACTCGATCGGTTTGGATTGAGCGTCCAAAGTCGATCGTCAAAGTTGCATCTTTTTGCTGATTGATTCCCCAAGAAGTAAATGGATAGGATCCATGTGAGCGATTACCAAACTTTCCGTCAATCGCATTTTTAGCAAAAAAAGTCACATCATTTCTCGTCTCTACATTAGCATATGCATGTGGATATGCTCCACTGAACAATTTTTGATCATGAGGGTTTGTAGATACATTCCGATAGCTTTCCACTTCAAAATCATAGGCTTTACGAACATATATGTGATGTCTTTTTGAACGAAATCCCGTCTCTACTGAAGCTTTCGTTTCTTCTAGCGGAATCACATATTCCCATTTCTTCTCTGGAATATAAAGAAGTGTCGGTGCCAATGTTTCATCTAATTGCACAACAAAATAGTGATCATTTTTCTCTTTCGTTATGACCAGTTTGTCTCCTACTTCATATGTGTGATTTTTGATTGCTAAAACTGCTATTTCTTCTCCATTTGCAGAAAATGCGGTTTCTTTTTTCTCGTGATCGATTTTGCCAATAACTACTTGATTATTTTTATTTTTTAGATCAATTTGGATCATTTTTTTCTCCTCCATTTATTATTCCGCCAACTAAACAAATAAAGCGATGGGTACCAGGTTCGATTTTCTTTTTAAAATAGGGAAGATTGGTTCTTGGAAAGAATACAGAAGTATTTGGTTCTAGCACCTGAATCCCTGCTTCTTCATACCCCTCGATTGCAATGATTTGAGACACATGCGTTTCTTTTATTTTTGCACAGTCTTTCGCCAAAGTTATTTCTGGTTCTTTTACCAAAAGACTAAATCCGCCTTCTCTTATCTCTAAAGGAATCGTCGTATATATCTCATGGAATCGAACATGCCATTCACCAAATGGGTAAATTTCTGTTTGGATCAGCACTTCTTGGAATGGTTGCCATTCATACATAACAGAAGTCTCTGTTGCTTCACTACTTCGTACCTTTTTCTTTGTCCTGAAATATTCACCGTCTCTTGAAAGAGCTAATGTATTATCAAATGCCCCTTCTCCATATGTGATTCCCGCTTTTGGCACACTAAAGCCGAATTTAGTAGAGTAGACAAACTTACTATACTTCGCTGGGGCATGCGCTTGGCCATCAATCATCAAACCATATGGATAACCAAGTACATGTTTTCCTTCTTTTGCCTGACACAAAAGCATATTTCCATTATCAATCAATCTTTTCTCTTTGGTATTGACTGGTTCAGGTTTGGCTTTCCAATACGGATGTTCTTTTTTTGTTGCTAGTAATAAAAATACTTTTAATGCCCAATAGGGAGACCCCGGTGCGTTATAACCTTCTGCCATCACAAGGTTCTCATAATGATACCCAATGGATAGCCGTCCGTCATAAGTAAAGATATCGTGTGTCATCCACTGCTTCATATGGTTGGAAAGAAGCGTCTTTATCTGACCCCAAGGGATTGCTTCCACTTCTGCAAAAATCAATGCAGAAAAAAAAGCACCTTGTGCAAATCGATAGATGAGACTTCGTCCATAAGGTAACGCTTCTCCATCGGAATCGAAATAATAAATATAGTCCTTCGTAAACTCTTTTGCACGATAGATGAATTTTTCTGACCATTCAGGAAAGTCATCTTTCATTAATTTGGCAAAAATCAATCCATAATAATGAAAAGCAAAAGGAACATAGTAATCTTTTTGCGAAGATTTACCGTCGATATACCAGCCTTTTCCTACATACATCGTGTCAATAAAGCGTAATTCTGCTTCCATTTTTTCTTTATCTAATGATTCACCACAATGTTTTAAAGCGATTCGGATCAAAATTTTGAAAAATGTCCAATTATTTTTAGGTATTTTTTTATCTAAGGCTTGTTTTAGCCAATGAATCAACTGTTGTTTGGAAGTGACTGACAGTTCATCAAAGAAATAGTTTCGATTCAATAACAGATTCAAAGATAACGCTGCCATTTCTACGATATATTGATCATAATCGTTAATATCTCCCCAATAAAATGAATCTTTTGGATTCATCCCTTTCAAGATTTTCTTTCGATAGACGTCTTTCAACTCATCTTTCGTCCCATTATTCATCCAATAAGGTGCCAGTCCCCATAATGGACGAATAAATGCCTCCATTTCTGCTCTCTTCTCGTCATAAACAGCGCCGCTACTCCCTAGACGTACTCCTGGTTTTTCACTATTGAATAGTCCCTGTTTTAAAGGCAGAATCATCTCCTCTAGTGCTTCTTCGAAATCGCGCCGCGTCAAAAATAGATTTTGTTTTAACTGATTCATGACAACCTTCCGAATTCTTTTTCTTTAGGATACCATGGTAGAAAATCGGTTTCAGGAGAGACTTCTGAGTGAGATGAAAATGAAATGAGTGAGAAAGCAGGATAATCAAAACTTAATATGTTAGCACACTTAGTATTGTTTTCTCTTGGAAGCATTTCTTGTGATTTCTTCGTTTTACTTACTCTATCTAAAATGAAAGAAATCTAATATACCTTTGAGCCATTTCCAGTAAACAATATTTACCCCATGATTTGTTAATTCGTCCACCCTAAACAGGACGGAACAGTTAGGTTATAAAAAAGCATCCACTGGATCATATAAATAAGAATCTCAGCATACATCTAAATAAAATGAACGCTAAGATCCCCTTTTAAATAGGCTTATTCACTTGTTTCTTCCAGCACTTTTGGACTATCTAACTTTTCAGAAACATGTTCCATTCTTCTCAATAAATAGATTTTCCGGATATTTAATATTATCGTCTTAATGACTGCATAGACAGGTATACAAATCAGCATGCCTAATATTCCTGCGACACTTCCTGCTCCAATCAATACCAAGATGATCGTCAGTGGATGGATATTCATTGATTTCCCAAACAACAACGGCTTGATCAAATTTCCATCTAATTGTTGGATCACTAGAATCGACAACGCCATGTACAAAGCTTGAAATGGAGAGATAAACAAACCGACAATGATTGCTGGTACTGCTCCAATAAAAGGGCCGACATATGGGATAATATTCGTGATGCCGCAAATGACCGCAAGCAATAAGCTATAAGGCTGATTGAATATTCTCATTGCCAAAAAGCTCATCACACCAATAATCAAAGCATCTAAGATCGTACTGCTGATATAGGCAGACAATGTTTCATTTAATTCTTTCACTGTTTGGCGCAACTCTTTACGAATCGCTTTCGGAAAAAAATGAGACAACGCATCAATAAATTTGTGTCCATCCTTAAACATAAACAGCAAGATAAATGGAACGGTAAATAACAAAATAAAAAATTGCATCATGAATGAAATGATTTTAGTGACACTTGCAGATAAGCTGACCAATATGATATTGAACAAATTACTGAGAGATAAATTCGCTGATGCTAATTGTTCTTCCAAATTGAAATTTTTAAACTCTTCTCGCTGCGCCAATTCATTTAACCATTTGCTTGTTTCATCTGCATAGATTGGCAGGCTCTGAGTCAATTGAATCGTCTGCTCCACTAACTGAGGCACTACATTCATGACAGTCAAAACAACTAAAATGATCACGACCAAAAATGTCAATAAAAAACCGAACACTCTCGGAATCCGATGCTTTTCGAGAAAAACAACGATTGGATCGAACATATAATAGATAAAACCAGCCACAAGCAACGGCAAAAAAATAGCCGAAAGCATTTTCAATATTGGACTAAAAATATTCGGCATTTGTAAAATAAAATACACGCCGACGATCGTGAGTACTAGCTCCACTGTCCAGAAAAATAATTTTGATTGTTTAAAACGTGATTGCATACCTCTCCTCCAAATTCCTTTGATACTTCTATTTTATCATTTAACAAAGAATTACGCGCTGAGATTTTCATTTGCTTAAAAAAAACAAAATAAAAAAGGAAAGGTATTTGACTGATCAGAAGAGTACTTCAACAAAAACACGATCCGCCCAAAATAAAAATCGTTTTGGGCAGATCGTTTATTGCGCAATACTGACTAAATGCAGCTTTGTGATATTTTTGTGCACGGACAATTCCTCGATCACATCGGCATAAGTGAGTCCTTTAGGAAGATCGATCGTATATATATTTTTATATACACGATAGTCATCAACGAATTTCACATCAAAATTCACATCTTCGATCACGATATTTTTCTCTTCAAAATAATCGGTAAGAAAATCTTTGGTTTCTTTTCTATGGATAAATTGGATTTCTAACTTTTTAGTCGTAGGTACATGGATCACGCGTTTCACTACTGTGAGTGCAATAGCAATCCCGATAAAACTGATGATCGCAATGGAATAGTAACCCATGCCGATGGCGATCCCTAATCCGGCAATAGCCCATAAAGAAGCGGCAGTCGTAAGTCCCGTCACTGATTGTTTCGTGACGATGATCGTTCCAGCACCTAAGAAACCGACGCCACTCACTACTTGAGCAATCAGCCTTGCTTCATCTGAACGGATCGTTCCAGCAAGCTGTGGATACGCTAAAGCATCTCTTAATGCTCCACTAGCGATCTCGACTTGGATCAATGCAATGATACATGCTCCCATACAAACTAAAATATGTGTACGCATCCCTGCTGGGCGATTTTTATATTGTCGCTCAAAGCCAATTGCTCCGCCAAATAGCATAGCGATCCCTAAACGTAAAATAATCTCTGGAATTGTCAATACCATATCATTCATCTAAACACCCTCCTGTCCAATATATCATGTCTGAAAGGAGCAGACAAAAAAAGTGCAATTTTTACCTCTTACGAAAAAGAGCGTGGGACAAAAGTAAAGAAAAACTTTTGTCTCACGCTCTAAACATGTGTAAACGGCGGAAGCAGAAGCAACTCCTTCGGAAATAAGCTGAAATTCACAAAAATTTGAAAAGCAATTTTCGTGAATTCCTTCTTATTTCTTGGAGTTAAACGCTTCTGTCCCAGCCTCTTTTGTAAATTACAATTTACTTGCTGCTTCTTCATCGATGATCACAACGACATTGTCGTGGTTTTGCAATACACTTGCTGGTAAATGATTCGTTACAGGTCCTTCAATCATCCCTTTGATTGCATCAGCTTTGCTTTCGCCAAACGCCATCAAGACGATTTCTTTACTTTTCATGATCGAGCCAATTCCCATTGAAACAGCTTTTGTTGGTACATCTTCTGCTTTATCAAAGAATCGTTTGTTTGCATTGATCGTTGATTCTGTCAAATCAACTACTGAAGTTGTTCCGTCAAATGAAGCACCAGGTTCATTGAAACCGATATGTCCATTTTGCCCGATTCCTAAAATTTGGATATCGATTGGATGAGCATCGATGATTTGATCATACTTTTTGCATGCTGCTTCCAGATCTTCTGCTTTCCCATCTGGTACAAATGTTTCTTTGAATGGTTTTTTATCAAATAATTGGACATCCATGAAATGGCGGTAGCTTTGTTCATCTGAACCACCTAGTCCAACGTACTCATCTAAGTTTACAGAAGTCATTTCACTGAAATCCAAATCGCTTGAAGTCATTTCTTTATATAAAGTAACTGGTGTGCTTCCTGTTGCCAATCCTAATACTTTTGCACCTTTGTTCATACCTTCTTTGATGATTTCAAATGCTTTTTTTCCGCCTTCTTCAGCGTTTTTTACACGAATGATTTCCATAGTGATTGCTCCTTTGTGTTTTGGTATAGCCCAATTATAGCATTCTTTTTTTCTTTTTACAATAATCAGTATAGACCAAATTCTATTTTTTTCATTTTCTTGACAACAAAAGGGCATCCGTGTTAGGTTTCATAAGATGGTTCAATCAAACAATCCATGTTGCATGAAAACCAAGCAATTGATTCACTGTGGACGCTTTATGTCTGCAGTTTTTTTATGAAAAAGGAGTTATTATGAGTATACTGACATTAAACAACATCACCCAGCAGTTCGGCGATAAAATCCTCTATGAAGGAGTCGATCTGCAATTAAACGCTGGCGAACATCTTGGGCTGATCGGACAAAACGGAGCCGGCAAAAGTACATTGATTAAAATCATCACTGGTGAGATCCTGCCAGATGACGGACAGATCCATTGGCAAAAAAATATTCATAAAGGTTACCTCGATCAATATGTAGAAGTCGATGAAACATTAACGATCGAAGAATTTCTAAAAACTGCGTACGCAAAAGAATACGAAAAGGAAGAAAAAATTGCTTTTCTTTACCAAACATATAGCGAGACCTTCGATGATTCCTTGCTGGAAAAAGCTGGGAAACTCCAAACGGAATTAGACCAAGGAGTGTTTTATCAAATCGACACCTTAGTTGCTGAGATGAGCAGCGGGTTGGGAATCGATGTCTTAGGTTTAGATTCACTGTTGAAAAATCTAAGTGGTGGACAACGTTCAAAGGTGATTTTAGCAAAACTACTTTTAGAAAACCCAGATGTTCTGATCTTAGATGAACCAACCAATCACTTAGATGATCAGCATATCCAATGGCTGACGCAGTTTCTTCAGGATTTTGACGGTGCGTATATCGTGATTTCCCATGACCAAGAATTTCTTGATCAGATCACCACCCATATCGCAGACATCGAGTTTGGAAAGATTACTAAGTATACTGGCCATCTAAAACAAGCATTGAAACAAAAGGAACAAAATCGCGAAAGCTATTTGCGCCAATATCATGCTCAACAAAAACAAATCGAAAAGACCGAAGCTTATATTCGGAAATACAAAGCCGGTTCCCGATCAACGATGGCAAAAAGCCGACAAAAACAATTAGATAAAATCGAACGGCTGACACCTCCCGCTTCAGCAAGTAAAGCTGTCTTTGATTTTCCATTCTCTCCTATTGTCACGACGTTGGCAGTGGAAACAACTGATTTAGTCATCGGCTATGATCGACCGCTACTTGCACCCATCAATTTGACCATCCGGTTTGGTGAAAATATTGCCATTCGAGGCTTCAACGGGATTGGGAAATCTACTTTGTTAAAAACATTGATTGGTGAGATCGAAAAAATAAGTGGCGATTTCCACTTCCCAGATAACACAAAAATCAATTACTTTTCACAAGATCTGTACTGGGAAAATCCATTAGAAACACCACTACAATACTTAAGTAGTCAATTTCCAAAAGCAACTATCAAAGAATTACGTCGCCAATTAGCTAAAGCTGGACTAGTCAATCAATTAGCAAGCGAACCTCTCACTACATTAAGTGGTGGAGAACAAACCAAGGTGAAACTTGCACAGTTGACAATGAACCAAGGTAATTTACTGATTCTCGATGAACCGACGAACCATATTGATCAAGAAACGAAAGAAAGCTTACAAGATGGCATTCAGAAATTTCCAGGAACGGTGATCATCGTCTCTCATGAACAAGAATTTTATCAAGATCTTGTTCAACGAGTTATTGAGATCGAGCCAAAATAATGAGACAAAAAGACAAAAAAACTGATGATAGCATGATCATCAGTTTTTTTGTTGTTCAGTTTTCTTTTTTCTCTCGAAAAACAACGAATTGAAAGAAAAACGCACATCCCTGAAAAACAAGTCCGCTAACCGTTACACCTAACCAACCATACTGCTGCCACATGGTCGTCCCTAGCAATGAACCAGCCGCACCTCCAATAAAGTACATAAACATAAATACAGTATTATTTCGGTTGCTTGCTGCTTCACCTAGTCCTTGTACTCGTGTTTGATTGGCGACTTGACCAAATTGATTCCCGACGTCTAATAAAATAATAGCTAAAAGCAAAATGGCCAAATGGCTTCCGCCAACCAATAAAGCAATAAAACTTATTGTTTGCATAACAAGTCCCATATATACAATTTTTCTTTCAGAATAAGAATCTGCCAGTCGTCCCACGATAGGTGCAGCGACTGCTCCAGACAACCCAAAAATCGCTAATATCCCTGCTTCAAAAGTCCCCCAATTGTAAGCGGGACTGCTGATATAAAAAATCAACGTAGACCAAAAGATCGAAAATGTGCCAAACATAAAAAATCCGCTGACTGCCGCTTCTCTTAATAAACGTTGAGAGGCAACTAAATGCGGCAAACTTTTGAGTGAATCAAGGTATGAAACAAATGTACTACTTTGCTGGACAGAACGCGGCATCTTCCAGTAAAGCAGAAGTGTAAGAATCCCGACGGCACATAAAGCAAATAAATAGATCATCCGCCAAGAAAAAAGACTGGCAACAATACCAGATACCGTCCGAGAAAGCAAAATCCCCACGAGTAAACCGCTAAGCAATGTTCCCATGACTTTTCCTCTTGCTTTTGGTCCCGCTAGTACCGCACCGTAAGGAATGATGATTTGCGGCACGATCGAAAGTAATCCTATTAAAAAAGAAGCGCATGCAAATAACGTAAACGAAGGCGCAAAAAAAGCGGCCAACAGCGAGATAGCAGATAACGCTGCCATTCGTATAATTAATTTTGGACGATCCACCACGTCTCCTAAAGGAACTAAAAACAGTAGCCCTAGTGCATAGCCTAACTGGGTCAGCATTGTCAATATCCCGACTGCACTTGTGCTAACAGATAAACTAGCTGCTACTTTTGTTCCAATCGGCTGGATATAATACATATTAGCAACAACGACGCCGCAAGTGATTGATAATAATAAAATAAGCGATGTTGTTAAAGATGTTTTTTCTTTACTCTCCATTGATTTCCCCCATTTCCTATCTTAGTTTACAACTTATGGAAAAGATTGGAAATAGAAAAATACAACTATTCGCCATACTTATTATTTTTGTCTTTGTTTTCCTTGTTTTTTCTTGCGATCTTTATAAATGAAGACAACTAACCCTACTAACACAGTAACACTTGCAACCAACGTGACTGCAGTTTTGTTATATCCGTGAAACAGAGCTTCTCCACCACACGCATACAACACAGATGAAGGGATGACTCCAATCACGATCGACATTACGATTTGCTGAAGAGGCAGTTTCATCGCATCTGCAGCAAAATTGACCATAGAAGATGGGATCACCGGTATCATGTAACCTAACATTACGCCTATTTTTGGATGTCTCATTTGCCGAATGGATCGCACCCAATGATTTTTTTCAGTTTTCTTGTCTAAAAACTTCAATCGGTGCATCAAAAACACAGCGGAGATATTGCCCAGAGCATTCCCTAAAACATTGATACCTGCCCCAATGAACGGACCAAAGCTCAATCCGGCAATGACACCAATAACCGAAGTAGGGATACCGGGAACAGCACACATCACTGCCGTTAATACGACTAAAAGAAGCCCTGCGAAAAATCCGTGAGAACGGATATGAGCCAGTAGCTGTGCTTTACTTGCTTTCGGGTTCAAAAATAATTGTATATCTGTCTGGTATTCCAAATACAACCGATAGCCCACCATCAGTATCAGAACGATTCCCAACGTGATCAAAATCAATCGGATTTTTTTCTTTTTCATATTACCTCCTGAAAAAAACTATATTCATTAAATAATAGTTTAACATAAAAACAAAAAAGCACCGAAATCCAAGATAGGATCTCAGTGCTTTTAAATAGTTAAAAAATTATTTAACAGTTACAGATGCGCCAACTTCTTCAAGTTTAGCTTTCAATTCGTCAGCTTCTTCTTTAGATACGCCTTCTTTAACTGGTGCAGGAGCGCCATCAACTACAGCTTTAGCTTCTTTCAAGCCTAAGCCAGTTGCTTCACGAACTGCTTTGATAACTTTAACTTTTTGGTCTCCAGCTGCAGTTAATTCTACAGTGAATTCTGTTTGTTCTTCAGCAGCAGCAGCGCCACCAGCAGCAGCTACAGCTACAGGAGCAGCAGCAGATACGCCAAATTCTTCTTCAATAGCTTTAACTAGGTCGTTAAGTTCTAGGATAGTTGCTTCTTTTAACTCAGCAACGATGTTTTCAATGTTCAATGCCATTATAATTTCCTCCGTTTAAATGTTCTTTTTTATTTAATACTTTATGCGGCAATTAAGCTGCATCTCCATCTTCTTTGTCTGCCACTGCTTTGACAGCGTAAGCCACGTTGCGGACTGGCGCTTGTAGTACAGATAGCAACATAGATAGAAGTCCTTCGCGATTTGGCAATTTTGCCAATGCTGTGATTTCTTCCAATGAAGATACTTTACCTTCGATGATACCGCCTTTGATTTCTAATGCTTTTGCTTCTTTAGCAAATTCGTCCATGATTTTCGCTGGTGCAACTACATCTTCGTTACTGAATGCAACGGCTGTAGGTCCAGTGAATACTTCGTCCATGCCTTCAAGGCCAGCTTTTTTAGCTGCACGTGAAAGGATTGAGTTTTTGATAACTTTCATTTCTACGTTAGCATCACGAAGTTGTTTACGTAAACGTGTTACTTCATCAACTGTTAATCCGCGGTAGTCAACGACTACTACTGATGCAGCTGCTGTAAATTTTTCGCTTACTTCATCAACGATTGCTGCTTTTTTTGCGATAATTGCTTCACTCATTTTTGAGTTTCACCTCCTGAATTTTGATGGAAGAGTTTTTTGAACTGAAAAGGCAAATCACTTGTATAGTTTCTTTGCTCAACCAGTATTGTTCATCATCTATTCACTTCGTTCATAGTGATTCACAATAAAAAACTCTATGCCACCGCAGACATAGAGGGACTATTGAATATATTCAATAAACGTCCTCGGTAGGAAATTAAGGCTTGGAGCCACCTACTGTCTTCGGTACAAGTTAATTATTAACCTCAACTAGCTTAGCATGCTAAACTAGTTGAGTCAAGAATTATTTTTCAGTTGGATCAATCAACGTTCTAATATTTGATTAGAAAGAAGCTTGGTCAACATGGATACCAGGTCCAAATGTTGTTGTGATCGTTACATTTTTCATGTATTGACCTTTAGCTGCTGATGGTTTAGCTTTTAGCAATACATCATGGATTGTTGCAAAGTTTTCAACTAATTTTTCATCATCAAATGAAACTTTTCCGATTGGTACATGGATGTTTCCAGCTTTGTCTACACGGTAAGTTACTTTACCAGCTTTCACTTCGTTTACTGCTTTTGTTACATCCATTGTAACTGTACCAGTTTTAGGGTTTGGCATTAAGCCTTTTGGTCCTAATACACGTCCTAGACGACCTACAGTAGCCATCATATCAGGTGTTGCAACAACTACGTCAAAGTCAAACCATCCGTTTTGGATTTTTTGAACCATGTCGTCGTCACCTACGAAATCTGCACCAGCTGCTTCAGCTTCTTTTGCTTTGTCTCCTTTAGCAAAAACTAAAACAGTTTGTGTTTTACCAGTTCCGTTTGGTAATACAACAGCACCACGGATTTGTTGGTCTGCTTTTTTAGGGTCTACGTTCAAACGGTATGCAACTTCAACTGTTGCATCAAATTTTGCAATGTTTGTTTCTTTTGCTAAAGCTACTGCTTCGGCAACAGGATAAACTTTACTTGAATCAACTTTTTTTAATGCATCTTGCATTTTTTTGCTCTTTTTAGCCATTTTGGTTCCTCCTTGATTGTGGTTATAACGGTTGTACCTCCCACGTGTTCTATATCTTTCAATATAGAGCCAACTGAGAAGCTGCTGTCTTAGGGTGTAGAGATTATTCTACAGTGATCCCCATGCTTCGTGCAGTTCCTTCAACCATGCGCATTGCTGCTTCAACGTTAGCTGCGTTTAGGTCTTCCATTTTTAATTCAGCGATTTCTCTTACTTGATCGCTAGAAACTTTCGCAACTTTATTTTTGTTTGGTTCACCTGAACCTTTTTCGATTTTAGCTGCTTTTTTCAATAGAACAGCAGCTGGCGGTGTTTTTGTAACGAATGTGAATGAACGGTCTTCGTATACAGAAATAACAACCGGAATGATCAAACCTGCTTGATCAGCTGTACGAGCGTTGAATTCTTTTGTGAATCCCATGATATTGATACCCGCTTGACCTAGTGCAGGACCTACTGGTGGAGCTGGAGTTGCTTTCCCTGCAGGAATTTGCAATTTAACGATTTTTTCTACTTTCTTTGCCACGAGACATACCTCCTTAAGTCCGTGATGTGGTTAATTGGAGATGCATATTTCTCCTCCCACGTTTTATCTGATCTGAAAAAATCCAGACAAATAATGTGCAAAACAATGCACACTGGTACAGTATAGCAAATTTATTTGTTTTTTCAAGATTTTTTTCTGCTATTTTTACATTTTGCTTGAATAAACGCTAAATTTATTCTAAAAAAACAACAATTTTTCGTTCCCATTTCTTCTTTTATGTTACACTTGCGCTAGCATGGTTCAACAGATGAAAGCAAACAATAACGCGGTTTTTTTAGACCCTTGTACAAAGATTCCTACATAACAAAATGAGGTGGAGAAAATGAAAGATTTAAGGTATAGAAGTGTCTTTGATATTATTGGACCTGTGATGATTGGTCCAAGTAGCTCCCACACAGCTGGAGCAGCTAGAATTGGGAAGATCGTACGCAGTATATTTGGCGAGCAACCTGATTCTGTAGATATTTATCTATATGAATCATTTGCAAAAACCTATCGGGGGCACGGAACAGACATTGCATTAGTTGGCGGTCTATTAGGAATGGAACCTGATGATGAACGTTTAGCTGATTCTTTGAAATTGGCATATGAAGCAGGCATGGAAGTCTTGTTTGTTCCTAAGAGTGAAAAAGCCGAACATCCGAATTCTGTAAAGATGCTTCTAAAAAAAGGAACACGAAAGCTTTCAGTTACTGGCATTTCGATCGGCGGTGGCAATATCCAGATTTCTGAATTGAATGGATTCAAAATTTCTTTAAGCATGGGAACACCTACCTTGATCGTTGTTCACCAAGATGTTCCAGGGATGATCGCTAAAGTGACTGGTATACTTTCTGAAACCAATACGAATATCGGTACTATGACAGTGACACGGGAATCAAAAGGCGAAAGTGCCATCATGATCATTGAAGTAGATAATCCTCAAGTTGAAGAAACAGTAAGAAGACTCAAACATCTGCCAAATATCGACAGCGTAAACTATTTCGATTAAGGAGCTGAAAAAATGTTTTTATCGATTGAAGAATTAGTAGACCAAGCGAAAGCTTATTCAAGTGTAGCAGAATTGATGATTGCAGTTGAAATGGAAATGAGCGGTCGTTCCCGTAGTCAGATCATTGCGATTATGGAAAAAAATCTTTCAGTAATGGAACAATCGATCAACGAGGGAAAAGAAGGTGTCACCTCCGTCACAGGGATTACCGGTGGCGATGCAAAAAAATTAGATGATTATTTGAACGATGCAGATTTTTTGAGCGGAGAAACGATCTTAAAGGCTGTACGCAACGCTGTAGCTGTTAACGAAGTCAATGCAAAAATGGGATTGATTTGTGCTACACCGACTGCTGGAAGTGCGGGGGTTGTTCCTGGTGTGTTAATGGCTGTCCGAGATCGGCTTGGTTTGTCACATGAACAGCAATTGGAATTTTTGTTTACTGCTGGCGCTTTCGGGTTAGTAATCGCGAACAACGCTTCTATTAGTGGCGCAGAAGGGGGTTGTCAAGCAGAAGTTGGTTCTGCAAGTGCAATGGCGGCGGCAGCTTTGGTTTGCGCAAAAAATGGGACTCCTCATCAAGCAGCTCAAGCAGTAGCCATCACATTGAAAAATATGATGGGACTGATTTGCGATCCTGTTGCAGGTTTAGTTGAAGTACCTTGTGTCAAACGTAATGCTTTAGGGTCTTCTCAAGCTTTCATCTCTGCTGACATGGCATTAGCGGGTATCGAAAGTGTCATTCCACCGGATGAAGTCGTTGCTGCGATGTATCAAGTCGGACGACAAATGCCATCGATTTTCAAAGAGACAGCAGAAGGCGGCTTAGCTGTTACGCCAACTGCTAAGCGACTTACAGAAGAGATTTTAAATAAGAGGTCGTAAAAAAGCTGCCTAGTTTCGAGTATTAAGAGATTAGTTATTTCCATCACAAAAAAACGAAGAGACGCACAGTTAGGCCTCTCTTCGTTTTTTTATTAATCCATCAATTTCGTATTTTTTACTTCATCAATCGTTTTTGTTCCTGCAAGTTGCATCGTGATCGACAATTCTTTGTTCAGGTGTTCAAAAACAGAAGTTACCCCTTCTGCCCCACCTAGATTCAATCCATAGATCACTGGTCGGCCAATCGCAACTAAGTCAGCACCACTTGCCAAAGCTTTAAAGACATGTTCTCCTCGACGGACGCCAGAGTCGAAAATCACTGGTACACGTTTATTGACTACTTCGGCAATTTTTGGCAATACTTCAAAGGAAGCAGGACCTCCGTCTAATTGTCGACCACCATGATTAGATACCCAGATACCATCTGCCCCTGCAGAGATAGCGATGACTGCATCTTCTGGCGATTGTATTCCTTTTACGATGACTGGAAGATTGGTGATTTCTTTGATTGTTTTGATGTCATCTGGTGTCAAGCCTTGCTTTGCAGCTGCATAAATTTCTGCAATTCCTTTTCCTTCGCCATTCCCACTTGCACTTTGTTCGCTATAAGCAGCTAAATTAGGCATTGGTAATGGAAATTGGAATTGATTGATCACATCTTCTTCACGGTAACCACCAAGCGTTGAATCTGCCGTTAAAATGATGGCTTTAGCCCCTGCTTCTACTGCTTTTTTCAAAATGAACTCATTGAATCCATCGTCTTTACTCATATATAATTGGAAAAACTGCGGTGCACCTGGCGCTGCATCTGCTGCATCTTTGATTGTCGTGTTTGCATAAGTGCTGATGGAAAAGATTGATCCAGCAGCAGCTACCCCTTTAGCTGTATCAGCTTCCCCTTTTTCATGTGCCAATCCTTGGGCCGCTGATGGCGCTTGGATAATCGGTGTGTCTAATTCAATTCCAAAAACTGATGTATGCAAATCCGCTGAGTCGATTCCGCGTAATATCCGTGGCATGATTTTTTTTGTATTAAAAGAAGTCGTATTTTCTTTCATCGTCCACTCATCTTCAGAACCACCGCGAATATAGCCAAAAGCTCCTGCTTCCATGCGCTCTTTTACACGACCTTCTAGTGAGGCAATGTTTACGATATCGATTGGATGTTCTTCATTACTTGTATGATAAGTCATAGTAGATCCTTCTTTCATCTTCTTGATTACATATAAATCATACTATCCTTACAAAAAGTAAGCAAAAATTTACTCTCGGATCCTTTTCTTGCTATTCGTTCCAAACAAATCGACTAACAAGCTGATCTACTTCTTGGTTTTCATGAAGCATACTATGAGCGGCATTTTCGCCTTTTACTATTTTTTCTTCTACTTCATTTCCGTGTTGTTTCAACAACGCATAGACAGCTAATGCACTGTTTAACGGTACTGTCCCATCACTCAAGTCTGCTTCATCTAATTGTCCGGCAATCAGGAAAAATCGAGTAGTTGTAGGCAAATTTCCGATCATTTGCTGATAATCTTGATAGCGGCTAGAAACAACAGCAGGCCCCTTTGCTAACTCCTCTGTCAGAGATTGCCCACTGTCATCGACAAAATCATTAAAAGGTGCACCAATTGCCGTAAATGTCTGAACTTGCGGCAATGACGTATCCTGTCCATATGTTCCTAAATAGCGTAATGCACTAACCCCTCCCATGGAATGCCCCACTATGTTGACTTTGTCTATGCCCTCGTTTTCTTTCAGATACAAAAGACAAGATTTGATCCATTCTGCTTGGTTCCACTCGTTGTTTTTATTATCTTCAAACAATACTTGGACCATCGGATTGTCTGCTTTTCCAGACAAGTCCCCTTCTGCTTGTATTTGTCCATCTGCTCCTACTATTAAAACTAATTCTTTTACTGCTTTTTGATTTTTTTCCAAACGTTGCAACATCCCTTTAAAGGAATTTTCTGTCCCGCTGTAGCCATGGAAAAAAAGTGTTGGAATAGTGGTTTTTTCTATCAATTTACTGGATTCTACCGTTTTTTCTTTATCAGAAACTGCAGTAGTATTCGTCTTCGTCGTCTGGCAACCACTTATCGCAAACAAGCTGATAAGCACTAAAGCTGCTGTAGCCGCATGTTTGCATACATTTTTGATTTGATTTGTCATTCTCCTCTTCCTTTCCATATAGAAAAAAGAAAGACTTGAAAGGTCAATCGTATGATCGACATTTCAAGTCTTTTTATTAATCATTAATCGATTTTATCTACTTGATCGAAATCAAGTTCTGTACTTGTTTCACGACCAAACATATCGATGTTGACTTTCAATTTTTCTTTTTCTCCGTCAACTTCTGTTACTTGTCCTTCTAATCCAGCAAATGCGCCTTCGATGATTTTCACAACTTCGCCAACTTCTACTTCTAGATCATTTTGTCGTAGACTCATGCCGATAGAACGCAAGATATGATTGACTTCTTCTGGAAGTAGTGGTGCTGGTTTGCTTCCAGCTCCGTGTGAACCAACGAATCCTGTCACGCCTGGTGTGTTACGGACAACATACCAGGAAGCGTCTGTCATGATCATTTCAACAAGAACATATCCTGGAAATGTTTTATGAACGATTTCTTTTTCTTTCCCATTTTTGACTTCTGTTTCTTTTTCTTCAGGAACAACGACACGGAAAATAAAGTCGGCCATTTTCATACTTTGCGCACGAGATTCGATATTTGCTTTTACTTTGTTTTCATATCCTGAATATGTATGCAAGACATACCAGTTTTTTTCAAAAGATTCCATTGAAGGCTCCTCATTTCATTGTAAAATAAAAAAACCTCAGTACACCCGAAGTTTTTCTTTCGCTTCATTATAGCACTAAAAGCACATTGTGGCCAGCGAGTTATTTTAAGATCCAGCCAAATAAACTTTGGATTGCTGTATCCATTACGTAAAACATCAACCCGAAAAGAATAGAAGTTTCGATAACTACCAACGTATCTTTACGAAGTTGTTTTCTGTTTGGCCAAGTTACTTGTTTGATTTCATCTTTTACGCTTTTTAGAAATTTCATGAGACATCCTCCTTTGCTGTTTATTTCGTTTCTTTATGTAATGTATATTGATTACAATATTTACAAAATTTGTTGATTTCTAAACGTTCGCCGCTTTTTCCTTCACTGACTGATTTTGTGTAGTTACGAGACCCACAAACGGAACAAGCGAGTGCTGCTTTTTTCTTTGCCATTTACTTCTGCCCCCCTTGCTGAGAATCAGACTTATACTTAATAACAGTATCACGTAACTTTTTACTTGTCAATTTGTGAAATAAACTATCTATTGTTTTAGATAAAATTATGATATGATTAATTTGAAATTAAGCTAAAATGAGACAATTGGAGGTATAGCGATGCTATTAAAAACACTTGTATATAAGAAAAAAGATCTGACAACCGTTACAGAGACTAGTACATTAGAAGAAGCATTAAAAATTTTAGAAACTTCCGGATACCGTTGTGTGCCGATCTTAGATTCTTCAGGGAATATTTTCCGTGGAAATATTTACAAAATGCACATCTATCGTCATAAAGCAAACGGCGGTGATATGACGCTTCCTGTCACTCATCTTTTGAAAAATGCCACAAAGTTCATTTATCTGGATACTTCTTTCTTCAAAGTATTCTTTACGATCAAAGAGCTACCTTATATTGCTGTCCTTGACAGTGAAAATCATTTTTATGGTATTTTGACACATAGCACATTACTTAATATGCTCTCCCAATCTTGGAGCGTAGAACAAGGAAGCTATGTGCTGACAATTGCTTCTACAGGAAAGCAAGGAGATCTGGCTGCTATCGCAAAAATCATTTCAAAACACAGTAGCATTGCCAGCTGCATTACTCTTGATATTGAAAAAGACGAATATATCCGACGTACATTGATTACGCTGCCGGCGAACACTGAACCAAAAGTATGTGAAACGATCGTCAACCACTTAGAGAAAAAGAATTATAAAGTGGTAGAAATCGAAAATTTGCAAAACCAAGAAGCATAATAAAAACGACAAAAGAAATACAGCTCAGCTGCTTTCTTTTGTCGTTTTTTTACAATTAGACACGCTTTTCAAAATCAAGCGAACGATCTAAATAATACATCAGTGGTGCTGAAACAGCCATGATGATGAACTCGCTTAATGCAAGTGTACCATAGGTTGTCCAAAATGCTTGGCCACCTGTCGGAACTAGCATATAAGCAATCAATCCCATGCTGATGGTAAAGAAGATCGTGTTCAATACTAAACGCATCTTTACATTTTTCACTTTGTTTTGCAACAAAGCTGTCAGACCTAAAGAAAGCAATGTTTGGCCACCACCGAAAACCACATCCATGATACCAAATCCAAAGAAGGCATTATAGACGATGACCCCGCCCAAAACTCCCCAAAGTAATTTACGGTTAAAGACAACTAAATGATTCAAACTTTCTGAAATACGAAACTGGATCGGCCCTGAGGATACAGGCGCAACTAAAATAGTTAACGCTAGATAAAGAGCCATGACGATACCATTTACAACGATTACGGACAACCGTTGTCTGCTTTTCGTTTTTTGCATTTTCTCTCCTCGTTTCTCCTAGTTTTTTTAACGCGGGATGGTTGATGAACCGCGATTATGTGAAACAAACAATAATTATAACAGACTTTTCATTTATTTCAATCTGTCTTATCTACTTTTGAAAAAAGTAAATAAGCAAAAATGTAAACGTTTGCCAAAAGTCTCGAAATATGGTATAAGATAAGTGTAAGGGGTCATAAGAATTCCCAGTAAAGCAGACGAAGTAGGTTCTGCACGAACAGAATTGTTGTGAAACTTAAATAAATAAAAAAGGATGTGGGAATTTGAGCAACCTCTTACTAGAGAGTAGTCTAGCAGGCAGCTGAAGGTCTAAGTGGACATACCGAACCTTGGAACTTCTCCTTACGTAAGTAATGGATGATGCGCTTGCTAGGCTTTTTTGTGTTTTTCGGTCTCCAGACCTTTTTCATTCTCCTAGTCTTCTGCTATAATAACCAAGAATTAATTTTGTAACAGGCGTTTTTTTGTAAAAAAACAAGTTTCTTTCATTCCAAAAATAGAAAAAGCTTGCTAATTATTGGTTAACCAGCAAACAGGATGATTAAAATATCTTGTTTTATTGAATAGCAGGAGGAAAATATGAAATTCCATTATCATTTATTGATCAATCCATCGGCAGGCAGTGGAAACGGACATAAAGTAGCAGAAAAAATCTTGCCGGTATTAAAAAACAAACATGTCAACTATACCCTTCATTACAGTGAATACAAAGGACATGATGCGGAGATTGCTGAAATTCTGGCAAAAGAAACATTAGTACCTTGGACAGAAGAACAGGAAACAATCGAAACTTTCCCTCTTTTGATCATCGTAGGAGGAGACGGAACCTTGCATCAGGTACTTGATACTTTCTATCAGATGGAAGTTGAATTTCCTGTCGCTTATATTCCAGCAGGCTCTGGAAATGATTTTGCTCGAGGAGCGGGACTTCCTAAGAATCCTAAAAAAGCACTTCAGCTGATTTTAGCAGCTCAATCACCAGATAAAGTCCATATAATGGCTTATGAAGAAAAAATAAGTGAAAAAAAAGGAATAGCTGTTAATAATTTTGGTATTGGATTAGATGCAGCTATCGTCCACGCGACAAATCATTCTTCTACAAAAGAACGATTGAACAAATACAACTTAGGTTCTTTTTCGTATTTGTTCTCTATTCTCCGGACTTTATTTACTCAAAAAGGATTTCCAATTCTAGTGGATGCAGGAGGAAAGCAGTTAAGTTTTTCAAATGCATTTTTATGTACAGCAACGAAGCATCCTTTTTTTGGAGGAGGAATCGCAATTGCTCCAACTGCAGATGCGTCTAAACCAGTCATTGATTTTGTCATGGTCGAACGAATCAATATTTTTAAAATCATATGGCTTATCCTTTTACTTATGCAGAAAAAACAATTGAAATCGAAATATTTCCATCACTACACAACAAACAGATTACGAATCGTTTCAACAACGCCGCAATATGGTCAAGAAGATGGAGAAGATGTCGCTCCTCGTCCTTTTGATCTGCAATTTTCTACAAAAAACCAGTTATTTTTCAAGTAATTTCGAGTATAAAGAAAAATTTTGCGGAAACGGTTGCTCGCATTTTTGCAAAAGTTTGTCTTCATACCGAGAAACTGGCTTTTGAACACCATTTACCAAGAAGAGCCTATAATTTCACTCCAAGTCACCAAGAATAATTTCAAAAAGCGGATGAGGCACAAGTCGTGTCACATCCGCTTTTTAAGTGATCAATATTGCCAATAAATAGCGCATCCGTATCGTCAGATTCTTTTATAATGTATACGGTGTAATGTTTTCCATACCAATCATTGGATCTACTAATTTCTGATTAATCGCTTCTGCAGTAAGAACGAACTCCTTAGGAACAGCAGATTCTATCTCTTCTTTCTTTTCTTCCACAATCGATGAAGAAAACAGATCTGGTTCCACTGTTTCCATTACTTGGTTTTTCGATTCATTCGTTCCACTGTCGTCTTTTATAGGTAACTGTTCTTTTATGTCCTGCGACTCTTTCGTATAGGTCCCATCTTCAAATGGATCATTTCCAATCAAAGAATCTTCATAAGCTGCTAATTTTGTCCGCAGAGTGATAGTCATTTTTTCATTATCGATGATTCTTGATTTCAACGTAGTCATTCGGCTTGCCGATTCATTCGCTACACAAGTGGCATACGCGTGCTCTTCCCCTAACAAAATCAACAGTTCCTTACTCCGAGTAACCGCCGTGTAGAGTAGATTACGCTGAAGCATGCGCTGATATTGATGAACCATGGGCAAAATGACCATTTTGAATTCACTGCCCTGTGATTTATGGATCGAGCAACAATAAGAAAGAGTAATTTTATTCCACTCGTTTCTTTTATAAGTGACCTCATTTGCATCAAACTGGATAACTAATTCATCCACTTTATCTTCCGAATCTTTTGCCAAGATAATCCCCGTGATTTCTCCCATATCCCCATTGAATACATTCAATTCGGGAGTATTGACTAACTGGAGTACTTTGTCTCCTATCCGATAAACGGTGTCGTTCCAATGCACTTCCTTTTTCCCAGGTCTCCCTGGATTGAATATCTCCTGCATCATTTTATTTAACGCATCGATCCCTGCAGGTCCCCGATACATTGGTGCTAATACTTGGATATCTTGTGCACGGAATCCCTTATTTTTCGCCTTTTCCACAATTTTAGAGATCAAGGGTTCAATTTGATATGCGTCGCTTCGGAAATAGGAACGATCTTTTTGATTCTTTGTGAAATCTTTTGGTAGACGCCCTTCTTTGATTTCATGGGCAAGAGGAATAATACTAGAACCATCACCTTGTCGATAAATCTGATTGAGTTCCATTTTAGGAATTTGTTCGATTTCCAAAAGGTCATGTAGCACTTGTCCAGGACCGACAGAAGGAAGCTGATCTTTATCTCCTACTAGGATAACCTGCATATTCGTCGGAATCGCTTTGAATAATGTGTTAGCCAGCCATGTATCGACCATAGACATCTCATCAACGATCAAAAGTCCGCCTTCTAATTCTTTCGTGCTGACTGAAGGTGTTTTTTCTCGTCCATTCAGCCCAAGTAAACGATGGATTGTACTGGCAGGCAGACCTGTTGTCTCGTTCATTCGTTTAGCTGCCCGGCCAGTTGGTGCTGCAAGCAGAATAGGAAAAATTTCTTGGGTATATTTTGACGGGTCCAATTCCAGACCATTCAACTCTGCAAAAAGATTAACGATCCCATTGATCACAGTAGTTTTCCCCGTACCTGGTCCTCCTGTTAAAATAAATAGAGGAGAACGGATGGCTTCAGCGATTGCTTGTTCTTGCGAGGGGCCATACTGTATACCGAATATTTTTTCGATACGCCGAATATTTTTCTGCACTTCTTTTTCAGGATAATGGATTTCTTTTTTACGGCTGAGCAGACGTTGGATGGAATTGCCGATTCCCCATTCAGAAAAATACAAACTGTTTTCGTAAAGATTCGTTTCTTCTTGTTGGATTTTTCCTTCTTCAACAAGCTGGATAATCACAGTAGCAACCTGATCAGGCAGAATTTCGATTGGACGACTTGTTTCTAAAATACGGATGGTTTGCTGAAGCAATGTTTCCGCCGGTACGTATGTATCTCCTGTTTGAACAGCATGCTGAAAAATCTGATGCAAGATGGCTGCTCGGATTCTTCTAGGTGAATCTGCTGCAATACCGACTTGTTCGGCTAGATTATCTGCACGTTTGAACCCGATTCCTTCTATGTCTTCGACTAGCTGATACGGATTTTCTTCGATGATCTCCAAAGACTCGTTCTTATAGGTCTGATAAATACTGAAGGCTAACTGACTACCGAATCCATAACGATTCAATCCCATGATTACTTGATCCATCCCGTGATTTAGACGAATCGTTTCAGCAAGCATTTCTCTTTTTGGCTTCGTTAAACCAGAGACTTGTTTTAATACCGAAGGATCAGCAATGATTTTTTCGATAGCATCTTCTCCCAGCAACTCGACGATTTTCTCTGCTGTTTTCTTACCGATCCCAGGGAATTTTTCGCTGGAAAGATAAGCTACGATCCCATTCGCAGTTGTTGGTTTTTCTTGCTCATATCTTTCGACTTTAAGCTGTCTTCCGTATTTAGGGTGATCCACTAGTTCTCCATAAAAACGATAGGTCTCATTTTCTTGAATATCGCCAAAGCTTCCGGTAACTACAATTTCTTTTTCACGGTAATCAGCTGTGGTTTCGCTGATGTGTACCAAAAGCACTTTGTAAAAATTACTAGGATTTTGAAAAAAAATCGCGGCAACTGTACCAACGAAATAAGGCATTTCTTCTGGCTGCATCGGAAGCCGCCTCCTTCTTCTATAGTAAAGGTTCTGGTGCTGTTTCAGTTCCTAAAAAATCTGTTTGGTTCCATACTTTCAGTTCATACGACAATAATTTGCAAGGCTCTTCAGTCTCTAAAATCGTCAGGCTGCTATTGAACAAACCGCCCATTTCCCGCAACTCACTTAGCTCTTTCCCTGTCATCCATTGAATGGCAGCAGTTAATGAGGCCCCATGACCTACGAATAAAAGAGGTCCGTTTTTATGTTGAGCAACCGCATCCGCTACAACAGTTTCAATACGTGTGATTGCTGATTCAATCGTTTCTCCATGAAAAGGAGAAGGATCATATAGATCTAAGTGATTACGCAAATTCGGCAGATTCTCTGGGTATTTCTGATACATTTCATCGATTGATTGTCCTTCTAAAGTACCTAGCCCTAGTTCTCGCAGTTTATCTGTATAAAAAATCTCTACCGGACGAGCAAGCTCTTTATTGATACCTTCTGCTGTATCTCGTGCTCGTTTTGCTGTACTGGAATAAATTGCTTTAAAAGGAACATATTTTACTTTTTTCCCAAATGCTTTGATTTCTTCATAACTTTGAGGCAAAAGCGGAGAATCGCCATTGCTCCCTTGAAAACGTCTTTCCTGATTCCATTGTGTCTTCCCATGTCGGGTAAAATATAGTTCCATACGCAGCAAACTCCTGTCTTTCTTTTATTTTACTCTATAATAAACTGTCTAATCCAGCTTGTCATTTTCATAATGGTGCGTTAATTCTAAATTAGGGAATCCTTGCTGACGAAGTGCTTCGTACACAATCATTGCAGCTGTATTCGATAAATTCAATGAACGAACATGCTCATCATTCATAGGGATGCGCAAACACTTTTCCTCGTTTTCGCGCATAAACGCTTCTGGCAAGCCAGTTGTTTCCTTTCCAAATAAAAAGAAGTGCTCTTCTCCATCAGCAAAATTTTCTTCACTGTATACCTTATGGGCAAATTTTGAGATCAAGTGTAGTTTACGATCACCTAAAAATGCTAAAAAAGCTTCTAAATCACTGTGATAAGTAATATTTACATCATTCCAATAATCTAACCCTGCTCGTTTCAGATGTTTGTCATCCGTTGAAAAACCTAGGGGCTCAATTAAATGAAGCGGCGTATTCGTGGCCGCACACGTACGGGCAATATTTCCGGTGTTTGCAGGTATTAACGGTTCGAATAAAACGATATGATTCATCAGGATCATTCCTCTCATATTTATGTTCGTTTCTATTTTCTGACAATTTGATTTTTGCATAAAAAAAAACGTATCAACTCGGTGTCAGTCACTGCGAGTCGTTACGTTAGTGAAGCTCTTCTCACTAACTTTTATCAGAACAGGAACCTGATAAAAACCAATGAAAAAACAACTTGTTGCTACTATAACACCCTCAACTTACTTTTGCAACCTCTACTCTTTAAAAACTACTAGAAAACCGTTTTCTCTTAGTTCCTTTTAATAATTCTATGTCAATTGTAATCTTATTCAAAGGATTCTTGTACAAGTCTGCTTTGATTCCTTCCTCCACTTGCCACTCTAAGGGCGACATTGCTAAAAGATCTTTTCGATTTTCTTCTGGTATCTCAAATTCATAGGTCACACGCTGACGTTCAGTTAGTTTCATCGATTCAGTAAACTTTGCGACTACACGATCATTGGAATAACTTTGCTTTTCAGGTTGATTCGGATAAAAAGCCTGGCGCAGTTCTTTTAAATAATTTTCTTGCGGCACTACTTTCAGCACCTCTCCATCTTCTGACAGTACACGTTGAAATTCTTGGTAATGAGAAGGCGAAAAGATATTTAAGATCGTGTTAAATGTCTGATCAGCAAATGGCAAATTGGTCAAATCCGCTACACACCAAAATGCCTCGACAGATTGTTCCGTAGCTGCATAGACCCCTTCTTTTGAAATATCAAATCCAACAGCAGTTTGAATCTTTTTCAATTTTGAAAGTTCATTCAAGAAGCTTCCTTCTCCGCAGCCGACATCTAATAGCGAGACTTCATTAGGCAGATGCTGTGCGATAGTCTCAATAACAGGCTGATACATGCCTGATTGGATCATTCTACGCCTTGGAACGAACATTTCTTGATCATATTCTGTTTTAACCGCGTGGGATAAAAAGTAAAGTGTTCCTTTTTTGGACAGATCAAAACGGTGATTATTTTTGCATATCAAGCCATTATCAGACTTTTCTACCTCTTCTTGGCAAACTGGACAGCGGAACAGCTGATGTTTTTCTGCCAAAAACTGGCGTCCTCGGTCAATTTTTTTTAACATAGTTCCCCCTCATTTCTGTTTTATCTTACCGTTAGATGCTCACTTTGGCAACTGGTAAAAATATGATACAATGCCTAGAAGAAAGCGAAAGACAAAGGAGAAGATCAGATGATCAAAGAATTTTGTGCTGAAAACTACACATCTATTCCTCTGGCAATTGCCAGAGGAGCTAACCGAATCGAATTATGTGACAACTTAGCGGTCGGCGGAACGACCCCAAGTACTGGTGTGATCGAAGAAACATTAAGTTACGCAGGGGAAAAAAATATCCCTGTAATGACGATTATCCGTCCTAGAGGGGGTGATTTTGTCTATAACGATATCGAATTGAAAATTATGCATACTGATTTGATTGAAGCAAAGAAATTAGGGACGGATGGCGTAGTTTTTGGTTGTCTTACTCCCTCAGGATGGCTAGACGAAGAAGCATTGGAACTATTGATCGAAACCGCAGAAGGCGTACAGATCACCTTCCATATGGCTTTTGACAGTATTCCTGAAGAACGGCAATTTGAAGCAATCGATTGGCTGGCAGCGCACGGTGTTGACCGTATCTTGACGCATGGCGGCCCTGCTGATCAAACGATTGAAGAACATTTCCCACGGCTCAAAGAATTGATTGACTATGCAGATGGCCGTTTGATCATTTTGCCCGGTGGTGGCGTAACAGCAGCGAATGCAGCACATGTAGCTAAAGAATTAAACGTGAGTGAAGTCCACGGAACTAAAATCGTTGAACTTCAGCCATAATCTTATAAACAAAAAACATTGGCAACAAGCAGTATACTTGTTGCCAATGTTTTTGCTTTTTACATAAAATAGCCCATAAATAAAGAGGCAATATTGAAATAAATCAGTACACTTGTCAAATCACTCAAGGTCGTGATAAATGGACCGCTTGCTACCGCTGGATCAAATCCTAGACGATCCATCAGCATCGGAATCAAACTACCTGCAAGATTCGCCACTGTTATCGCAAACAGCATGGCCATCCCTATCACAAATCCTAAGATAAAATTATGTTTCCAAAAGCCCACGATCAGAAAAATCGTAATCCCTGTAACAGCTCCTGTTACGACGCCGGTCAAGACTTCAGCCAAAACAAGTCGGACAAACCCGTGATCTTTGTCATCAGAGATTGCAAGTCGACGGACAGCCACAGCCAGCGACTGGGTTCCAGCATTACCAGCTGTTCCTGTGATCAGTGAAATGAAGACCGCTAAAATGCTCGCTTCACTTACCAAGTCTTCATAATGACTGATCAAAGAAGCAGTAGACATACCTAAAAACAACAGAGTGATTAGCCAAGGCAAACGTCGAGATGCTGCCTTTACTGGATTTTCATTGATTTCTTCCACATTGACCCCGGCAAGTCCTGAATAATCGCTGGCAGCTTCATCATCAATAACGTCAATGATGTCATCGACTGTGACGATTCCCAACAAATGATCATCATAATCGGTGACAGGAAGAGCTAAGAAGTCATAATCCCTGAATGTTTGTGCCACATCTTCTTGGTCGTCGCCTACATGAACTGAAAGCACCCGCTCGCTCATCAGATCAGAAATCATAGCATCATCATCATTCACGATTAGGTCGCGTAGAGAAATAACCCCCACTAGTTGACCTTCTTGATTAACGACATAGATGTAATAGATTGTTTCAGCAACATCTGCTTCATTCTTCAGCACATACATCGCAGAGCGAACGGTTTGATTTGCTACGATCGAAACAAATTCAGTAGTCATGATTGCACCAGCTGTTTCGTCTTCGTAATGGAGCAATTCCTTGATTTCACTGGCATCGTCTGCAGACATCAAACTTAAATATTTAGCAATTTGCTTTTTATCTAACGTATTAAGCAAATCGACAGCATTATCTGTATACATCTCAGAAAGCATATCTGCGGCATAGCTAGGACGCATCTCATCCAGATATTCTTTCATATGTTCGTTATCTTCTTCAATCACATCGAACATATCCGCTAATTCTTTAGGCGACAGATAGGAATAGATCAGCTGCCTGTTCTCTTCTGTAAGAGATTGGTAGAATTGCCCCTGCTCATAGATATGCATCTCTAAAAAACTGTTTCTGAATGCCTGAATATTATTTTCCCTTAAATCTTGAGTCAACTGGGCAAATCTTTCCTCTAATTCTTGATTTTCATCCAAACCAATCTCACCTCGCCTTATTCTTCAAACCGTCTCACAACTGCCTCCATGTCTGCGGCTAAAGGCTGCTTGAACTCTAGCAGCTCTTCTGTAAATGGGTGGTAAAAACGCAGATCATAACAATGAAGGGCTTGTCTTTTTATTCCCAGATCCATTCGTCCGCTATACATATCATCACCGAGCAGTGCACAGCCAATGGCGGAAAAATGAACTCTTATTTGATGTGTCCTTCCTGTATGCAGCTGGATATCAACTAACGCGATTTCTGTTAGTCGCTTCTCTATCCAGTACTCCGTCTGTGCAGAACGTCCTTCATTAGAGACCATTCGCTTCAGTAGCGAAGAATAATCTCGGGCAATCGGCAAATCGATATGTCCATGTGCCGATAAATTGGAAAGCATTCCACTGACTAATGCTTGATATTTTTTTACAAACTTCTTTTCACGAAGTTGCGTGTCTAATTTTGCGTGCGCAAACCCATGCTTGGCAAAAAGCATCAAGCCAGACGTATCACGGTCTAGTCGTGTAACTACATGAATTACTTGGTTTTCGTACCCTTGTTTTTTGTAATAAGCTTTTACACGATTTGCCATTGTCCCATTTGGATGGTATTGGGCAGGAATGGACGAAACGCCTGCTGGTTTGTTTACTACCAGAACATGTTCATCTTCATACACGATATCGATCGGCGTTTCGTCCAAAAGTACGGTTTCATGTTCTCCTTCAGCAGGAATCACAATGGTTACCTTATCATCCTTGGCTAGAGAAAACAAGACATTTTCTACTTGATCATTGACTTTGATTTGACCGCCTTGAAATTTTATTTTCGCTAACAGACCTTTTGAGATCCCTTTTTCTTTTAAAAAATATTTTACCTGCTGAGAATGATCTTTCTCATAATCCCATGTAAACTGCATATTAATCCTCACCAATAAAGGCATCTTTCACGCGATGCCAAAAATGCATATGTCGATAAGAAGCAAAATGGATCCGTTCTTCTGCTATTCGATAATAAATAGAACGGATATCGGCTTTTGCGACATTCAATTGATCAACCGTTACAAGATAATCTTCTGTATTTTCCAATTTTATTTCCAACCACTCATCATGGGCAATCACGATCGGAGAACCCAAAGTACGAAACACTCGATTATTCAGCGAAGCAATCTCAGCCAATTGAAAGGCATTGATACTAGGATGGATCACTGCACCGCCGACACTTTTATTATAGGCAGTCGAACCAGTGGGTGTAGAAATCGTCAACCCATCTCCTCTGAAACTTTCAAACAATTCATTTTTAATGTATACATCGGCTACCATCGTACGATTGGCCCGTTTAATCGTTGATTCATTTAGTGCTAAAAAATGCTGATCAGGCGTTTCATCCAAATAACTGATCCGAACATCCAACAAGGGATAGCTGACACTTTGTTCCCGATTTGTTCGCAAGCTGTCTACTAGTTCTTCCAACTCGTAATCTCGCCAATCAGTATAAAACCCTAAATGACCTGTATGCACGCCTAAGAAACGCACGTCATTCAGACAATGACTGTAGTGATGAAATGCCGATAATAATGTGCCATCTCCACCAATTGAGATGACCAACTCTGGTTCATGATCATCTCGCTGGATCCCAGCTTGTTCTAATAGTGTGTTCAAGCGCTCAGCCACTTCTATGGTCTTTGCTTCTTTATTGTGAACGATCGCTACTTTCATCCCCTGCCTCCTCTCTTTCGCTTTCTTTCTTCAAAAGCGTTCGATAGTAGACATCATCTGATTTTCCTCTTCCATGGGAGAACAATCGCTGTGCTTCTTGGATTTCTTCACGGATACTAGACATCTCTTCATCCAGCTGATACGCAGCTTCTGCCGCACGCTGAAGTCGTTCACTCATTTCTTCTGGAAAAACGCCTTGATATTTATAATTCAATGAATGCTCGATCGTTGCCCAGAAATTCATCGCAAGGGTCCGTATTTGGATTTCCGCCAAAATTTTCTTCTCACCACTGATCAACTGTACAGGATACTCGATCACCAGATGATACGAACGGTAGCCACTTGCTTTCTTATTAGTGATGTAATCCCGTTCTTGAAGAACTTTCATGTCTTTTCTTTTACGGATAATCTCAACAACTTGATGGATATCTTCTACAAACTGACACATGATCCTTAAGCCGGCAATATCAGACATTTCTTCTTCTAAGCGTCCCATCGGAATATGACGTAACTGTGACTTTGTTACGATGCTGTCAACTGGTTTGACTCTCCCAGTGACAAATTCAATTGGAACATGACGATTTTGTTCACGAAACTGTTTACGGATTCCCCGCAGTTTCACTTTCAATTCTGATACAGTTTGTTCATATGGTGCTAAAAATGCTTCCCAATCTCGTTCCATAGCTGATACCTCTACTTCATTAACATTCATTGTTTATTCTACCATATATGCAAAGTTTTTTCGTACTCTTGATTTATGCATTGACCAAAAAAAGAAAATTAGGCAGAATAGACAAAAAGGAGTCGATCAAATGACGCAAATGCTTGAAATCGAATATAAATCTATGCTGACAAAGCAAGAGTACGAGATATTCATCGCTCACTATCAATTAACAGATAAAGATTTCCGTGTACAGACTAATATTTACTTCGATACCGTTGATGAACAGCTGAAGAAACAAAATTGTGGCCTACGAATCCGTTTCGTTGGTCATCAAGCTGAATATACATTAAAAACACCTGCTGAGGAAGGACGTCTCGAAACGACGGATACCTTTGTAACAGAAGAAGCAGAAGCATTCATCTTTCAAAAACGTTTGCCTCGCTCGGGCGCAGTTTTTCAAAAACTTTCTGATTTGAATATCGATCCTGCTTCATTGATCCAAACAGGAAAGCTTACAACAAAACGGGCTGAGTTCCCTATTGAAGAAGGACTTTTAGCTATCGATGAAAGCTGGGGAGACAATCTTCATGATTTTGAACTAGAACTAGAGGTAGGGGATGCATCTGCAGGAAAAATTGCTTTTATAAATTTTTTAAAACGTTTTTCTTTGCCTTATCGTCCTGCTAAGAACAAGATCCAACGTATGCTTGAGGCTAAAAATTAGAAACCTTTCATTTTCACAAGGCACTTGAGTTCATTTTTTTACTTTTTTCTGTTAAGTTATAGGATGTGAAAGAATCTAGTCACTAGTTGTATAGAATCTATTTTGGGGGAGATTCATATGATCGAAATCTATTTATTTGTTAATCCTTTAGGGGAATATTGTTTCGAAATGGAGCAACAGTTATTACAATTTATTGAAGAAGAGTACGGAACACCATCAAAAGAAAAGATGCAAATTCGCTTTCTTCCTTTGGTCAATTTGCAGACAATTGGGGATGTCATGCAACAAAAAGGAATTTCTCAAAACAATCTTGAGAAACGTAACCACTTATTCTCAACGACTTATTCTGCCGCATTAGACTGCAAAGCGGCTCAATTCCAAGGAAAGAAAAAAGGCCGCCGTTTTTTGATCAAACTGCAAGAAGCAGTCGGCTGCAATAACATACCATATTCTCGTGCACTTGCTGAATCGATATTTGAAGAGATTGGCGGCGATTTGAATATGTTTAAAGAAGATCGGCAATCTGACTTTGTTAAAGAAGTATTCTTTTCCGATCAAAAAATTGCTCGGGAAATGGGCATCACGAAACATCCTTCCGCAGTCGTTTACAATTACGCTTGCGATCGTGATTTTGGTGTTTTAGTAGAAGTAGAAGGCACCAGCAGCCTTTGGAGAATCAAAGAGCTGTGTAAAACAACAGATAACTCGTATCAAGTTTTTAATGGTGAACATTTACATACAAATGATTCTCAGTTCCATTCACGAACTAGCCATTTACACTTGCTTTCTAATTAAAAAAATGCGTCGACTCCCTTACAAGAGAGCCGACGTATTTTTTTCGTTTCTATTCGAAAAAATCAAAAATCTTATAAACGATCAATCAATTCTTCTAATTCGTTTAGTCGTTGTTCAAACATCGACATTGCATCTTCGATATACGCAGCCTGTGTCATATCTACTCCTGCTTTTTTCATCACTTCAACAGGATAATCACTGTTACCAGCTTTTAGATAAGCCAAATAGTTCTCTAGCGCATCTGGTTCCTGACTGAGTATTCTTTTCGCCAACGCTGAAGCAGCAGAAAAACCAGTCGAGTATTGGAAGACATAGTAATTATAGTAAAAATGCGGGATCCGTGACCATTCAAATTTGATTTCTGGATCTTCTTCGACTGCCGGACCATAATATTTTGCATTCAATTTACCATAACTATCACTTAGATATTCACTAGTCAATGGCACACCTTTTTCATCTTCCGTATGCATGAAGTGCTCGAATTCAGCAAATTGTGTCTGGCGGAAAACTGTTCCTTTAAATCCATCCAAGTAATGGTTGAGCACATAAGCCCGGACACGAGGGTCTTTTTCTGTTTCCAATAAATATTCTGTTAGGATATTTTCGTTCGTTGTCGAAGCAATTTCTGCTAAAAAGATAGAGTAGTCACCGTATACATAAGGCTGGTTCGACCGTGTGAAATAACTGTGGACACTATGTCCCATTTCGTGGACAAGCGTAAACAGCTGATCCAATGTATCATGCCAATTCAATAAAATATATGGATTTGTGTCATAGCTTCCCGAAGAATAGGCACCACTTCGTTTTCCTTTATTTTCGACAACATCGATCCAACGTTCAGAGAATGCTTTTTCTACAATAGTCATGTACTCTTCACCCATTGGCTTCAGTGCTTCCAAAGCTTTCTCTTTTGCTTCTTCATACGTAAAGGTGATTGGAGCTTCTCCTAAGACCGGTGTATAAAGATCGTACATGTGCAGTTTTTCCACTTCTAATAAACGTTTCCGTAATTCCATATATCGATGCAGCAAAGGCAAATGCTTGTTTACCACGGCTACCAAAGTGTCGTATACACTTTCAGGAATATGATTATTGCTCAAAGATGCTTCTCTGGCAGAGCTGTAATTACGAACTTTTGCTTTAAAATTATGTCCTTTTATATGCGTACTTAAAGTAGAAGCAAACGTATTTCTAAATTGTTCATAAACACTGTACAACCCTTTAAATGCGGCTTCGCGAACACTTCGATCCGTGCTTTCTAGCAACTGACCGTACACGCCATGAGATAATTGGACTTTTTCACCATTCTCTCCTTCGATCGTTGGGAAAACTAAATCTGCATTATTCAAAACAGCAAATGTATCACTTGAAGCCTCAAAGATTTCACCTGCTCCTGCAAGAAGCGATTCCTGATCGGCAGATAAAACATGGGCACGATTATCTACTATTTGCTGGATATAGTGACGATAGACTTCTAACTTCGGTTCTTCTTTGAAATATTGCCAAATCCGTTCATCTGATAACTGCAATATTTCTGGTTCAAACCAGGAAACAGCTTCACTAACCTTTGAAAACAAACTACTTGCTCTTGCATAAAGCGCTTGATATTCTGTATTCCCAGTATCTTGATCGTTTTTAAGGTGCGCATAGACATAAATGATTTCAGTTTGGCGATAAACACTCAACACAAATTCAATCGCATCAAGAAATTGAGAAGCCCCTTGATCAAGTGTTCCTTTGTATTTTTCAGATTTTTTTAACTTTTCTGATAATTCTAGATATTTCTCATCAAATTCTTGGTCGCTTGAAAAGATCTTGGTCAAGTCCCAAGTTAAATTTTCAGGCAATTCTTCGCGTTTTGGCAACTGCTTTACTTCCATGAAATCCACTCCTTTTTATATCCTTTTGTCTCGGTCTATCAAAATAGATCCTCGTCTAACATCCACATGTTACAGCATCTGATTTTTCTACTAATCTATGTGTCTGCTTCTATCAATTTTAGCACAACTGAAACTTGTTTTACATAGAAAACCGATTCCTGTTCTATTTTTATACTTACTATATTTTCCAAGAGGATAAATGTGTGCATTCATCAAAAAATTGCCGATAGACCCTCTCTTCCTCAATCATAGGGAAAAGCCACTGCATTTTATATTCTTTTACTTGGCAAAACCATGAGCTGAAATCAGGTACTTTCTGTTGTTTTAAGGATTCTTCGTACAACATTCGATAAAGAAAAACCTGTTCTCGTAAATAAAAGAAAAACCGACTGTTTTGATAGATCCACGGTGATAGATACAAAAGGTGCTTGTGACGCAAGTAGCACTGTTCTTGTATGGATACTGTATTTTTTTGTTTGTAAATCAGCTGGCGCGCCAGCCACTTCTTCCCATCCTCGCTTAACCTTTCTGTTTTCTTCATCTGATTTATTTTGATCTCACTATTAGTAAATATTTTTTTAAGATCATTACCAGAAAAAGTCCAGCAGCTACTGAAAAAAGAAATGTGACCTGATACAGTCTCTGTAATATGATGATATAAATAAAGTTTTTGGTTCTTAAGGTCAGCTTTCCAGCAATGTACCCCCCTTTTTCTATTATAATAGCAGCAACTTTTTTCTATCAATGAAAATTGCCGCTGTCCAAGAAAAGAATGACCAAGTATCCACCATACTTGATAACCGTTGTTCAAATAACTTTTGGTTCTTTCAACAAATCTCTGATGAGACAATCTAGAACATTGGATTTCTAATGCTAGATTAGCCAATAAAATATCTGGTCTCTGCCTCAATCTTGGCAAATAGGCTTCCAAAAATGCAGGTTCTGCTGACTGTCCCAGCCAATCCATGAAATATTCCTTTAACTGCAAGTGTTCTTCTGATTCCCCCTCACTAAAAACCGAACAGTTGTCGGTTTTTCGATGGGCAAAATGAGCACATTTTTTCTTTCCCCTTTTCAAAACCACTCTTTTCCGACAACTACGACAATAATACGTTTTCTCTTTTTCTGCATATTTAGCAGAACAGCATTCATGATATTCATTCATCGCAAGCAGCATTTTTCTCCCTCTGAACTTATTTACGTCTAACAATTTATTTACACGAAAAAGAGCCATATCGATATATGATCGATATGGCTCTTACTATAATGATGATTTATACAAAATAAAATTTCGTACGCTCGATAGCATTACGCGCCATCAGACACTTTCCATATTCATTCAATGTTTCTGGTGTACGATCGCTCTTTTCTGCAAACTCCAAAATTCGAGCAATCTGATTCTCTACATCCGCTTGGTTGAGATTCTCCATCCAGAAATGAACGACTAGGTAATAACGCTCTTCGAATAAGTACAAATCAGTCCAAGCAGACTCTAGTTCAACATCTGTTGCCAGCTGGATCACTTGCTCAAAATCTTCAAAAGCAAAAATTGCTTGTCTTTCCTGTTCTTCTAGGACGCTTCCAGATAATTCTTCTTCCGGATCGCTACCAATAATTTGCTGACGGAGAAATTCGCTCACGTCTTCTGAATCCACAGCAGAATCTTCTGATTGAGAAACTTCTTCATCTGGCAGGTTTTTACTGATAAACAGTTCTAATCCGTCTCCTTTTGGCAAAACTTGGAAAGTGACAGCTTCGCTTCCTCGGAACTCCTCTTCGATATCAACTTCTTCCAGAATACTATAAAAGAAATTTTCGATTTCTTTGTGATTGCCAAGTAAATCCAAAAATGAAACGCCCCGTTCTTCTAAATCTTCATGACCTATCAGTACACGGATCGTATTTTCATTGATATGTTCCATTTCCATTTTGCTACACCTCACTTTGCCGCAATGTTCAATATAGATTCATTGTAGCGAAATCAGCTTAAATGTAAAGAAAAAAAATCCCGCTGTTAAGTGAATTTAATAAAACCAGCAGATTTTTCCAATAGTTCAAGCTATCTTATTTAACTATAACATTTTTGGGAGATGAATACTATATAGCCGACTTTTTAGCTAATCAATCACTTCTGTTTTTCATACCATGATCACTCTCACACCCTTTTTTGTGCCCACAATAAAGAAGCTATTTATAAAAACAAAAAAACTTGGAAAAACTATCCTCGTAATAGTTTTTCCAAGTTTCATTTTATCTTCTATAATCCAGCCATCAATTGTGCTTGACGCAATTCTAATTGTCGTACATCGCGCGGCAGGAATCGACGAATCTCGTCTTCATTAAAACCAACTTGTAGACGTTTATCATCAATCATGATTGGACGGCGAAGCAATCCAGGATTGTTTTGCACAAGTTCCAATAGTTCTTGTAACGGCAGATCATCTAAATCCATGTTCAGTTTTTGGAATACTTTGGAACGTGTCGAGATGATTTCTTCTGTTCCGTCTTCTGTCATTTGTAAAATCGCTTTTAATTCAGAACTGTTCAATGGTTCTGAAAAAATATTACGTTCAACAAATGGAATCTGATGTTCTTGCAACCACGCACGAGCCTTTCTGCAGGAAGTACAACTTGGAGAAGTATATAATGTTAACAACGTGCACCACTCCTTTTCGTGATAAGAATCACTTTTTTGTAACAGAAGATCATAATAATCTCCCATCTGTTTCTATTATACATAATCAACTTTTAAATAGCTACCTTTTTTTCATAATTTTTTTAAAAAAATGAAAGTTATCTAAGGTTAATATACAGTAAAACCAGCGTTCTTGCTTTTTTCATCATTTAAAAATTAGAGTTTTCAAATCTAATTCAAATTTTAGAAGACAATGAAACAGCAAACAAAACTGTACTATTATTTTATCTAAAAACACAGATGAAACCGACTTCTTAAGATTTTTTATGTTTTTTATTTCTTTGATAGTAATGTTTCTTGTCATTTTAGATAATATTGTTCTTTATTATAACGCTTATTTTCTCTGTTATATAAGCGCAATATTTTAAAGCAATGATTACTAGATAAAATTTACTATAAACAAATAAACTAAATAACGTTATTTTATGTTTGAATAGTTATACTGAGACTGTATTAAAAAAATAAACCTTTCGAAAATTCCTCAGAGATTGCATTAAAATAAACCAACCGAGTTACACAATAATGATTAATTTGTTCATCAAACCTATTGACGTGTTTCATGATTTTTAGTGAAAAAAACTGAAATATAAAAACCTTATTCTGTCAAGGAAACAGAAATATAGTAAGAAAAACCTTTATTTATCAGCTTTTTTAGATGATTTTTTCTGTTACAATAGTCAAGGATTTGTGAAAAAATCAATGAAAACCGAAAGGCGTGTAAAATTTTGATTAAATCAGTTGTGTTTGATGTTGATGATACAATGTATGATCAGCAGCAGCCATTTCGAAATGCGGTAAAAAGAGTCGTGCCGCTTGTTTCAGATGAAGATATGCATCCACTATATATCCGATTCCGTCATCATAGTGATGAAAACTTTCCAAAAGTAATGGCAGGAGAGTGGACGCTAGAATATATGCGAGCACATCGAATCAGCCAATCACTAAAAGATTTAGACTACCCTCACATCACAGAAGAAGAAGGTCTCCTATTTCAAAAAATTTACGAGGAAGAACTTGATAATATCTGTTTGCATGAGGAGGTCAAAAAAACACTTGACTTCTTGAAGGAAAAAAATGTCCCATTAGGAATTATCACAAATGGACCGACTGACCATCAGACAAAAAAATTAAAACAACTTCAATTGAACAATTGGATTCCTTCCCACAACATGCTGGTTTCTCAAGCAACAGGTTTCCAAAAGCCAGAAAAAGAGATTTTTCAGCTTGCTGAGAAAGAATTTCATATGCTTCCAGGAGAGACTCTATATGTTGGCGACAATTATGACAATGATGTTTTAGGTGCAAAAAGTGCCGACTGGCAAGCACTTTGGTTCAACCATCGAGAACGCAAAATCGACCAGACCCCTATTTGCGATATCGAAATTTCTTCTTTTGATCAGCTGTTAGAAACAATGAAGACAATCTTTGCTTAACGCCTATAAATAAAAACAAAAAATAATAGCAAGGAAATCGGGATAAAACAGAAACCCAACTTCCTTGCTATTTCTTAAATCAACTAAACACCTGCTTTTTTCGAAAGATCTTCTTATCCATTACTGAACGATTGTTTCGAATCTCTTACTTCTCAATCTCTCCTACACTTAAGATCATGCGGATATCTTCTTCAGTCAGTTTTGTCAGCTGTTCTTCATTTCCTTGGATCACTTTTTGGAACAGTTCGCGTTTTTCTTGTTGGAGCGAATCCATTCGTTCTTCAATCGTTCCTTCAGAAATCATACGCCACACTTCTACCACATTTTTCTGTCCGATTCGATGCGCACGACCAGCAGCTTGTTCTTCAATTGCAGGGTTCCACCAAAGGTCATACAAGATGACCGTATCTGCTCCTGTCAAATTCAGTCCCGTTCCCCCAGCCTTTAAAGAAATCAGGAAAACATCTTTTTCGCCTGCATTAAATGCATCTACCATACTTAATCGATCTTGCGGTTTTGTACTGCCTCTTAAATAAAATGTTGAGATTCCCAGCTCGGCTAACTCTTCTTGTAAGATAGTAAGCATACCTGTAAATTGAGAAAACAGCAGAACTCTGCGTTTGTTCTCTTTGGCAGCGACTAATAGATCTTTTACTTGTTCGAGTTTGCCAGAACCGCCTTGGTAATCTTCAATAAACAGACGAGGATCGCAACAAATTTGACGCAACCTTGTCAGACCTGCTAGTATCCCGATCCGGTTTTTCTTGAATGCTTCAGAATCCATTGACGAGATTTCTTCACGCATTTGACGCAAGTAAGCTAAATAAACGGTCTTTTGTTCTTCTGTCAGTGCAGAATATAGATTCATTTCTGTTTTTTCTGGTAAGTCTTTCAACACAGTTTGTTTATCTCGCCGTAAAATGAACGGTCGGATCATTTGCGCAATTTCTTCTGCGGCAAGTTCTCTGAATTTTGTTTTGGTTGGGAAAAATCCTGGCATGATTGTTGCAAACAATGACCACAATTCTTCTAAATTATTCTCGATTGGTGTCCCACTTAATGCAAATCGCTGAGGCACAGCTAATTCTCTCAATGCTTGAGCAGTTTTCGTACTACTATTTTTGACCATTTGCGCCTCATCAAGGATCAAATAATCAATTTTTTGTGACTGGTAATCAGCTAAATCCTGTCTCAAACTGGCATAAGAGGTCACTCGAATATCTGTGTCTTTAGCCAGCAATTCTTCCCGTTCTTTTTTATTCCCATTGATTACTTGGATATTCAAAGAAGGAGCGAATTTTTTTACCTCTGCCTGCCAGTTGTAGATTAAGCTGGCCGGCGCTACGATCAAAGCAGAAAAGCTTTCCCGTTCTTCTTTTTCCGAAAGTAAAAAGGCAATCGTCTGCAGTGTTTTCCCAAGTCCCATTTCATCGGCTAAGATACCGCCAAACTGATAATGGCCTAACATCTTCAACCATCGGAACCCTTGCTTCTGATACTCTCTCATCTTTGCATTCAATCCTTTGGGAAGTTGCGCCTGATACCCTTCTGGATGAATGAGATCTTGGACCATCGTTTGAAACGATTCGCTAAAAGTAGCATTGCTTTTTTCCAATTGATTTTGAATGATCAGTCCTTGATTCTTAGGTACATGGATCGTCCCTTCTTCTGAACGTATTGACTCCCGTAATTGTTGCAATACTTGGCTTGTTTGTTGGAATTCCTCTGAATCAAAAGAAAGAACCTGTCCATTTTCCAATGTATAAAAAGCATCATTTCGCAACAAGCTTTGCAGTACATGATCAATCTCTTGCTCTTCTATCCCCGATACGTCGAACCGAATATCAAGCCATGAACCAGTCTCGGTTACTTCGATTTGCGGTTGATGTTTATGCGCATCTAAATACAACTCCCGCAACTTTCTGCCAAGTCTGACTTCACCAAACTGACGGAAGACAGATAGTTCTGTACGGAAAAAGGCATATAGTTCCTCCCCGCTTGGCAATGGACGCTCATAGCCAGTTTCATTTTTCTGGTAGCGATACATCCTGAATAAATCAAGGACTCGTTTTTCTTCAGCTCTGTCACGCAGCACCTGAAAGTCCTGATTGGCCGAGACCTCATGTTTTGGATCGGTCGAATAGATGACTTCGCCATAGACGAAATCGACTCGAGCTTGGATTTTTCCTTTGGCTTTTCGAAAAAAGAAAATAAATTCGACTGGAATATCTGCTACTTCCTTTTCTACTTCAGAGGCAACCACTACGTCTCCGATCTCCGAAAGAAGAGGAATGATTTCTTTAAACAAGGCCGGTAGTTCTTTTTTCTTGAATACTACTTCTGGTTTCTCCAATCGGCGAATCAATTGTTTCCAAGTTTGATAAACTGTTTGTTGATGCTTCGTTAGAGAATAGAATACTCCCTGGATAAGCCCCCACTGATAATGCATAAAGAAAAAATCAAAATCATTCAATGCTTGCAATAAATAGTCTTCTCCCTGTTTTTCCACTTTGAATGATAAAGGCTTGTTTTGATCGGAAAATTGGATTCCTTGATCGTTTTGTTCATTTATCTGCAGATGCAAACGTGTCGTCTGATTCATCTGTTCTAGCAGGAAGCGGGCTTGTTCTACTGGGAGAAGCAGGTATCTTTTGTCTAGTTTCCCTTTGACTTGCAAGCCATTCGTGCCTAATAATTGATGCGTTTGGGCACTTCCTGCAAGATGAGCGAGTATTTTTTGATCTTCTTTTTGAAAAGCCCGTTTATCTAGACGAAACTGATACTGCTTATTGACTGTGTAGGTTTCTTTTTCTGTGTAAGCCTGTAAAAAATCATAGATGTTTTTTACGATATATGTTTTTTTCGGCGATGCCAAAGAACCGATACGTAAGTAAAGCGCCAAAATAGAAAGCTCTGGATGATACTGATTTGTCTCAATCGTTTCTACTTGGTATTCAATAATCAAGGGTTGCACCGCTTGAGGATTTTTTTGTATTTTTAGACGAGAAAAACCTTTTGCAATGATTTCTCCTTCACTTGTTGTTTTTACCGGTTCTAACATCGGCTGGTCTTTTTTCATGATACGAGATAGATTTTTCGACCGTAAGTAAAGTTCCACAGCAACTGTATGCTTACAATATTTATGTTCCTCCCAATATGGACATTGGCAGTAATCTATCTCTTTTGCTGTCCCATCCAAATCAACCATATACAATTCACTGCCCAAGACTTCTGCATGCCACACGTTTTCTTCTTGGTCAGGGACAACCGATAACACTCGGCCTTCTTGCAAGTATTGACGCCCACGTGCAATGACTTTTTCCGGAATACTCCATTTCATAGTTACCAATCTCCCTTTTTATCCAAGTTGATAGCGTATTTTGCTTTGTCCGCTACCTTCTGTATCAATTCTTATTTGCTGTAATACTCGTTCTTTCAATTCTCTTACATGGCTAATGATCCCGATCATTCTTCCTTCACTTTCAATCGTTTCTAAAGCTTCCATCGCCATTTCCAAAGCTTCTTCATCTAATGACCCAAAACCTTCATCAATAAACAATGCATCGATTGCTACCCCACCAGCTTGTGTCTGAATCACATCCGCAAGGGCTAATGCTAAAGAAAGTGCTGCAATAAAACTTTCACCGCCAGACAGCGTATGCGCGCTTCGAGACATGCCTGCCTGATCATCATAGATATTGATTTCTAATCCGGTTTTCCCTCGATAACTGCCGATCGTATCCGCTAGTTCAAACTGATAACGATTTTTCGTTAAACGTTGGAGATGATCATTTGCTACTTGTAACACTTCTTGTAGATAAACTTGAAGCACATACCGTTCTAAACTAGTCTTCTTAGGATTTTCTCCGTTGAATGTTTGCGAAAGCTGCTGTAATTGCGTAAGTTCATCTAATTGCGTCTGGCTTGTGTGATAAATCGAAAGACATTCATCGTAGATTTTCTGGTTATTGATTTTTTGTTCTTGTAAACTGTATATCTTTTCTTGCTTTGTTTCGATCATCTCTCTTATCTCTTCCAATTGCTGGCTGATCTCTTTTGTATCTGGAACTATCTCCGTCAGCTGGATATTTTCTAATTGACGTAGTCGGTCAGCTGTCACTAATTGTGCTTCATGATAAGTAGTGATTATGCGCTGGTTCTCTTCGTATTGTGCTTGCTGTTGTGCGAATGCACAGACTTCCTCAGTTGTTGAAAAATACGATTGGCTTTCCAGCTTTTCAGCTATTCTTTGCTGTTCTTTTTCTATTTTTTCATCTATTTTTTCTATTTGTTCCTGTTGAAGATCAAGTTGTGTCCGAAGCATATGCAGATCTTGCAACAATTGCATTCCTGCTTTCTGCTCAGCAGCGAGTTGGTTTGAGTCTTCTTCTAACTGTTTTTCAAGTTGTCGTATCTCTTCTTCTAAACAGTTGCTATCCGTATCTTGTAATTGTTTTTCTAAACTTTTGATTTCGCCTTGCAGTTGTTGAAGCTGATTATTTTTTGCTGTCTGTTGCTGCTTGTAGTCAGCTAATTGCTGCTCAAGCTTTTCTACTTGTTGGCTTATTTCTTCCAGCTCTGCTCTTGCATTGGCTATCTTGCTTTTTCGTTTATCTAAAGATTGTTCGATTACTGTAAGAGCAATTGTTGTTTTTTGTTCTGTTATCGCAGGAAATGCCTGTTGCAAAGCCTGTCGTAAGTGTTTTTCTTGTCCAGCTAGTTGTATATTCGTTTCCATGATTTTTTGTTCTAAATCAGATAATTGCTGTTGAAGATTATTTTCATATGCTTCATTTTTGGCAATGATTTGCTGGGTTCTTTCTACAGCTGACTCAGCTTCTGCCAGTTGTTGCTCTACTTTCAAGATATCTTCTTTATTTGGCTGTTCATGTTTTGATTGTTGTACGGGATGTTCTGTCGACCCACAAACCAGACATGGTTCCCCCGGACGCAAAAAAAGCTGAAGACGAGCAATTTGCTGCTTTGCCCATTGGCTTTTCAGCTGTTCTGCTTGTTCTATCTGTTGTTTCAATCGCTGATTATTTTTTGTTGTTTCTTCGGCTGCTTTTTTGAGCTCTTCTCTTATCTGTTTGAGTGATTCGATGCTTTTTGTTTTTTGTTGTTCTATTTCCTGCTGTTTTTCATCTAGATGTTTTAACTGTCCAAAAGCAAGACGATCTTCCTGCAGTTTTTCCTGATCCAATAAGATTTCTTGAAGAATTCGAGTTCTTTCCTGATAAATAGCCTGTTTTTGATGTAGCTTTTCGGCGTTCGTTTCTTCTTTATCTAATGAATGTTTTAATTGTCCTGCTTCTTGTTTTTTACTACGCAAGGCTTCGACAATCGGTACCATCATCTGTTTGTTTTGCAATTGTTGAGCAGCTTCTTTGATTTTTGTTTGCCGATGTATGCGGTCTGTTTCATTTTTTTGCCACTCTTCATAATGCTGCGTAGTCATCGCTAGTTTCTTTATTTGTTCACTGCTTTTTTGTGACAGTTCTATTTTTTCAGCTTTTATTTCTTTCAGGTGCTGGAGTGGTTCAATTAAACGTTGTGTAAATTCATAATACCCAATCCATCGTTTCTTTTCCTCTATTTCGTCTTTTTGAGCGGCTAATTTCTTTTGCTTATTTAGTAATGTCGCTTTTTCTTCATAGCTTTTTTTCAAGGTTTCAAAACGATAGTAGGAATTTTCTAATTGTTTCTGTTTCTCCTGATAGTCTGCTAAAACTTCTTTTTCTTCAGTGATTTGTTTTTCTAGTATGGCCTGATGGTTTGTCCATTGGGAAAGAACGGCTTCAAACCCTGCTGCTGCTTCTTCTTCTTTGACTAAAACAAATCTTTTTTGCAGAAGATGAAGTTCTTGCTCTAAATGATCTAGTTTTTGTTGCTGTTGCTTTGCTTTTTCCTTTAATCGCTCATTAAACTGTTGGAAAAGCTGAGTACCGAACAAATGACGTAAAACAGTCTCTTTCTCACTGCTTGATGAAACCAAAAAATTACGGAATTCTCCTTGGGGCAGTAAAACGATTTGGGAAAACTGTTTCGCATCGAGATTCATCAGTTCTCTGATCAACTGGTCTGCTTCTGTACGTTTTGTGATTTGTTTTATTTCTTTTCCTTTCCCATCAAAAATGGTCAACGTTACTTTAGCTGCCTGTTTTTTTGTTCCGTTTCCTTTTCGTTTCGCTAAAACTTGTTCTGGTTTTCGTTCGATTTCATAGTTCATCTGCTGATGTTCAAAAGAAAAAGTCACGCTTGTTTCTTCTTCTGGTGTAGCAAACAAGGAACGCATCTCTTTTCCAGAACGAAGTCTTCCGGAAGTTTCACCAAAAAGTGCGAAAGTGATCCCATCAAAAATCGTCGTTTTTCCTGCTCCAGTCTTCCCGCTGATCAAAAAAAGCGGTGCTTCTGTCAATCGTGAAAAATCAACGGTCTCATTGATAAAAGGACCAAAATTTTTAAGTTTTAATTTTTTCGGTTTCATTCTTGATCATTCCATTTCCATGATTTCTTGCAACGTTTCTCCGAGCCATTTTTCTTGGTTTGCCGTTAGCTGTTCTTCCGTCATTTCACTAAAAAATGCTTCTGCTAATTTTTGAGGATCTTTCATTTCTAGTACTTTTCGTTTGCGCTTTGTTTGTTCTGCTCGGCCGTTTGCCCGTTCAATCCCCAAAATACGAGGATATATTTGCCGAAGCTGGTTCATCATATTCGGGATAATCGTTCTGTCCGTGAGATAGATATGGATATAATTTTCCCGATTGATGGACTGATAGAAGGCAGGATCCAACAATTCTTTAAAACTTGCTGTTATTTCTTCAATATCATGCAGTGGTTCGATCTCCCTAAAATTCAACTCTAGGTCTGTTGCCAGATCAACGATCCATACGCCTTTTTTCTGGTTGATCTCAGATAGAGAAAATTTCAACGGCGAGCCACTGTAGCGAGCATTATCTTGCCTTAAAGCAGCTTGATTATGCAAATGTCCTAGTGCTACATAATCAAACGGTGCAAGCAGTTCGCCTGGGATCGAATCCAGACCCCCTACTTCGATTTTCGTTTCCGAATCAGATTTTACACTTCCCATTACAAAAAAATGGCTAATCAGTACGTGTTTTTTCCCTGAATCGAACAGCTCTTCCATTTTATCTATCACTTTTGCTACCGCTTGCTGGATCGTGCGGATACTGTCATCTTCAAAATATAATCTGGCTGCAATTGGTTCAAAGTAAGGAAGAAAGAAAAATTGTATGTTGTTAAACTCGACTGGTTCGAAAGCTTCTGCTAGCTGCGTTCGCAAAAAATAGTTCGAATAACTGAACCATGGCGTACCAGCTGAAAGTCGCGTACTGCTATCGTGATTTCCTGATATAGCAAAAATTGGGATTCTTTCCTTTAAATTCCAATCAACTATCAATTCATTGTATAATGCTACGGCATCGACAGCCGGCACACTCCTATCATATAAGTCTCCTGCAATCACGATTGCCTCTACTTTTTCTTCTTTCGCGATATTCAGTATAGAAGATAATACATGACGTTGGTCTTCAATCAAGTCATAACCTTGTAGTTTTTTTCCGATATGCCAATCGGCTGTATGTAAAAAACGCATCCAATCACCCCAAAAAATGTCCTTCTAATCATTATAACACTTTGATCCATTACATGACACCCGTCTTCTATTTTGCACGTTGGAAAGCAAAAAGAGGGCAGACTTGACGTCTCTCCCTCGTTTTTCATCGAAAAGTCTGAACAGAACAGGAGATTCAAAAAGACCGCCCACTCCTAAACTTATCACTTTATTTTTTTTTGATTTCATATTTGAAATCTGGGTTCACTTCTTTGTCCAATTTATCAAAAGCCGCTTGTGTTCGTCGTTCGATCTCCGCCATTCCTTCTTTATCCGTTTTCTTGATATCTGATAGGTCGATTGGTTCACCGAAACGCACTGTCACTCTCTTACGCTTGAACAAATCCCCAAGTGTCAGCGGACCTTGGTATACGGCTGGCACGATTTTCGCTTTAGACATTCTGGAAATCAACGCCATCCCGCCTTTAAGTTCTGTAGCATGCCTTGTCCCACTGGGGAACATGATTAAACTCAAATTTGTCGATTTTAAAATCTTTACAGGTGTTTTAATGACACTTGGTCCTGGATTCTCTCTTTTAACTGGAAAAGCATTGGATCGAGTTAATATAAATCGCAGAACCGGATTTTTGAACAGTTCTTCTTTTGCCATAAAGCTGAATTCCTTCGGTGCTGCAGCTACCGCTAGATATAATGGGTCCCACCAAGTACGATGGGGGGCAACTAGTATGTAATTCTCATCTTGCGGTAATACTTCTTTATTCTCATAACGGGCATTTCCATTGACTAAAGCTAATAGTACTCGAACTACCCCTCGCATAAATCGATAAAACATAGTCTCTTCCTTTCCCTTCTTATGGTCATAGTATGCATAAAAAACAGAGGTTTGACAAGCCACCTTGGTTCTTTTTAATAAAAATAGTATAATACAAACGACTATTTTTTTCATTTTGGAGGGAATCCATGCTTCACGAAGACGAACGAATCGACCAATTATACGCAGAAGATATCAAAATTATCCAAAGTTCCCAAGTATTTTCTTTTTCTTTAGATGCTGTGCTACTTGCTCATTTCTCTCGTGTGCCTAAAAAAGGACAGATTGTTGACCTTTGCGCAGGTAATGGTGCAGTTGGCCTGTTTTTAAGCAAACGAACTCAAGCAGCTATTGATGCTATCGAACTTCAGCCTCGCCTAGCAGACATGGCAAGACGCAGCATCGCGCTGAACCATCTAGATGAACAGATGACAGTCCACACCATCGATCTGAAAGACAGCTTATCCGTCGTTCGGCATAATTCTTGTGACTTAGTCGTCTGCAATCCACCTTATTTCAAAGGGCTGCCAACAAATAAAACGAACCCTAATAAACACCTAGCAATCGCCCGTCATGAAATCCATACAACATTAGAAGAAGTGATCGACAATTCAAGTAAGTTACTAAAAACAAATGGGCGTTTCGCTATGGTCCATCGACCTGAACGATTCTTAGAGATCATCCAAATTATGCAAAATCATCGGATTGCACCTAAACGGATCCAATTTGTTTACCCAAAAGCTGGAAAAGAGGCAAATATTTTGTTAGTTGAAGGAATCAAAGATGGTAAATTAGATGGATTCAAAGTCGCTCCGCCATTGATCACTTACGATGCAGACGGGGAATACACAGCAGAGATTCGTGAGATGCTCTATGGCAAATAAACATTATTTTTACGTATTATTCTGTAAAGATCAGACATTTTACGGTGGGTACACAACAGACCTTTCTAGGAGACTAGGGGAACATAACAATGGTACTGGCGCTAAATATACACGTCTTCAAAAAAGAAGACCTGTTAAGATGATCCATGCAGAAGTATTTTCTTCAAGAAGCGAAGCAACAAAAGCAGAAGCTGCATTCAAAAAACTCACCCGAAAACAAAAAGAACATTATTTGAAGACACACTCAACCGTTTTGCTTCCTGAAAATAGATGACTGTTAAAAACACGATAAAAAACTTCAGGCAAAAACAACTGTTTTTGCCTGAAGTTTTTTGTAGCTATTATTCTGATACGTTTGTCTCGCTGCTGTTCGTACTTGAACTTCCTCCTAGCAAGGCTTCGCTGACTAAGTGAATGTAATGTGTCATCCCTTCAGGATTTGGATGGACTTGATCATCATAAAACCAGTCACTGTGGTCATTACTGTAGCTATACCAATCAATCAGCGTCATATTGTCGTATTTTTTCGTCATCTGTTCAAGCATCGCATTCACGTCATTTTGCCAACGTTTCGTCGGTACTCGGACATTGACCCAGTATACTTTTCGATCACCGATTGCATCCATCACGCTATCAAACTGAGCTTCAGAGAATGAGCCATTCGTTCCTAATCCAATTAGAACAGTGTCTTTCAATAAATCTTGTTCCTTTAATTTTTCAATATACGGTACACTGGCGTATAATTGTCGCCCCACATCGCCATCTACCACTACTTTTGGATAAAGCTCTTGTAGATCAGTTGCAGCATCTAGCATAACTGAATCACCAAATGCCGTTAGCTCTAATTTTTGTGCCTTGTTTCCTTGGGCCTTAGACAACTCATACTTATCAAGAACCGCTTGGTCAACTGAACTAGTGGTATTTTCTGAATTGTTTCTGGTTTCTTCTGCTAATTTTTTACTTTCAGCGATCTTTGCCTGCAATTGTTTTTGATCGGCCGTTACAGCATTTTTCGGTGCCGTAACGAAACCAACGAATGCAATTGCTACAAGTAATGTGCCTGGAACGACCCATGGTTTGCTCTTACTGATGATCGGTTTGCTGAACCATCCTTTCATCACTTGGAATGTACGACCATAGTCAAAACGTGCTAGCGGACGTTCCACATATCGATAAGAAAGTTCACTGATGATTAAAATCAATGTAATTTCCACTAAAGTATGGAACAGAACATGATCAGCAATATCAGTCACTTTTGCTTCATAAAAAATCATAACTGGAAACTGATACAGATAAATCCCGTAGCTTCGTTTGCCAATCCAAGTAAATACTGGATTTGTCAGCCAACGATTCAAGCTTGCTCCAGGATGTGCTGTCACTGCAACTAGTACTACGCATAACAGACTCACTAGGAGCATCCCTCCATAATAGATGAAATTGTAATGATCATCTAAAAAGAAGAAGCAAAGAATCAGTGCCAACAGTGAGATTCCTCCAGCGATATTCAGGATACTTTTTGCTTGTTTCGGGATGTTTTTCTTCAAACGAGTACTTGGCCAAACAAAAGCGAGCGCACTTCCCAACCATATAGAAAACAGCCGGGTGTCCGTTCCATAATAAACACGAGTTGGATCGCCCCCTGGTGTATACAAAATCATCATCAAAATCGCAGAGAGGAAAGATGTACCTAACACGGTATAAAAGATCCATTTTCTTTTACGAACAAATACCATCAACAATACAAACAAGATTGGCCAAACCAAATAGTTTTGACCTTCTACCGCTAAAGACCAGATATGCGTAAACGGTGATTCATTAGCAAATCGGTCGAAATAAGATAAACCGTTATTGATTTGCCACCAATTGTTGACATACAGTAAGCTGCTGACGACAACTCCTCGAAGATTATTCAACAATCCTCGCTGGAACAAGGTGATATAAGCCGAAGCTGTAACAAGCATAAAAACGAGTGCCGGATAGAGTCTCTTCATTCTTCTGACATAAAATTGCCAAATATTGATTTTTCCATTTTGTTCCCATTCCTGCCTTAGCAGATCCGTGATCAGATAACCAGATACGACGAAAAAAATCGGAACGCCCAAATAGCCGCCTTTCATATTAGTTGGCAGAAGGTGATAGAAGATAACACCAACCACAGCTAATGAACGGAGCCCATCAAACCCAGTGATGTAGCGGCTGTTTTTTAACCTTTTTTGTTTTTCCATTCAATATTCCAACTTTTCATAAACTTTTTTCATTCGTAATATACGGGTATTAAGTGAAAATAGCAAGTAGAATCGTGTCCTTTCTCTACTATTTTTTTCTATCATCCCATAAATTTTAAAAAATAAACATGCTTTTTTTCAACTTTAAGAAAATTTCAAATAAAAAAGTAATTTCTATTTGCTGATCCGTCCTTTGGTAGAAAAAAACTGCAGACAAACGAATGTCTGTCTACAGTAGTATTTCATGAATTTTTGTCAAACTCGATCTAAATGCCATCCTCGTAGAAACGCCCAAGTATCTGGACATTTTCCGCGATACTTACAAAAGCTTGCGGATCAGAAGCTTTCATCGCTTCTCTGAGTAGAGGCAGTTCGTAACGTGTAACGATCGTCATCAATACTGTCTGCTTATCATGTTTATAAGCACCTTCTGCTTCATTGATGATCGTGATTCCTCTACGCATACAGTTTTGAATTTCATTCACTACTTTTTCTGGATGTTTCGTTACGATCATTACCTGCATTTTCTTTTGTTTAGTATAAACGACATCAGTTACTTTTCCACTGACGAAAATAGACAACGTACTGTAAAACATATATTGCCAGCCAAATAGAATCCCAGCAACAAAAACGATCAATGCATTGAAGTAGATCGAGATAGAACCAATCGACTTTCCTGTTTTTTTACGAATCGTGATACTCACGATATCTAGACCACCCGATGATAGGCCATTTCTCAACGCTAGCCCAATCCCTAGTCCCATCACAGCCCCACCAAACAACGCACAAATGATTGGATCGGTAGATAAGACTGTTTCCGGTAAAATATGGATACAAAGGGAGGTCAAAGTGACTGTGATAAAAGTGAAAATTGTAAACTTCTTCCCGATTTTGAACCACGCCAAGACGAACAAAGGTATATTCAGTAAATACAAAGTGGTTGATACCGGCACCTCGAACCCTATGAGTGATTTTGACAAAGTCGTCAAAATCTGAGCCAGGCCAGTAATACCACTTGAATAAATATGTCCTGGTTGATAAAAGAAATTCAATGCGACAGATGCGATCAACGCATAAACGATTGATACCGAAAGTTTGGTCGTGTAATCATGGTAAGCCCAATTTTCGAATGTTTTTTTCATGGAAAAGCCCCGCTTTATATGTTATGGCTTCATTATAAAGTGTTTTTCAATTAAATCAAGGTTGCCAAAAGAAGCAGATTCGACAAATCCTTTTTGCCTTTTTATCGGCTATTCTTCTATATTGGTTACATCAATATTCAATTCGAACAATTGTAAAGGTGAAACCATACTTGGTGCATCACTCATCACATCGGCTGCTTTTCCGTTTTTAGGAAAGGCAATGACTTCACGAATATTGTCTTCCCCTGCTAATAACATTGCAAAACGATCCAATCCTAATGCAATGCCGCCATGTGGAGGGAATCCGTAATCTAAAGCTGTTAGCAAGAAACCAAATTGTTCTTCCATTTGTTCTTTTGTAAAGCCTAAAGTTTTCAACACTTTTTCTTGAAGTTCCCGAGTATGGATCCGGATAGAACCTCCACCTAGTTCATAACCGTTCAAGACGATATCATAAGCTTCTGCATAGACTTTTGCAGGGTCTTCAGCTAGTAATGGGATATCTTCTGCTTTTGGCATCGTGAATGGATGGTGAGCAGAGACATATCGACCTTCTTCTTCTGAAAATTCAAATTGAGGCCAATCAGTTACCCATAAAAAATTGAATTTGGATTCATCGATTAGTCCTAATTCTTTTCCTAAACGTGTTCGGATAGCCCCTAATGCAGCAGCGACGATTTCACTTTTATCTGCGCCAAACATCAGCAAGTCACCTGGTTCTGCATCTGTTGCTTTGATGATTGCTTCTGTTGCTTCTACCATGAATTTAGCAATCGGGCCTTTCAAACCGTCTTCTTCCACTTTCAGCCATGCAAGTCCCTTAGCTCCGAATTGCCCTACATATTGTCCTAACTGATCCATATCTTTTCGTGAGTAGCGATCTGCAGCGCCCTTCGCATTCAATGCTTTCACGACTCCGCCGTTTTCAAGAGCCATTTGGAAGACTTTGAATTCTACTTCTTTGACTGTTTCGCTTAGATCGATCAATTCCATTTCAAAACGTGTATCCGGTTTGTCGCTGCCGTAGCGAGCCATTGCTTCATCATAGGTCATACGGGGAAATGGCAATGCGACTTCGATGCCGCGAACTTCTTTCATTACCTTCGCAATCAATCCCTCTGTGTAGGTTTGGATTTCTTCTGCTGTTAGGAACGTTGTTTCAATATCTACTTGCGTAAATTCAGGCTGACGATCTCCACGTAAATCTTCGTCACGGAAACAACGAACGATTTGATAATAACGGTCGAACCCAGCATTCATCAGCAATTGTTTGAACAGTTGAGGAGATTGCGGCAACGCATAGAAATGTCCAGCATGGACACGTGAAGGAACTAAATAGTCTCTTGCGCCTTCTGGTGTAGATTTTCCTAGGTAAGGTGTTTCAATATCTAGAAAGTCATTATCGTCTAAATAATGACGAATCGCTTTTGTTGTCGCATTTCTCAATTTGATGTTTTTAGTCATTTTGGGACGTCGCAGATCCAAATAACGATATTTCAAACGTATTTCGTCACTGATTGCTTGATCATCTTCAATTTGAAATGGCGGTGTTTTTGCTTGATTCAAAATCACGATTTCACTTGCAATCACTTCAAATTCACCAGTGGCCATTTTAGGATTTACTGCATTTTCACCGCGTCTTCTGACTATCCCAGTTACTTCGATCACGTATTCACTGCGGCATTTATCTGCGATTTCCCATGCTTCTTTGTTGATTTCAGGATTGAAGACGATTTGAACGATTCCTTCGCGATCACGTAGATCGATAAAGATTACTCCCCCAAGGTCTCGTCTTTTTTGTACCCATCCTTTTAATGTAACTGTTTGTTCTAATTGTTGTTCGGAAACTAATCCGCAATAAATCGTTCTTTGTGCCATTTCTTTTTTCCTCCTACTCGAATAAAGTCATTTCATCATAGACTTCATCAAAATGCTCATATATTTCTTCTAATGGAAAACTTTTTTCTTTTCGGCTTGCCATTGCTTTGACATTGATCGTTTGGCTAGCAAGCTCATCTTCACCGATCACCAATACTAATTTGGCATTCGCTTTATCTGCTGTCTTAAATTGTGCTTTTGCTTTACGGTTCATGAAGTCGCGGTCAGCTGAAAAACCGAAGTTTCGAATCGCTTGGACCACTTTCAATGCTTCGATATTTGTTTCGTCTCCGAGTGCGACCACATAAGCATCTAACTCATTAAATGCAGGGATAACTACTTCCTCTGCCTCCATAGTCAAGAGTAATCGCTCGATACCCATTGCAAATCCAAAGCCAGGTGTTGAAGGACCACCCAGTTCTTCCACTAGATTGTCATAACGTCCGCCTGCGCAAATCGTTGCTTGTGCCCCCATTTTCGGTGCGTCACTCATGATTTCAAAAATCGTATGCGTATAGTAATCTAATCCGCGAACCATGTTACTGTCGATTTCATAAGGAACAGCCAATGCATCCAGCATGGAAACAACGGTATCAAAATGTTTTTGAGCAGGTTCGCTTAAATAATCTAAGATAGATGGCGCATCTGCTACAAATTTTTGATCTCGTTTGTCCTTACTATCCAACACACGCAATGGATTTTCGTGAAGACGGCGTTTAGAGTCTTCACTCAACTCTGCTTCAAAAGGTAAAAGATAATCGATTAATGCTTGACGATAGGCTTGACGTGTGTCTTTATCACCCAATGAATTGATGACTAGACGGATTTGCGTGATTCCCAACTGTTTGAAGAAATCGAGTGCCATCACCATGCTCTCCACATCTGTTGCAGGATTCTCTGATCCAAATGCTTCTACTCCGATCTGATGGAATTGACGTAACCGTCCTTTTTGCGGACGTTCGTAGCGAAACATTGGTCCCATATAAAAAGTTTTGAACGGTTTTGCATACTCTGGACCGAACAATTTATGCTCAACAAAAGAACGAACGATTGGCGCTGTACCTTCTGGTCGAAGCGTCACATGACGTTCCCCTTTGTCATAAAAATCATACATTTCTTTTGAAACGATATCCGTCGTATCACCTACACTGCGGGATATCACTTCATAATGTTCAAAAATCGGTGTACGCATTTCATTATACTGATAATCTCTGAACAATAAACGTGCTGTTTCTTCGACAAACTGCCATTTTTCTGATTCGCCTGGCAAAATATCATTTGTTCCTTTTGGTCTTTGGAAACTCATAGTTTTCTCTCCCTTTCTTAGCTATGTAAATAAAAAAATCACCCTTGTTCATCATGAACAAGGGTGAATGAAATTCATACACGGTACCACCTAATTTTGAAAGATTTCTCTTTCCTCTTACGAATAACGCTCGTACGCGGGACGGCTTTTCACTCGTCCATCTCCAGAGTGTCTTTGGGCTAATGAAACTTTGGATCATTTTCAGCCTTGATGATCCTCTCTTGTAAAGTTTCAAAAACTTACTCGCTCTTTCATTGACATTTCGATATTACTTATAACCTACTAAAAACCAATCTCAAAGTCAAGAGTTATCTGACTATTTTCCCTCACAAAAACGTTTTAGTTCAGCTTTTTGTTCTTTTGTTTTAGACTAGATAAAAAAGGAGGAATCAGCTATGGCAGAAATAAGAATCGGACATTCACAAGTCTACGCAGAACAGCTTGGACTAGGAGCAAATGCCGTTGGGGGACACAATCTTTTTGACGGTTTGGAAGACGAAACAGGAAAACAAGTGGTTCGTACAGCTTTGAATAGCGGAATCAATTTGATCGATACCGCCTATGCTTATGGAAACGGCCGTTCTGAAGAACTGATCGGTGAGGTATTGAAGGAAAAAGAATATGATCGTTCACGTATCGTCATTGCTACAAAAGCTGCTCATGTGCCAAATAAAGGACGAACATTTGACAATTCACCCGAGTTTCTCAAACAATCGGTGGAAGACGCACTGAAACGTCTGCAAACTGATTACATTGACATTTTTTATATCCACTTTCCGGATAAAAGCACACCAAAAAATGAAGCAGTTGCTGCATTGCACGAATTGAAAGAAGCAGGAAAAATCCGAGCAGTTGGTGTATCGAACTTCACGTTAGAACAATTGAAAGAAGCGAATACAGATGGATATGTCGATGTAGTAGAAGATAAATACAGTTTGATCCATCGGCAGGCTGAAAAAGAATTATTTCCTTATCTTGAAAAAAACAAAATCAGCTTTGTCCCCTATTTTCCTCTTGCTTCCGGTTTACTGACAGGAAAATATGAACGTGGTCAGGAAAAACAATTCAGCGAAGGAGATCCTCGAAAAAGCAATCCGGATTTTCAAGGAGAACGTTTCAAAGAAATTTTAGCCGCTGTCGACATACTTCGCCCCATTGCTAAAAGATACCAAGCTACCCCTGCGCAACTTGTTCTAGCCTGGTATATGAAGAATCCGAGAGTGTCTGTAGTCATACCCGGAGCTAAACGTCCAGAGCAAGTCTCTGACAATGTCCAAGCTTTAGATTTGCATTTATCCAGTGAGGATTATCAAACCATTGATGAAGCATTTCACAGATTTTGAGCAATTGACCTTATCCACTTATAGTAGTATGAAAAAAGGAAGATCAAACAGTGCTGATCTTCCTTTTTTCGATAAGTTTATACTAATCTAATTCTTATAAAGTAGCGCTCGGCTGTTTGGATAAGTCGGAAACTGATTGAATGGGATCGTCCAGTCTTGTTCAGGTACAGAGAATTCAAACTTGTTTACTAACTGATCGGAAAACACACGTAGGCTGTGGAGAGTGATCCATTCTCCTGCGCAGCGATGCATTTGTCGAAAATCTCCTCCACCTTGTGCAATCATCTCATATTCTTCTTTATATGAAATATCTTTTGCTTTTCCTAAATATCGTTTGATCATAAAGGAATCTGGTGCTTCAATCGTTCGTTCATCATGATCTGTTCCATATAAATCTAGAATGACCCAACTATCTTCTGGTATACGATAACCATCGACTTCTACTTCTTTCAGAGAAATCGCAGGTAACATCGGAAAGAACGGATAATAGCGTCTCATTTCTTGAATGAACGGATCTTGCAACGTAGAAAAGTCGTTTTTCAATTGTTGGTACAAATCAGGTCTGCTGAAAAGCGCGTGTCCCATCAACGCCGCCCATACAGTCAAAGCAACTGTCGGACGGATGATATTCAATAATTCAACAGCTGCTACTTCCAGAGGCAAAAGCTGTCCGTCTAGATCTGTGGCATTGGCAAATGCATACAATGCCACATTTTCTTTTCCAGCCACAGGATTTTTCCGAGCTTCCTCAATCAAACTTTGCGCCCATTTCTCTGATTTCTTGCGATTTTCGACACCTTTTATGTGATCAATCGGAGAAGTAAACGTTCCGCTGATCATGGAGATTTGATATTCTGCTAATTTTTCGACTTCATCCTTAGAAAGCAAAGATAAATTGATACCTGCCCACTCACAAATCGATGTAAAGAAAACCATCTTGCTTAAATCAAATAATTCAAATTGACCATGCTGTGTTTCAAGTGCTTGCGTCAGGTTCTTATCTAAGATACGATGATAATCTTCCATTCTTTCGGGGGTCATCAGATCCATAAAAATATTTTTCCGATGATGATGGGCAGCTCCATCCAAAGTCTGTACTCCACCTTGACCAAAAAGTGTCTTCAACACTAATTTTGGCATAGCACCTTTTCGTTTGAAATTTCTTGGGTCATAAAATATTTTTGCCGCTGACGATCCGTAGATCACAATAGCTTCTTTATTGAAAATCTTTGCTTTGACAACGGGAGCGTCTGCTTCATGACGTAACTCCTCCAACATGTTGTATCCCTTTTGATACAATCTTTTTAGATCCGTGATTTTGACATCTACTACTGGTACTTCTTTCATCTTCAGCAACCTCCTAAAAATAACTTGTATAATTTAAGCTTAACTTTTTTTCTGACTGCTGACAAAAGAAGCGCTTTTTGTAGACGAGAAAAAAGTCGCTTAAGTTAGAGTTTTTCAGTCTAACTTAAACGACTTGATTTATATTTCTTATTGATGAAAACTAACTGACTTTATTTGTTTTTAGAATCAATAATAATCGTTACAGGTCCATCATTGACGAGAGAAATCGACATATCTGCTCCGAATTGTCCGGTAGCGACTGTGATGCCGCGACTTCTGATTCCTTCATTGAACGATTCGTATAAAGGAATAGCTATTTCTGGTCGTGCGGCTTCCACAAAACTTGGTCGATTTCCTTTTTTCGTATCCGCAAATAGTGTGAATTGAGAGACACTTAAAATTTGTCCTCCTACGTCTTCTACACTAATATTCATTTTTCCTTGATCATCTTCAAAAATACGCATTTGTGCGATTTTTTTTACTAGATATTCCACATCTTTTGGCGTATCTGTTTCATGGATACCTAATAAAACGAGTAGGCCACAGCCAATTTTTCCAATCTCTTGCTGATCAACTGACACTGCCGCTTGACTCACCCGTTGAATGACTGCTCTCATATCTGGCCCTCCTATCCATTCGTCCGGCGTACACTGTAGACATCAGGTACTGCTTTGATTTTATCCACGATACTTTTTAGGTGGGACAAATTCTGGATACCAACCGTCAAATGGATTGTCGCCATTTTATCTTTATTCGTCCGAGCTTCGACGCTGTTGAGATTTTTCGTCAGCGCATTGACTGTTTGAAGTACATCATTCAATAAGCCTGAACGGTTATAGCCGTAGATTTCCAAGTCTGCATCATACTCTTTTCGTGTATTCGATGTATCTTCCCATTCGACTTCAATCAAACGTTCTGCTACATTTGGTTTATCAGGCTGAACATTCGGACAATCTCGACGATGGATGGATATCCCTCTGCCTTTAGTGATGTAGCCAACGATATCATCACCAGGAATCGGATTACAGCATCGGCTGATACGAATCAGTAAGTTTTCTACCCCTTGAATGACAACGCCACCTTCATGACGTACTTTCATTTTCTCAGGTTCTTTTTTCGGCTGATTCATGATTTCTTCTGCTTCTTGCTTTTGCTGCTCGATTTTTTGTTCTTTCCGTTCTTTTTCTGTCAGACGATTGGCCATCGTCAAAGGACTGACTTCCCCATATCCTACAGCTGCATATAAATCATCTTCTGATTGATAGTTAAAACGATCAAGTGCTTCTTGAAGTTTGTTTTTTGTCAAAATATCTTTAGGTGTAAACCCTAAATCTGTAATACACTTGACCACAGACTCGTGACCTTTGATCACATTTTCTTCCCGATCTTGTGCTTTGAAGAAACGCTTGATCTTATTTCTTGCTTTGCTAGTTGCCACCAATTTCAACCAGTCACGACTTGGACCAAATGAATTTGGAGAAGTCATGATTTCTATGATATCCCCGTTTTTTAATTTGTAATCAAGTTGCACCATTTTGCCATTTACTTTTGCACCAGTGGTTTTATTACCGATATCTGTATGGATACTGTATGCAAAGTCCAGTGGTCCAGATCCTTTTGGCAGCTCAGTAACGTCTCCTTTGGGCGTGAAGACATAGACTTTATCACTAAAGATATCTCCTTTTACACCTTCCATAAATTCAGAGGCATCATAGCTTTCATCTTGGAGTTCAAGTATCTCATGGAACCAGCTTAATTGTTTCGTCATACCATCTGGTTCTACTTTTTCATTTTTTCCTTCTTTATACGCCCAGTGCGCAGCCACCCCAAATTCAGCAATTTCATGCATTTCCTGTGTACGGATTTGGATTTCTACTGGATTTCCTGCCGGACCAATCACTGTAGTATGCAAAGATTGGTACATATTAGCTTTCGGCATGGCAATATAGTCCTTGAATCTGCCAGGCATTGGTTTCCATTTTGTGTGGATCGCACCTAATACAGCATAACAATCCTTGATTGAGTCTACGATTACTCGAATAGCTAGCAAGTCATAGATTTCGTTGAACTGCTTTTTCTGGTCTTTCATTTTACGATAGATCGAATAAATATGTTTTGGCCGTCCATAGATCTCTGCAAAAATCCCCAGCTCTTCTGTTGCTACTCGAATATCCTCAACAGTACCATTCACGTATTTTTCACGTTCTTCTCGCTTCGTCTGCATCAAATGAACGATACGGTAATACTGTTTTGGATTAAGATAACGAAGTGCTGTATCTTCTAATTCCCATTTGATTCGGCTGATACCTAAACGATGTGCAAGAGGTGCATAGATTTCTAAAGTTTCTTGAGCAATCCTTCTTTGCTTATCTTCCCGCAGATGTTTCAACGTACGCATGTTATGTAGTCTATCAGCTAATTTGACCATGATAACGCGTAAATCTTGAGCCATTGCCAGCAGCATCTTTCGATGGTTTTCTGCTAGCTGCTCTTCGTGGGATTTGTATTTTATTTTCCCTAATTTGGTTACTCCGTCTACTAACATAGCGACATCATCGCCAAATTCTTCTCTCAGATCTTCTAAGGTGACTTCTGTATCTTCAACAACATCATGCAAGAAGCCAGTAGCCACTGTGTGGGGGTCCATTTTTAAATCTGCTAATATACCTGCGACTTGGATAGGATGGATAATGTAGGGTTCTCCTGATTTTCTAAACTGTCCGTCATGTGCAGCAGTCGCATATTCGCATGCTTTCTCAACAAATGCTACATGTTCGGGCCCCATATATTGACTAACGAGCTTTATGACACCGGGACCCGTTAAAATTTCTTCTTTTGGCACAGGAATCGATCCCCCTTTCTTTTTCGGTAAAACAGGAATCGGGACAAATATCTGTTTGATAGTTGCCCCAAAATCCGTGAAGTTATACATTTTTTTACGGAAATGTTCGCTTTTAAAAAGCTTTTTCAAACAATTTTTCGTATTCATTGTACAAATAATTGTTTCTATTATACAAATTGTTCCCTATTTTTTCAATTCTTTCCGTCGATACTCTTTTATTGTTGAAAAACGTTAGCTATGAGAGGGATCCATTAACTCCCATTGATAGCTAGCAGCACTTAATAAATAAAGAGGCGCTGTTTCTGTACGGAGGATTCTTGGTCCTAATCCACATAGTATCCCTTTGTGTTCTACGAAATAATTGATTTCCTCGTGGGATAAGCCGCCTTCTGGTCCAAAGACAGCTAAGATTCGACTGCCCGGTTTTGTTTCACTAAGAATTTTGGCTACATTTGATTTTTCGCCTTGCTTTGCTGATTCCTCATAAGCAACCAAGACCACGTCATAATCATCTAGCCGTTCAAATAAGTCACGTTTCGTTTCCAGTAACTCTACTGAGGGCACGATTTGCCGATGGGATTGTTCTGCTGCCTCTTGAGCAATCTTTTCAAGCCTTTGTTGTCGCTTCATGCGTTTCTTTGCATCCCATTTAACCACAGAGGCTGATGCCGGAAACCCAAGAAAAGCTTGTGCGCCTAATTCAGTGGATTTCTGAATAATCCAATCCAACTTCTCTCCTTTAGGATAGCCGCTCGCTATGGTTATCGAACTTGGCAATTCCTTTTGGTTTTCTTCTTTTTTAATTTCTTTCAGATAAACAGCATCTTCGGTGATTTTTGTGATTTCTGCAACAACGGCTATCTGATCATTGAATGCCAAAAAAACTTCATCTTTCGGTTCCATTCTCATAACCCGTACAATGTGATGATAGGTTTCCCCTTTTAAAATAAAATTGTCTTTTGGTTCATACGATTCTTTCAAAAAATATCGCTGCATCTATTCCACCTCTGGTTTTTTCAAAATAATTGCATACCAGTCTTTTTGTTGGAAAATTTGATCCACGATGAATCCTTGTTCTATCATAGCATCTAGAACCATTTGCTTCTTCTCTTCAATGATTCCTGAAACGATCAATGTCCCTGTTTGTTTTAGTAAACGCCAAGCATCCGGGATCATCAATAAGATGATATTTGCTAAAATGTTCGCAACGATTACATCACTTTCAATCTCGATTCCTTTCAAAAGATCATTAGCTGATACGTGGACATCTTTGGCTACTTCATTCATATCCATATTTTCTTTCGCTGAACGAACGGCTACTTCGTCTAAATCAAAGGCATAGACATCTTTCGCACCAAGATATTTTGCTGCAATACTTAGTACACCCGAACCAGTTCCAACATCTAACAATGTTTCGCCACCACGCAATACTGTTTCTAGTGCTGTCAATGTCAAAGAAGTCGTCGGATGGGTGCCTGTTCCAAACGCCATACCTGGATCTAATGTGATGATTTTTTCTAGAGGATCTTCTGTCTGATAGTTTTCCCAGCTTGGCGCAACCGTCAGCATTCGCGTAATACGCACCGGATGATAATATTTCTTCCATGCTGTTGCCCAATTGCTTTCCTCTACTTCGCTAACAGTTACTTTGTTTTTTCCAATCGCTAGACCAAACTCAGGCAATTGCGTGATACGATCTTTGATAAAAGGCAAGATTTCCGGTAAAAAAGTCGTTTCTGGAAAATAAGCCATGACTAGCGCGCCTTCTTTCAACGATGTAAAATCATTTTTATCTAAAATTTCACCATATTGATCCGATTTAAAATGTTCAACATCTAAAGAGTCTTCAATCGCAACACCACTCGCTCCTGCCTCCATCAAAATATTAGCGACCGCTTCGACTGCTTCACTTTCGGTTTCTACTTTTACTTCATTCCATTTCATGTCTGTCACTCCTTAATAACTTGGGTACGGTAAATAAGTCTCTGTTTCATTTTGCTGTTTTGCTTCTACTAACTCTGCTAGTTTCTGATTATCCCAATGGAGTTCGAATACAGCTTCGTCATCATCTTCATCTAAAAAATCAAGCAAATCACTTTGCCCTTGTGCTAATACTTCATTCAAATATTCCACTAAAGAATCAGCTACTGATTTTGCCAACCCTTTTTTTCCTTCATAGGGGATTGCTGCTAGATAATTTTGTTCATCAAAAACAGATTTCTGAGGATTAAAAAGGAGTACGCCATCTTCAAATTCGATAATTGGTTCTTGCGAAACAATCCCTTCTGCATCATCAATCTCAAATTGTGCTTTATTTTCCGCAAACAAACGAACAACGATTTCGATCGTATGATTTTTTGTATCCCAATCTAAAGCCACATCATAGTCCGTCACTTGTTTTTCGATTATTTCATCTAAGTATGTTAATAGATCCTTCTTTTTCATTTTCTTTCCTCCAACCCCAATCTTCCTCGATTTGGTTTTTTCTTTGTAAAGAGATATATGGATTGCCAGACACAACAAAACGCAACGGCTTTTCTGTCCATTCCCCTTTGTTCGGGATACCGATCCTAGGCAAAGCATCGATTTTTTTTGGTATCTTCTTTTTCTCAAAAACTAAACGTAATGAACTATCTGCTATAGACTGACCGTAGAGTTCTTGAGGAATTGCTAATGCTTCCACTAATTTTCCAGGACCGTTGCTGATATCTGGACCAGTTTTTCCACCACGATTTTTACTCATTTGTTCAATCATTGCAGCTGGTTCGATTGCACGTATCATTACTCCTTGAGGAATCCCTTCTGGCTGAGTGATGATGTTCAAAATCCGATGAGTATGCATCGTGTAAAGGTAGATCGTACCTGGTTTTTCATACATTGCCCGCACACGTGGTGTTCTTCTTAAACCATAGCTATGGGCGGCCTCGTCTTCTGGACCTAGGTATGCTTCCGCGTCTACAATATATCCAGCTAATCTTCCTTCTGGTGTTTCATGCTCCAAATACATCCCCAATAAATCCCGCGCTACTTCCGGCGTCGTTTTATTCCAAAAAAATTCATCTATCTTTTGTTTATCCGTCATTTTTCTCACCTACTTTATCATACACAATATTAGTTGGATAAGCTATGAAAACAAAACAACAGAAGGCTGTTCTTTCTAGCTATATTACTAAATATGTTATAATTAAGGAACGTAAAAACAAGAAGGAGGAAAATCCTATGCAACAGCCATTGGCTTATCGCATGCGACCTCGAACGATCGATGAAGTCGTTGGTCAGCAGCATCTAGTCGGTGAAGGAAAAATCATACGCCGCATGGTCGATGCTCGCATGCTCTCTTCCATGATTTTATATGGGCCTCCTGGTACTGGAAAAACGAGTATCGCAAGTGCGATTGCCGGTTCTACTAATTATGCATTTCGCATGCTGAACGCTGCTACAGATTCAAAAAAAGATCTGCAGGTTGTAGCGGAAGAAGCTAAAATGAGTGGTACTGTGATCCTCTTATTGGATGAAGTACACCGATTAGATAAAACAAAACAGGATTTTCTGCTTCCTCATTTAGAAAGTGGCCGAATCATCTTGATCGGAGCGACTACTGAAAATCCTTATATTACTATCAATCCAGCGATCCGCAGCCGCACACAGATTTTTGAAGTCAAGCCATTAATAGAGCAAGACATCCAGTTGGCAGTGGAACATGCCTTAAAGGATAAGGAACGCGGTCTTAGTCAACAAGCAATTCAGTTAGATGAAGAGGCTCTTCTTCACCTTTCGCGTGCAACGAATGGCGATTTGCGTAGTGCATTGAATGGATTGGAACTGGCTGCACGATCGACTCCTCCAGATAAAGAAGGAAAGATTCATCTTACTCTGTCGATTATCGAAGAATGTGTCCAAAGAAAAGCTCTTACCCATGACAAAAATGGAGATGCTCATTATGACGTTATTTCAGCGTTTCAAAAATCGATTCGCGGAAGTGATGTGGATGCTGCCCTTCATTATCTCGCCCGTCTAGTTGAAGCAGGTGATCTGGCAAGTATTTGTCGTCGCCTGATGGTTATCGGTTATGAAGATATAGGTTTAGGCAATCCTGCTGCTGCTGCGCGTACAGTAAACGCTGTATTAGCTGCTGAACGATTAGGGTTACCTGAGGCACGTATCCCGCTAGCAGATGTCGTCGTTGATCTTTGCTTGTCGCCCAAATCCAATTCTGCCTATATGGCATTAGATGCAGCACTTGCTGATATTCGAGAGGGTAAAGCTGGAGATGTTCCCGACCACTTGAGAGATAGCCATTACAAAGGTGCGAAATCCCTCAACCGCGGTGTGGGTTATCAGTATCCTCATCATTTCGATCATGCTTGGGTCGATCAGCAATATTTACCAGATAGGCTAAAAAATGTTCAATATTACCAGCCAAAGGATACAGGAAAATATGAACAGGCGCTAGGTCAACAGTATTACCGCATAAAAGAGTGGAAAAAACATCCCCCAAAAAATTAAACAAGAAAACGGTTCTATTTCTGCGAGCTCTCTCATTGCTCTTTTTAAATTCATATGCTACTATAGAGATGGGAAATCTGTGATGTTCGAATTGTCCTCTTTGTGTGTTGACCGAACATTTTTATTGATATCTTGGGACCCGTCTTGTGTCACTGCTGGTAACATGCCTTATCATTTGGTAGTTCGAAGCTACGACCATGGGACCCACCTGCTTGAATTCGCGGGATCAATACTACAGGACAAATAACGGCATTAACGGAGATTACCATCTTTTAAAGAATAAAGCAATTTGCTCTTGGCAAATTGCTTTTTCTATTTGTTGCTTATTTTGGAGGATTTGTTCATGATTAGGATTTTGATGATTATCGCCACTTTACTATTATTATTCGTTAGCTATTATTTATTTAATAAACAGGATATCTTTTTTGTATTGATCAAGAAAAATGACAAAAATCAAGGATTCCTACAATTTTATGGAGCTGCGTATGCTGTTTTAGGCGTTATGGGTATTTTAGCCGCTTTTTTCAATCAACGCTTCATCGCTTTGATCTTTTTATTGATCGTGATTCTCGTTTCTGCCACCTTCAGTATCCGCTTTGCAAAAAAAATTGCTGAACCAAAGCAGTAAATAATTCTCTTTTTCCACAAAGTGTTCTACAATAAAAGAGTACAACACGATTGACTTAAGGAGTGAATGCTTATGTTACAACAATACAAAAAAATCATGGTTGCCGTGGATGGTTCTGATGAAGCTGAATTAGCTTTTAAAAAGGCGGTCAATGTAGCTATCCGAAATAACGGAGAACTTCTATTAGCACATGTCATTGACACACGTTCTTTCCAAACCGTTTCATCATTTGATGGAATGTTGGCAGAACAAGCTACTGAAATGGCAAAGCAAACATTGGCAGATTATGAAAGCAACGCAAAGAAAGCTGGCTTGAATAATGTAACCTCTGTCGTAGAATATGGCTCACCAAAACAACTGATTGCGAAAGAAATCCCAGAAGATAATCAAGTAGATTTGATTATGTTAGGAGCTACAGGATTGAATGCTGTAGAACGTTTATTTATTGGTTCTGTTTCTGAATATGTTATTAGAAACGCGGCTTGCGATGTGCTTGTTGTTCGAACTGATTTAGAAAACCAATTGCCTCCTAAAAAAGACTAATTGATGAAAAGCTGTGTTTCAGAGGGGATCTCAAAAGTAAAACTTTTGAAGATCACTTGTCTGGACACAGCTTTTTTTGTTCTTCAAAAAATAAATTCGCTTATTGAGCGTCTTTCCTCTCACGATTCAAAGAATACTTGGATTCACTCACTTCTTTATATTCAGATCCTTCTGTGTAAAAAATAAAAAAGCATGTCCTCTTAGAAAACGGATATAAAATTATCCATTTTCTAAAGAGAACACGCGTGTATTTTTAGCCGCGCAAACGCTCCACGTCACGGGCAATCATTAGTTCTTCATCTGTTGGAATCACTAATACTCTTACTTTTGATTCTTTTGTAGAGATATCTACTTCTTCACCATGCAATTCATTCAACGCTGGATCGATTTCACAGCCAAACCAAGACATACCTTTAATGATTTCATTGCGTACATGTCCGTCATTTTCGCCGATACCAGCAGTAAAGACGATTGCATCGACACCATTCATCGTTGTCACGTATCCGCCGATATATTTTCGGATGCGATCCACGAAGATATCATAAGCTAAACGAATGTGTTCTTTTTCATAGTTTTTTTCAAGATCACGCATATCGCTAGACAATCCTGTTAGGCCTAGCAAACCAGATTTTTTATTCAAAACATTGATCATTTCATCAATATCAATCTCTAATTTTTCCATTAAGTATGGAAGAACAGCTGGATCGATATCGCCTGAACGCGTACCCATTGTCACACCAGCTAATGGCGTGAATCCCATAGAAGTATCCATGGATTTACCACCATTTACAGCTGTGATTGATACTCCGTTTCCTAAGTGGCAAGTAATGATTTTTAGCTCTTCAATCGGTTTGTTCAATAATTTTGCTGCACGTTCCGATACATAACGATGACTTGTGCCATGGAAGCCATATTTTCTTACTTTGAAATCTTCGTAATAAGACACTGGCAAGCTGTATAAATAATTTTGCTTTGGCATTGTTGAGTGAAAAGATGTATCGAATACAGCTACGCTCAAAATGTCAGGTAAAATCTTTTTAAAGGCTTTGATTCCCATCAGGTTAGCAGGGTTATGCAAAGGAGCAAATTCTGCTAATTCAGCAATGCGGTCCATTACTCCCTCATCGATCACTACTGAATCCCCATAAGTTTCTCCTCCGTGAACAACACGGTGCCCTACACCGGTGATTTCATCATAAGAACTTAAAATTTGCAGTTCAATCAACTGATCTAACAGCATTTTTACTGCTACTTCGTGGTTTTCGATATCCATGATTTGTTCGAATTTTTGACTATCGCCGTACTTGATCGTAAAAATAGAATCTTGTAAACCGATACGTTCGACGATCCCTTTCGCAACTACGGTTTCTTCTGGCATTTGATATAATTGCCACTTCAAACTTGAACTCCCAGCATTGATTGCAATTGTTTTAGACATATGACTCTCCTTCTCGTTGAATGATTACAGAGCAGATGATTTCCAGTTTTTAAACTCGTTGAAAAATTCCGTCACCTTCTCTGGTTCTTTTAGTGAAGCAAGTTTCACAAGCAGTACTTCTTTTACTTGTTTTGCTTGTGGTCCTTTTTTCTGTAAGATCAAAATACTTTTTTGTGATTGTTTGTTGCGGAACAACTCATCTGGCAATTGAATCATTCCTTGAAGATAGCCTTCTTCTTTAAACCATTTTTTGATTTCTTCGCTTTGATCCGTTTCTAAAAAACCGCTTGGCATCAAAAACAAACCAAAACCATCCGGCTTCACGTATTTCATTGATTGCTCCAGCAATAAATGATGTGCATAACTGTGGCCTTCTTCGGTACTTGTTAAAAATTCTTTTGCTTTTTCGTCATTCGGATAATAACCGATCGGCAAATCGCTGATTGCAAAATCGACAGGATCGATTAATAAATCCTGCAACCCGTCTTGATGGAAGTATTGAACATTTGCTTGTGTCAAATCACTTGTAGAAGCTGCCACAGCCAACAATGTATCATCAATATCCACACCAAATCCTTCTGTTTGATACCCCGCATTCGATAGGTTTAAAAGAACTGTTAATAACAAGTTGCCCATTCCTGCCGCAATATCCAGAATCTTAACTGGTTCCTTTTTATTTGTGTATAGTTGTTCAATAAGAAAAACAAATAAAAAACCGATACTATCAGGAGTGAGTTGATGGTTCGCCTGCAGATGTTCTGTCTGGTTGCCCTTCAATAAAAGCAGTTGAGACAATCTGCGCCATTCTTCTGGCTCGAAAGAAAGTTTTTTCAACTCTTCATAAAGAGCTGTGATCCGTTGTGCTGTCTCTTTTGTCGGCACTCCATCCACCACACGTACTTGATAATCATCTATTAGATTTTCTGCATTTTCGACATAGGCTTCTAAAAAGGAAGTTCCCAATGCATTCTGTAAAAGCTGAATAGCTTCCAGGTTCTGATTGAACCCTTGTTCCATTTTTTCTGGTAACATGGTGCACCTCATTTCTAGATATATTATAACAATTTTTTCACCTGTTTAATTCTATCGAACAATTGACAAAATTTCAATCGTTTTCACTGTTTTTTATTTGTGAAACGGCAAACATTTTTTTATTAAAAACAGTGTTATAACAGAAAAGAGGGCGTTTTCACGAACAATTCCTCATTCTGTACCAGTATCTGTATCATTTTTTACTTCTTCTATGAATCGAAAGATAAACGGCGAGACTTCTACCTCCAAGAATAGAGACTGTTGTACCCATTGATATGTTACAGATCCCGTTGTGTAGTAAAAAATCCCTTCCGACTTCTCAGCAAGTATAGACTGTTCCGATAGAGCCATCTGTTTCATTATTTTTGCTATATAATAATTTTTTATTCGTATATTCAGATCCATTGACAAACGATAGCTTTCTAATGCTGCCGTTAATAAAAACGTACATAAAAGAAATAAAAGCAACACAGAAAATAAAATAGAGCCCTTACAACATTTTCTATTGATCATTTTTTGTCCATATGGCATATCCATCTTCTCCATTTTCAAAGTGTACATAAAAAGAAATTGTGTGTTCTTTTTCCAATAATTGAAGCTCAGTGATACTTGTTAACATAGGTTGATGTCCGCCGGAAGTTCTTCTTTTACGTATCATCGTCTGATATCTTTCGATGATGTACTGTTTATCCTCTACAGTGTAATGCAATTGCTGATTTTTCACGGAAACATTGTGACTGCTGTTAAGTTCCTCTTCTAATTGTGCTAAAAATATCAGCCACTCTTTTTGATCTTTACGCTGCAGAAAGTCACTTACTTGGATGGTTTGCTGGATCAAAAGATTGAATGACAGCAATATACTGCTTACTATCATTAGTCCGATTAGACATTCAATCAGCGTAAATGCCGGGATTTCTTGTTTTTTCAATATTGATCGCTTCTTTCTCCATATTGACAAGCACTTTTTCGATTACTCCATTATTTTCGATAATTTGGATATCGTACATAATCATTTCTTCACTTCGCTCTGGTCTTTTGTGATATATCCGCTGTGTCTTGGTATCTTCGTAAACCATTCGAATAAGTAGCATTTCCTCCCCGCTGTTCTTTTCTGCCTGAAGTAAAAAAAGCTGACCAAAACTCACTAAGTACACACAGACGGAAGCAATCATCAGCGCTGTAAGGGACTCTAATAAAATAAACCCTTTTCTATTCAATTCTTTTTGTATAGCGTCCACTCCCCATCTGGAATTGATACGTAATCGTTTGCCCTTTTTCTTCCCAATAAAATTGATACGCTTTTAGTGAACTTTCATTTCCTGTTCCAGCAGCAAAAGTGATGGAAGCATGGCGTTTCAAGGTAATCTCATCAGGAATATCTAATACTTTCCAGCTCGCTTCATCGGGTTGGGACATACGAAAAATGATCTGATTTTCGTCATTGTTCCAATAAAAACCTGTTTGGATTTGGTTCACAATAGCGATTTTTTGAGTGGTATAGATTCGTTTTTCAAACTGGCTGAAAAATTGATAGACTGCCAATTCATTCTTCCATGCAGAAAATGCGAGAACTGGAAAAGAAAGAATTGTTGTAAGCAATAAAATCAGTAAGAGTGACTCAAACAACGTATATCCTGATGCTAATGTTTTACCTTCAAGGTCGCTGGTAGATGTCTGCATGTTCTCGTTTGATATAGCCTTCATTCAATAATTCCTCCACGGTAGGGATTCTTCCATTGTTTTGAAGCGCGTAGAGCTCTTTTTGTGTGTCTACCAACTGAATGATTGCTTCACGACTTTCTTGGTCTACATGATTCCTATAACGTGACAAATTGAGGACAAACAACAGTACTAGTACACTGATGATCAGTAAAACGATCAGCATTTCGATTAATGTAAAACCGCTATAATAAGGTGTTCTTTTCTTTTTCATGGCAAGACCTCCTCGATACTTCCATAAACAGGTAATAAAACAGCAGCATAAACCAGTAAAATCAAAACCGCTACGCCCAAAAAAATGATTGGCTGAATAAAATGCAGCCAGTGCTGAAGTCGTTTGAAAAGCTGTTTTCTTGTCCATTCGCTGTAAAATATCAGCTCTTTCCCTAAATTTCCCTTTGCCTCTCCCTGCAAAATAATCTTGCTGAATTCTTCAGATAGAAAACGGTAATTCTGGAACTGATCAGCTAATGGTATACCGGCCTCCAATCCTTGTATCATCTTGGAAGCAAGGTGTTGAAGGAGACTTTCTTGTTTCGTCTCCTTCAAGCAAACGATGATTTGCCTTAATTCGAAACCTTCATGAAAAAGTTTGCCAATCTCTAGCGACAAATAAGCAGATTGATACAAGGAATATATCGGCCCAATCACCAATTGTCTGCTGATCCATTCACTCCGATCAATAGGAGACAATTTCATCAGCCGATACCTTACTAGAAAAGTCAATAAAGCAACCACGAGGATAAATAGTAGAACGTACCAGTGAAAGACTTGTATCAGCTGAATCCCCCAATGCTCTTCCATAACCATCCCTGAACCAATAAGCTGAGGTAAAACGAGCAAACGCATACTAAATAAGATACCTAGCAAAAAGGTGAGCAATAGCATCGGATAGGCAAGCAGCTTTTTCAAATCATTGCGAAATCCTTCGACCAGACGAAACTGTTTGGCAATTTCCAACAAAGTTGCCGGCAGATTCCCGTGAAGTTCAGCTAATTCGATCTGTACCAGTTGTTCTGCTCCATACCCTGTTTGCGAAAGTACTTCACTAAACGGTTGTCCTTCCTTTAGCTGATGTTGGATGTTTGCCAAAATAGCAGGCTGGAACGAACGGATCGTGAGTAATAAATAAAGGGATTCTTGCAAACTAAAACCAGTTAAAAGCAGTTCTCCCATGGTTTGTGCAAACTGGTTTTGCTGGCTTCTTGTCAGTCCTTTAGAATAGTTCTGACTGCCAAGTTTTTTTCTGAGCTTCTTCATAGCTTTCCTCCCATGATTTTTTTACTGGTTCTTCCTCCATAAATTGATAACTCCACAAGACAGAAGGATGATGATCGGCATCTTCCAAAAGTTCTTGATAAATGACTCCAGCTAGACATTCAGATAGCTCTTCTTTTTTCTTTGTTAGTTCATGGATTCTGATCAATGTACCTTCAAGATTGCGTGCATGTACGGTTGCGAATACCCGATGTCCCGTTAGTGCAGCTCTTACCGCAGCATGTGCAGTTGATTCATCTCTTATTTCGCCAATGATCAACAAATCAGGGCGATGCCGTAATGCGAGCTTCAAAAGTGTGTCATAAGTCTGTGCTATTTTGGGATTGATCTGCAATTGCAGAAAGAATGGTTCTTCGATCTCTACAGGATCTTCAATCGTGATTACTTGCCGTTTTTCTTTCAAAGCTAACCGATACATCAATGACGTCTTTCCTGACCCGACTGGTCCGCTGAATAGATATAATCCACGTCTAAAGGTTTTCTGCAAAATAGTTTCAAAATCTAGAGAATTAAAGCAACGATGAGGTGTTTCAGAAATACCGTATAATAGCCGAATCACTAAGCTTTCTCGTTGAAGGTAATCTCCTACAGAAGACAGTCGTAACCGAACCTTCTGTTTTTCTAAAGAATAGGTCAATGCACCTAATTGAGCTTTTCTTTTTTCTCCGATATCCATTTGTCCCAAATACTTAAGTCTTGAAATCAATTGCTGGCCATCTGCCGAAGATACTTCCTTCCAGAATGTTCGTTTTTTGCCATAGCGAAAATAGATGTAAAATACTTCTGAAGCTGGCAAGACATATACGTCTTGGGCATGTTTGGCGAAACTTTCACTTATCATTTGATCGGATAATCGTTTTATTTCCATTATTCTCCCCTCCACAAAAAACATACGTCTTTTTGAACTTTTTGTTTCAAATAAAATGAATTTATTAAAAAACATTGGCAAAAAACGAATTTATGTTATACTTATAAAAATTTATCTTGGGAGGCATTCCATTGGAATCAACATTAAAGAGATACATCGAAGTAGCAAGTAAAAAAAAGCCCGCTGATCTAGTGATCAAACAGGCTAAGATCGTCAATGTCTTTACGAAAGAGATCATGGAAAAAGATGTAGCGATTTACGAAGGAATGATCGTAGGGATTGGTGAATATGAAGGAAAAAGCGTACATAATGCTAATGGGCAATATCTAGTACCAGGATTCATTGATGGCCATGTGCATATTGAAAGCTCACTTTTATCACCAAGTGAATTTTCAAAAGTATCCTTGCTTCATGGAGTCACTACTGTAGTAACAGATCCCCACGAAATAGGAAACATCGCTGGGAGTACTGGTCTTCAATTTATGATAGAAGACGCAAGACAAACGCTTATGAATATTTTCTTTATGCTCCCTTCTTGTGTACCTGTCACCCCATTTGAGACAAATGGTGCAAATCTAAATGCCAAAAATCTGGCACCTTTTTTACAAAATCCCGAAGTTTTAGGTTTAGCTGAAGTCATGAACTATCAAGCAGTAGCAAATAATGAAGCAGATATCCTAGAAAAGATCCAGTTGATGCACCAGCATAAGAAAAAGATTGACGGACATGCAGCTGGTATCGGCATGGAAGAATTAAATGTTTATCCCGCAGCAGGTATTCGGACGGATCATGAAGCTACAACTGCAAAAGAGGCTAAAGAACGTTTGGATCTTGGTATGTATTTAATGGTTCGAGAAGGGACCGTTGCAAAAGATCTGGCCTCGCTACTACCGGCGATCACGCCTGATAATTCAAGAAGATGCTTCTTTGTCACCGATGATAAACTCATCAATGATTTAGTTAAAGAAGGATCAATTGACCATATCGTCCGTCAAGCTATTTCAATGGGAATTGATCCATTACAGGCAATCCAGATGGCAACATTGAATGCAGCAGAATGTTTTGATTTGAAAACACTAGGTGCGATTGCTCCTGGGTATCAAGCTGATTTCTTCTTAACAGACGATCTTACCAAGCTGCCAATTCATGAAGTTTTCTATAAGGGAACATTGGTCGTCCAATCTGGTCAACTCGAAGACCATTTATTTGCTGATCATTCAAATCCATATACATGCTGTCTACCAAACCTAAATGCTCAACCATTGCACCCTCGTTCGTTAGAGCTGCTTCTCCCTTCTTCGCAAGCCCATGTGATCGAAATTATCCCGAATAGTCTCGTCACGAACGATTTGGTAGAAAAAGTGGACCGACAAGGCGAACGATTCATTCCTTCAATCGAAAAAGACCAATTAAAGATTGCGGTGATCGAGCGTCACCATCAAACCGGAAATATTGGGTTAGGCATCGTAAAAGGATTTCAGCTGAAACAAGGGGCGATAGCGACAACGATTGCTCATGACTCTCATAATCTAGTTGTCGTGGGGACAAATGATGAGGATATGCTGTATGCTGCTAATCTTTTGATTCAAAAAGGTGGCGGGATGACTGTTGTCAACAAACAGAAGGAAATAGCTTGTCTTCCTCTACCGATAGGCGGCATCATGACACAGGAACCTTTTTTGGTCGTCAATGAACAGCTGAATGAATTAATAGCTGAAACACATCAACTAGGGGCAGCTAAAACCTTTGATCCTTTTTTGACACTTTCTTTCTTAACCTTATCTGTCATACCCGAATTGAAGATCACCGACAAAGGATTATTTTCATTCTCTCGATTCCAATTGATTCCACCCTGTTGAAAACCGAGGAAATAGGTATATCTTAAATCAAAAAAGTCCCAGAAAATGCACATGACAGATGTAATGTGTTTTCTGGGATTTGATTTATATTTTTATGAAAGTAAAAAGTTCATTCACAGACTTTTCTTTTTGGCCTTATCTTGAAATCGAGCTTCTACTCGATAAATACGTTGACCTTTCGAAGAAAATTTTTCTTCATACTCCGTCATAATATTGCCTTCAAATTGACTTTGATGCAAATCCAACCATACCTGTTTGAGGATCATGCCATATTGAGAAAAACTTGCCAGCGAATACTCAAACAATCCTTGATTATCTGTTTTGAAATGGATTTCTCCATTTGGGCGAAGGATCTGTTCATCTACAGCAAGAAAAGTTTTGTATGTCAAGCGCCGTTTTTCATGTCGTTTTTTCGGCCATGGATCAGAAAAATTCAGATAGATCTGATCTACTTCGCTGTCAGCGAAATATTCTGTCAATGCTGATCCATCCACATGCAGAAGCTTCAGGTTAGGAAGCGGTTGTTCGATCAACTTGTCTAATGCTATAGAAACAACACTTACTTGCATTTCTACTCCAATATAATTGATTTCAGGATGGGCTTTTGCCATTCCAGTAATGAACTGGCCTTTCCCCATTCCAATCTCAATGTGGATTGGATGATCGTTTCCAAACAATTCATTCCATTTTCCCTTCCACAATGTTGGATCACTAATTACAAAATTCGGGTGAGCCGCTAGCATTTCCGCTGCTCCCGGACGATTTCGGACACGCATTATTTATCTCCATTCCTTTCTCTAATTAAAAAGGTCTGGCCAAATCTCCGCAGAGTTTGGGCCAAACCTCAGCCACTGAAAATTCGTTTTAATTGTAAAATTTCTTCGTTCATTCGTCGATGATCTTCACGTTTGCAGTATCTAGTGATTTCTTGGAGCAAATTCATGGCCGCATACCAGTGAAACTTTTCAAGCATTTCGTCAGTCGGACGTATGCCATAACTGATCAGCCATTGATTCCAACTGGATAGAGGCACATAATTTCCTAAAATCGTTGCAATATCTACCGCAGGGTCTGCAAACATGATTGAATCCCAATCCACGAGATATAAATAATTTTTACATACTAACCAATTTCGATGATTTACATCTCCATGCACTACTGATAGATTTTCCTTATCTATCGGCGGGATCTGCTCACGAAGAAATCGATGGACGATTTGCAGAAATTGATTTTTCTGGAGTTCTTCTGGTAATTCTTTTTCATATTTTTGCAACATCTTCTCCGGCGTCATAACACGTCCGCCGATACGGGTCAGCATGGTTTTAAGAGAATTTGAATGATGTAAATGGTACAAAACATCAATTACGTCATTTCTTTGACCAATCTCATTAGGAGTTAGCAAGCGGCCTTCTAGCCATTCTTGTGCTGTCAAGGTATCGCCATTCCCCGTTCGTTTTGTCCAAACAAGTTTTGGTGTAATTCCTTCCCTTGAAAGAGCAGCCAACATCGGAGTCGTGTTTCGTTTAATAAAGACTTTGTCTTCATCACGCATGCCTATGTATGTTTTTCCTGTATCGCCTTTGATGGGACGTAACCGCCACTCTTGGTCTAACTGAAACTCCATCATGCATTCTCCCGTCCTCTTACTCTTTGTTTTGCAGTACTTATTATTCTAGTCGCCTGATCACTACACGTCAAGCACATATACGTTCTTTTTCATTTATTTGCCATTCAAAAAACCGACTTTTCTCAAAAAAAAAATAGAACGAACAGCATTCTTACTGTCAACGCTCTATTTTTCAGTTCATTTTTAACCTACACAGCTTTGTTTTCAGTCTGACATCTTCTTCAAACGAGTTGGTACATATAGTTTAACAAAGAGACCCGTAACAATCAAATAAGCCGCTAGCGGAACCCATCGCTGCTGACCATCCAATACGACTGCAGCAATCAACCCAAAGATAACCGATGCGATAACTAATACCCATGTGAGCAGATACTGGATCGCCTGCTTCTTCTGATTCTCATGGATCGGATAAAGCTGAACGAGCACCATATAGCGGAACTGGCTCGCTAAAGGCAACAATTGGAACCCGATCAAATATAAAAATAAAGAACCGATTATCAGACTAAAATAAAAGTCGATCACTCCGAAAATCAATAGCCCACCTATAATTACTAACCGGAAATAAAGACCACTAAAATCAGAACCTCTTGCCAATCTTCTTGCAAACAAGTAAAGATAAGTGTTTTTTGATTCTCTCTTAATATGAGTCAATAGAGGATCCAAGTAGCGTCTTCTTTTTACCTTTGCCGTAATTTCAGGAACATCGGTGAATAAATTAATAAATTGATAGATTTGATGCAACCTTTGTTCTTCTACGTGCACCATTTTCTCCCAATCCAATCCTTTTTCCTGTTGCTTCCACAAAAACCAGTAATATAGACTTGCCTGTACCAATGCACCTGCTACCCCTGCCCAGACCAGCCAATAAAATGAAAGAAGCAAAATGAGCATAGAAGAAAGTAACCAACCTGTTTTCCAATAACGAATGACCTGTTGATCTAGCCGAAACAATTCTGCTCGCTTGATTTGCAGATGACTGAATTTCAAACTCCATAATATGATCAGATAGACGAAAAACATCGAAAAGACATGCTGAGTACTAACCACCACTAATGGCATAGCAAATCCGCATGCCAATATCAAAAGGATCATCGGAAAAATGCAAGAATAGCGAAAAGCTCGTTCCAAATAGGTCTGCATTTCTTTTTCTTTCGGAAGTAAAAAAACAATATCTGCTGCCTCCGCAAAAGTAGCCATCTTGCCTACAAATAAACAGAGCATCCAAAATACAGAGATTATCATCCCCCCAAGTGCAAAAGGCGGATGCAAGGTTTTCAACCAGCTAGAATAGTACAATCCCACGCCACCAATTAAGAAAAGACAAACTAAAACAAAATGATCGTTCAACACATAGCGCATATATTTCATCATTTTCTTTTGATGCCTTGCTAAACGTTTTTGAAAAAAACTACTCATGTGCCTGCTCCTTTGTTAAAGCGATATAGATTTCGTCCAAAGAAGAATCCGGCAGATGAAATTCTTTTCTCAACATCTCAAGGGTCCCATCTGCTCGTATCTCTCCGTTATGTAAGACCACAAAACGGTCACAGTATTTTTCTGCAGTAGCTAAAATATGCGTAGACATCAAAATACCGGCTCCTTCTTTTTTCATCTCTACCATCAATTCAAGCAGCGCATTGATAGCTAGTGGGTCCAATCCTAAGAATGGTTCATCAATGATATATAAAGAAGGCTCGATCAAAAAGGCGCATAAGATCATCACTTTCTGCTTCATCCCTTTTGAAAAATTAGCCGGAAACCAGTCAAGGCGATTAGACAAACGGAAAGTCTCCAACAGCTTTTCAGCTCTTTTCATTGCTGTATCCATAGGTATATCATAGGCCATCGCAGTGACTTCGATATGTTCCCTCAAAGTCAATTCTTCATATAAAGAAGGCGTCTCTGGAATATACCCAATTTGTTTACGATATTCTTCTGTATTTTTCTTTAAAGATAGATGATTGATTTCTATCGTTCCCTTTGAAGGTTCCAACAGACCGATAATGTGCTTGATGGTTGTACTTTTCCCTGCTCCGTTCAGCCCGATCAATCCTACTATCTCTCCAGGCTGTACGTTGAAACTGATGTCTTTTAACACAGGGAGATGGCCATACCCTCCTGTGACATGATCGATAATTAAACTCATTCTTTTTCCTCCGCCATTTATTTTTATTTATTATACCACGAAGAAAATGACGGTATTTTGTTTTTTTCCTTACAATGGCTTTAACTTATGGTAAAGTTAAGCTGAAGTATTTATTCTTTATGGAAAGGATGTTTTTTATGGAAAACTGTATTTTTTGCAAAATCATCAATCAAGAAATCCCAAGCTATAAAATTTATGAAGACGACAAAGTCTATGCTTTTTTAGACATTTCTCAAGCAACGAAAGGACACACGTTAGTTGTCCCTAAACGTCATGTAGCAGATATTTTTGAATATGATCCTGAACTTGCAGGAGAAGTTTTTTCACGTGTGCCTAAGATTGCTCAAGCATTAGAAAAAGCTTTTCCAGAAATGAAAGGTCTTAATATCTTGAATAACAACCGTGAATTAGCTTATCAATCTGTTTTTCATTCACATATCCATTTAGTTCCTCGCTATAGCAAAGAGGACGATTTTTCTATCCACTTTGGCAACCATCAAGACAGTTATGGACCAGAAGAACTAAAAGCTATTCAAGAAACAATCGTAAAGCAGGTGCACAGCGATGATTAAAAACTTTTTCAAAGGACTGTTATTCGGAGCTGCTGCTGGAACTGTCGGAGGTCTGTTATTTGCACCTAGGAGTGGGAACGAAACAAGAAAAAAACTGATTGAAGAACTGGAAGAAGCAACCACTCTGACAAACGATTTAAATAACAGCTTGGATCATTTTAAAAGCGCATTGATTGAGACAAAAGAAACAGCTGAATCTGTGATTCCCGCTTTCCAAGAAGCCATCAAAAAAGATATCGAAGATTTTAAATTCCAGGCCGAACCACGTATCGCCCAAATCAATGAACAAGTAGAAAAACTAACAGCTGATCTGCCTGAGTATCCTGATCAAATACAATAATGATCATTTTCTCAACAGATACGACTCTCTAATAGAGGAATAATTGCACATTTCCTAGGAATGTGATGAAATTTTGAATTTTGTTTGAAACTATCACGAGAACGCTTTTAAAGGGCATGGGATATGGTATAGTTAATATATAAAAAATAATAACTAATTACAGGAGTGCAAACATTAATGAAAAAAAAATCAATTATTTTGGCAGCTACTAGTGCGTTGGCTGTTTTAACTCTAGCGGCTTGTTCAGGCGATACCAATAAAGATATCGCAACGATGAAAGGCGGAACGATCACTGTATCTGATTTCTACGATGAAGCAAAGCTCGAATCATCGAACCAATCATTAGTACAACGGATGATCATCTATAAAGTATTCAATAACAAATACGGCGATAAAGTAACAGATAAACAAGTGGATGCAGAATACGACAAACAAGCGAAATCTTTAGGTGATACTTTTGAATCACAATTAGAAACTGCTGGGTATACGAAAGATTCTTATAAAGAATATATCCGTAATAATCTAGCTTTTGAAGCTGGTTTGAAGGCTCATGTAGATATTACAGATGATGATTTGAAAACTGCTTGGGAATCTTTCCATCCAGAAGTAGAAGCACAAATCATCAAATTATCAAGTGAAGATGAAGCCAAAGATGTAAAAAAATCAGCGGACGATGGGGATGATTTCTCTAAATTAGCCAAAGACAAATCGACTGATTCAGAGACAAAAGAAGATGGCGGTAAAGTCAAATTCGACTCGACGACAACAACCATTCCTGCAGAAGTAAAAGAAGCAGCTTTCAAATTGAAAGACGGCGAAGTCTCTGACGTTATTACTGCAACAAATACTACTTCTTATGCAACAGAATACTATGTTGTCAAAATGGTGAAAAACCAAAATAAAGGCAACGACATGGATAAATACAAAGATCAATTAAAAGAAATCGCTACTGAAACAAAATTAAGTGATAATACATTCACGACTAAAGTAATCGGTGAAGAATTAAAAGATGCAAATGTAAAAATCAAAGATGATGCCTTTGAAAATGTGTTGAGTGCATTCACAACAACTTCATCAAGTACGAAAGACTCAAGTGAAGCCACATCTTCAACAAAGAGCTCTGACACAAAATCAACTGATTCAACAAAAGAATCTTCAACTGAAGAAACAACTGATTCATCAAAATAAAAGAAAACAAAAAAAGCGAAGACTTATGTCTCGCTTTTTTGTTTTGAATGAAAAAAATAAATTTTTGCTATAAATCTTTTGGTACATAGAAACTTCGGTTGTCCATACCGAAAATCCGATCTGTGTATTTTCCTGGTTCTGTTTGACGAATCGAAGTCAACATCATCTGCATGGAAGCATCAATATTGTCGATTTGATGTAATATTTCTGCTTCCATTATTCTTGGACGTACAGGTGAACCATATTCTAATAGGCCGTGATGTGCTAAAACCATATGTCGTAATACGAGAACGTCTTCGTCAGCTTCGCTGATTTTCAGCGCAAGACAGGCTTTAGTTATTTCTTCGTCAATCAATACCAAATGACCGATTAAATTCCCTGCAAGCGTATATTCTGTCGACATAGGACCGGAAAGTTCGATCACCTTTCCTAAATCATGCAAAATGATACCCGCATATAATAATGGTCGATTCAACTCAGGATATTCATCGGCAATTGATTTTCCTAAGTGAAGCATTGTCAAAGTATGATAAGCTAATCCACTGGCAAATGCATGATGGTTTCTTTTGGCTGCCGGAAACTCAAAAAATTGTTTTTGGTATTTATTGAGTAGATAGCGAACGATCCGATTCCAATGTGCATTTGTGATTTCAAATAATAATTGATTGATTTCTTCTTCCATTTCTTCTTTCTTCAAAGGGGCTCTTTCCATGTATAAACTAGGTTCCCCTGGCTCATCCATCCTTGTTAAACGCATGTGAAGAATCTTTACTTGCGGGTTCCCTTGATAAACCTCTCTTTTACCGTTTAGAAAAACAACTGTGCCAGCTGTAAATTTATTGATTTCCTCTTCCGAAGCATCCCAGTACTTGCCATCGATGGTACCTGAAGTATCTTGGAAAGTAAAAGCAATAAATTTTTTTCCGTTTTTAGCGATTCTTACATCTGCACTTTTGATCAGGACAAATTGCTCAAACTGCTCATCGATTACTAAATCACGAATTTTTTTCATTATTTGCTCCTTCTAATTGTTTTACGGTTTGGTTCATCTCATGGTAATAGCTTACCATTTCTTTATCAGAAGAAAAACAAATTATTTGATACTTTTCTCCAAATTTAGCTAAAAGTTCAGCTAATTGATACTTTCGCTGATGATCATAATGAAGCCAGCCATCATCTATGATGATCGGGCATATCGAACGATTGGCTTCTAACGAGAGGTAAGCAAACCTCATCGCCATAATCAGCTGATCTTTCGTACCTGTAGACAACTCATAGATTGGAAAGTCTGTATATCCGTCTGTTAAAGTCAGTGTATCGTTTTTCAGTAATATCTTCTGATAATTTCCTTTTGTTAAAATACCTAAATAATCACCCGCTGCTTTTAACAACTGAGGTAATTGTCTCTCACTCATCTCTGTTGAAAGATCGCCTAAGAATGTCCCTGCGATTTCAAATGCGCCCCATTCCTCCAGCAATTCCTGCAATTTTGCTTTTTGTCGGCTAGCTTGTTGATAGAGTTCGTCCAATGTGCCGTCTCTTTGCAGCTCTTCTACTTGAAGTTGGAGTCGTTGCCGATTTTCACTTGCTTCTTTTTCTTCTTGCTGTAGTTGGCCTTGTTTTTCTTTCAGTTGCCGCAGTCTTACAGATAATTTCTCTTTCGTCAGTTCTTCAGGAAACAGTGGACGAAGCATTTCTGACAGTTCATTGTACCTTTTCATCTGCTGTTCGGCTTGTTTGGCTTTTTGTAAAAAGACAGGTACTTCCGAAGGATAAGATAATCCAGCTTGGCTCAATTGTTCGCTGTATTCTTGTATCCATACTTTTTGTTTCTTTTTCAATTGATTGATTTCTTGCTTCAATAAAGTATTTTGCTGATAGCTTCTGGCAAATTTCATCTGTTCCATTTCTTGGATAAAACGGGAAAGCATAGCCATTTTTTCTGAGATCGTCTTATCTTGTATGGGTAGCCATTCTTTAACAAACTCAAATTTCTGATCGATCTGTTGTAGTTTTTCTTGGATTTCCTGCTCTCTTTTATGTTTCCGCACAAATACGCCATACAATTTCTGATAATCTATGACTTCTTGCCCATATTCTTTCATGAGTTTGAGTGTATCCATCTTTCCTAAGTGCCGATGATCAGCAAAACGATATACTTCTTGCTGAAGAATCTGTTTTTCTTCTTCGATTCTCTTTTGTTTTTCTTCTGCTTCTGCTAATTGGGCTAAAGCTAAATCAAGCTGACCTAGTTTTTCTTGCCACATTCCTTTTATTTCTGAGAAATCATTTTTAGGTTTGACCTTTGGTTGCTGTTTGTAGAAGAAATAGCCCACCATGCCTGCACCAATCAATAAAAAGACCACTTTTAAGGGCATTGGTACAAATATACCTGCAATGATTATTGCTCCGCCAGCAATTAGCATATAGGGTTTAGATGAAGGGGTTGGTGCTATCTCTGACTGATTTTGTAATAATGCTGGATAAGTCTCTTCCAACTCATTCACTTCTGCTTCGATCATTTTTTGCTGTTCTTTAGCTATCTGGAGACGCACAGAAATCTGGCTTTCTAGATCAGCAATCCTTCTTTCTTCAGCCAGAAGATTCTTCCACTCTTCTTCATATAAAAATTCTTCCGGTAACGGATTTTTCTGCCACTGCCATCTTTGTTCCAAAATCTTCAATTCTGAATTTGTTTCTCTAGTCTCTATTTGAAGTCTTTGCCATTCTTCGCTTAATTGTTCCGTTGTAAACTGGAGTTGTTGGAGGTCTTTTAGTTCTTGCTCCTGCTCTAAATAAAAATAATATCTAGCTGACTGCTGATCCATCCCGCTATGCTTTTCCAGAGTTGCTTCTAATTCTTCTAAACGCTCATTTGTTTGCTGATACCGTTTGGAAAAAGACTCCAGATCAAGAAGAAGTTGTTCATCAGGAAGACCTGTGGCGATGTTTTTTTTGAGGGATTGCCATTCTTCATATAAAGAAAAATTGAGTTCTTGCTGTCTGGCTAGTGCAAATTGTTTATTCGCCTCATGTAGTTGTTCCAGTAACTGTTGCTGTTGCGACTCGTATTCCTGTTCTTGTTGGATCAACTTGCCAAAATAAGCTTCCTGTTCTTGTTTTAGATGGATTTTTTCTTGAAGCTCTTTCCATTCATTTAATTTTTGATTGATCAGCAGTTTTTGGCCTTTTTTCTTGAATAACTGTTGTGCTTTCTGATAATATTCTTGTCTTTTTTGGAATACTTGAGAACTGCCCGTAATCCCTAAAGAAATCAGTGCATCATGTAGCTCTTTTTCTCTCAAGTGATCTAGTTCCATCAACTGTTCTTGCTGGAAAGTAAATACCTGCTGGAATAACTCTTTCGTCAAAGGTGCAATCAGTTTTTCTAGTAATTCATCACTTCCAACTTGGTTCCCCAGCCATACCTTCGATTTTCCACGATTTTGCTGTTTACAGCGCTCGACAGCAAACTCACCGTATACAGGATGTATAAGCCATATTTTGCCGCCATAGGCTGAGCCGTCTTTTGGTGTATAATCCTTTTTTTTACGGCCTTTTGAAGGGAATCCAAATAAGATGGCTTGGATAAATTGATAAATCGTTGATTTTCCTGCTTCGTTTCCCCCATAGATCAGCTGATTGCCTGAATAAAAATCAAAACTTTTTTGACGCCATTTTCCAAAAGCAGCAATCTCGATCCTTAAAATCTTCATTCCTGATCCTCCTCAAATAAAAAATCTTGATTAAGTAGCTGCTTGGCTTTTTCAAGTGTTTCTTCTTGATATTCCGGCAGTTCGCTCAATATTTTAGCCGCTTCTTGGTGACTATATACTTCATTTAAAATTTGTTGGAAATCTTGAGGTGTCTGATAGTATTGAAATAGCTGTTCCATCAATTTAGCAGAAGCAGCAAGTGGAATCTTCGCATAAAAAGTATCCTCCATGAGAGAAATACGCCAAATAAATAAATCCCTTATCCTATCTGAAAATTCCTCTAACAGATAATCTAATAACTCTCCTGATTGTATTCTCTCTAGAACATCTGTATTGAGATGGTCATAATCTTTTAATTTTATCTCAATTAAACTAAACCCATCTTCTACTTTTGAAAGTTGCTGACGAATATGAACAATGACCTCTTTTGTCGTTTTCGCTTGCCTCAATGATATTTCCTTTGTCTTCCAATAGACCTCTGCTACTTTAATCGGATGTATTTGACAACTGCCTTTACTTAATTCAACAAGTAGAATGGACGTAGAAGTTTGTTCTTTTTTAGTGTGTCCTTGAGGCGCACCTGGATAAACGATGGTTTGCTTTTCATTTAAAACTGTTGGCACATGGATATGCCCCAAAGCCCAATAATCGTATCCTTTTTCTTGCATTTTTGAAGGTTGGAAAGGGGCATAGTTCCCTTTTTGCGAGGTACCAGGTTCCCCATGATACAAACCAATATGGTAATCTGTGAGTTCTCTAGAAGGAAATTCCATCACTTTGTCTTTTTGAATCCATGGTTGTCGATAACTGAATCCACTGAGAGAGACAGTTTCGCCACTTTTTATCGTTATTTTTTTTGTCTCTACCGTTTCGGATGTAAATAAATGGACATTTTTAGGAAAGGAGAACCAATACCGCTCTTTTTGATAGAAATCATGATTTCCGAATATTATAAATACAGGTATATGGTTTTTTTCTAACCGTTTCATCTGTTCTGAAAAATGTTTCTGTATTTTTAATGAAGGACGATTTTGATGAAAATTATCTCCTGCAAGTAAAACAAAATCAACGTTATTTATTATTGCCTGTTCAATGATATTTGATAAAACGGTCAGATTCGTCTTCAATAGTTTTTCCTGTACAGTTTTATCTAGAGTTGTCAGTCCTTCAAATGACCGATCCATATGTAAATCTGCCGCATGGATAAATTTCACCATTAAAAATTCCCTCCTCTTTTTCTTTTATCATACCATTTTCAATGTTTTTTTTCATCAATAACCGAAAATTTGTTCGTATTATGCAAAGAAATTACGATAAATGGCTGGCTTCAAAAAATGAGTTTATTCGAAAAAAGATTGTGACATGATTTTTGTCACAATCCTAAATATTTATATTCTATACTCCCTAAATTAGTTTATATGGTAAGAATTCTTTCAAAAGCTTGAGATACTCCGTCTTTATCGTTTGAAACGGTAATATAATCAGCTTTTTTCATGATCTCTTGATGACTATTTCCCATTGCAAAACTAATATCTGCACTCTCAAACATAGATAAGTCATTTAAACTATCTCCGATCGCGATTCTCAAAGGTTTTTTTAAATTGTAGATTGATTCCAAACGATCAAACACCGTGCCTTTCGATACATTTTGAGGCACGATTTCAATGTTTACAGGTGCTGATTCAGTAACAGTCACATTTAGCATCTTTTTCAAACGGTTAAATATATTCGCTTTCAATTGACGATTGGGAATAAAAATAAAAAATTTGTAAATGCTGATATCATCCTTTTCTATAATTTCTTCAATATTATTATAAGGA
>NZ_CP125658.1:2330000-2405000 GCF_030053755.1 Enterococcus sp. ZQ21
CCTCTTCTGCACTCAAGTCTCCCAGTTTCCAATGACCCTCCCCGGTTGAGCCGGGGGCTTTCACATCAGACTTAAGAAACCGCCTGCGCTCGCTTTACGCCCAATAAATCCGGACAACGCTTGCCACCTACGTATTACCGCGGCTGCTGGCACGTAGTTAGCCGTGGCTTTCTGGTTAGATACCGTCAAGGGATGAACAGTTACTCTCATCCTTGTTCTTCTCTAACAACAGAGTTTTACGATCCGAAAACCTTCTTCACTCACGCGGCGTTGCTCGGTCAGACTTTCGTCCATTGCCGAAGATTCCCTACTGCTGCCTCCCGTAGGAGTTTGGGCCGTGTCTCAGTCCCAATGTGGCCGATCACCCTCTCAGGTCGGCTATGCATCGTGGCCTTGGTGAGCCGTTACCTCACCAACTAGCTAATGCACCGCGGGTCCATCCATCAGCGACACCCGAAAGCGCCTTTCAAATCAAAACCATGCGGTTTCGATTGTTATACGGTATTAGCACCTGTTTCCAAGTGTTATCCCCTTCTGATGGGCAGGTTACCCACGTGTTACTCACCCGTTCGCCACTCTTCTTTTTCCGGTGGAGCAAGCTCCGGTGGAAAAAGAAGCGTACGACTTGCATGTATTAGGCACGCCGCCAGCGTTCGTCCTGAGCCAGGATCAAACTCTCATAAAAAGTTCGAACAATCTTGCGATTGTTAAGCTCAATTTGTTTGCTAGCATATTGCTTGCTTGTTAAAAAATGTTTGTTGTCTTGAATTGAATCAAGACGCCCTACACATTTGGTTTGTCTTACTTTGTTCAGTTTTCAAAGGTCTACTTCATCGGAAGTGTTTTTCCGATTTATTTTTGGCTGCCGTAGCAACTTTTATATCATATCAGAGTGACAAGTGATTGTCAACTCTTTTTTAAAAGTTTTTTTCGATTTCGTTTTTCGAAATCTTTCAGCAACTCATTTATCATAACTTATTGTTCGTTATTTGTCAAGAACTTTTTTGAAGTTTTTTCCGATAGAATCAAGCTTCGCAAGCTGTTCTTTTTTAACGACTCAGTTATCTTATCACGTCTAAAAACATGTGTCAACTCTTTTTTGGAATTTTCACAAAATGTTTCAATCAGATGCGACAACGTTGTTTAATATATCATTAAAAAAAATAAAGGTCAAGCTAAAATAATATTTTAGCTTGACCTTATTATAATTTCAACGATTGTCAAAAGTATTGTTTGCAACTGTGTTCCCTGTTTCTATTGATAGAATACAGCTTTCGAAACATAAGTTTTGAACTGCTTCGATCCGTCCAAATTCTTTTGCAGTTATTGTACAATGAGTAAAGCAGACATCTTCTATAGGTTTTTCAGGAAATGCTACCAAGTCAAAAGCCCGAGAAGGAAGTGGATAGCCTGGAGAAAGACTTGCCTGTACATTTTTGACATGTATGTTTCTGACTTTTGTCATTTGTTTTGATTCAGGTATTTCTTCAGCCACTGCTTGCCAACTTTCTGGCATTCGTTCAAGATCATTGCTATTTTTTCTATTATATTCATTATGCCAGTCCATTATCCAAGAAAACGGAAATTGTACATCCATCATATTCAGGTTTTCTACCCTGATATTTTCAATCACTCCCCCTCTTTCTCTTGAAGATTTCATTCGAATACCACAGTCTGACTGAAAAAAATCGATATCGTGAATATACACATCACTAATTCCAGCACTAACTTCGCTACCAATAGTTACACCGTAACCTGAACGAATGTTACATCTCGCAATCTCGATTCTTGATGATTTTCGATTGACTCTTGCACCGTTACCGTCCCTGCCAGATTTAATAGCGATACAATCATCACCACAGGCCAAATCACATTCATAGATACGCACATCTGTTGAAGAATCAATATCAATCCCATCTGTACTTGGCCCATCATTATGACGGATGATTACTTTTTCTACTAATACATCGTTAGAATAAGTGATTTGCAGGTTCCAAAAACCTGATTTTTGAAAAATCAAATCACGAATGACAACATGTTCTGCATGATACAGTAAACACGCGCGCGGACGCTTAATAGCATAATCTGCAATCCAACGCAGTCCCTTTCGATCATATTCAGCTCTTGTTCCGCTTTTTTGGTCTTTCCCCCAATATAGTTCCCACCAATGCTCTCCTTGACCGTCGATTATTCCTTTTCCTTCTATAAGAATATCTTTTGCTGAGAGAACATTCAAAATCGCTGCTGGCCATTTCATTTCTATTCCAGCAACTCGTGTATCAATCTCTGGAAATGCTTCGATCTCTGTTTTTCCCTTGAGAACAGCCCCTTCTTCGAAAATGAGATGGCTCTTATCTTTTAAAAAAAGTGCGCCGACTAAATAAATACCTTTTGGAATAAATACGGGCAAGTGTTCTTTTGCACCTTGATTGATTGCCTTTTGCAGCATTACTGTATCATCTTGTTGAATGTCGTTTGTTTTAAAGTCTAAAGCATTGATGAACTCTTTTTTGTCTGCAATACTTTTCTCCTTATCTTTCATTGATTTTTTTTAATTCTTCACCAATAAACACAGTTTTCGAACGATTCAGCGGATACCCTACTAACAAAATGATTGCGGATACAAATAAACAGAATGCTGGTAGCAAGTTTGCCATCGTATAAATTCTTTCTTGTACTAAAACTGATTGGATGGCTCCACCTGTTGTAGACGATTGGTAACCAATGAGTGCTAGCATAAATCCTCCGACTGCTCCTGCGCACGCTTGTCCTACTTTTTTCGCAAAAGAATTCACTCCGTATACTGTTCCATCTTCTCTTAAGCCTGTCTTATATTGATGATAGTCAATCACGTCAGTAATGAATGCCCAGACCATCAAATTGAATAAACCAGATCCTAAAGTAGCAATAAATAAAAGAATCAGATATACCCATGCATTTGTTATATGAAGGAAATACATCAGCAAGTACATACATGAAGAAGCGAGTAACGCAAATACGCTTGCTTCCTTTTTACCAAATAATTTTGTCAGCTTTGTAGCAAATGGTGCTAAAACTACTACTGTTCCGTAAGTAAATAAAAGAGCAACAGACATTGCTTGTTTATTATGGAAGTAATCATTAAATAAATAAGTCATATTCGTCCCAGCTAAAATCTGATTGATCACAATGAAAATGTCAACAATGACTAAAATAATCAGTGCTCGGTTAGCCAACAAACCTTTTACCAACTGAGAAGCAGGCACTTTTTCGTTTTTGACAACTCTTACTCGTTCAGTAGTCAATTTACAAGTCAGCATGTATGCGACAAATGCAATTGCCGCACATCCGATGGAAATCCAAAAGAAATGATTCCCCGAAACGACTTGCTGCCCACTCTTGTTATGGGTGTACATCAAAATCGGGATAAAGAACCCTGTAGTTGACCCGCCAATCGCAGAACCAATGCTTCGGAATGTGGATAGCGAGGTGCGGTCATTAAGATTTGAACTAATGGCTGCTGCCATTGCTCCGTAAGGGATATTGATTGTTGACAGAAAAATACCATAAACAATATATGAAACAAAAATATATGCAATCTTCACCGTCATTGGAAGATGTTGGACGAATGGTAAAAACAAAATGACTGTCACTAAGCAAAATGGATATTTCATTTTTCTGATCCAAGGAATAAATCGGCCAGCTTCTGTTAACTCTGAGACATCGCATAATCTTCCAACCATCACATCAGCAAACGCATCCAAAATTCTTGAAATCAAGAATAACGTACCTACAATTGCTCCTGAAACACCAAGAACATTCGTATAATAAATCATCAAGAAACTATTGACCAAACCTAAAATAAAACAGTTACCTAAATCACCGAACATGTAGCCTATCTTATCGGAAATCCCAAATTCCTTTTTTTCTTTTTTTACTGTATTTGCTGTAACAGCATTTTGTGAAAGCATTTGAATTCCTCCTACCTCTTCTAGTAAACGTTTTCAAAATTATAACTCTTTTTTTCTTGTTTTGATATTCACAATATTGACATTTTATTGCATTATCTTGACAGAAAAAAAACAAAAATACGTTTAAAAACATTGTCAGAAAAGGGCATTAATATTATTTTCATAACATCATAGATAAACAAAAAGATTCACTAACTAGCAAAAACAAGTTAGTGAATCTCTATTTATTAGAGAGTTAGATTATTCAAGATCTTTTCCTTCGTACTTAAAAAATTCAAAGTCCGCATAACTTCCTCTTTTTCTATTCAAATCATGTACGACTATCCCGATAAAATTCCCGGTAAATCCACCTGAGAGTATACACATGTTTTTTTGTAGACCTACTTCCTTCCATTCTTCAGATGGTGTGTCTTTCAAATAAAACTGTGCTGTCTCTTTCCTTACGGCTACTTTCAAGAAAGTCTTCTTTTCTGTGAGTGGAATCCTCCAATCTTCTATTTGTGCAACTCCGTTTTCTGATTCTATCATACGAAGACATTTTCCCTTGTTCTCATTCCAAGTAACATAGCAATAAATATAATTGGATTCATTTAGGTACAATACCAGTCCAGCCATCTGATTAAAATTATTAGGTGTATATTCAAATGCTGTCTCCGCATCAAAAGTAAAATCCGTTTGCCGAATAGCTAATAAATGATGGTCAAAGGTAGATTGAAGAGATTCACCGGCAATCAGTCGTAAAAAACCAGGTCTAGTTTTTGTATCACACCAATCAGCCCTTGGCAAAATACGTCTGGCATTCCAGTTCTTTTTTAACTCTCCTTCAAATGTATCCATAAACTGATGATCTCTCTCTTGTTGTACCTCTTCATTCGTCTCAATCATTATTTCTTCCATCGGAGTTGTCTGGTTATCTTTAAGCCTTAACCAATCGTCGGACGTCCAATACACTTCTTGGATAGCGGTTTCTCTTCCCAAAATAGCCGCACCGTTTAATGGTCTGGTACAAAGATATGTCATGTACCATTTTCCTGACGGGGTTTGTACTAAGCTCCCATGTCCTGTACATTGCAATGTAGAAGCAGGTTTGTCACTAGCTGTCAGCATAGGAAAACCAGGATCAAGCTCGTAAGGACCAGTAATCTTCTTTGCTCGGCAGACTGTGACTGAATGTCCTCTTCCTGTACCGCCTTCTGCTGTCCTCAAATAATAATACCCGTTACGAAAATACAAATGCGGTGCCTCTGTTTTCGCTAATTCTGTACCTGCAAATATTTTATAGATGGGACCGTCAAGCTTCTTCTTCTCTGCATCATATTCTTGCAATACGATACCGCTGGATTTATTCGGTGTGTCCAGACGATAATCCCATAATTCATTGACAAGCCATTTTTTCCTGTTTCCAAATCATGAAACAAAGAAGGATCAAAGCCGTTACTATTTAAATAAATCGGTTCGGACCAAGGTCCTGTGATCTCAGATGCAGTAATCAAGTAATTGTGGACATCTTTAAACGGACGGCCTGCACTTTTGACATCTGTGTAAACAAGATAGAACAATCCATCAGCATAACTGATTTGCGGTGCCCATATGCTTCCGTTTGTAGGATTTCCTTGCAAAGATACTTGAGTGGTCAAAATATCCGTTGTATGTGACCAATTGACTAAATTCTTCGACTCATATACTCGAATTCCTGGAAGCCATTCAAAAGAGGAGACAATAATGTAATATCGGTCTTTCGCTCTTAAAATATTAGGATCTGGATTGAACCCTCTTAAAATAGGATTTTTCACTTTGATAGTCTGCATGATTCAGGCTTCCTTTCTTATTCTTACTCGATACAAACTGAATACCCCAGCGGCAAAATAAAAAAATGCAAAAGGAAACGCAATAAACTGAGTGCCGACCAACAATATAACTCCCGTTATAAAATACAAGCCAGTGGCAGTTGTTAAGTATTTTCCTTTAGCCGTCAAAAATAGTGCTACTGCTAAAAAAGAAAGTGAAATAAACAATACAACGGCAAACAGACCAGTCATGTCCTGTAATAGCTCAAATGTATTTTCTAAAGACAAAGTTGGATGATCGACAGCAAGCGACTGATAACTTTTTTTAAACTCTGACGCAGACATATTACTTAAAGTAACTGCTAACCCGCCAAAGAAAATCAGAGATAGGCTGCCACCGATCATTCCTAGCAATAGTTCCCATTTTCTTTTCATTTCAGAACCCCCTGCTTTTCTAAATGGATCCATTCAGGTCTTTTGATTGGTGTTTCATAATTGTTATTTCGTTCAGAGAATTTGGCAGTCTGTTCATTTTTCTTGTCATCCCAATTGTCCCAACCAGTTGGGTGAACATGCCCACCTATCTTACACGCTTCAAACACGACATTTGCATACGGACGCCACGGTCTTCCTAAATAGACGTTTCTAGTATCAGGCTCTGCAGTCAAGGTACAGCTTTCAAAACGATACCCTGATTTTTGATTTTTCGGCGTAGATGCTGCTGTGATGTATCCAGGATTTTTACTGGCTAAGCTATGGATACGGCACTGGCGAAAAACTGCATCTGCCCCACCAAATATGAAATCCACCGTTCCTTCAATCCAACAATATTCATAGGTCTGACGACAATAATCAGGATTGGCAGAAGCCGGTGTACAAAAAGGTGTACCATCTTTTTGCAAGTCAGGCAACGGACCCGTGCATAAAGTATCCTGATAACCAGTTAGTCGACAGTTTTTTAACAATACGCGATCTCCTGAATTGAATAAAGCAACAGCTTGACCTACTTTTTCTCCTGGACCTGCTGTATTTTCGATGTAAAGATTTTCTAATACGACATTCGATCCTTCTAAGAAAAAAGTAGCACTTCGGAAAGTCCCTAACTGGCTACCGTCAAGATACTCCTGTTTTGCAAAACGATTACCAGAGATCACTACTGTTCCTGTTCCCACAAGTTTAAAATTGGATAATCTACTTTCTATATATTCATCATATCTTCCTTCTTTTACTATCAAGACCTTTGGATGGCTATCCGGCAGGTCTGCCAAATAATCGATTCCTTCTTGGATAGTTTCAAAATCCGTCGGGGTATCTATAGAATTTTTTCCAATTATCAGTTTGTCTTTCATCCTCATAAATGCTCCCTTATGAATTGTTTCCAAATGTTTCTCATTTCTTGTGTTTCCATATGACCGCCTGTTAAAGAAAAAGAAGAAAAGTTTTCTGGACTACCCATTGATCGATACTTCTTGTCCAGTCCTTTTCTCAGCTTCAGTACGCCTTCGTCCAAGCACATCGTATCGTTTTTTCCAACTAAGCTAAGACGAGGGCGCGGAGCGATTTTTTCTTGGATTGCTAACGTTGTATAAGCTGTCAGTAGGTTTGGCACATAGTAATAAAACCCATGATGATCTAGGCGACGATGTAGCAAAAGTGTTTCGATGTCCACCTGTGCCGCTAGATCAATACAAACTTTGACACGAGAATCCAATGCCGCCACCCACCAGCTTAATAAGCCTCCCATAGAAAGACCAATCGTTGCGATCCGTTGAGTATCTGTGTCTTCCCTTGTCTCCAAATAATCGATCAAGCTGATCACATCATAAATACGCATTCCCCATAATGTTTTTCCTGTTAATAAAAATTGTTTGAACAACTCGCTTTCGGAAATACCTCCGCGTTCTTCAAATCCCCAAGCATCAATCGACCAAACAGCATATCCCATTCCTGTCAGTACTTCTGCAAAAGATGGAGAAGCTAAGTAAGGAGCACCATGGATCAATTCACTTTTCCCGACTGAAAAATCTCCGCCGTGAGAATGCAGGTAAAGGACCGTCGGAAACGGTCCTTCTTTCTCCGGGTAAGCATAAAGTACTGGTACTGTTTCCAATTCATTTAAGTACAGTTGATAATATTCAAGCATAAACCCATTTTGTTTTTCTCTGTATAATCGCTTTCCACTAGGAGTAAGTCTGCTAGATGGATCACCTAAAAAGTCATTCAACTGCATAAGCAAAATTTTTACGAACAACCAGATCATCCATGTTTTCCGATTGAGTTGACCGGAATTTCTCAATACTGATTTCTTTCGTATTTTCTAATAGAAATGCTGGTCCTTCATGATTCTCAATCGTCATTTGATTAAAGGTAACCTTCTCCGCAAAACCAATGTAAAATCCTTGCTTGCTCATTTCCTCTATCCCTTTCATCATAGCAGGGACACCGGGAACTGCATCTTGGGCCATTGAAACATCAATATTATCAAATGTGATTTCTTGTATAAACTGTTCTGCTAATCCATAAATAAATCCTGCAGAAGCATGGACATTCCTTGCCGTGATATTCGAAAAATGGATCCTTCTGAATGCTGGTGTCCGCTCATCTATCGGATAAGCCGTTTTTTCCCATACATATGGTTCTTTTCCTCGCGGACCGCAGAAATAATAAAGATTCAGTATAAATGGACACATCACATTATCCATGACTATATTGGATACTCGAATATCTTCAACGTTCCCGCCTCGACCTCGTCTAGATTTCAATCGTATTCCTCGATCAGTTTCTTGGAAGATACAATTTGAAATGGTAATATTACGTATACTACCACTCATTTCACTTCCTAACACGACCCCTCCGTGTCCATGGACCATCGTGCAATTTGTAATCGTGATATTTTCACAAGCAATTCTTTCGTACGTATCTTCAGTCCCTGCTTTGATTGCGATACAGTCATCTCCCACGTCAATATGGCAATTACTAATACGCACATTTTTGCAGGATTCTGGATCGATGCCGTCTGTATTTGGTGAATCCGCCGGGTTCAAAATCGTCAAGTTGTCAAACGTCGCGTTGCTACAAAGAATTGGGTTGATCGTCCAGCTTGGTGACTGGATCAGTTTGATATCTTTCACAGTGATTCGATGGCAGTTATGGAAACTCATCAATTTAGGACGAGGATAAGCCAGATTATCTGGTTCGTTTCGGAAAGTATGCCACCATTTTTTTCCATTTCCATCTAATGTACCGAAACCAGTGACAGAGATGTTCTCTACATTTTGTGCATAGATACAGGAAGCATAGACTTTTCGATGGACTCCTTCCCAACGTGAATGAACAATAGGATAATCTTTTGGATCGTCAGAGAATTTCAAAACCGCCCCTGCGCTCAAATGAAGTTCTACATTGCTTTTTAAAAATAAAGCCCCTGTTAAAAATTCACCTGCTGGCACAACTACGGTTCCGCCTCCTGCGCTTGCTGCTGCATCAATCGCTTGTTGTATTGCTTCAGTATTCAATTCATCAATTGATGCACCGAATGTCAAAATATCATACATACTTATAATGCCTCCACTTCGATCAATGCTTGCAAGAATGCACCGACACCTTTTTGATCATTACAAATAATCGGCTCACTGATGTAGTAAGCGTATGAACCATCTCGCTGTTCTGCTCCGCCTAACCCTGCTACTTGACAGTTTTTGTTCAAGTTCAACCAGCCTTCTTTTGTTTCAAGAACAAATTCATCGAGTAGTCCTTGATGAGATTTTTTCACTTGCGGCAGCCACTCTTCTTTGTTCAGCAAGCCTAAGCGTATCCCTTTAGCCATTGCGTAAACAAACATACTGCTGCCAGAAGCTTCCAGATAATTTCCTTTCCGTTTTGTTTCTGTTGTTACTTGATACCATGTCCCACTGTTTTCTTCTTGATACGGAAGTAATGCGGTCAATGTCTTTTCTAAAATTTCCTTCAGCAAAGAACAATCCGTTTCCGCATGAAGCAATTCATAGGTATCTGCCGCAGCCATCAGATACCAGCCAATCGATCGACTCCAGAAATGATGAGATAAACCTGTTTCTGGATCAGCCCATGGTTGGACTTTCTTTTCATCCCATGCATGGATCAGTAAATTTGTTTTTGGATCAAATAAATGTTTATAGCTGATTTCAAACTGTCTCAAGACATCTTGGTAATCTTTTTCCTCACTAAAATTCTGGATAAATTCAGCATAAAAAGGTGAGCCCATATATAATCCATCTTACCAAATTTGATAAGGATAAATTTCTTTATGCCAAAAAGCCCCTTCGGATGTACGCGGATGGTTTGCCAACTGCCGGGAAAGGAGTTCTGCTGCTTTTTTATATTTTTCTTCGCCTGTTTCTTTGTACAATAAAAAGAAAAGCTTTCCTGTATTTACATGGTCGATATTGTATTCTTCAACGCTGTAGCCACGGATCGTTCCATCTTCTTGCACGAAATAGTCGATATTGTCTTTTATGAAATCAAAATAAATTTTTTCTTGGGTTTGTTCCCAAAGTAATTGGAACCCTTTAAGTACGACGCCATAGTCATAAGACCATTTTCCTTTATACCACTTTTCTTCATATAAGCGAGGTGTTCTTTCCATGATGCTTTTTGCTAATCTCTTTGACCAGTTTTCCATTATTTGCTCTCCTTTAAAAATTAAAATAGGATTTAGGACAAATACCAAGAAGTATTTGTCCCAATCGTCTATATTACTGTGCCGCTGCTTTGTATGCTTCCTCGTATTCTTGTGTGATTCGGTCGCCTCCTTGTGCTTTCCAGTCTTCTACAGCTTTCTTGAATCCTTCTTCGTCAAGCTGTCCCATGATGTATTGCACTGTAGCATCAATAACGATTTTTTCGATTTCCGATCCTACTTCATTGTTCGTCGGTGAATCCAATGGCACAGAAGGATCCATTACAGCGAATTCTTCGTTTTCTTTGATCAATTGATTCGACAATTCTTTTTCAGGATCTGCGTCTTTGAAAGAGAACGTTACTTCACTAGGGCGAGAACTTGATAGCGGTTGCACTTCTTGTTGCCAAAGATCCATATCGATAAATTCGATAGAACCATCATCATTCAATTCATAATGTGTTCCCTCAATACCACCAGTCATCAATTTATACATATCTTCTTCTAGAAGATCATCAACAAATTGCAGTAATTTCTTCAATTGTGCTTCGTCTTTTACTTGTGATTTAGGGAATGCTAACAAACCACCAATACCATTTCCTTCTGACCAAACATGATAACCTCCGCCTTCACCATCTGAAATCTTGTTTACAGGGACTAATTCCATATCATCTTGAATACCTTGTCCCATTGTCTTCAGGTTCTTGATATCCACCATCCCAGTGTAGATTCCTGTTTTTCCTTGTGCAAATTGTTCTTGCTGGTCAGTCTTTTGAGTAACCGCAAAATCTTGTGCCAAATAGCCATTCTCAAATAGATCTCTTGAGAAGTTCAACGCTTTCATGTATTCTTCTGTATCAAATTCTGGAGTAAATTTGCCATTATCATCTACAGCCCAGCCATTCGGTGCTCCAAAATAAGAAGTGAACAGCTTAAAGCTGGTATAACGAATATCACTAGGCGCACGATCACCAAAACCAACTGTATCATCCACACCATTTCCATCTGGATCGTTTTCTGTAAATTGTTTAGCTACTTCGTAAAGTTCATCCATCGTAGTTGGAACATCTAATCCAAGATTATCCAACCAGTCTTTTCGAATGACTAAACCAGCACGAGCATAGTCCTTTTGCATTGGCACACCATACAATGCTCCGTCGATACTTGCAGCTTCGATTCTATCCTCAGAGATTTGGCTTAAGTTTTTATAGTCTTTTAAATATTCCGATACATCCCAGAATACGCCTGATTTCAACGCACTTCGGACAGAAGAGTTTTTCAGCATAGCAATTTGAAGTGTAACGATATCTCCTAGTTCGTCAGAAGCCAATGCAGTTGTCAGTCTTTCTTCTTTTGAAGCATCAGGAATCCAATTGAATGTAAGTTCCGTATCGGTTTTTTCTTCTATTAGATTCACGATTGTGTCAGTTGGTGGGGAAGCATGGTGTAAAATATTCAACCAAGTGATTTTGGTTTTCCCATCTTCTGTTTCTGAAGAACTGTTGTTTGAACTGTTGCCACATGCGGCAAGTGCTAAAATTCCTGCAAAACTAAGACCTAATTTTACGAGCGTTGCTTTTTTCATAAATTTTCTCCTTCACTGTTTTAATGATATTTTTGTTTTCTTCTGTTTTTTCTGTATATGAGTTCTTCCATTCCAAATGGCAAAATATAGAATTTGCTGTCCACGTGACTGCGGAAAAGAAGAGACTGCCACCGATAAAGGTTAAAACACCTGGCATTGTTTGGATGATCATCAGGTAAATACCCACCAGACTTAGTATTAATACTAATGAATAATGAAGATGAGAGAATCCGAACAAAAATGCCATTTTCATTTTGAAAAAATATCCTTTCCAATCATAATGTGCCATGATTGGAAAAATATAGAGTGCTGAGAGCAAATACAAGAACGCAGCAATATACAAAGCGATTCTAAGATACCAATTGTGTATGAAAGAAAGATCCACAAGTAAAACAACTCCGATGACGCCGTATATCCAGCTCATCAGCAAGGTTTCACGATAGTTTTCTTTAAAATATGAGAAGTACGTTTTCGTCAAAGGAAATGTTTCTTTTGTGCGCAGCCATTTTCTAATCACTGCAACCATTGCATAAGATGCAGGACCAAAAGTAAAAACCCCCAGACCTGCAATGACTAAACCACCCCACAGAAAATTCAAATAAACCAACTGTAAAATACGATTTAGCCTTCCATTTATTTTATCTAATGACTGCAGCATGTCTTTTCCTCTCTTTCTAAATTAGTAAACGCCGTCTTCTCCTAGCTTTTTGGCGATCTTGTTAGCTAAAATTACCATGAATAATCCTACGACCCCTTTAAACAATCCCATTGCTGTACTGAAACTTAATTGTCCATTCTTCAATCCAGCTGTATAAATGTAGGTGTCGAAAATTTCTGCAACACTTCGATTCAATGAATTCAATAACAAGTACATATGCTCGAAACCTAAGTCCAGTGTCTGACCGATTTTTAGAATCAGCAAGGTAATGATTACTGGACGAATCGCCGTCAATGTAACATGCCATGTTTTTCGCAAGCGTCCTGCGCCATCCATTTCAGCTGCTTCATATAACTGTGTATCTACTGCAGTGATTGCTGAAAGGTAGATGATCGTAGACCAGCCCAACTCTTTCCAGATTACTTGTCCAATATAGACTGTTCGTGTCCACTCAGGAGATGTCAGAAAACTGATTTTTTCAAATCCCATCGTTGCAAGGAATTCATTCAATACCCCTCCGTCAACGTTCAAAAATACATAAGTAATCGAAACGATGATTACCCAAGACATGAAATGAGGGATGTAAATGATCGTTTGAATCCCACTTTTCAGTCGCTTGTTCGTTACTTCGTTTAATAGTAGGGACAAAATAATTGGCATCGGAAAAAACACGAAGATATTTAACCCGAACAAGATCAAAGTATTCCTTAATAAAGTAAAGAAAGTCGGCTCTGTAAACAAACGAATGAAATGTTTGAATCCCACCCAAGGACTGCCCATTATCCCTAAAAATGGTTGATAATCTTGAAAAGCAATAACGAGCCCTCCCATAGGAAGATACCTAAAGATCAGGAAATAAAGGACCCCCGGCAGAATCATCACGTATAAAAATTTATTCGTTTTGATTCCTGCAATTATTTTTTTTCGTCTTCTGAGCTTTTCTTCTTTTTTCGATAGCGTCAGTTGAAATGGTTCTTGTTTCTTTACACTTTCCATAAGCCCCTCCTTAGTTTTATGAATGTTTGCTGCTTATGTCTTTATGATAGATAACTATCCGAATTACGTATATAATCATTTTTATCGCATGTAAAAACGCTTACACAGCAGCGATTTTTATACTTGCAAAATATATAAGTGTATTTCTTCACAAATAAGATACGCCTAGTAACTATTCTATTTTTTTCTATCTGACACTTAACGTAGGAAATGATTATATACGTAATCTTTCACCGATGATAAATTGAATACATAGAAACAGAACATTTAATTTATTTTGAGGAGGAGCCTATCTATATGAAAAAGAAAGTCTCTATAGGAGAAAGAAGTTTTACATTTTTCAACAATACGTTTCTGATCTTGCTAGCTTTGATCTGTATCGTGCCTTTTTTAAATATCATCGCTACATCTTTCGCTTCTACACAAGAAGTCGTCGCGAAAAAATTTATCCTTTTCCCTACTACCTTTTCTCTAGACGCGTATCGTTATATTCTATCTACGCCAACTATTTTTAGAGCACTTGCTGTTTCGATTGGCGTTACCGGGGTTGGGACGATCGTCAGCATGTGCGCAACTTCACTGATGGCATACGGGCTTTCCAGAAAATACTTGTTTGGTCGAGGATTCGTCAACTTTCTTGTTGTATTTTCTATGTTGTTCAGCGGGGGGATGATTCCCACATTCTTAGTTGTTCGTTCTCTGGGACTGGTCAATTCTTATTGGGCAATGATCTTGCCTGTAGCTGTTAATGCAATGAACATGATCATTATGAGAAACTTTTTCCAAGCCTTGCCGGATAGTTTGGAAGAATCGGCAAAAATGGATGGTTGCACAGATTTCGGTGTATTTTTCAAAATCATGCTGCCATTAGCGTTACCGTCTATTGCTACTATTTCACTTTTTTATGCTGTTACTTACTGGAACACTTATATGACCGCTATTTTGTATATCAACGATTCATCTAAATGGCCGATACAGATTCTTTTACGTCAGATCGTCATTGTATCAAGCGGGATGCAAGCAGAAAGTAGTGCCGTTGATGTGATTCCACCAGCACAAACAGTTAAAATGGCTGTTATCGTTATTGCCACAGTCCCTATGCTGATTGCTTATCCTTTTGTTCAGAAATACTTTGTCAAAGGCGCACTCGTAGGTTCTGTCAAAGGTTGATTATGTATGGAACATAAAATAGAGGTTATGAAAGAGACGTTCAGCCTTATTTTTATAAGCTGTCTCTTGAATACCGTTTATTCGCAAAAAAGGATTGTGACAAAGCTTTGGTCACAGTCCTTTTTGCGTGCTTAGCCTTGAAATTTAACTATTCATAAAGACAAATACTAAGGTTATTCTCCTTTCTTTTATTGCTTGAATCAGACCACAAGAAAAACAGCCTCTTGTTTAAACGGCGTTTATCTTGTTGATTCTGCGGCAATAAAATCAGCCAGCCACAAAACATGAAATGCTGTTTTTCGCTGTCCTCTTTTATTGCTTGAATCAGACCACAAGAAAAACAGCCTCTTGTTTCACAAATATTTTTTTCGATATTCTCCCGGAGTGATTGATTCTTTCTTTTTGAAGAAACGAATAAAATTTTGCAGATTTCGATATTGCAGTCTTTCTGCAATCTCTTTTACAGAGAGATTGGTTTCTTTCAACCACTTTTTCGCTACCTCTAGACGATGATTTTGAACGAAATCACCAAATTTTTCTCCTGTTTCCTTTTTAAATACATTGCTTAAATAATTAGGGTTATAGTGCAACCTATCAGCAATCACATCTAGAGATAGATCACGGTCATATTCTGTATAGACGATGTTCATGATATTCTCCGAAAGATTTTTAAATTCATGATCAGTGATTGCTTGAGAACATTCTGTGATTGGCAAGACTAATTGTTCTAAAACAAGTTTTTCTAGCTCTTTGGGATGATAATTGTTCAATGCTTTTACATAGATTTGTTTCATGTTATCAAAATTTTTTGAATCTACTCCCAATAACTGCCCTAATTGAACGAGCTCATTGATCAAACGGACCGAAACTACTTCTCGGCTCAGAGGATTTTTATTTTGTGCGAACAATGCATTAATTAATTCATGTACCAACTTCCTTACTTCCTGATTTCCGGAACGAATAGCTTCAAACAATCGATTCTGTTCTTCTACTGGATATCTAATAAGCGTTTTTTCATGCGCAGCAGGAACAATTTCCTGATAAAATATGATCGAACTCGGACCAGTATTTACACGATAATATAGGGCTTCTTTTGCTCGGTCAACCGATTGCTTGCTTTCATTCAGCGTTTCGAACCGGTTACTGATACCTATACTCACAGTTAATTTCAAGTATTCTTTTACACGTTTTTGAATGAGTCGGCAATACTCCATGACTTTTTTGCTTGCTTCTGCATCGTCTTTATCCATTCGATAAATAGTGGCTTGCATTTCTTCATTCAAAACGATCGGCAGCATTCGATTTTCCTTTGGCACAATTTCCGTGATCATGTTGTTGATTGCTAAAAGTAGCAAATCACGCTCTCCACCGTGACTATCTTCTAACAGATCGATTTGAACCAAGGCCGTATAATAGCAGTCAGTTTGAGAACTATAACCAAATTGCTGCAACCGCTGATCTAGTTCTCGCCTTTCTACTCGATTTCTAAATAAACTGAGTACAAATAACGTTTCTAGTTGCGGCTTTTGGGTAACTAAGTGTGCACTTAACGCTTCTTTTTCTCCTATGATCCGACTGACTGATTGAGCGACCAAATCTAGTTCTTTCCCACTGAATCCTTTTGATTTAAGATTCAAACGTTCCTGAATTTGAGAAATTGGACGGGCAAATCTATCCGAAAATAAATAGGAAAGGAGACCGATCAGTCCTACTAGCGTCAAAGACACTGCAACTAACCCGATTCTCAGATTGCGAATCGTTGCTCCAATTGCACTAGAATCAACTTCTAATCTGTAAATCCAATTATTATAATCTGATTTCAGTACGATATAGGATGTCCCATTTTCTCTTATCACTTTCAACTGGTTGTAATCTAGATCCACATCCGCTAATGCATCTGGCTGCTCTTCTTCTTTTACTTTCTGTGTAGAAAAAAGCTTTCCATCTTCGTTTTCGATAGAAAGTATATCTTCTCCGCTTTCCCCAACAACTTGTTCTATTGTATGTTTCTCTATCGTAGCAATTCCCAATGCATATTTTTCTTTTGCCAAAATAAATTATCTTTGTTATTTATGTACTTTTGTTGATACCTTTCAACTTCCTCTTCAGTCAGTTGAGTCAACGATCCATTGATTACTCCCCATTTACCAGCTAAACTGAGTAAATCATAATTATTATCATCCATAACAATTGTTTCTATAAAGTTTAGCTCTTTCCTGATTTCAGAATAAGTGGAGTAATTTGTATATGTCAGTGGATGCTTGAATATATCCGAGAAATTTTTGGTCGAACCATACGTAGAAAACGAATATTCGATCGTTCTGATTTTCCATTCAACGTTCGTTTTGACTTGCCTGAGCAGGTTCTTTTTATCTGTTAAATAACTCGATTCGATCGACTCATAGGTATTCTGATAAATAAATAAACTAAATCCTATGACAAGTACGGCTCCTAATAAAAACATCGGTAAAAATATTTTATAAAACACTGTACTTTTCTTCATTTTCTTCCTCTCTTTCCTTTAAATAAAAGGCTTTCATTTTTCTGTAAAATTGATACTCATCTAATTAAATGAGCATTCCCCGCTTTTAAGAATAGCATAATTAAAAATAAAAATCCAAGTAATTTTTAACGTGTGCAATCTTTTCATACCAAAGATCTATTGACTTATCGTAGTTATCGTAATATGATGAATGCGTTAACAAAAAGTGAAAAAGTAAGGAAAATGATGGAATGGTAACGATCAAAGATATCGCTAAAGCAGCTGGTGTTTCTCATACGACAGTTTCTCGTGCTTTGAATAACAGCAGTTTAATCAAAAATGAAACAAAACAAAAAATACGGCAACTAGCTAAGGAAATGAATTATTCGCCGAACTATAGTGCAAAAGGTTTAGTAAATCAAAAAAAATATCTGATCGGACTGTTTTTCTCAAGTTTGCATAAAGGAACTTCATCAAATTTCCTAGCAGATTCCATTGCAGGTATCCATTCAGTATTGGACACAAACTACAGCTTATCTGTCGAAAGTATCGATGCTGTTGATTTAACAGAAATCAATTTGCAACGTTATGATGGTCTGATCGTTATGAGTCAAAGTGATGAAGATCAGCCTTTTATCGATTATCTAAAAGAAAAAGCGTTTCCCTTCGTCGTTGTCAATCGTCACATCAATGATCCAGCGGTTATCAATGTTACTGCCGATGATGCGGCTGGTGTTATGCAGGCAGTAGATTACGGTATTGGGTGCGGACATACGAAGATCGCTTATATTGGTGGGAAAAAAAACTTTCGTTCGACAAAAGAACGGGAAAAAGGTGTATTGGACAGTCTAAAAAAAGCAAGCATCCCTGCCAATCCAGCCTATTTTTTAACAGGAGACTACAGCTTAGAAAGCGGCCTCAAAAACATGGAATACCTATTATCGCTTTCTGACCTGCCTACTCTGGTTTTTTGTGGCAACGACGATATAGCGATTGGTGCATTGAGAGCTGTACATTCAGCTGGTCTTCGTGTTCCCCAGAACATTTCTCTGATTGGGTTCGATGATTCTCCAGTCGTCTCCTATCTTAATCCACCGCTTACTACAGTACACAAACCGTTGAAAGAAATGTGTCAAGTAGGAACAAAGCTTTTATTGGATTTGATTGAAGACAGGCCGATCGAACAATCTAAAATGGAGCTCTCCACCTTACTGATGCTTCGTGAGTCGATCAATTACTTGTAAACTGCAAGTAATTTTATATAAAAATGTTAACGTGTGCATAACACAGAAAGGAATAATCTATGAATAAACTGACAAAAGAATTAGTGAAAAAAAACGAGGCTCCCGTAAAAGTTCTTCAATTCGGCGAAGGCAATTTTATGCGCGGATTTGTTGATTGGCAGATTCAGCAACTGAATAACCAGCAATTGTTTAAAGGAAATGTCGCCATCATTCAGCCTTTAGAACAAGGTCTTGGGAATATGATGAACCAGCAAGACAATTTATATACGGTCATTTTACAAGGACTCAGCAATGGCGAAATCGTTGATACTTCCGAGATTATCACCATAGTAGAACAAATGATCAATCCTTATCATGAATGGGATGCTTATCTTTCTCTAGCAGAAAATGACGACTTGGCCTATATCGTCTCCAATACAACAGAGGCAGGAATCCAATTTGTGGAGACTGATGAACGAACAGATACGCCACCACAGAGCTTCCCGGGCAAACTGACAGCCTTTTTATACCGACGTTTCGAATTAAACAAAGCCGGTTTTACGATTATTCCTTGTGAATTGATTGACAGAAACGGTGAATGTCTAAAAGAAATCATTTTACGCTACGCAGAAAAATGGGATTTAGAACCTGCTTTTATTGAGTGGTTAGAAAAAGAAAATGTTTTCTGTTGTAGTTTAGTTGACCGCATCGTTCCAGGTTATCCTCGTGAGGATGCAGCTGTTTTCAATCAACGACATAACTATGAAGATCAATTGATGGTCAAAGCGGAACCATTCATGCTTTGGGTGATTGAAGGGCCTAAAGAGTTGGAGAATCAACTACCATTCAAACAGGCTGGCTTGAATGTCATCATCACAGATGATATGACTCCTTATCGTGAACGTAAGGTGCATTTGCTTAATGGACCGCACACAGCGATGGTCCCTCTTGCTTTGTTGGCGGAATTGGAAACTGTAGAAGAAGTAATGAAAGATCCTTTATTCTCCGCTTATGTTGATCAGCTATTCGATCTAGAATTGATTCCTATGCTTTCTTTACCTAAAGATGAATTAGCCATTTATGCTGATCAAATCAAAGAACGTTTCTTGAATCCTTTTGCCCATCACAAATTAGAAGCGATTTCATTAAATAGTGTTTCAAAATTCAGCACCCGTCTGCTTCCGGTCTTCAAGAAGTATATCGAAGAAAAAAATCAAGTACCACCGCTAATCTCTGTTTCACTAGCTGCGTTACTTCTTATGTATCGAGGCGATCAAGTAAAGCCCCATGATGATGAAAAGACGATAAGCGAATTTGTTGATGCTTGGTCTGATAATGAAACAGCTATTCTTCGATTATTGCAAAACGCTGCGCTTTGGGGAGAAGATTTGTCTCAATTACCGAATGTGGCAGATACTGTTCAAGAAATGGCTACAAAAATCGAACAAAAAGGTGTCCGAGCAGTATTACAAGAAATGAAAGGAACGATGGTCCATGCTTGAAACCCTGCAACCAACAATGAAACTAAACCAACGAGACAGTGTTGTTGTCGCATTAACACCTATCCCAAAGCAAACACAACTGACGATTGATCAGCAAACGATCACCACTCTTGAAGATATCCCGCAAGGTCACAAGATTGCATTGAGTGATTTGAAAGCTGGAGACAACGTGATCAAATATGGCTATCCAATCGGGCACGTGACGACAGACGTAACTGCCGGTCAATGGCTGCACACTCATAATGTAAAAACCAATCTTTCTGGTGAATTGGATTATCGATATGAAAAAGATGTCCATCCAAGTCATTATCCTTTTGAGAACCGAACATTTCAAGGCTACTTACGAAAAAATGGAAAAGTAGGGATTCGTAATGACTTGTTCTTAGTACCTACCGTTGGGTGTGTGAATGGTATTGCTGAACTGATCGTCAAACAGTTCAAAGAAAAACATCCGGATCTGGGACAGTTTGACCATATTACGATTTTAAAGCATCCCTACGGCTGTTCACAGCTTGGAAAAGATCATCAAAATACTCGAGAAATCTTAGCAGACGCGGTAAACCATCCAAATGCTGGCGGAGTTTTAGTGTTTGGATTAGGTTGCGAGAACAATACCGTTCCTGAATTCAAAAAAATTTTAGGTGAATATGATGAAGAACGAGTGAAATTTCTAGTGGCTCAAGATGTCTATGATGAGATCGAACAAGGCGTAGCTCTATTAGAAGAACTTTTAACCGCGGCCGAAAACGACCAGCGCATACCAGTCCCGCTCTCTAAGTTGAATGTCGGTTTGAAATGCGGCGGTTCTGATGGTCTATCGGGAATAACTGCCAATCCTTTGCTTGGTGCATTTTCTGATTACTTGATTGCTCAAGGAGGTAGCACGATCTTAACAGAAGTGCCAGAAATGTTTGGTGCAGAACAAGTATTGATGGCACGAGCGGAAAATGAAAAAGTTTTTGATTCAATCGTTGACTTGATCAATGACTTCAAACAGTATTTCTTGTCTTACGGGGAACCAGTTTACGAAAACCCATCTCCTGGTAATAAAGCAGGTGGGATCACTACATTAGAAGATAAGTCTTTAGGCTGCACGCAAAAATCAGGAAGCTCTCCTGTCGTTGATGTACTGCAATATGGCGAAAAAATCAGAAAACCAGGACTTAGTTTATTGCAAGCTCCCGGGAATGATCTTGTAGCTGCCTCTGCTCTTGCTTCATCCGATTGCCAGTTGGTCTTGTTTACCACAGGAAGAGGGACTCCGTTTGGCTCATATGTCCCTACGGTCAAGGTATCTACGAACACGACTCTTTTTGAACGCAAAGGTCATTGGATGGACTTTAATGCAGGCGTCTTATTAGAACAACCAATGGAAGTGATCTTAGAATCATTTGTTCAAAAAATCATCGCTGTGGCTAGTGGAGAAGAAACGAAAAATGAACAAAATAACGTTCGAGAAATTGCCATTTTTAAAAACGGAGTAACACTTTGATTTTCATAAAAACAGTATAAAAAGAAAGAAGGAAGATTTATGTTTTTATCTGATGATTTTTTATTAAAAGACGATTGGGCGAAAAAGCTTTATCATTCCTACGCAAAAAATATGCCCATTATTGATTATCACTGTCACTTAGATCCAAAAGAAATTTACGAAAACAACAATTTCAGCAATCTGACAGAAGCTTGGTTAGGAGGCGATCATTACAAATGGCGCTTGATGCGAGCTTGCGGCGTGCCTGAAGAAAAAATCACAGGAAATGCTTCTGATTTTGAAAAATTTTTAGCTTGGTGTCAAACCGTACCAAAAATTATCGGAAATTTGCTTTACAGTTGGTCACATCTTGAATTGAAGCGTTTCTTCGATATTGACTTGTTGATAAATGAAGAAAACGCAGAGAAAATTTGGACACAAGCAAATAAAATTTTGGCAACTCCTGATTTCCGTCGGCGGGAAATCGCGAAAAAATCGAATGTAGAAGTGATTTGTACGACAGATGATCCAGCAGATGACTTACACTATCATCAATTGCTTGCTCATGAAGAACCAGATTTGAAAGTTCTCCCTTCATTCCGTCCAGATAAAGCACTCAATATTGAAAAAGAAGGATTTAATGCATGGATCACACTACTGGAAGAAGCAGCTGACCAAACGATTACCACCTATCAAGAACTAATCGAAGTTTTAGAGCAGCGGATAGAATACTTCCATCAACATGGATGTCGTGTTTCCGACCACGCTTTAGACACCTTACGCTATAAAGAAGCGGATGAAACAGTATTAGAAGAGATTTTTCAAAAAGCACGAGCTAACAAACTATTATCTTCAGATGAAATCGATGCTTCTCGTACAGAAACACTGATACGTTTGACCCACTTCTATCATTCTCATAATTGGACGATGCAGCTGCATATTCATGCTTATCGTAATTGTAATACACAAATGTTGGAAAAATTAGGACCCGATACCGGTTATGATGGAATGAATGATCTTTCTTTGACTATTCCTCTGCAAAAATTATTGAATGGTGCAGAAGAAACGGATCAGTTGCCAAAGACGATCCTCTATTCACTGAATCCAAATGACTACCCTGCGATTTTAGCTTTGATGGGCTGTTTCCAAAAAGAACAGAATGGAAAACTGCAGTTAGGTTCTGGATGGTGGTACAACGATACTCGAGCTGGTATGCGCGATCAATTGACACAGTTTGCTGATGGTAGTGCTTTGGGGAATTTTGTCGGCATGCTGACAGATTCAAGAAGTTTCCTTTCCTACACTAGACATGAATATTTCCGTCGTGTTCTTTGTGAATTTTTAGGCGAAATGGTCATGCGAGGAGAAGCACCTGAGGATGAACAACTTTTAGGAAGTCTCGTTCAAGCGATTAGTTATACAAATGCTAAAAATTACTTTGGCTTTTTCGCCTAATTGATTAATAGTAACAGTAACGAATCAAAACAGGATAGCGAAATAACGGAATCCGTTTATCCACGTTTTAGAGAAGAAGACGGACCAAATTTGCTCCGTCTTCTTCTCTTGCTGTTCTGCTTCATTGCCTATAAACCCTTATGAAAGAAGAGATAACATGCCTACTATCCATATTGCCGGTGATTCTACTGCGGCAGAAAAAGATGAAAACAAGCGTCCCGAGACAGGTTGGGGAGAAAAAATCTCTGCTTATTTTTCACCTGAGATCCAGATCAATAACCAAGCAAAGAATGGACGCAGCACCAAATCATTTATCCAGGAAGGAAGATTAGCCCGTTTAGCTTCACAGTTTCAGCCAAATGATTTCTTATTTGTACAATTTGGACATAACGACCAGAAAATCCAAGAAGAAAGAGGTACGCTCCCCTTCGGTAGCTATTTAAAAAATCTGCAGATATTTTTTGAATGCGCAAAAAAAGCGAACGTCCACATGGTCTTGCTGACATCTGTGACGCGACGAGATTACTTAGAAAATGGAACATTGAATCCAGATATACTTGGAGACTATCCAAAAGCGATGCGTGCATTTGCTGAGAAACACCATATTCCACTTTTAGATGTTTTCTCACGATCACAAGAATATTTCCAGACCTTTTCAAAAGAAGAGACAAAAAAATTCTATCTGCATTTTATGCCTAATAGTTGTGAAAATTACCCAGAAGGGCTAAAGGATAATACCCACTTTAGTCCAGAAGGCGCTGATAAAGTTGCCCGAATAATTGCTGAATTGATAAAAGAATCCCGTCTGCCTCTTGCTGATTATTTACAAAAAGGAGTTTGAGATGTTTCCATTAAATTTAGGCATCCGTGCCCATGATCTAGAGGTTCGAAATCGTGAAGAAATCGTTCAAAAAGTATCACAGCTTCACTTGTCCCATATCCAATTTGCACCACAAAAAGCATTTCCTGAACAACTTAAATTAAATGACATGACACTTGGGAGTGCTGCCTATTTTGGTGAATACTTCCAAAAAAACAATATCGAACTTTCCATTTTAGGTTGCTATATCAACCTATCCAGCAAAAATCAAGAAGTTCGTGCACAAGCATTAGCAACTTTCAAACAGCAAATTGCTCTGTGCTCTGCCTATCAAGCCAAGATGATTGCTACGGAAACCGGTAGTGTCTCTGTCGGTTTCACAAAAGAAAATTTTACTGAAGAAGCTTATCAGATTGCTAGAAATTCTGTCATTGAATTAGTCGCTCATGCAGAAAATTTTGGCGTAACTGTTGCTGTTGAAGCAGGGATCAATCATCCGATCTATAACTATCTGTTAGCCAAACGTTTAGTCGATGAAGTAGCTTCACCAAATTTAAAAATCATTTTAGACTGTGCGAATTTGATCCACAAAGAAAATCATGCTGATCAGGAAAAAGTGATCCGAGGTGCCTTGGACAATTTACAGGGTTGTATTACAGCGCTTCATCTCAAAGACTACATCATGGAAAATGGAAAGATCCGCATAGTTCCTGTTGGTAAAGGCTGTTTAGATTTCCGCCCGGTACTACATTATATCAAATATGAGCGTCCTCTAATGTACGCCACTCTTGAAGCTACTCCTGAGATTTATGTTCCTGAAGCAATAGAACACTTGCAGTTTTTTTACCAAGATTGTTAAGGAGAAGATTATGGAGGAACGAATACAGAAAAGTTATCAAAAATATCATGCAAATGCTTTTCAGACATTGCTGCATCTTTATCAGGGGAATTATTGGCGCTTTGCCATGTCAGGACTCTTTTTTATTATCAAACATCTTCCATCTTGGTTAATGCCGATTGCTATTGCCAATGTAATCAATGCAGCTTCATCAAAAGATTCCTCTCAATTGCAGGCGATTTATTTCAACGCTTTTTTGATGACTTGTCTGATCGGTCAAAATATATTGACGAATTATTTTCATGTAAAATACCATAGCGCTTCGATCCGGCAAGTAGAAGCTGGACTAAGAGCGACTCTTATCAAGAAAATCCAAGAACTTTCTATTCCCTATCAAAAAGAATTGCAATCTGGCCGGATCCAATCAAAGATCATCCGTGATGTAGAAGCCATCCAAACGTTGTCCTCTCAAGTATTTGTCAGCGGATTGAACATTGCTGTCAATTTATTCGTGGCTTTAGGTATCACGCTTTATAGAAGTCCTGTCGTTTTCTTGTTTTTCTTATTGACTGTCCCTCTCGCCGCGTTAGTTACTCTTTTTTTCCGGAAAAGGATCAGACAGTCCAATTCAGATTTCCGGCAAGAAATGGAAGAGACTTCTGCAAAAGTGATCGAAGTGATCGAATTAGCACCGATTGCTCGAGCTCATGGGTTAGAAAAACACGAAACCACTCGCTTAAATAAGCATTTTACCCAAATCTATGAAAAAGGATTCCACTTAGATATCCTGCAATCTGTTTTCGGGTCAGTCAGCTGGGCTAGTTTTCAGATATTTCAACTGGTTTGTTTGATTTTCACTGGGATATTAGCTTTACAAGGGCGTATTCAACCAGGTGATGTCGTGATGTATCAGACATATTTCACAACGATCGTCAATTCCGTTTCTGGAATGATCACACTGATTCCTACGATTTCAAAAGGCATGGAATCTATTACTTCTATTGGTGAACTGTTGATTGCTGGCGATGTAGAAACTTATCACGGTAAGAAAAAAATCCAACATTTGGATGGAAATTTTCGCTTTGAGGATGTTTCTTTTCATTACCCGGACTCACTCAAGCCGATTATTGATCATTTTTCTCTAGAGGTGAAAGCTGGAGAAACAATTGCTTTTGTTGGGCCATCTGGTTCTGGAAAATCTACACTCCTTAACTTATTGATTGGATTTATCCAGCCGTCTTCAGGGAGGATTTTCCTAGATAATCAGCCTTTGGATGAATTGGATATGCGAAGTGTGCGTAATTATTTAGCCGTTGTTCCTCAAACCACTTTGTTGTTCTCCGCTTCGATCAAAGAGAACATCACTTATGGCTTGAAAAACGTATCAAAAGAACGTTTAGATGAAGTCATCGAAGCTGCGCAACTTTCTTCACTGATTGACCAGCTTCCTGATGGACTGGATACCTTAGTAGGCGAACATGGCAACAAGCTGTCTGGTGGCCAAAAACAACGTATCTCCATTGCACGAGCATTGATACGTCAGCCGAAAATCATTTTGCTAGATGAAGCAACTTCAGCTTTAGATAACCAGTCAGAGAAAAAAATCCAGCAGGCCCTGAATTATCTGACAGAAACACCCACTACTTTTATTGTGGCTCATCGGCTTTCAACGATCAAAGAGGCAGATAAAATCGTTGTGATCGATGAAGGAAAAATCGTTGAGATGGGTACTTACGAAGAGCTGTTAGCTCAAGAGGGCTATTTTTACCGTTTGAAAAATGAATGACAAAAAAAGGAGAGACGACAAGAGTTTTATCGTCTCTCCTATTTCTGAACAAACGGTGTTCTCCTGCCAACTCCTCGGTCACAAATCACAATAGTCATCAAACATGAGAAGCTGTTTTTTGAAATTGTTCCTTGTCACTCAGAGTTAAACGGTAGGCTCACGTCTTTTTGGTAAACGGTGTTCAAGAGACAGTCTATCGGCAATAAGAAGCAACTTTGTCATCGCTCAAGGCTGAACGTCTCTTTCACAACCTCTGTTGTTTCATAAAATAGTTCTATTCGCTGTAAAGGTCGCGAACTGGCGTCATGATGATCCGGTTCAAGTCATTGATGATCGTACTGAACCCTTGTTCTTTTTGCATTAAATCATTGATTACTTCTTCTGATTGAATTTTCACAGCCATTTCTTGTGCTTTCATTGCATCTTCGTCGCTGAATTCTTGTCCACTCATTTGTTTTTCTTGTAATTCGATTTGCATCGCTTGGAAGTCTTTGAACAGCTTGTGTGCTTCTTCGTTTGCTTGTACTTTCTCGTACGCTTCTTTCAACGCTTTGAATTCTGGTAATTCACGGATCTCACGTTCGATCTGATTCGCGCTATCGTAGATGTTTGACATGTTATGCCCTCTTTTCTTTTAGTAGTTACTCTCTATTGTAACATGGGGTTATTCGTTTTCAAAGGGTCTACTCTCCTTGATATTTCCGCCAGAGGTCTTTAGCCGCTTCACCAATTCCCTGAACGCCTTCTTTCACCATATCGCCGAAATTCTTCAATCCTTCTTTTGCTTGTTCACCGTATTGATTCAAGTTATCTTGCCAATTTCCAGACTCTCCATTAGAATTACCTGTGTTTCCAACTTGATCTGCTGCTACCACTTGCCCTCCTGTGGCATAGGCGTCAGCTACACTAAATCCTGTTTTGGAAGTATAAGGAAGGATACCTTCTGCCGCTGATTTGAAGACTTTCCCGACAACATTTCCACTTGTCCCTTCCAAATAATGCAGCTTGCTGGATTCTTCAAACCCCATCCATGTCGAAATCACTACATCTGGCGTATACCCGATCATCCATTGGTCATTTGCTTTCGTGGCATCGAAATTAGTTTCTGTGGTTCCTGTTTTACCTGCTATCGTATAACCTGCAGGGTTCGCAGCAGCTGCTGTCCCATTTGAGAATGTACCAAGAAGCATGCTGGTCATTTCATCAGCTGTTTCCTTTGATATAACCTGTTTTGGCTTTTTGTTTGTATTATCGATGATCACCGCTCCAGTTGAATCAACGATTTTCGTGATGAGATGCGGCGTATACATCTGACCTTCATTGGCAAATGCACTGTAAGCACCCGCCATGATCATTGGAGATACTCCTTTTTCTAATCCGCCAAGAGCTAAGCCATAATACTTATCAGATTTTGCTAAAGGCAGGCCGAATTCTTCTGCTTTATCATATCCTTTTTGTAAACCGATCTCATGCAAAAGCCATACAGCAGGCAAGTTCAAACTTTGTGCAACAGCCTGATACATCGGTACTTCTCCTTGGTATGTCCCGTCAAAATTATGCGCATCGTAATAACTTTGCGGTTCATCTTTCAAGACACTAGAAGGCTTGTAACCAGCTTCCAACGCTGGTGTATATACGCTTAATGGTTTGATCGTTGATCCTGGAGAACGGCGCATCTGTGTAGCAAAGCTGAATCCTCTAAAGACATGATCTCCTCTTCGTCCTACTAATGCTTGTACACCGCCTGTATTCGGATCTAAAGCTACTGAAGCAGATTGGACCATGGCACCATCTGAAGCATTTGCTGGGAATAATGCATTATTTTGATAAGTAGCTTCTAATTGCTTTTGGTAATCCTGATCTAAAGCTGTATAGATTTTATAGCCTTTATTCATGACATCTTCTTCATCAAGACCATACTCGTTAACTGCTTCATCGATCACTGCATCAAAATAATAAGGATAACGATAACCAGAATCTGAATTATCGTATGTGTCATGAAGATAAGCACTGATGTCTGTCTGGCTTTCTGCTTGTTCTTGTTCTTTTGTGATTTTTCCGTTTTCTTCCATTACGCTTAGTACTGTGTTTTTCCGATCATTCGCATTTTCTGGGTGATCAATCGGATTATAAATACCAGGACCTTTCAGCATTCCTGCCAAAGTAGCAGCCTCAGATAGCGTAACATTCGTTGCATCTACTCCGAAATACTTTCTGGAAGCGTCTTGGACACCCCATACCCCGTTACCAAAATAGGCATTGTTAAGATACATGGTCAAGATTTCTTCTTTGCTGTACTTCTTTTCGATCTCGATTGCCAAAAATAATTCCTTCGCTTTTCGATCAAATGTTTGATCTAATGTCAGATAAGCATTTTTGGCAAGCTGCTGAGTGATCGTACTTCCTCCGCCCCCTGATGTTCCGCCAGACAAAACCATCCGAACAGCCGCACGGGCGATTCCTTTGATATCAAATCCGTGATGTTCGTAAAAATTCCTATCTTCTGTCGAGATTACCGCATCTTGGATATAGGGAGAAATCGCGTTTAATTCTACGTATGTCCCTTTTTGGGCGTACAGTGTGCCAGCTTCTTCATTTTTCTTATCATAAATGACTGTCGATTGGCTTAATCCAGATTTTAACGTTTCGACATTTGCTTGTTTGGCTAAAATAAAAAGGTAGATACTTGTCACTAAGACACAGATCAAACCAATCAGCAAAATCAATTTGTTCACATGATATTTTTTCCAAATGCGCTTTCGCCATCGATGGAATTGTCCGAGATATGGTCTGATCCATCGCCAAAAACTGATCAAAGCAGCTTTTATCTTTCCTAAAATGCTTTGAAAATCCATTCGCTTCTTCTCCTGTCTATTCAATTCAATCGTCTTATTTTACCATAATGAAAGAGTGTTTTCTTCCTGCTTAAGTTGTAGTTCGATTTGTTTTTTTCGTTAGTGCAAGTAGAGTAACATAAGAATGAACAGAAAAATGTAAGTTTTTTCTTAAATATGTTTTAAAAATGGTACAATTAATCTGCAATTTTACCGAAAGGAGTACACTTGTGAAAATCACGATCACTTTACCTATGAACCATCCTGAAACAACGATTCGCGACTTGCTTGAAAAGGAATGGTTAGTTCCTAGAAAGGTTCGGCACTTTTTGCGTATACGTAAAAACGTTTGGATCAATCAACAACCTGCTTTGTTCCATCATGAAGTAAAAGGCAATGACCAGATCACATTGTTATTCGAAGAAACAGATTATAATTATCAAGAAGTCCAATTAGGAGATGCGAAGCACATCCGTGTTTTATATGAAGATGAACATTTGATTATAGTGGATAAGCCTGCAGGAATGAAGACTCATCCAAACGAACCAACAGAAAACAGTACCTTGCTCAATCACTTAGCTGCTTATCTCGATACGAAAAAACAACGACCTTACGTTGTCCACCGTTTGGACAAAGAAACAAGCGGCGCTGTTTTATTTGCAAAAAACCCATTTGTCTTGCCGATACTTGGAAGAATGTTGGAACAAAAAATGATCTATCGGAGATATCAAGCCATCGTATGGGGGAAAATCGCCAAAGATAGGACTATTACCAATAAAATCGGACGCGATCGCCATGATCGGAGAAAACGGGTCGTAGATGATAAAAATGGTCAGAACGCCTTGACACATGTCACTGTCGACAAAGTACTTTCTGGAAAAACACAAGTGTATTGTGTTTTGGAAACCGGTCGTACGCACCAGATCAGAGTTCACTTAGCTCATATAGGGCATCCAATCGTTGGAGACCCTCTCTACCAAAATAGACCAGCTGAACGACTGATGCTCCATGCATTAGAACTGCACATGATCCATCCATTTACTCAAGAAAAAATAGTTGGTAAAGCTTTACCCGGATTGTGGAAATAGAAAGAAGAACGTAGTCCTATCATTATCTGCTGATAAGACTACGTTCTTTTTGTGTAACTTGTCTGCTTACTTTTGATGTTCGTGTTCTGCTAACAGCAAACTACCGATAATCCCACTTTCATTTGGCAGTCCCCAACGAACGATATATTCACTTACTTGAGGTGTTTCCATGTAGCCACCCATCAATTCAACAAATTGCTGACGGATTTTTTGAAGGAGATGATCCTGATTCATTACTCCGCCACCTAAAATAATCTTTTCAGGTGCTAACGTCAACGTATAGTTGATCAGTGCTTGAGCAATATAGAAAGCTTGAATATCCCAAATCGGATGATCTTGTGGCAGATCTTGCCCTTTGATCCCTATACGTGCCTCAATAGACGGACCTGCCGCTAATCCTTCTAAACAGTCTTTATGATAAGGACAAGTGCCTTCATATTGATCATCTGGATGGCGTTTTACCCAAATATGTCCCATTTCAGGATGTGCGATCCCTGAAAAAATTTCCTCATTGATCACGACGCCTGCGCCGATTCCTGTTCCCACGGTAAGGTAAATACAACTATTTTTTCCTTGTGCTGCCCCTTGCTTCAGCTCCCCGTATGCAGCCGCATTGACATCCGTCGTCCAAGCAATAGGAATATGGTAGCGTTTCCTGATTGTGCCGAGAAAATCAAATTGTGCCCATCCTTTTTTGGGAGTTGCCAAAACATATCCGTAATTATCTTTTGTTTGGTCGATACCAATCGGGCCGAATGAGCCGATCCCGATTCCCTTCAGTTCATAACGATCAAAAAATTCAAATACTTGATCCAATGTTTCTTCTGGTGTTGTGGTAGGGATACTTGTTTTTTCCAAAATCTCTCCACCTTCTGAAACCGCACACACAAATTTTGTTCCGCCTGCTTCTATTCCGCCATACATTTAGTTTTCCTCCTCGAATCCGATTGTCCGAATTTCATAAGGTTGGATTATCGGGACAACCGATTGCTGCGTTGGTTCTTCAAGCAGATTCAATATGACCGTTTTTCGATTGTCTTTAGTTATTTCTAATTTTTCCAAATGACTAGACATATTGAAACCTCTCACTACTACTTTATCACTAAACTTACTCCGTTTCAAAGCTGTAATTGCAAACGTTTCACTTTTTATCGTTAAATATTGTTGTTTTGATGCCAATGTTCCTTCATGATGTTTGATTTGTTGAGTGGAGAAAGGAATCTGTGCCGCGTATGCATGCAAATAAGTAGAGAATGTTTCTTCTGGTCCATGTAGTTCAACGCTATAATTGAACCGATGCTTACCTAAACACTGTGCTTCTGGTGTTGGAAAATACCCCCAATCTCCTAGTTCTCCCACACAGCGAAGTAGTGTCACCGCGATTTGTCCATCTGCTGTTACTTCATATTCATTCAAACCAAAGTTACCAACTGTTACACCGTACTGTTCATCATGAATATTGACAAATGCTTGCTGATGTTGCGGATTCGTGGGATTTTCCCAGCTCCTAGATACATGGTTTGGGCGCTTTACTACTTCAAAAATACTATCTGCTTCGTGATGTTCCACATGTAACTTTGTAGGAAACAAGACACGCAATCGATGATCTTTCATTTGATTGTCAAGAGTCGTTTCAAAGTCGATTTTTTTACTATCTTTTCTGACTGTCATGATCGTTTCTATTTGAAGGATCCGTTTTTCTTTAGATCGTTCTGCTTTACGATAACGAAATTCTACAACCATCCGTTGTTCTTTCTCTAAACGCTCGTCTGCAGAAACTGGGATCTCCATTTCCTGTAGAATACTTATTTTGGCTATTTCTGGTGTATCTACTAATACTTTTACTTCAGAGCCCTCCTGATTACTGGATAGGATTGGTTGATCATAGACAGGTTGCTTAAAGATATACTCGTTTCCTATATCACCGATATCTTCAAAAATATGCAGGTTATTCCATTTTCGTTTGTTTTTGCGATCTTCCATTGTAATGGTACCGTTTTTTTCAATCGTCAAACGCAGGTGGGCGTTTTCGACGATTCGTCCACTCTGACGGATCATTGTTTCCTTTTCTTCTGCTTTCGCTTCCCCTTCTACAAGCGCGAATGTTTCCCAAGAAAACGCTGGCATGTTTTTTATTGGTAAAGTTACCTTGATCGTTCTTGCCATATATGGCACACGGAAACGATCTTTCGGCAAATCATAACCAAATTGTACAGTTTCTTCAGATAAAATAGCTGGTATAGTGGCCCCGCTTTTTGTTTCTACGTGATACTTCCGTCTAGGCAACTGTTCTAACTCTTGATACAGATGTTCCGGTATTCCCTCAGCGAATCTTTTTCTTGCTAATTCGATGGTTATTTCTGCTTCGCCAGTTTTATCCATTCCTGCAGTATTTACAACGACAAATGGAAAGCTGTCTTTTGGAAATCCAGTTGTATCGATCGCTGTGGCCAGTTGTTCTAAAGAATCTTGTGCAAGATACTTTCCGACTTCATCTGCTTTTTCAAAACGAGGTATCATTTCCCGATGGACAGAATCAACTGAACAACCGCAAATACTGTCATGAGGATGATTTTGCATTAATGTCTTCCAAGCATAATCTAATTGATCGTGGGGATAAATCCCTGTAACTTCGTAAGCCATCGTCGCAAGTGGTTCCGTGATGTTTTCTAGCTGCCGTTGGACCTTGGTATTCCATTGTTTCAAATAAACGCGAGCAGATGCTGTATTGGCTAAAGTATACCAGCCATCCGTTTCTTGACTTGTCAATTCTCCTTCTACTGAACCTAAGTCTTCTGGCAACTCTTGTCGAACTGCTTCCAGATAGTCAGTAAAATTAGAATGGATGAACTCGTAATCTGGAAACAGCTCATTTGCGAGATGAATTGCTTTTGATATATCTTTTTGTACTGGTTGATGATCAACACCATTCATCATTAATAGATGATCAGTAGATGCATATTGTTCTGCATCTGCTAATTTCTGCTTCCAAAAGACACGAGCAGCTTCTTTTTCTACGGGAATCTCGTTCCCATTGCTATACCAATTGGCAAATAACAGACCAAAAATTTCTGTTTGATCAGGTCCTTTCCACCACATCTCTGAGTATTGAGAAGAATAGTTTTCTGCTTCCAGAACTTGATTGTCAAAGCCAATTGGTTTTACCCCACGGCCAAACGCCGCTGCTGAAATACCAGCTTGTTTCATTAATTGAGGCGTCTGTCCCATATTTCCAAATGTATCGGGAAAATACCCTAACATGACGGGGGTTCCCCATTTACGGCTTTCTTCCATGCCAATCAGCATATTTCTCACGTTTGATTCCGAACTGATCAGAAAATCATCTTGCAAGATATAAAATGGTCCGATTCTCAATTTTCCTTCATCAATAGCTCGTTGGAGTGCCTGTCTTTTTTCTGGTCTTACTTGAAGATAGTCATCTAAAATAATCGTTTGCCCATCCAAATGAAAACTGTTGAAGGACGGATCAACTTCAAATAGCTCTAATAAATCGTCTATCAATTCAATCAACCGCATGTGATGCTGTTCGTAAGCCATGTACCATTCACGATCCCAGTGGCTATGAGAAATGATATATACTTTCTTTTTCATTTACAGTACCTCCTATTTTTCTACTCGAATATCAAAGTAATCCATAACTAATTCGCAAAACATCATATTTGCCCAAGAAAACCATTCTCTCGTATAATTTTCAGGATTGTTCACATCAAATCCTTCGTGCATAAGATGTGTTCCTGCATCAGTTGCTACAAGCAAATTCAATAGCCGTTCTTTTTCAGATTTATCTGGTGTTGTCATTCCTTCCATAGCTAACGCAATCGGCCAAACATACTCTTTTGGCGTATGGGAAGAACCAATTCCTTTTGCGTACTTTCCTTCATAAAAATATGGATTCTCTTTACTCAACAATGTTCTTCTTGTTTGAAGATAATCTTCCTCTTGTTCCGAACAGTAACCCAAATAAGGTGCCGCGATCAAATTGGGCACATTGCTGTCATCCATGACCGTCGCGTTCCCCATTCCATCTACTTCGTATGCATAAATCGTTTGCCCTTTTTGATTAACCGTCCGTCCGTGATTTTGGATACCTTCTTGGATCTCTTTCTTCAATATTTGTGCTTTCTGTACAATTTCTTTATCATCGAGTATCGTTTGGAAAATTTCTTCCACATAACCTAACACGACCACCGCAAACATATTGGATGGTACCAGATATCCGTAACGGCAAGCATCATCGCTAGGACGGAACCCAGACCATGTCATACCTGTAAAAGTTGTTTTGGCTCCTCGTCCGTCATTGATCAGCGTATCTTCTTTTCTTGTCGTATCTCGTACAAATGTATAAGGAGAGTGTTCATGATCCTGCTCTGTTTCGAACACGCCTAAGATTTTTTTGATCCCTTCAATAAAAGTTGGGTTGAATTGGTCCGTTTTTCCTGTATTTTTGTAAAGAAGATAGGCCAACTGTATCGGGTAGCATAAAGAATCAATTTCATATTTTCTTTCCCAGATCCAATCGTTCATTTTTGTGTGATCTGTTTGGTGTCCTGCACCGTTCGCTTCTTCATTGAAGGCATTCGCATATGGATCGATGTTGATATAAAAAAATTGTTTTTTGACCAACCCACTAATCATGTCAGCTAGTTCCTCATCTTCTTTTGCAATCACTAAATAAGGACGAACTTGTGCAGTAGAATCTCGCAACCACATTGCAGGAATGTCTCCTGTCAATAGAAAAGTAGTACCGTCATTTTGCTTTTTGACTGTTGTCAATAGCGTGTTGGCAAATGCTGCTGTAAAATTCGTTGCCCAGTCCGCATGGGTTTTCCCGCATTTTTGTGTGATATCATCCATAAATTTTTGCACCGACTTTGGTATATCTTTATAAACCATACAAATCTCCTCTTTTCATTTGATATATCTTTAAAGATTATACCTCTTGCAGCATTTTATGTCTACGCTTTCAAAAAAAATAACTTTTTATTTACTTTTTCATCTATTATGGTATTATTTGAATATGATATATCATTAAGAGGTGTTTATATGAATCAACCATTGTACCAGACAATATTTAATGATTTGCAAACGGCTATTTTAACTGGTGAATTACCTGTGGATAGCCAACTACCAACTGAAAAGGAACTTTCCCATACTTATAAAGTAAGCAGAATCACTTCCAAACGTGCATTGACTGAATTAGAACAATTAGGGCTGATTTATCGCGTACGTGGGAAAGGCAGTTTTGTTAAATCATCTGCTCCGGAGCAGATGCTTCCTTCTCCTACAAAAACACGGCGGATTCTGTTTCTTCTTCCATATGTCGCTGATTTATCTGTTGGTGATTTTACCAAGGGATTGAATCCTGTGATGCAGGATAAACAGATGGATGTCATGATGACGACACATGATTTTTTACAAAATAAAACGGCAAAAGAACTCATCCATGAATTTGATGGATTAATTTATTATGCCTTTGATACAGAACAGCATCTTGACTTGCTTTTTGAGCTGTCATTAAAAGAATTCCCTGTCATCATATTGGATAAAAAAATCTATGAATTGCCTTTTCCTACCGTGCTTTCCGACAACTTCCAAGGTGGTGTGCTCGCTACTTCTCATTTGATCGAACAGGGACATTCAAAAATCGCTTATTTATTTGGTGCACAGACTCATCCACAATCCGTACGTCAGCGTTACCTTGGTTACCTTGAAGCATTGGACAAAGCTGGTTTAGCTTTCCACACTTCGCTGGATGACAAAAGCGCGACATTCGATGAATTGCTTTCTTATATCACTAAGTATGAAGTGACCGCTTTTGTTTGCGAAAACGATGTTGTCGCTATCCAGACGATGAATTTCTTGAGACAGCATGATTATCATGTTCCTGAAGATTTTTCAATCATCGGATTTGATGATATCCAAGCAGCTGCTCTTGTTGATCCACCGCTGACAACCATTGCACAAGATTTTGAACAGTTAGGCAAGCTTGCTGGAGAGGCTTTGATCACTTGGTTAGAGACAAACGAACGTCCTTCCGACAGCAAATTTCCAGTTTCATTTATCAAAAGACAATCAACAAAGGAGAAATAAAATGAATATCGGTCAAATAGATACTAGACATGGCACAGCTAATCAGCCAAATTTCTCTAACGGGAACTGCCAGCCTTACACTGGCGTTCCTTTTGGGATGAATTATTTTGCACCGCAAACGACCGATCAAAACGGCAGCTGGTGGTTTCATCCTGAGGATCGTGTTTTTCAAGGTTATCGACTTACCCATCAGCCAAGTCCTTGGATGGGCGATTTCAGTCATATGCTGCTCACGCCAATCAATGGTAAATTACAGGAAAATACCCTTTTTCATGCGCAAAGTTCTTACCGCCCAGAAGAAAGTATATTTTGTCCGACTCATCTGTCGATCCGTCAATTGCGTTATGGCATCCGCTCTACATTGATACCCAGTATGTATGGCGGAATCTTATCTATTGATTACAGCAGAAATGATAGCGGTTTACTTTTATCCTTTCCGGGACGTCATCAGCTCTTTGTTATAGATCCTTACACAGTGGAAGGAAAAATCACACATTTTGCTGGTTCAGAAGATCCTGATTTTTCTTTTTATTTCATATTGAGATTTGAATATCCTTTAACAACTGATGAGCTAGCTGTTTCCAACAAAAATAGCGATTCGATCCCGTTGTATTTTGAACAGACAAAAAAACAAACCATCCGATTCGGGACATCTTTTATCAGCCCGGAACAAGCAGCTTATAACTTGGAACTAGAACAAAACCAAAGCAAAGAGACTTACCTTGCTAACAGCCAGAAACAATGGCAGTCCTATTTTGATCGTATACAGCTCACACACCATGATCAACAACAATTGCGGACGTTTTATCATAACTTCTATCGGGTGTTTTTATTTCCGCAAACATTTTATGAAATGGATCCTAGCGGGCAAAAAATCCACTATGATACGACTAGCCGATCTGTGAAACCTGGCGTTCTCTATACAAATAACGGGTTTTGGGATACGTATAAAACGGTTTATCCTCTTTATTCTTTGATTGCTGTAGAAAAGTACGAAGAAATGCTGGAAGGTTTCTTGAACAGCTATAGAGAAACTGGTTATTTGCCAAAATGGCTGTCTCCTGACGAACGTGGACTAATGCCTGGGACATTGATCGATGCGGTCGTTGCAGATGCTGCTGTGAAAGATATTCGGCCAGACTTGATGCAGGAATTTCTAACAGCAATGAAGAAAGGCGCTACAGTTCAAAGTAATCATTCAAATTATGGACGACAAGGGACAGAGGATTACTTGACATACGGCTATGTTCCTAATCACTACCATGAATCGGTCAATCATACGCTAGATTATGCTTATAGCGACTTTTGTATTAGTCGAGTTGCCAAAGTACTAGCAGAGGACGAAACGGTGAAAAAATATCAGCAACGATCATTGAACTATCAACATATTTTTGACTATGAGTCAGGATGGATGCGTTCCAAAGATAAAAATGGCAAATTCAGAGAACCATTTTCTGCTCATCGTTGGGGACAAGATTATGCAGAAGGCAGTGCTTGGCAAAGCAGCTTTGCTGTTTATCATGATTTTGCAGGGTTGATCGAAAAATATGGCAGCAGTGAGAGATTCAAAGAAAAACTCATTGATTTGTGCAATCAATCTCCGACATTTGAAACAGGAGGATATGGTTTTGAGATTCATGAAATGAGCGAGATGGCTGCGATAGAATTTGGGCAGTTAGCTATCTCCAATCAGCCAAGTTTTCATTACCCATACTTGTTCAGCTATATTGGACAACCCGAAATGGCACAGCCATTGCTTAAACAATTGATGACTCAAACTTTCGACGATTCTTCAACGGGTTACCCTGGAGATGAGGACAACGGAAGTATGGCTGCTTGGTATATCTTCAATAGTCTGGGATTCTATCCTGTCACACCAGGGACCGGTGAATATGTTATCGGTATGCCTTTAATGGACAAGGCTGTTGTGCTTTTGTCAAATGGAAAGGAATTGACGATTGAAACCACTCCTAATCGGCCACAACAGCAATTTATCCATAAAATCAAACGGATGGACAAAGAATATACGAAATTATATTTTACTCATCAAGATTTGCTGAAAGGCGGCAAGATCTCTTACCAATTAGGTATCGTCCCTCATCCTAAGAAGTATCGATCAAAAGATTTGCCTTTTTCCTTATCAAACGATAACTAACAAAAGGTTGTGAAAAAGCTGTCCTGCATCAAGTAATAAGAACAGCCAAACAAAAATAGCTCCTCCTATTTTCGTTTGGTTGGGCTTATTACCGCAGATGCAAACTTTTGAACATTGATTCATTCCATACGCTTCTTTTTTTAGGATTCTCCTCTTTTTTCCCGATACTCCTTAGGGGATCTGCCGACAATCTTCTTGAATAATTTAGAGAAATACGTGGTATTGTTGTAGCCAATCTCACTTGCTATTTCATTGACGTTTTGATTACTGTGCAAAAGCAGCTGCTTTGCTTTTTCCATACGTAAATGGTTCAAATAAGCTGAAAAACTTTTTTTCGTTTCTTTTTTGAACAACTGCCCTAAATACATGACATTTAAATGCAAACTTTCTGACACTTCTTTGAGTGTAAGTGGTTCTTGATAATGCTGATGCAGGATTTCGATTACTTTTTCTACATTGCCACTGTATTTTTTCTGTCTCTGGTGCTTTTGGACGAACGACAGAAGTAGCTGGTGGAGTTCTTGCACCGTTTTTGCCTGATGAATTTTTTCGATTCCTTGTAAATATTCCTCATCTTCTAGATCAATCAATTCCCGTTGAATCTCCATAAACAGTAAAAAGCTGGAGTACCGGATGTCTTCCGGCATCATGGCTGCTAACTGAAATTGCTCGAAAAAATCAGTGATCATTTTTTGGGCATCATCTAATCGTTTATTTTGCAACACACGTCTGAAACTTGAAAAATCGATGGTTTGCTCTTTTATTGTTGCTTGTATTGCGTAAAAAACATGCTCGTCTTTATCTCCATAAAATTGATGTAATTGTAGATTGTCTTTCGCTTGTTGGAATGTTTCAGGGATCTTGTCCAATGAATCTGTCTCTTCCCCGATACTGATCAGCCATTCCTGATCAGGGATGTTTTCTTGGACAAAACAGCAGAATCCATCAACTTCATCTGCCTCCAACAACAGCGTAATCAATATACGGTCTCCATAATTTCTTTGATAATAAAAGATTTGCTGGTGTTCTTTCAACCATGTATTGATAAGAGGATCATGAATTCTTGATAATTGGATCAATACTATTCTATGCTGTTTCTCACTGATTTGTCCTATTATTTCTTCTTCACTTGCTTCATCTAACTCTTCATTCAACCATTGACTGAATAATAGTTCCTGATAGATTTCTTGCTGATTTTTTTGTTCATTTTGCTGGTCTAACCGTGTTTTGATTTTCTTGAGGCTTTCAATCAATTCGAACTTATTCACGGGTTTCATCAAATAATTCACCGCACCTAATTGCATGCCTCCTTTCAAATAATCAAATTCTTGGTACCCGGACAAAATCATAAATTCAAAATTATGATGTTCTTTTTGAGCTGCTTCAATAAATTCCAGTCCGTTTATTTCTGGCATCGTCACGTCCGTTACCACTAGATCAATCCGTTGTTGTTCAAGGACAGATAGTCCTTCTTTGGCATTCTCCGCTGTTGCTACTATTTGGAACCCTAAACTTTTCCAATCAATTATCTTTTTTAACCCATTCAAAATCATATATTCATCATCTACCAATAACACCTGGTACATATTCACCCCTCCTTGAATGTAATAGAAACAGTCAGTCCACCTGTCTCATTATTCTCAAGCGACATGTAATAACTGCTGCCGAAGTTGGCACGTAAACGTTCATTCACGTTTTGCAGACCGATTGATTCGTGAAGTTCCACTTTGGGATGAGACAGTTTTTCTTCCACCTGTTTTAGCCGTTTTTCAGTCATCCCTCTTCCATTATCTTTGACGATGATCCTTACCCGCTTGTCTTCCTGTAAGACTTTGACACTTAGGGCATTATCAAATCGAGTAAAATCAATACCATGTTTAAAATAATTTTCAACTAATGGTTGAATCACAAATTTAGGTACTTCAATCTTTTCCAAATCAGGATCGATCATAAAATGATAGGCCACTCGATTAGGATAACGCATTTGATATAAATAGACATATTTTTCGCAAAAGTCCAATTCTTCTTTCAAAGTGATCGTCTTCTCTTGATTTGTGTTGTTTCGGAGCAAGGCAGAAAAAGCATATACAACATCTGCTAATTCTTCGCTTCCTTCGCTGATTGCATACATTCGGATATATTCTAATGTATTGTATAAAAAATGCGGATTAATCTGTGCTTGAAGCGCCCGCATATGTGCATCTTGCTGTTTGATTTCTAGTTTGTAGATGTCTTCGACAAATTGATTGATGCTATCCAACATTTCGTTGATACCGATCGAAAGTTCCTTTAGTTCATATTCCGTTTTTGTTGTATCAATCCGTGTTTCTAAATTTCCTGCTGCTGTTTGCTCCATTGCCTGCATGACGACGGATATTTGCTGTGAATATCGTTTGAATGTTTTATAAAGAAAGATAAGCAATATACTGTCTAAAACAATGATACCGACAATCAGAGGGGCAAGGTTTTTCCCCGTTTCGGTTTTTACGCTTTTTTTATCTAATACAGCTAATATTCGGTAATCATCCGACAGTTCTTGATGCTGAACAAAATTATTTTTTCTCAGATTAGCAATTGGCAATTGTGAATTTTTCTGAAGACTCTCTGAGATAATCGTTTCTTGTCTTCCAAATGTTTCTTTAGCTATTTTATTATCATGGAACGTATACAAGCGATTTGTCGTGCCAGAAATCATGTATAAAGAGAGTCCATTGAATGACGTTAGATTCTCTAAAATCGTATCTAGCTCTTTCTTTTGGAAACCGATAAAAATACTGCCTGACTCAGCTCCTCCTTGGGTGATAGGCAACTTGATATAAAAGGCGTCTAGTAATTTCGGCGTTCCGGCTTTTACTTCTCCGCCTTTGTTTTCTCTAGAGGATTCATAGTACTCCGGTAGCTGATTCAACACGATATATATCGCACTTAGTTCTTCATAATTTATATAAAGATCTTTGATTTGATTTGGGAAAGAAACTAATTCGTCGGTACTGTTTTGCTGCTCATATACATACATCAAATACTGATCTATGGGTTTTGTTAAGTAGGTAGTGACATTTTCGATTTTTTCGGAATCACCTACAAGCTGGTTTTTAATGATCCTACTCAAAGTTGTTTTGTCATTCAGCATTCTGCTTGTACTTTGAACGGCATCACTTGTCATGTTTTCTGCCTGCTTTTGGTTTTGATCCCACGTATGGACACTAAAAATAACAGTAGCAGTCATCGTTACACCAATCATGATAACCGCATATTTCCGTAATAGCCGATTCAGTAAGGTTCCTTTTGAAAATAGAATCCGGATTTTATTCATAACTTTCCAACTGTTTATCTAACTCTTCACGCCACTGTTTCGTCATCGTACCATTCCAAACCGTCAAAAGACCAATGACACCAAATAAAATCAATCCTTTGAATTGCCAAGTCACAGCTATAATTACACTGCTACCAATAATTATTTTTAGAAAAGACGAAAAGCTGGAAAAAACCGAAATAAAACTCAGCTTTAGCAGATTAGGAACAGAGATCGTATATTCACTGTCTAAAATCATACTGTATTGATAAGTAGCAAATAGGCAAAACAAGGCAAAAAGCAAAATAAAATCAATAGCTAAAAAAATGAGCCCTTTGATTTGAACAGATAGATATAGATTGTAGCTCAATAAAGCAGTACTAGATAAAAATAAACTAAATAGCAGATTTCCTCTTAAAAAATTTCTTTTATATATATTCCAGCCTCTTTTTAACGTGATTTCTTTATACTCGAATCCATGTAAATAAAATAACTCATTGACTGTTTTCCATGCCGTACCTAATCCAAAGATGATTCCGCCGACAAACGTGTATATCCAGAAATATAAGGTTAGTTTTATAACGACCCAGATCCGGATAAACAACTCTTCCAAAACCTTCCCTAACATATCTTCTCCTCCAAACATTAAGTTTATACTTTCTCATTATACAAAAAAAGGTTGGGCAATCAGCACCATGACCTGAGTATTAAAGGTTGTAAAAGAGCTGCCCTGCATCAAGTAATAAGAACAGCCGAACAAAAATAGCTCTCTACGTTTTTCGTTCGGTTGGGCTGATTGCCGCAGATACAAGGTTTTGAACACCATTCATTCGGAACAAGAGGTTGCGACACGTTTTTGTCACAACCTCTTTGTCTTTATTCATTATTGTTCTTGTCGAAACTCGTCATATTGTTTTTGCATTTCTTTCAATACCTTGTCATAACCAGCTTTATCTAAAGCTTCTTTTAATTTCGGCAATGTTTCATCTGGATCAACAGTTCCTGTATTCAATCCATCCAAATACTGGTTCATGACATTTGAAATATTACTTAATTCTGTTTTTACATTGTCCGTGTTGAAGCTGAACCCTAAAATCGGTGAAGTTTCTGCTTCAGCAATCGATTGGTCGCGGTTGGCAATCATGTCATCCGTAATGGACTCTTGTGTATATAGAATCTTATTGTTTCCTGTATTCCAAGCAGACATATGTGTGTTTGGCTGATAACCATCTAGCAATTTGATTTTATCCTCTGAACCATCGACTTTTTCCCATGCTTCTCCTTCGATTCCCCAAACAAGTCCATTCAATAATTCTGGATCACTGTTAAGTAGGCCTAGAAGTTCTACTGATTTTTCTTTATTTTTTGAAGTATTGGATACGACAAAATTTGCCATTTGTGCTTGAGCTGTAGATTTCAATGGAACAGTAATTGCTTTTGAAACTAGTTCTTGTTTTGCTGCATTTGTCAAAATCGTATCGCCATAATCATAGGGTCCTTGTGTTTCTCCACGCATCAGCCAAGTATTTCCTTCTAGTGGATAGTCCTTATTGCTCGTTGCAGCGTCACTTGGAATGAGTCCTTGTTTGTACCAGCTATGCATCGTACGCAACAGTCCGATATACGTTTCATTGTCGTATTGGTTGATGATTTTTGAATCATCTCCATCCAGATCAATAGCAAATGGTAAAGTGTTCCCTAAAGGATAGTCAAAGTTTCCTTGGACTTTGAATCCTTGTCCAATGGCAAAAGCGGCCGTGTTTGGTTCTTTTTCATGGAATTCCTTCAAAACTTTTTCTGCATCAGCGTAAGATTGGATTCCATCAATTGAAAGATCATATTTATCTAGTAAAGCTTTGTTAAAAGTAAGTACTTGTTGAGCAAAGATATTTCCATTTACTGGAAAGGCATATAATTTCCCATTCACCAAATTTCCTTTGATATAAGCTTCATCTAAATCATTATACGCTTTTTCAGCATACTTAGGCGCTAATTCAGTCAAATCAGCAAAGGCTCCTTTTTGAGCATTGGAAACATAGTTGTTCGCAAAGGCGATATCGTAATTTTCTCCGGAAGAAATGATGACGTTCATTTTCTTTTCGTAATCGCCCCAACCAATGTAATTGATATTGACTTTTGCACCAATCTCTTTTTCGATTCGTTTGTTTGCCACTTCCATCAATTGATCGAAATTATCCGGTTTATCACCGATTTGATACATCTGCAAAGTGTCCGAATCACTAGCTTCTGCTTGCTCTTTAGAACCAGAACCTCCGCATGCCGCTAATGTACCTACCAATAATGCTGAAACACCTGTAAAGGCTAGTTTCTTCCATAACTTCATTTTTCTTCCTCCTAGTTTTATGATTTTTATATTTTTTTATTCTTTTACTCCACCGATCGTTAGACCTTTGACAAAATGTTTCTGGAAAAATGGATAGCTGATCGCAATAGGCAACGTAGAGATAACTACGATCGCCATTCTGGCGGATTCTCCTGGAACTGAAGCTAGCCCACCTGTCAATTGGCTTCCTGCTCCTGAATTTTGCGTCAGATATTGAATATTACTTTGGATTTTCATCAAAAGATACTGTAGTGGAACCAGCTTATCATCTTGAATGTATAGTAAAGCATTGAACCAGTCATTCCAGTAGCCCAATGCGGCAAATAAGCTGATTGTCGCGATACCAGGAACAGCTAACGGTAAAACGATTTGAACGAATATTCGAAGTTCGCTAGCTCCGTCGATCCGCGCCGATTCAATAATCGAATCAGAGACCGAACGTTTAAAGAATGTGCGCATCACAATAATATTGAAGGGGCTGACAGCCATTGGCAAGATCAATGCCCAAATCGTATCTTTTAACTGGAGAAGATTTGTCATAACAAGATAATTGGCTACCATTCCTGGTGAGAACAACATCGTAATCAAACAAAAAACGGTAAAAAAACGACGGAATGGAAAGTTTGACCGCGAAATCGCATAAGCATATAAAGAAGTAGCCGTGCTATTGATCAGGGTACCTAAAACAGTAACAAGTACAGTGACGAAAAGCGCTTGCAAAATTTTATCCTGCATCTGGTCGAATAAATACGTATAACCAAATAGACTGAATTTTTCTGGCCAAAAACTGTACCCGTGCGTCGACAATATGGACTCATCGGTAACAGAGATGGCAATAACAAATATGAATGGCAAAACACAGGAAATAGCAAAGAGTGCAATCATTATATTAGAGAAAAAATTGGTCGTCTTATTGAAAGAACGGACTTGGACTCTCTCCACTTTCTTTTTTTTCATTTTTTTCCTCCTTAGAATAATGCAGAATCGCTATCAAAACGACGGGCGACCGTATTTGTGATCATCAATAAGACAAAACCGACAACTGATTGATAAAGGCCTGCAGCAGCCGTCATACCAAAATCTCCTGTGGATGTCAGCCCATTGTAGATATACGTATCCAAAACTTGAGTCACATCGTACAATGCACCGGAATTCCTAGGAATGTTATAAAACAGGCCAAAATCAGCTCGAAAAATGTTTCCTACGGCTAAAATCGTTAAAATCGTCATCAATGGAATCAGTTGTGGTATAGTCACATGTTTGATTTGCTGCCATTTGCTAGCTCCATCAACCATAGCAGCTTCATAATAAGTCGGATCGATTCCCATAACAGATGCAAAGTAAATGATGCTGTTATAACCAATCCCTTTCCATGTACCGATGAATACTAAGATAAATGGCCAATATTTCGGTTCATTATACCAATTGACAGCTTCTCCTCCGTGTCCAGTAATCCACTGGTTGAATATTCCTTTGTCGGGACTTAAAAAGGCGTAAACGAAGTAACTGATAATGACCCAAGATAGAAAATAAGGGAGCAACGACATCGTTTGATAAACTTTAACAAGTCGTTTATTTCTCAACTCGCTCATAATGACTGCAAATACGACTGAAATGAACAGATTTAAAAGGATAAATGTCACATTATATAAAATTGTATTTTTAGTGATGAGAAATGCTTGGTCCGAAGAAAATAAAAATTTGAAATTTTCCCAACCCACCCAAGGACTTTCCCTCAGGCTAGCCAGGAACCCATCTGCTGAAATATGAAAATTTTTGAATGCTACGACATTCGCCATTACAGGTATGTAAAAGAAAAAAATCATCCAAAGCATACCCGGTACAGCCATCAGGACAAGTGCTTTATAACGCCATAGATTCATAAAAAAATGATTGAACCCCTTTCGTTTTTTCATCTAAAAACCCCTTTCGATTCATTCGCAACGTTATTATAGCGCTTTCAATAATGAGAATAAATAAACAAAGTATAGGGAAAATGAAACAAAGTATAGGAGAGGTTGTGAAATCAGCGTTTTGTCCTGAGTATTAGACAGATCGTGACCTTGCTATCTAACTCCGAGTCACAACGAGCAATGGGGACTGTGACAAAAGTCTTGTCACAGTCCCTTCTTCCGAACAAACGGTGTTCCAGAAGTAGCTTCTACGGAAATAAGCCGAAATTTCACAAAAAAGCCATCCAAAAGTCAGACGGATAAGTCTGCTTTTCAGATGGCGCTACAACTACACTGCTTATTCTTTTAGCTGTCCATTCACTTATTTTTCTCTCACTTGTTCTAGCTCTTCTTTGGTCATGGGGCGATACTGCCCTCTATTCAAATCTTTAGGAAGACAAAAATTCCCCATACGGATTCTTTTTAAATATAAGACTTCTTTTCCTACTGCTTTGACCATTCGCTTGACTTGGTGAAACTTCCCTTCATGCAAAATCAGACGGATAATTGAAGTTTCTGACTCTTGATCTACTTGATCGATTTGGAGTTTTGCCGGCAATGTCTGCTCATCACCATCAATAATCAGTCCTTCTGCAAATAAACGGATATCTTCTTCTGTCATTATGCCGTTAACCTCAGCTAGATATTCTTTCTCCACGTGTTTTTTTGGTGATAATAACTGATGGGCAAATACCCCATCATTCGTTAAAATCAGGAGGCCTTCCGTGTCTTTATCCAATCGGCCAACTGGAAAAAGATCTTCCCGATAATCTTGATCTTCCAACAAATCGATTACGGTTTGATCATGATTATCCTGAGTAGCAGAAATGACTCCTGCAGGTTTATGCAAAATATAATAAAAATCTTTTTGATACGCAATGATTTCTCCTAAATAAGTAACCGTATCTTCAAACTCGTTTACTTGCGCTTTATCGCTTTTGACCACTTGTCCATTGACTTCAATCGTTCCTTTTTTGATCAATCCTTTGACTTCTTTGCGGCTACCAAGTCCCATATCTGCTAAAAATTTATCTAAACGCATGCGTTTCCCCCATTTCAAAAGAGCATTGATTCTGCTCTTCCCATTCACTTATTTTATTTTTAATTTGTGTCGTAAACGCGCTATTCCTGGTCCTAGTAGTCTTTCTGCCAAACGGATTTTCAAAGCTAAATAACCGTACACCAATGCCCCTATACCTGCTACTGCAAGAATCAATAATAGAGACTGGAATTTGCTATCTTCATTTAAGAAAGTCCCAAAAATCATCTTTGTGATCCACGAAGCAAAAAGCATAATCAAGGTAAGAATAAAGATCAGTAATGTCCTACGCCAGACAAAACTTGGTTTAAAGCGAGCTACTTCATGGATCCTCTTTAAGATCAAGGTACAAGACACAGCAAACCCGAGCATTGTCGCTAATAAAGGGCCATACACTTCAAATAAACGAATGGCTGGATATTGAAGAAGTAGTTTCACCAGAAACCCAACAACCAAATAATTGATTGCCGCCCTGTTTTCAAACATTCCTTGCAGCATGTTGGAAACTAGCATATATAACCCTAAGAAGAGTCCTACAAAACTTGCTTGGATCAGTACATTGCTTCCTAGAGAATCTGGTGTATAAAATAATGTGTTGAGCGGATAGGCAAGTAACATGACACCAAATGTCGCTGGAAACATAAAAAATGAAAACAGTTGTAAATTTCCGCTCGTCAATTTTGCCAGTCCTACTCGATCTTTCAACGTAACAGCTTCTGTAATCAACGGTAACCCGGTAGACGCGATCGATGTTGCCAATGCGATAACTACCATTGTCAATTTATCTGGATTGGCACTAAAAATCGAAAAAAGATCTAGCAACTGTGCATTGGAATATTCAGTGGATGCAGACATGACCCTCATAAAAGTGAATTGATCGACTAATTTGAAGATTGTTACCCCTGAACCAACGATAATAAACGGTATTGCTTCTTTAATGGTATCTAACAACAATTCCTTCGTTGCAATATTTACTTTGTTTTCGCTGTAGTGGATAAATGCAGATGTATACGCTTGATGTTTCTTCAAAAAATACAAAAGGACAAGGATACTTGCTAGCATACCGATAAATGCCGCGAAAGTTGATTGCGTGACCGCCGTCACATAATCGCCATTCATGACTTTCATGATGATGAATGTAGCCAACAGCATATAAAAAATACGTGCAACTTGTTCAACGATCTGCGACAGCGCATAAGGCATCATCTCTTGGTTCCCTTGAAAATACCCTCGTATCACACTCATACAAGGAAAAACCAATACAGCGATACTCAAAGAGCGCATCGTTGGAATCAGTTCTTCTCCGCCACCAGAAGCATGAGCTAGCCAAGGAGAGGCGATGTACATGAACAAAGCGAACAACAGACCTAACCCGCCCATCATCTGTAATGCCCGGATGAACAATCGTCGTGAAGTGCCATATTCATTCAACGAATTATATCGCGCGGTTTGTTTTGCGATCGCCGCGGGTATTCCTGCTGTAGAGATCAGTAGAAACAATGCATATATATTGTACCCCATATTGAATAATCCATTGGCAGCCTTAGCATTTTCGCCCATCCAAGCATACCAAGGAATGATATAGACAGCTCCTAGCAACCTTGAAATGATATTACTGGCGGTCATCCAAGCAGAGCCTCGTGCCATTTTTTCTTGCGGTGATAATTGATCTAATGCTGGTTTTCTTTGATTATCCATCGGTCAGATTCCAACTTTCTACAAAACATTACTATCATTTTAATTGGTAAAACAGAAACTGGCAATCGATTTTATATAACTTTTATAAGAACGATTGTTTTTTTGAATTCGGTTTCGTTTTTTTGGTAAAGTAAAGAAATATACAGCCTTTTATGGCTAACATTTATAGGAGATATCAATGACACAAGAAATAAAAAAACTACCCGTTATATTTTTAGGTCTTTTCTTTATCACAGTTGGATTGAATTGGTTCTTGCTCCCTCATGATATAGCTTCCGCCGGAGTGGGCGCAATCGGACATTTAGTTGAAACGGCCTTTTCTATCCAACGCTCAGTTACTGTTTGGAGCATCAATCTTATGATGCTGCTTCTAGCCGCTGTTCTATTAGGAAAATCAATATTTTTTAAAACTGTAGCGGGAAGTCTGCTTTTTCCTGTTGTTTTAGAAATCGTTCCAAAAGTGGAAATGCTCTCCTCTCATTTCTTCTCACTGATTTCAGGAAGTCTTTTGTTCAGTCTTGGCGTTTACACATTGTACACCGTCGGAGCCTCAAATGGCGGGATAACGATACCGCCAATTATTTTTCACAAATTTTTTCGGCTTCCAATGCCGCAAGGACTGTTACTTACGAATAGCCTTATCATCTTTTTGAATTATTATGTATTTGGATGGTTGGAGACACTGTTCGTTCTCCTATCTATTACAGTCAGTTCATTGTTTATGAAAATACTCATCCGCTTGTCCCCTGTGTCAAGAAAATTTGAATAAAGCTGGATTTTGTCACAGCGGAATCAAACGATATATATCAAACGATATATTGAAAAGAGTGTGCTATAATAAATCAAGAAATTGAATGAAGCGAGGGATCAATCAATGAGCTTCTCTTTAGAAGACATCCGTCATTTACTATTAAAAGAACATCTATTAAAAGAATTTGTTTCAACAAAAGGCTGGCATCTTGATGTACCAGAAAAAGCTGAATTTCTTCAGTTAAGTTATGATTCAAGAAAAGCTGATGCTTCTACTCTGTTTTTCTGTAAAGGAATGAATTTCAAAGAAGAATATTTGGATTCAGCGATCGAACAAGGTATCCAATATTATGTATCAGAGCAGCCATATGAAAATTCAGCAGTAGGCATCATTGTGACGGATATTCGTAAAGCAATGGCACTTCTTGCTATGGCCTTTTACGACTATCCACAAAATAAATTGAAAGTGATTGGATTCACTGGAACAAAAGGTAAAACAACTGCTGCGTACTTTACTAAAGCAATCTTGGATCACACAACGAATAAAAAAACTGCATTGCTTTCTACGATGAATACAACGCTAGATGGCAAAACGTATTTCAAATCCCATTTAACAACGCCTGAGTCATTAGATTTATATCGTATGATGGCAGAAGCAGTTAAAAATGGTATGACTCATCTAGTGATGGAAGTTTCTTCCCAAGCTTACAAAACACAACGTGTGTACGGGTTGACTTTAGATGTAGGAATCTTCTTGAATATCTCGCCTGACCATATCAGTCCGATCGAACATCCGACATTTGATGACTATTTCTATTGCAAGCGTCAATTGATCTTAAACTCAAAAACAGTTGTTTTGAATCACGAAAGTGACTATTTTGATTTGCTTAAAGAAACCGCCGATCTATTCCAGATCCCAACGATCACTTATGGTCGTTCGGAAGAAAGCAATTATCAAGTGATTCATTCAGACAAAGGTACCCACGGGTTTACTTTATCTTCTCGTCAAGATCACTTAGCTATCTGCGATACTGCTTATGATATTTTGCTGGCCGGAGGATTCAATCAAGAAAATGCAGCCAGTGCGATCATTGCCGCAGCACTAACAGGTGCCTCCAGTCAAGATGCACAAGCCGGATTAAAAGAAGCTCGTGTACCAGGCCGAATGGATCAATTGATCCAATCAAATGGGGCGCATGTCTATGTGGACTACGCACATAATTATCTAAGTTTGAAAACATTGCTGGAATTTGCCAAAAATGAACATCCAGACGGTCGTGTAATTGTTGTATTAGGCAGCCCAGGGAACAAAGCAATCTCCCGTCGACATGATTTTGGAAAAGTGCTATCAGAAACAGCTGACGTTGCCTTTTTGACGGCAGATGACCCAGCATTTGAAGATCCGCAAAAAATCGCGGAAGAAATCAATGAAGCAATTACTAATCCAGAATTGATCGTTCATTATGAAATGGACCGTCCTGAAGCGATTCGGCGTGCTTTAGCAGAAAGTACTCCGCAGGATTCAGTCGTCATTGCGGGAAAAGGGGTTGATCCCTATCAAAAAATCAATGGTGTAGATGAACCTTACGAAGGGGATTATGCAATCGTGAAGCGGTTGATTGAAGAATAATGTTATTTATATTCTAGTAGACGGGACGCCATGAAAAGAAAACTTTTCATAGCGTCCCGTCTATGGAATTATCAAGAAAAGTTGCCGGAACTACAATAATTTTTATTGTTTCTTTATCATGCCTCTTAAAGATAGCGCTTTTATTTGTTTTGATTACTGGCTCTTCTATCGTTGCTTTTAGTTTATTATTCCTGTCTTTTCAATAATATAAAAGTGGTTATTATGAAAAAATTTTTCAACTTAGCTAACGGTATCTTTTTTCTGTCATTTTTCTAACTTTGAATTTGCAAAGTGGCAAAATGGGGGCCGTTATTTTCAGAAATCTCCATTTGCCAGTTGATGCATCGATTGTTGGATGGTTACTGCTACTTTTTTCTTACTTGATGAGTCGGAAGCATCAGACTAAGTTTTTCGCGCGCTTAGGCGGAAGGGTTGCTCTATTTTTTCTAGTCGTTTATCTGATATTCACATGCCTAGGTTTGCTTCAGTCGCTCGGTATTCTGCCTTGATACTTCGTTCGAATCATATTGACTATAATAAATAGAGGCTGGGACAGAAGCGTTTAACTCCAAGAAATAAGAAGGAATTCACGAAAATTGCTTTTCAAATTTTTGTGAATTTCAGCTTATTTCCGAAGGAGTTGCTTCTGCTTCCGCAGTTTATACGTGTTTAGAGCGTGAGACAAAAGTGTTCTTTACTTTTGTCCCACGCTCTATTTTCTTAGAAATCAGTTAGCTGACTTTTCACTAGCTGATTCTGCTGCCTTTTCTCTTTCTTCATTCAATAATTTACTATCATAAAATTTAATAAATGGGAACCAGATAATGAATGCGATGATTGCACAAAAGACAGCTAGCACAGCTGCTTTCCAATCACCCCCACTGCCGACAAATGCGCCAATTCCAACTGGTGAAGGCCACGGCATCTGTGCAAGCATCGGTTTAACGATTTCCAGCCGAATGGCAAAATAAGCGAGTGTAGCAGAAGCCATCGGTGCTAAGAAAAACGGAACCGCTAAATAGGGATTGTAGACGATTGGCATCCCGAAAATAATTGGTTCGTTGATATTGAATAGTCCTGGTACAAGAGAGGCTTTTCCTAACACTTTCAGCTGATCCGATTTCGCGAGGAATGCAATAAAGATGATCAATCCTAAGGTCGCGCCTGATCCACCAACGGTTACATAAGAATTGTTGAATTCTCCTGCCAACGGATAATTTGCGCCTTGTGCGTTAGCTGCCATATTAGCTAATACGATTGGGGTCAAGAAAGAAGTGATGATATTCGCTCCATGGATACCTACGATCCACAATGCATGGATCAAGAAATAAATCACCATGACACCAAGCCACGTATTCGTCAGCTGCGTAACAAACCCAAATGGGATAGCAATCATTTTGAAGATATCCGTTCCTAGTGCAACTAATAATCCATTGATGATCATCACCACAAACGCAATGACAAATGTTGGGATCAGAGCGGTGAAAGAACGAGAAACTCCCGGCGGAACAACATCTGGCATTTTTATGACCCAATTTCTCTTGACACACATACAATACAATTCGACCGCAATAATCGACATAATAACAGCTGTAAAGATTCCTGAAGTTCCTAAACGTTCGACAAAAGAGCCCATCCGTATCCCATTTACTACAGTTTCTGTCTCATTGATAGAAGCAATCAAGCTGATTTTACCATCGGTCATGATCAACTCAGGGATACACATAAAGAATGCAAAAACAGATAGTAATGCCCCCGTGAGCGGATTAACATTCAACTTTTGTTCATCTCGTTCAATTGACGTTAATTCATAAGCAAACACAATGGCAAAGTAAATAGATAAAATACCCATCGTCATTGTATTGACGATCATGTACAAGTCACTAACTTTGAAAAAAGTTGCATTAAAAAATCCTTCTAAAAATGGGAACGGTAATGGCAAAATATTCAAAACCAAAAACATCGAACCTACGATCGTGAAAGGAATAGAAGCCATCCCCGCTGCCATGACAGCCCGAACGATTTTAAGTTGCGCAATTTTCCCCATAGGTCCCATCAGGTATTTCTGCAAAAAATCAAACATTAATTATTCTCCTTTCCTAAATACAACGCTTTTTCATATTGTTTTATACGGATATACTGCTGATCTTGATTGAGCGAAATTTTCTTTAAACGATACTGGATAAATACACTGACAAAAATACCGCTTACAATAAGAATGAAAACAAATAGCTGTCCTCTATTGTTATTTGCCATAAAAGGATACAAGAGTGTAAATCCTGAGGTGAACAACACTGGAATCAATAATATATTGCAGACACCCTGAAACAAAAAATACCGCTTTGTCCATGGAACATTCGTTTGGTGCTTTCGATAAAGCTTTACTTGTTCTCCTACTGCAGGCAAAATAGCTAAAAGTAGAACCATTGGTAAACTGCTTCCTAAACTTTTAGCTGATAGAAGCAGAATCATCCATTGCATGTTCATGAAAAAGAAAAAGGCAGTCAGATAGCGTACGAACAGATAACGATTGAAATACATGTTTTTCAAACTAAGTTGCTTTTTTTCTAATTCGATTTTCCTTTTTACTGTATCCTGCACAATAAATCTTCCTTTCTATTTATTTTTTTGATACAAATAATTCATTTCCTGTGCAACTTCCAATAATGTCATCGTCGTCATCAGATGATCTTGTGCATGGACCATGATAATTTCCATTTCTATTTTTGTCCCACTAGCATATTCTTTCAGAAGTTGAGTTTGTGATTGATGCGCATGAAGAATCTCTTCATTTGCTTGTCGCAACTTCTCTTCTACTTCTTCAAACAGCTCCTTACGCATCGAGCGAAATGCTTCATGTATCAGTGTTCGTGCATTTCCGCTATGAAAAATGATATCAAAAGACGTCACTTGTAGCGTTTCACTGTTTATTTTTTCAGCCATCTGTTTTCCTCCTTATTCGATCAATTTGATAAATTTACTGCTGAAATTCTCAAAAATAGGTTCAGCTAAGATTTCCTGTTGCACGTTTAGCTGGTCAACTAACCTAACGATTGCTTTGGTCACGACCGTAATTCCTTCATTTTCGATATAAGAAGGCGAAACTAGAAAAACAAAATGGATTCCTTGATACTGATTCCATTGCATCCCTGAAGGAATCAATGCAACGGCTATCTTTGTTTCGATTCCAACTGGAACAGCGGGATGTGGGACTGCCACTGTATCACTGAATATGATTTGTCCCATACTTTCACGTTGCTGGATCTGCTTTCGCATTTCTCTTATATATCCTTCTTCTTCATTTATGCTCAGCTTTTGCAACAAATCATGAAGAACTTCTTCTTTTTTCGGTTCGTACGTATAAGTCTTGAAAAACTTTTCAGACAGCTGTTCGGTGTAAATCTGCTTTTTTTGCTGTAGAGAAAATGCTGGTATCGGTCGATCTGAGGAATGATAAGGTATAGATTCACCAATTACCTTTCGTATTTTATGAACATCATCTTCATTCAAAAAAATACTGACATGTAAAACTGGAATTTTAAAAAACATTGTCGAAAGATCAATAGAAGAAATAATCAAGTCGATTCCTTTTAAAGTTGTTTCATTGATCTCATAATAGCCTTTTACATTTACCACTGTAATATTTTTTCCAAATTCACTGACTACACGATTCTTTAATAATTGGGCACTGCCGTAACCCGTTGCACAGATGATCAACGCATGCAATTTATGCGTAGCTCTTTCTTTTTCCAATGCCGCCATGAGATGCAAAGCCAAATAGGCCCATTCATCTTCATTGATGGTATAGTTTTTCAAAGCCGGCATGTTGCTGAAATGCGTTTTTACTGCTTCAAAAACTTTGGGATTTTCTTCCTTTATCTCTTCAGTCAGAGGGTTCTCAATGCGAATGCCTCGGCTCAATCGAATCATCATTGGTGACAAATGATCGAGTAGACCATTGAAAAGCTGGTGATCCTCTATTAATGAAAAACGAAATTCCTGAGACAATCGTTTCAAAACTTTCGCTACTTCCTTTGATAGTTCCTGATCATTTTTATTTTCTCTATGATTTGACTTAGCCATAAGGTGTAAAGTCAAATAAGCAATTTCTTCTTGGGGAAACGATACATCTGCGATTACCTCAATACGTTGAACAATGCGTTGCGCGACTTGATACTCTACTCGATCAGAAACTTCTTGTTCGATACCTAGTTCCTTGATTTCAAACCCTTCTCGTAGACGTTTGATTCCCAAAGCCAAGTGTAAGGACAAATTCTGTATGATAAAATCAGAAACTTTTAACTTAGCTTCTCTTGTTTCATCGAGAATGATGATCACTAGCTCTTCAAAACTGATGTCTGTGAAAAAGCGACTTTGTCCTAAATATTCTTTCAATGAATTCCCATAATGGTTCCCGAAAAAAGTATCCATGATAAAATGCCGTCGATTTCTTTCTTCCCCTTCGATCCATATCCCTTGACCATGCTTAGAAACAATTTTTAGTGAATAAGAAATCAACCGCTCTTTGATTTCTTGCATGTCCTTTGTCAAACTAGAACGACTGATATAAAGCTCTTCTGCCAAATCATCCATAAAAAGAATGGCATCTTCCAAAAGCAGTTGGTTCAATATATACTTTTGTCGGTCTTCCGACTCATAAAATCCTTGAGGCTCTCTAGCATATCCCGGTACTATTTCTTGCCGACTCAAAAACAGATCAAATGTCAGTCTTTGTAAAATATGCAGTTGGTAACCATAACCTGGTTTAGCAATGATCTTACCTCCGTTTTCTTCTACTAACTCTTTGATCCGCTGCAAGTAATTACGGATTGTCCGATCAGATAATAACAATTCAGAAGCTAAACGTTGACTGGTGACATACTCCTTCCTGTGATCAATCAAATATCTCAACAGTAATTTTTCCTTCTGTTTCATTATCATCCACTCCTATTCCATCATATGTTCTCTTCGATCACCTCTGCTAACTTCTGGATGCCTGTAGGGATTGGGACATACGCTTGGAAAGGGATACTAACAACAGGCTTTCCAACAGATTCTCCTAATTTTTTGAATTTATCCAAAAACATCGTCGTTTGCGGGCTGATCAGAAATAAATCAAAATCACTATTCTTAATCATATTATCGCCTTCTGTAGCTGAAACTGCATCTACGAGTATCTCTTCTCCTTTTTGCTTAAAGAAATCCGTTGTCTTTGAGGCCATCATCGATGATGACATTCCTGCTGCACAAATAATCAATGCTTTTTTCATAAATCAATCACTCCTTTTATTTTTATAAACCAAGCATAACTTGTAAGCGTTTTCTATTCAAAATATATATTTCCGTAGCATTACGGAAAAAATGTGTATCATCTCTTGAATAATGAACGTAGAGCATTTCACTGATTTACCGTAAAAAAGATACACATGGAATGATAGCAATTTATCATCCATGTGTATCTTCACTTTTTCCTTATTTTTTTATTCGATCTCATCTAATGATTCAAACCGTGTTTTTCTCTTATTTTGCGGATAAGTATCTCAGTCACCCCAATATACATGATTCCTAAACATACCCCAAGGATATTCTCAAAAATACGGATCGTTACTGCTCCTGGAACACCAAATAAGCTTGCAGCGATTGTCAAAGCACCAAAGCAATTAAAAATTGTTTTATATCTATAGGTAGAACAAATACCTAAAGCTAGTCCACCCAATATACCGACCCACGCAAACGGAATAAATTGGCTGATACCAATAAATAAAGCACATCCGATCAATGAGCCGATAATTCTGTCTACTGCTCGTTCTTTGAAACCAATCGACATCAATCCATAGCTAGATACAATAGAAGAAAATGCAAACCCTGCCCACATCAATCGTTGAAAAGGGACATATTCTCCTGCGACAATCAAAAGACTGATACCAAACGCATAGCTGAGCATCCAAATTTTTTGTTGCGAATAAATATCTTTCAAAAAATTCTTTCTGAATAAGCTTTTGCCTCTATTCTTTTCTCGATGTTTTCTATAAAGGATAACTGAAAACCAACAAAAAAATAAAAACAATAAGCTACCTGTTTGTGTAAAGAAATCCTTGTTCAACAAATCTTTAGGTAACGAATAAACAATAAAAAGATAAGAAAAACCGTACAAAGAAGCATTTCCCATTTTAGGGTCACTAGCAGTTGCCAGTAATATGCTACTTAGTAAAATAAAATGAATCAACACGCCCATACCTGACCATTTGATCAGTTGGACATAAGGCGCTGTTAATAGTGAGAGCATAACGATGGCTAAACTAATGATCGAATGAAAAATCTTATAACCAAAATCAACAAAACGAATACTCATCAACATACAGAATAAAACCACAGCGTATGGTTTATGCGTCGATTCAAACAATGTTGTAATGAAAATAATAAAACAAATGGCAAATAATACGATAAATAATGATCGTAAAAACAATGAACAAATATACATGCGCTTTTCTTTTCTAGAAGTTGCTTCTCGTATTTTTTGTTTTAAAATAAACGGATCTAGTTGCAGAGACTGATAAAAACCCACCTGTTGTCGTCCTTTCTTTTACTTTTATTTCTATATTTTTCACAGTCAACTATGACAGGTTGTAAATACTATGGAACATCATATGGCGTTGTTATTTTCTTGTCAACTATTTTCCCTATTCATGTTTTTTTACAAAAAAACAGCTGACAGAGATTCTGCCAACTGCTTTTATCAGGTTATTTAATTAGCAACGATATTGACTAACTTGTTTGGTACCGCAATAACTTTTCTGACTGTTTTGCCTTCGATATATTCTTGCACTGTTTCATTGGCTAATGCTACTTTTTCTAGCTCATCTTTCCCTAAGTCTCGGGGAACATTGCTTTTCGCACGAACTTTACCGTTTACTTGGAAAACAACTTCTACTTCGTCTTCCACAAGTGCTGCTTCGTCATATGTTGGCCATGGTGCGTAAGAAATACCATCTTCATTTCCAAGGATTGACCATAGTTCTTCACCTATGTGAGGAGCAATCGGTGCGAGTAGTTGAACAAATCCTTCGATATATTCATAAGGCAGAGCGTCCACTTTATAGGCTTCATTGATAAAGACCATCAATTGGGAGATTGCTGTATTGAAATGAAGATTTTCATAGTCTTCTGTCACTTTTTTCACTGTTTGATGGTACACTTTATCAAGTTTGCCGTCATTCAATGTAGTGATACGATCACGCATTTTATTGTTTTCATCAACGATCAAGCGCCATACACGATCCAAGAATTTGCGGCTTCCTTCTAAGCCATTTTCGCTCCAAGCAATCGAAGCGTCTAATGGTCCCATGAACATTTCGTACATGCGCAGTGTATCTGCACCGTAAGTTTCAACCACATCATCAGGATTGACTACATTACCGCGAGATTTTGACATTTTTTCGTTGTTTTCGCCTAAGATCATTCCTTGATTGTATAGTTTTTGGAATGGTTCTTTTGTAGGAACAACACCGATATCGTATAAGAATTTATGCCAGAATCGTGCATATAGTAAATGAAGTACCGCATGTTCTGCTCCACCAATGTAGATGTCAACTGGCAGCCAACGCTTCAACTTTTCATAATCTGCTAGTTCTTTTTTGTTATGAGGGTCGATATAACGCAGGTAATACCATGAGCTTCCTGCCCATTGTGGCATTGTATTCGTTTCGCGACGGCCTTTTTTACCTGTTACAGGATCAACGACATTGACCCACTCCTCAATATTTGCTAATGGAGATTCACCAGTACCGCTTGGCTTGATATTTTTTGTCTTAGGCAAACGTAATGGTAGCTCTTCTTCTGGGACAGCTGTGACTGTTCCGTCTTCCCAGTGGATGATTGGGATTGGTTCACCCCAGTAACGTTGACGGGAGAATAGCCAGTCGCGTAAGCGATAGCTGACTTCTTTCTTCCCTACGCCATTTTCTTCTAGCCATTCATTCATTTTGTCGATTGCTTCTTGTTTGTTCATACCGTTTAAAAATTCAGAGTTGATGTGCGTACCATCTTCTGTGTAAGCAGCTTTTTGAACATCTCCACCTTCGATAACTGGAAGAATCTCTAGTCCGAAAGTTTGAGCGAATTCAAAGTCACGTTCATCATGTGCTGGAACAGCCATGATTGCTCCTGTGCCGTAAGAAGCTAATACATAATCAGCGATCCAGATTGGGATTTCTTTGCCATTGACTGGATTGATTGCGTAAGCACCAGTAAATACTCCTGTTTTTTCTTTTGCAAGATCTGTTCTCTTCAGATCTGATTTTTTAGCTGTCTCTTCGATATAAGCTTCTACAGCAGCTTTTTGTTCAGGGGTCGTAATTTCTCTAACAAGATCTAGTTCAGGTGCGAGAACCGAGTAAGTTGCACCGAATAAAGTATCTGGTCGTGTCGTAAACACGGTATAGGATTTATCCGTACCAGCCACTTTAAATTCAATATTTGCTCCCACTGAACGCCCGATCCAATTTCTTTGCATTTCCTTGATGCTTTCTGGCCAGTCAACTAGTTCTAGATCATCCAATAAGCGATCGGCATAAGCAGTGATTTTCAGCATCCATTGGCGCATTGGTTTTCTGACTACGTCATAGCCACCACGTTCACTTTTTCCATCGATCACTTCTTCATTTGAAATAACTGTTCCTAATTCAGGTACCCAGTTTACCGCTACTTCTGCTTCATAAGCCAGGCCTTTTTCATAAAGCTTCGTAAAGATCCATTGTGTCCATTTGTAATACTCTGGATCAGTTGTATTCACTTCGCGATTCCAGTCATAACTAAATCCTAAAGAATTGATTTGGCGTCGGAATGTTTCGATATTTTTTTGGGTAAATTCAGCCGGATCGTTTCCTGTATCTAACGCATATTGCTCAGCAGGTAGACCGAATGCATCCCACCCCATTGGATGCAGTACGTTGTATCCTTGACTTCTTTTCACACGGGAAAGGATATCCGTTGCCGTATACCCTTCAGGATGCCCTACATGGAGCCCTTGTCCGGATGGATAGGGAAACATATCTAGTGCATAAAATTTTGGTTTTTCAGGATCATCATGGGTGTTGAAGGTATTCGTTTTTGCCCAGTATTTTTGCCATTTTTTCTCTATTTCTTTATGATTGTAACTCATTTTCTGTCCTCCTGTTCTATTAAAAACGCTTGTTTCTATTATAGCGAAAAAAACCGGCAGAATCTGTTTCTTTTTGTTTTCTTTTACTTTGTTTTCTCAAACTTCACAAAAGAAATAAAAAAATCCTATAAAAAGATTGCTCTTTTTATAGGACGTAATCTACGCGGTACCACCTATTTTTACCTTAATGAAAAGGCCTCGAACGTTGTAACGGCCGTCACCGCCACTTGCTTACTCGAATATTCAGCAAGGGCAACTCAAAGGCGAGTTCAAAAGCATCCGTACACATTCTCACCAACCATGTGCTCTCTGAAACTTCAGTCTTTTTACTACTTCCTTTTCAAGTGTTGTCATATTTAAGTAGCCTTATAGTAACAAATATTTTTGTGGAATTCAATCGTTATTTCTTTGAACAGCTATTTTATTTAGCTACAATCAATGTTTGACCTGGATAAATAAAGTTGTTTTTGATATTGTTCCATTCGATTAGTTGAGCCATTGTAATACCATGGCTGTCAGCAACACCCCAAACAGATTCTCCAGATTTCACAGTATAGGTTTTCGAACCTGCAGGTGCTTGTTGGTTTGTTGTTTGAGACGAACCTTTCTTCACGATCACTTGTTGTCCAGGATAGATGAAATTATTTTTGATATTATTCCATTCGATCAACTGATCCATCGTGATATGATGTTTGTTCGCTACGCTCCAAACTGACTCGCCTGCTTTCACGGTATACATCGTATTACCAGAGGATGATGTACTTGTTGTAGCAGACGTATTCGGTGTATTTGGTTTCGCTGCCGAAGTAGTTGAACCTGTATTGGTATTTACTGAATTGCCGCCTTTAACGATCAATTGCTGTCCTGGGTAAATAAAGTTGTTTTTGATATTATTCCATTCAATCAGCTGATTCATCGTGATGCCGTTTTTATTCGCTACGCTCCAAACAGATTCACCCGCCTTGACTGTATAAGTGCCTTGAGACGAACTGCTGCCAGTATTAGCTGAGCTGCTGTTATTTGTATTGGCTGACGAACCTGTATTACTTGATGCGCTGTTTGTTGACCCACTGTTTGAAACAGTCAGTTGTTGTCCTGGATAAATAAAGTTATTTTGGATGTTGTTCCATTGGATCAGTTGAGCCATCGTAATTCCATATTTGTTGGAGACACTCCAAACAGAGTCTCCGGCTTTCACTGTGTATTTCGTTCCTGAAGCCGTATTAGAAGAACTTGAATTAGACGAATTTGAACCACTTGTGTTGCCAGTATTTGCTCCAGTATTAGAGGAACCGCCATTTGATACGATCAGCTGTTGTCCTGGATAAACAAAATTATTCTTGATATTGTTCCATTCAATCAATTGAGCCATCGTAATTCCGTGATCATTTGAGATCTTCCAAACAGAATCGCCAGATTGAACAGTGTATTTCGCCCCAGTTGTTTGTCCTCCGTTTGATGTACCAGCATTTCCTGAAGAATTGGTATTGTTACCAGAATTATTCGTCGAAGAGCCATTTTCTTGGCTACCCTTGATCGTTAGTTTTTGTCCTGGGTAAATGAAATTGTTTTGGATATTGTTCCATTGAATCAATTGATCCATTGTAATACCGAATTTATTGGAGATTCCCCAAACAGAATCGCCAGATTGAACAGTATAAGTGGTCGAAGTTGCTGAACCTGAGTTTGTATTACCAGAATTACTTGAACCGCTAGTACTACCTGTACTTCCAGTATTATTCCCACCTGTAGTGGCTCCACCGCCCGCGTTTCCGCTAGCTGGTGTATCATATTGGGTCAATCCGTAAGTCGTGATGATATTATTTAATTTGCTTGCATAACCAGGGTCAGTCGCATAACGACCTGTCAAACAAGCTGTCGCATCTGTATAGGATCTCGTGTTGCTCTTCCAAGTACCGGCATAGTAATAACCGTTGCCAAATGAAGTATTTCTAAGTACATAGGCATTGTCATTGAACGATTCAGCAAAAGAAGGATATTGTCGGAAAGGCTCCTTTTTATTTACCCATTGATTATTTAAAAATTCAAGCGTATCCATGTAGACAGTTTGTCCTTGATAGCTGCCTTTTATCCCAAAAAGATTATAATAAGGTGCTTGCGATAACGCACTACTGCCCCAACCGCTTTCTACAACTGCTTGTGCGATCATCACTGATGCATACAAATCGTTGGCTTGAGCAATTGGCTGCGCATAAGTAGCAATTTCTGTAATAAATGCCGCTGTATTGATTCTTGCGCCGAACTGAACAGGTGTTTCATCCGCTTGAACAGGAACCGGCTGTACTAATGGAGCAGCGACAGAACAGCCTACCATCGCAGTTCCCACGATTGCTGCCCCTCGTTTTGCTTTTCGAAAACGTTTGGTCTGTTCTAAACGTCTCCGTTCTTTTCTTGCAATGTTTTCCATCTTCTATCCTCCAACTTCAATTTATCTATTATTAATAATTATAACTTCTCTTAATATTTATTAAAAGTTATTTAAGAGCTTTGTTGTTTTTTGTAATCATATTGTAATTTACCGTAATGAACAACTTCTGTTCATTTTTAAGTTCTTCCTACGTCTATGTTCTTATTTACAAGGATTTCGAAAAACACTGATTTTATTTTCCTAACATTTCATTTGTATTACCAAAAAATGTCTTTCCGATTACAGTTATTTTTTTATAAGAATATTGGTTATTCAAAGAGGGATCATGCATGGGTTTTATCTCTTTACCGTTTTTTTCGCTGGACCAAAAATGCTATAATAAGTCATTGCTTCAAAGGAGGAATTGTATGAAATATAAAACATCATTTCAAGTGACTGGCAGCTTCTTTCTTGTCCTGTTTTTTATTTTGGGCTGGATCGTAAAGTTCCATCTATCGTGGCTTTCTGGTTTCGATCAGTGGTTTACAGACATTGTCAGAGCTTCTTATCCTGATCTGAACAGCTACCAACTCTTTATGACTAAATTCGGTAATCCTCTTACCGTCATCATTTTATTTGCTTGTACGGCTTTATGGATGTGGTATAAGAAAAAAAGGGCAGAAACAGTTTGGTTCGTTTCTGGATTTATTGTAATTGCTGGAATCATCAACCCGTTGATCAAACTATTTTTCATGCGAGAGCGCCCTTCATTGACACACTTAGTGGTTGAAACAAGTTACAGTTTCCCTAGTGGACATGCAGCAGGCAGTATGATTCTTTACGGCTCTTTCCTATTTCTGCTGCCAGCTTTTGTTCAAAAAAGAACCTTACGTACATTGCTTCAATTGCTGATGGTGTTTATTATAGTAAGTGTCGGGATAAGCCGCATTTATCTGGGTGTTCATTTTCCTACCGATATCATCGGCGGCTACTTACTCAGTTTTTCTTGGCTGTGCCTGACTTATCCAGTGTATAGAGAAAAAAGAAAACAAATAGGTAACTCTTACAGAAAGAAGGACTTTTAATGACTTTTCCTTATTCAGAAGGAAATAAAAGATATCATTCTTGGAATTATGCTTTACGAAATGAGTTTGGCGGGAAAATTTTCAAGGTGCCGATCGATGGAGGGTTCGACTGCCCGAATCGAGATGGGACTGTTGCCCATGGCGGTTGTACTTTTTGCAGTGTATCTGGTTCGGGTGATATGATCGTTGCACCTGAAGATCCACTTCCAATCCAATTCCAGAAAGAAATCGACATGATGCATCAAAAATGGCCTCATGTCCAACAATACATCGTTTATTTCCAAAATTTTACAAACACCCATGCGCCAGTTGAAATAATCAAAGAACGATTTGAGCAAGTAGTCAATTTACCAGGTGTCGTAGGATTATCAGTCGGTACACGACCGGATTGTCTGCCAGATGAAGTAGTTGATTACCTTGCTGAACTGAACGAGCGGATGTATTTATGGGTAGAACTTGGATTGCAAACAACTTTTGAAGAAACTTCAAAACTGATCAACCGAGCACATGATTATCAAACTTATTTAGATGGCGTGGCTAAATTACGCAAACATAATATCCGTGTTTGTACGCATTTGATCAACGGATTACCAGGCGAAAGTTTAGAAATGATGAAAGAAAATGTCAGACGCACTATTTTAGATTCCGATATCCAAGGAATCAAGCTCCATTTGATGCATCTGATGCGCAAAACGAGAATGTTGCGAGACTATCATGAAGGTCGACTTCAATTAATGAGCCGTCCTGACTATGTCAATGTCATTTGCGACCAGCTGGAAATGATACCAAAAGAGATCATCATCCATCGTTTGACAGGGGATGCGCCGTGGGATTCCTTGATTGGACCAATGTGGAGCTTGAAAAAATGGAAGTCTTGAATGCAATTGATGAAGAACTTCTTCGCAGAGATAGCTTCCAAGGAAAATATGATGTACGGAAAAAGGTGAGTGTCTGATGTTGCAAACTGCTTTGTATTTCAGCCATACATTACTGCAAGAAATCTTGCAACCAGGAGATCACGTCGTAGATGCAACGATGGGCAATGGCCACGATACGGTTTTTCTAGCAGAACACATCGGAAAAACTGGTCATGTCTATAGTTTCGATATCCAGCAACAAGCAATCGATGCTACTCGTGAAAAGCTAGAACAGCATCAGTTAGAAGAACGTGTCTCATTGTTTCTACAAGGCCACGAAACGTTAGGAGAAGTAATAGCTGAACAACAAGATCTCAAAGCAGGGATCTTCAATCTAGGGTATCTCCAAAAAGCAATCATCATCACTATGCCAGACTACACGCACAGCTATGGAAGAAATATTGAAACGACTTGTGCCTCGCGGACGATTGATCCTTGTTGTCTACTATGGTCATGAAGGCGGAGAAAAAACTGGATATGGTTGATTCTTTTTGTTCCAAACTGCCACAGGAAACATATAATGTGCTGAATTATCGGTTTATCAACCAAAAAACCAGCCGCCTATTTTATATTGTATCGAGAAAAAAAGATAAAAAAAACGCAAAACATAAATGATATGTTTTGCGTTTTTTTCTCTAGTACTCAGGTTAGAGCGTTGATTTCACAACCTCTTTATTCACGGTGCTCAAAAGCTTGCATCTGCGGTAATAAGTCCAACCAAATCAAAAACATGAGAAGCTGTTTTTGATTGGCTGTTCTTATTACTTGATGCAGGACAGCTTTTTCACAACCTCTTTATTCAAATACAAATTGATTATGATAAAGTTCCGCATAAAATCCATTTTCTGCTAATAGCTCGTGATGACTGCCTTCTTCAATGACTTCCCCATCACGCAAGACAACGATTCTATCTGCATTCAAGATCGTTTCAGCCGGTGAGCAATCACAAAGCTGGTTCTTCCTTTGATTGCTTCATCCATTGCTTTTTGATCCTTGCTTCTGTTACCGTGTCTACATTACTTGTTGCTTCATCCAAAATCAATAAAGATGGATTTGTGATGATCGTTCGAGCAATACTGATCAACTGCTTTGACCTGTACTGAACAAATTGTTTTCTTCGGATATCTCTGTATCATACCCTTTTTCTAACGTCATGATAAAGTCGTGAATGTTCGCTTGTTTTGCTGCATTGATGATTTCTTCATCTGAAGCATCTGGTTTACCGAATGTGATATTGTCTTTGATGGTGCCAGAGAACAAGACGGATTCTTGCAAAACGATTCCTACATGTCTACGTAATGCATCTAGATCATACTCTCGGATATCTATTCCATCGATTACTACTGACCCATCATTGACATCGTAAAAACGATTCAGCAGATTCATGATCGTCGTTTTCCCAGATCCGGTTGGTCCAACAAGAGCAACCATTTCTCCTTTGTCCACATTGATTGAGACATCTTTCAAGACTAGTTTTTCTGGAGAATAACCAAAATCTACGTGTTGCAAGGCAAGTCCTTGTTCTACTCCATCAAATGCTTTACCGTTTTCTGGTTTGACTTCATCTTTTTCATCAAACATTTCATTTAATCGTCTTGCCCCTGTAATTGCTAATTGGATCATGCTGTACCCAGAAGAAATCTGCATCAATGGTTGGTAGTATTGTTGTGAATATTGGACGAATGTCACAACTAAGCCTAACGCCACCGAACGTTCCAAATCGCCATTCAATGCTAACCAGCCGCCGAAAAGGATAACGATTGCTGTATTGACTAGTGACATTCCTTGCATCATCGGAAATAGTAGGCCAGAATAAGCTTGTCCTTTGAACGTTGCTTCGCGAACACTTTGATTATGTTCTAAGAATCCTTCAATCGTTTCTTCTTGTAAGCCATTTGTGATGATGACACGTTGTCCGCTGATTTTTTCATCCATATAGCCATTCAGTTTTCCCACTTCATCTTGCTGAAGATCCACATATTTTCGCGCTTTTCGAATAATCAAGACAGCTATCAAAATAGCTACTGGAGTAGAAGCAATCGTAGCCCAAGCTAATTCTACATTTTGACGAAACATCATAATCAAGATTCCGACAAGTAAAACAGCATTCGTGATGACTTGAAGCAATGCTTGGTTCAAACTATTTTGAATATTATCTAAGTCACTGGTAAAACGACTTAAAATTCACATCTTGATGAGATCAAAGAAGCGAATCGTCAATTTTCCAATTTGTTGAATAAACCGATACGCATTTCGGGTTCGTTGACTTTCCTACTACTTGAGTGGAATAAAATACTATAGATAAAGTTGGCTGCACTAGCTAATACATAAACAACAAGAGTTTCCATATTACAGAAACAAATTTGCTTTTATCATCTACGCCTTGCATCAAGCCACCTACGTAATTTGCTAATTCTTGGAAAGCTTCCCCGATATACTGAGGTGCTTTTACTTGTAGATAGGTAGCAATAATTACTGTGATAAAGATAAAGAAAAGGAGAGTTTGTACCGTTTCAAATAGTGATAGAAAAATTTACTTGCTTTTATTAAATCAGTCATACTTACTCCTCCGTTCCTTTTTGAGTTTCAAAGATTCCTGATAGATACGGTTTCCAGCTACCAATTCCTCATGGGTTCCCTTCGCCGACTAATCTACCTTCATCCAATACTAAGATGCGGTCTGCTTTGACAACAGAAGCAATTTTTTGTGCGATGACGATCGTCGTTGTTCCCTTCAAATCTCGATCAAGTGCTTCTCGGACCAGTTTTTCAGAGCGAGCATCCAATGCACTCGTACTATCATCTAAAATCAAGATCTTTGGATCACCGATAACACCCGAGTAATGGATAGTCCGCTGCTTTTGTCCACCAGAAAAATTGCTGCTTCGTTCTTCTACTGGTGCTTCGTAACGATCAGATAGCTTTTCGATGAATTCTTTTGCTTGAGCAATAGAAGAAGCATGCTCCATCTCTTTTTCTGTTGCATTCTTTTTTCCTTGGCGCAAGTTTTGAGCAATCGTTCCTGAGAATAAAATTGCTTTTTGCAAAACAAAGGACACCGTTTGTCTTAAACTCTTTTCATTTACTTGGCGAAGATCTACACCACCTACTTCTACTTTTCCTTCTGTTGGATCAAATAGACGAGGAATCAGCTGTGCTAGTGTGGATTTCCCGGCGCCAGTCGCACCGACGATCCCGACCATTTCTCCAGGTTTGATAGAAAGCTGATATCTTTAAGCGTATCTGTATCCTCACCAGGATAACGAAAAGAAACATGGTCAAAAGTGACAGAACCCGTCAGCTCTTGTTCTGGAACGTCTAAATAAGTAAGATCTGGTTCAGCATCTAAAATTTCCGCAATCCGCTTCAGCGATACGGCTGCTCTTGAAGTCATCATCATCATCATTCCGCCGATAATGATCGCCATCATGATCTGCATCAAGTAATTCATGAATGAAGCAATTCCACCAATTAATGTAGGATCATCTTTAACAAGATCGCTCACAAAGAAGATCGCCCCAACCACAGCTAAATTGGCAGCCAGCATGAAGGACGGGATCATCACAGAAAATAATGTACCGACTATGATGTTGTGTTTTGTTAAGTCCTCACTTACTTTGCTGAATGTCTTCAATTGGTTTTCTTCCTGTACAAATGATTTCACTACACGAATCCCTAGTAAGTTTTCTTTTGCAATGCTATTTACACGATCAATCAGTTTTTGAATGATCATGAAGTGCTTACCCATCCGTGTAAATGAAAGTGCCGTGATAAGAAATACCGTAACGATAAGCGCTACGATGATCCACCACAATTGTGGCATCGTGATCATAGCTAAAATGAAGGCACCAATAAATAAGAATGGAATTCGAAAAAGTGATTGCAAAGAAATCATCACTAAATTTTGGATTTGCGTGATATCATTTGTTAGACGAACAACAAGATTCCCAGCAGAGAACTGTTCGATATTCCCAAATGAAAATGTCTGGATCTTTCGAAAAGCTTCTTCTCGGATATCTGCACTTACGCCCTGAGCTACTTTCGCAGAGAAAATCGTGTTCGTTACACCTGCAGCTAATCCTAGCAAAGCCAGACTGATCAGATAAATACCGATTGTTTTCATTTCATCATTATCTTCTGTAATAATAGCTTCCAATACTTGCTGTAGTAATTTAGGTTGCCATAATGCTGCTGCAACCATGACTGCTACGGACAGCAAGGAAATAAAACAGCTACTTTATATTTTTTCGCATGTCGTAAGATTAATTTCATTCGTTGATTACACCCCTTTGTTTAAATTGACAGGACTAATTTAACACTGTAAAATTAGACCGACTAACAATTTACCATGTTTAAAAAGATAATGCAATACACGAGGTTGATAAAATGGAAATAAAGCTTTCTCAAGCAATCATCATTCAGGCCGCCTTTGATATCTTGGCTGAAACACAAGCTCTTTCGCAGCTTTCCATGCGAAACATCGCAAACAGAATTCACGTTCAAGCACCTGCTTTATATTGGTATTTCAAAATAAACAACAGCTTTTGCAGAAAATGGCTGAAACAATGGAAGAAGAATTAGCGCTTCCAGATCCAACTTTGCCCTGGAATGAACAATTGTTGCAGTATATGGAAAATTACTATGACCTTTACACACGTTTTCCTTGTGGGGCAGAATTAGAAATCAATACTGTGCCCGCTTTTCCGAGTCGATTAGAACATTTGGAACAAATGATCCAACTACTTGTTCGTGAAGGATTTTCAGTCACCCAAAGTCATCAGGCCATTGCCTCTCTCCACAATTTATTGATTGGACAGCTAATGGATCAGCAGCATGAACAACAGCTTCGGCAAAAGATTATGGACGGAAATGAATTTTTGAAAGAAACAGTTCTATTTATGCGTAATTATGTAGTTGAAAATCAATTAGAGGGATCTAAAGAAAGTATGCAGTCCCATGCAGAATTGAATGAAAAAGCACTCTTTCTAACGAGTGCACAAACCTATATTGAAGGTTTATGCCAACAAAATAAAAGAAGAGAAAACAATTGATAAAAAAAGCTCCTATAAAGGTCACCAACAAAGTGATCTCTATAGGAGCTATCTTTTTAAGTCTCTTTTTTACTTTTCTTCCATCAGCCACACCAATGCACGTTGGATCCATTGATCCCAGAAGATCCAATTATGATCGCCAGGTCCTTGTTCAAAGGTGACCGCTAAGCCTTGTTCCTGCATAGCAGATACCATTTCCTGATTTGCTTGATAAAGAAAATCAGATTCCCCACAAGCCATATAAAACCTTGGGACTGGTTTTCCGCTTTTTACTAATTCTTTCAATAAATATTGTGGATCATTCTTTGAACCTTCGATTTGATCCAATGGTCCAAAGATTCCTTCCCAAAAGGCTGCTTTACGAACCATCAAAAGATCATCCATTCGGTTTCCTACAGAAACAGCGCCTGAAAGAGAGATTACTGCTGCGAAATTTTCTGATTTTGCAAGGCCTAGTTTTAATGCGCCATATCCGCCCATCGATAATCCAGCGGCATATGTTTTTTTTCTTTTTCTTGTTAATTGTGGGAATAGTTCAAGACAAATCTCAGGTAGCTCTTCTGCAATGAACGTCCAATATTTCATATCATAAACCGTATCTGTGTACCAGCCAAGATCAGTAGATGGCATGATGACAGCTAATCCGTAGTCTGCTACATAACGTTCAATCGACGTACGTCTTTCCCATACACTATGATTGCCACCCATCCCATGAAGTAAATATAAAACAGGTATGTCCGTTGTCGCTTGCTCTGAACTGGTGCCAATCACCTTTTTAGTTGTTTGTGGAAGTATCACATTTAGATTGACTTCCATTTCTAATACATTCGAATAAATATTTGCTTGAATAAATGCCATATTTTCGCCTTCCTTAGTAAGAAGTTATTTTTGAATAACTTTAAATTTGAATGATTCGGCAAAGTACATGTCTCGACCGAAACTACTGTTTTATTTTACCACTTTTTTCATGAACGAAAAGCGTTAAGACCAAAGCAATGATCACGAGTAACAAGCCAACTAGATAAACGGAATGTAACCCATCATAAAGAATTTTTCTTAATGGCAATAGAATATCCGCATCGATATATTTAGCCGTTTGTGGATTCACCAGTTTGTTCATGATATCCGTATCATTTGTTAAATTTGCTGCTGCAAGTTCTCGTTTAGTTACCCCATTTATCAATAAACCAAAAATAGAAACCATGACTGTTTGACCAATTGTTCGAACTAACGTATTAAAAGAAGTTGCTACACCAAGCTGATCACGAGATACACTATTTTGTGCACTGACAGTCGAGGTAGTCATGGTCACACCTAAGCCTATACCGATGACCGTTGATATAGCAAAAAACCATAAATAGTTACTTCTGAAAGGCATAAGATACAACCAAGCGCCCCCAATAGCTGCGATTAGTAGTCCAATTCTCAAGACCCAATGAGTTTTCATTTGAGTCATCCACTTGCTTGCAAGGAAAGAACCGACCATCCAGACTAGTGATAATGGTGCTAATACCAACCCACCAATTGCTGCATTCAGTCCTAATACACCTTGCATCCACATAGGAATATAAACATCGATTCCCATCAAAAAACCACTAGCCAATGCTGCAGCCAAGTTGACCACAACAAATAGTGGATTTTTGAATAAATACATCATGATGACAGGATCTTTAGCTCTTTTTTCGGCAAAAATAAAAATACCTAACAGTACGATACTACCTAGCAGCAAAGCAGAAACAAGCGGACTCATTCCTTCGTCTCCTAATAATTGGAATCCTAACAGCAATGAGACAAGCATGACCATCAAACTAAAACTACCAAAAATATCCATTGGTTTAGACTCATGTATGATTTTTGGTTCATTTAAATATAGCCAAATAAAAATAATTAATAGAATTCCGATCGGCACATTGATAAAAAAGATCCAGTGCCAGCTGATCGTTTCAACGATGAATCCTCCCGCGAGCGGTCCAAAAACACTGGCAATCCCCCAAGCTGAACTATTCAAACCTAAAACTTTTGCTCGCTTCTCAATAGAATAAAGATCGCCGATGATCGTCAAAGCTACTGGCATCATTGCTCCAGCGCCCATCCCTTGAATCGCACGAGCAGCAATCAACCCAATCATGCTTTGAGATAAACCGCAAAATAACGAACCGATAATAAACAATAATGTCCCAAAAATAAAAATTGGTTTTCGTCCCACTTTATCCGCAAGTTTTCCGTAAATCGGAGTAAGCATAGCGTTTGTCAGCAAATAAATCGAAAATACCCAGTTCATGATTTCCATTCCATGTAATGAGCCGACGATCGTTGGCATAGCGGTTGTTACGATTGTTCCTTCAATAGCCGTCATGAACGTTGCAATGAAAACACTCACTGTGACTAAAGCAACATTTGTTTCTTTTTTCATCTTATTCCTCCTTTTTCATCATGACAGGATCTAAAAATAGATAAATACTCACTATCTTTTTCAAGAGGTGCACTGCCATAAAAAAAGCTGGAACAACCACCATTCGGCGATCGTTCCAGCTGAATATAGCTTATTTTGCTAAACTTGCTTTCAATGCATCTACTTTGTCCGTATGTTCCCAAGGCAGATCCACATCTGTACGACCAAAATGACCGTAAGCAGCTGTTTGTTTGTAAATCGGACGACGCAAATCAAGCATCTCGATGATTCCTGCTGGCCGAAGATCGAAGTTTTCTCTCACTGCAGCAATCAATTCTTCTTCCGGAACCGTTCCAGTACCGAAAGTATTGATGGAGATCGAAACAGGTTGAGCAACACCAATCGCATAAGCTAGCTGTACTTCTGCTTTGCGAGCAAGCCCTGCTGCAACGATGTTTTTAGCAATATAACGTGCAGCATAGCTGGCAGAACGGTCAACTTTTGTCGCATCTTTACCAGAAAAAGCACCGCCACCATGACGAGCATAACCGCCATACGTATCAACAATGATCTTTCTTCCTGTTAATCCGGCATCCCCTTGAGGACCACCAATGACAAATCGGCCAGTCGGATTGATATAATATTTTGTTTGATCATCTAATAATTCAGCTGGAATAACTTCCTTCACTACTTTTTCGATGACATCATGACGAATTGTTTCATTATCTACTGCATCATCATGCTGTGTTGAAATAACGATTGTATCTACGCGTTCAGGTTGTCCTTGATCATCATATTCAACTGTGACTTGAGATTTTGCATCTGGACGTAAATACGTTAATTCATTTGATTTACGTAAATCTGCCAAGCGGCGTACCAGACGATGACTCAAAGCGATTGGTAAAGGCATTAATTCCGGTGTTTCATCTACAGCAAAACCAAACATTAACCCTTGGTCGCCAGCACCAATTTCATCTAATACGTCTTTTTTATCTTCATCTCGGATCTCAAGTGCTTCGTCAACTCCTTGAGCAATATCAGGAGATTGTTCATCAATCGCAACCAATACAGCTGCTGTATCTCCATCAAATCCGAATTTTGCACGTGTATAACCAATTTCTTTTATTGTTTCCCGTACAACTTTTTGGATATCTACATATGCCGTCGTAGATATTTCTCCAAATACTAAAACAAGCCCAGTTGTTACAGATGTTTCACACGCTACTCGTGCTGTTGGGTCTTGTTCTAAAATTGCATCCAAGATTGCATCACTGATTTGGTCAGCGATTTTATCTGGATGTCCTTCAGAAACAGATTCTGATGTAAATAAGTGTCTTTCTACCATTATAATGATTCCCCCTAGTTAAATTCGGTTACAAGGCATCTCCGTCCTACGGATCCTTTCGGGAACTTGCAACGAACCAAGTATAGCAGATAAAACAGTTTTCTGCTCGTATTTTTTCATTTTTTTGCTTAAAAAATATAAATATTTTACGTTAGATTTATCCAAAAAAGCTTAGCACAATCATCTATAAAGATAACTCTGCTAAGCCTTTTAAAATCATTCTTTCAGATAAAAAGAAAAAGATACTCATCAAGTATCTTCCATGACCCGTACGGGATTCGAACCCGTGTTACCGCCGTGAAAGGGCGGTGTCTTAACCGCTTGACCAACGGGCCAATAAAATAAATGGGCCTAAATGGACTCGAACCATCGACCTCACGCTTATCAGGCGTGCGCTCTAACCAGCTGAGCTATAGGCCCATAAAAACTAAAAGCGGGTGACGAGAATCGAACTCGCGACAACAGCTTGGAAGGCTGTGGTTTTACCACTAAACTACACCCGCATAATGGCGCGGGACAGAATCGAACTGCCGACACATGGAGCTTCAATCCATTGCTCTACCAACTGAGCTACCGAGCCAAACGGTTCCGACGGGAATCGAACCCGCGATCTCCTGCGTGACAGGCAGGCATGTTAACCCCTACACCACGGAACCAGTGTTTTTAGTTTTTAAATTGCGGGAGCAGGATTTGAACCTACGACCTTCGGGTTATGAGCCCGACGAGCTACCAGACTGCTCCATCCCGCGATAATATGAAAAGGAGGATAAGGGATTCGAACCCTTGCACGGTTTTACCCGCCTGACGGTTTTCAAGACCGTTCCCTTCAGCCGGACTTGGGTAATCCTCCATGTAAAACTATATTGAATTTAATGACCCGTACGGGATTCGAACCCGTGTTACCGCCGTGAAAGGGCGGTGTCTTAACCGCTTGACCAACGGGCCAGGTAAAACAAAATATTGAAACGGAGAAGGAGGGATTTGAACCCTCGCGCCGGTTTCCCGACCTACACCCTTAGCAGGGGCGCCTCTTCAGCCACTTGAGTACTTCCCCAAAACCAATAAGATTTTGTACTAATGGGCCTAAATGGACTCGAACCATCGACCTCACGCTTATCAGGCGTGCGCTCTAACCAGCTGAGCTATAGGCCCATAAAAACTAAAAGCGGGTGACGAGAATCGAACTCGCGACAACAGCTTGGAAGGCTGTGGTTTTACCACTAAACTACACCCGCATGGCGGTTCCGACGGGAATCGAACCCGCGATCTCCTGCGTGACAGGCAGGCATGTTAACCCCTACACCACGGAACCAGTGTTTTTAGTTTTTAATTGCGGGAGCAGGATTTGAACCTACGACCTTCGGGTTATGAGCCCGACGAGCTACCAGACTGCTCCATCCCGCGGTAAT
>NZ_CP125658.1:2410000-2575000 GCF_030053755.1 Enterococcus sp. ZQ21
AACATCTCACGACACGAGCTGACGACAACCATGCACCACCTGTCACTTTGCCCCCGAAGGGGAAGCTCTATCTCTAGAGTGGTCAAAGGATGTCAAGACCTGGTAAGGTTCTTCGCGTTGCTTCGAATTAAACCACATGCTCCACCGCTTGTGCGGGCCCCCGTCAATTCCTTTGAGTTTCAACCTTGCGGTCGTACTCCCCAGGCGGAGTGCTTAATGCGTTAGCTGCAGCACTGAAGGGCGGAAACCCTCCAACACTTAGCACTCATCGTTTACGGCGTGGACTACCAGGGTATCTAATCCTGTTTGCTCCCCACGCTTTCGAGCCTCAGCGTCAGTTACAGACCAGAGAGCCGCCTTCGCCACTGGTGTTCCTCCATATATCTACGCATTTCACCGCTACACATGGAATTCCACTCTCCTCTTCTGCACTCAAGTCTCCCAGTTTCCAATGACCCTCCCCGGTTGAGCCGGGGGCTTTCACATCAGACTTAAGAAACCGCCTGCGCTCGCTTTACGCCCAATAAATCCGGACAACGCTTGCCACCTACGTATTACCGCGGCTGCTGGCACGTAGTTAGCCGTGGCTTTCTGGTTAGATACCGTCAAGGGATGAACAGTTACTCTCATCCTTGTTCTTCTCTAACAACAGAGTTTTACGATCCGAAAACCTTCTTCACTCACGCGGCGTTGCTCGGTCAGACTTTCGTCCATTGCCGAAGATTCCCTACTGCTGCCTCCCGTAGGAGTTTGGGCCGTGTCTCAGTCCCAATGTGGCCGATCACCCTCTCAGGTCGGCTATGCATCGTGGCCTTGGTGAGCCGTTACCTCACCAACTAGCTAATGCACCGCGGGTCCATCCATCAGCGACACCCGAAAGCGCCTTTCAAATCAAAACCATGCGGTTTCGATTGTTATACGGTATTAGCACCTGTTTCCAAGTGTTATCCCCTTCTGATGGGCAGGTTACCCACGTGTTACTCACCCGTTCGCCACTCTTCTTTTTCCGGTGGAGCAAGCTCCGGTGGAAAAAGAAGCGTACGACTTGCATGTATTAGGCACGCCGCCAGCGTTCGTCCTGAGCCAGGATCAAACTCTCATAAAAAGTTCGAACAATCTCGCGATTGTTAAGCTCAATTTGTTTGCTAGCATATTGCTTGCTTGTTAAAAATGCTTGTTGTCTTGAATTGAATCAAGACGCCCTACACATTTGGTTTGTCTTACTTTGTTCAGTTTTCAAAGGTCTACTTCATCGGAAGTGTTTTTCCGATTTATTTTCGGCTGCCGTAGCAACTTTTATATCATACCAGAGCGACAAGTGATTGTCAACTCTTTTTTAAAAGTTTTTTTCGATTTCGTTTTTCAAAATCTTTCAGCAACTCATTTATCATAACTCATCGTTTGTTATTTGTCAAGAACTTTTTTGAAGTTTTTTTCGATAGAATCAAGCTTCGCAAGCTATTCTTTTTTAACGACTCAGTTATCTTATCATGTCGTTAGCAACATGTCAATAACTTTTTTGTTATGTTTTTGAAGAAATATTTCCTTCTGTCTTTTGGACAAGTAATAATATACCAACTAAATTTATCTTGGTCAACGAATTTTTTGTATTTTTTCAAGTTTTTTTCAATAAGCGATTATTCACTACTTTTCTTTCTTCATCGTTCGCTTTCGGCTCCATTAATGTCTGCAATATTTGATAACAGCTTTTGAACATTCGTTATTGTTTGTTGCTTTCTACATAGCAAAAGCTGCCTAAGGAGTCCCCTAGACAGCTTTTATTTGATTATCTCATTGTTGGGAATAGTAGAACGTCCCGAATGGATTGAGCGTCAGTTAGCAGCATCACTAATCTGTCAATCCCGATACCTAGACCACCAGTTGGTGGCATACCGTATTCTAATGCTTCCAAGAAGTCTTCGTCTACACCGTGAGCTTCATCGTTCCCTAGTTCACGTTCTTTTTCTTGTGCTTCAAATCGTTCTCTTTGATCAATTGGATCGTTTAGTTCTGTAAAGGCATTAGCAAATTCGCGTCCTACGATAAACAGTTCGAATCGGTCTGTGAATCGAGGATCTTCTGGATTTTTCTTCGCTAACGGCGAAACTTCGACTGGATGTCCGTAAACAAATGTCGGTTGTGTCAACGTTTCTTCAACAAACGTTTCAAAGAATTCATTGATAACATGTCCGACTCCCATCGCTTCTGTTACTTCTACGTTATGCTTTTCAGCTAAGGCTAATGCTTCTTCCAATGTCATTTCTTTCCAGAAATCTACACCAGTTTGTTCTTTGATTGCATCTACCATATGGATACGTTTAAAGTCGCTTTCTAAGTCAACAGCTTGTCCATCATATGTGATTTTCGCTGTCCCTAGTACTTTTTGAGCTGCGTTACGGATAATACCTTCTGTCAGATTCATTACATCATTGAAATCAGTATATGCTGTGTATGCTTCTAACATCGTAAATTCTGGATTATGCGTAGTGTCAATCCCTTCATTACGGAAAACACGACCGATTTCATAAACTTTTTCCATTCCGCCGACAATTAGTCGTTTCAAATGAAGCTCCAACGCGATACGCAAATATAAATCAATATCCAGTGCATTATGGTGCGTGATGAACGGACGAGCAGCGGCTCCACCTGCCTCATTATGCAATACTGGCGTTTCTACTTCGATATAGCCATTGCCATCTAAATAACGACGGATCTCGCTGATAATTTGGCTTCGTTTCATAAATCGGTCAAAGCTTTCGCGATTACTGATCAAATCCAAGTAGCGTTGTCTGTAGCGTTGTTCAATATTCGTCAAGCCATGGTATTTATCTGGCAGTGGACGAAGTGCTTTTGACAAAATCGTGATTTCTGAAGCTTTGATAGAAACTTCGCCTGTGTCTGTTTTCATGATTTGTCCAGTTACACCAAAGAAATCTCCAAGGTCTGCATGTTTGAATACTTCATAGGCTTCATCACCTACTTGGTCTTTTCTCACATAAATTTGAATTTGGCCTTCACGATCTTGTAGATGCGCAAATCCAGCTTTTCCTTTTCCTCGGCGAGTCATCATACGACCAGCTACACTAGCGGTCAATCCCATCTCTGCTAGTTCTTCTTTTGTTCTTGGATCAAATAGTTCATGCAATTCTTCTGAGTTGTGTGTGCGTTCAAATCTTTTTCCAAATGGATCGATTCCATCTTCACGCAATTGTTCCATTTTTTGACGACGTACAAGCATTTGATCATTTAAATCTTCTACTTGATGTTGTTGTTCCTGTGTCACAAAAGTTCCTCCATTCTCATGTTAATCTCTTTCCTATAATGCCAATGAAACACAAAAAAAGCAAGCCGAACTTGGAATTTCGGCTTGAAAATTCACGAAAAACTTAGAAATCACAACGTTTGTTTCAATAGTACTTTTTCCGTTTTTTCTACAAATTGATCCAGCAGATCATTGATTTCTTGCTGATTTTCTGTCTGATTGATTGCTACTTTCACTTTTGCTGCTCGAGGAATCCCTTTTAAATAATAAGCCGCATGTGTTCTGAATTCTCTACATGCTACTTTTTCTCCTTTGAGATCTGCTAAGCGTTGTAAATGAAGTTTAGCTGTAGCAATCTTTTCGGCTGGTGTTGGCTCAGGAATCAATTCTCCTGTTTCTAGATAATGCTGTGTACGATGAATCATCCATGGGTTTCCCAAAGCTGCCCGGCCAATCATCACACCGTCTGCACCAACATAATCAAGCATCCGTTTTGCATCTTCGGGTGTTTTGACATCCCCGTTCCCCATAAATGGGATGGTGAGATGTTTTTTTACTTCTTTTAATATTTCCCAATCTGCTTTTCCCTCATACATCTGAACCCGTGTACGCCCGTGCATAGCGATGGCACTTGCTCCAGCTGATTGTGCTGCTAATGCATTTTCTACAGCAAAGACGTGTTCTTCATCCCAACCGATACGCATCTTGACCGTTACAGGGATATCCACTGCTGAAGAAACAGCTTGGACCATTTCGTATACTTTCTCAGGATCTAAAAGCCACTTTGCCCCTGCTTCTGCTTTGATCACTTTGTTTACTGGACAGCCCATATTGATGTCTATTATATCTGCAGCTGTGTTTTCTTCGACAAATTGAGCAGCTTCAACTAGGCTGTCTTTGTTCCCGCCAAATATCTGTAAACTTAATGGATGTTCTGTTTCTTCAATGTGGAGCATCTCTAAAGTTTTTTTGTTTCTGAAATGGATACCTTGGTCACTGATCATTTCACATACGACTAAGCCTGCACCAAATTCTTTGACAGTGACTCGAAATGCTGAATTTGTTATTCCAGCCATCGGCGCAACAACGACACGATTAGGGATTTCAACATTGCCGATTTTCCATTTGTGTTCCACTTAAATTCCTCCTAAGGCTTCTTTCTTCAATCCAGCTAATTCTTCTTCACTATACTTGTATTTATTGTTACAGAAAGAGCATACCGCTTCTGCTCCATGATCTTCATCTATCATTGCTTGGATTTCTTCTGCACCTAGCGCGATAATTGCTTCTGCAAATTTTTCTTTCGAACAGTCACATTTGAATTGAATAGGCATTTTTTCTAAAACGTTCAGCTCTTCTGTATCAAGCAATCCCTTCAATATTTCTTCTGGTGTCTGTCCTTCATCTAAGAGAGTAGAGATTCTTGGTGTTGTTTTTAATTGTTCCTCAATCTTGCTGATTGTTTCTTCATCGGCACCTGGCATGATTTGAATCATGAATCCACCCGCTGTCTTGATACTGTCATCAGTATTGACCAGTACACTTAGTCCAACAGCTGAAGGGATTTGTTCTGAGATAGCGAGATAGTAAGTAAAATCTTCAGCGATTTCTCCAGAAACAATTGGCGTTTGTCCAGAAAAAGGTTCTTTTAATCCTAAATCTTTTGTGACAGTAAACATCCCTTGTGTCCCAACTGCTCCTCGCACATCGATTTTACCTTCACTATTCAAAGGAAGACTGAGATGCGGATTTTTGATGTAGCCTTTCACATCTCCCTTCCCATTTGCATCTACTACGATTCCCGCTGCTGGACCATCGCCTTGGATTCGAACAGTTAGTTTATCTTCTCCTTTAAGTGTTGCACCAAGCAGCAGACTGCCCACTAATGTTCGTCCTAAAGCAGCTGAGGACGTATGCCAAGTATCATGACGTCTTTGTGCTTCCGCTACGGTATTTGTTGCTTGAACGGCGTATGCTCGTACGAATCCGTCGTGAGCAAGTGCCTTAACCAGATAATCTTTCATTTGTTATGTACTCCTTTTTCCGTTTTTAAACTCATAGTGAATCATACTAGCAACTCCTGCTTTTTTCAACTTTGGAATGCTTCTTTTAAAAATAATTCAGAATCATCTAGAAAACAGGACATCATTCTATTTACATCTTAAATAAAGAAATCTCCCGAAAACCGGTTTTTGTTCCGGTTTTCGGGAGTCCTATCAGATCAATTGACCTATATTTTTTTATTTGTATCGATCGTCTGAATGATCATCTTCTGATTGTTGAGAATCTGAATCATGCTCTGCTTTATTTTCCTCATGCAGTTCATGTTTTGCTTCTTCAAAATCACGTTTTTCTTCTGCTTGTTTTTCAGCGTCTTTTTCTTCCAAAGCACGTTTTGCTTCTTCAAAAGTTTTCGCTTCTTTTTCGCTTGGATAATCATTTGACTCAGTACCTTCAGGCATCACACCGTGTTCGAATAACGATTTGATTGCTTTGGCATCCAATGTTTCGAATTCCAGAAGTTTTTCAGCAATCAATTTATGCTGTGCACGATGCGCTTCGATGATTTCATGAGCTTTGGCATGAGCTTCCATCAAAATCTTGCGTACTTCTTGATCAATTTCGAAAGCAACTTGTTCAGAGTAAGCTTTTGTTTGACCGTAGTCGCGGCCAACGAACACTTGATGATTGCCTTCATATTGAACGGGACCTAAACGATCGCTCATTCCATATTCTGTTACCATGCTTCGTGCTAAAGCTGTCGCTTGTTCAAAGTCATTGGAGGCACCAGTTGATTGGACATTGAAGATGATTTCTTCAGCTGTACGTCCACCAAGCAAGCCTACGATTTGTTCAAACATATCTTCTTTTGTCATCAAGAACTGATCTTCTTTTGGCAAAGCGATCATATATCCACCGGCGCGTCCGCGAGGGATAATCGTTACTTTGTGGACGACCCGAGCGCGACTTAACACTAATCCGACAATCGTATGACCAGCTTCGTGATAAGCAACCATTTCGCGTTCTTTTTTGCTGATTACACGATCTTTTTTAGCTGGACCTGCAATCACGCGATCTTCCGCTTCATCGATATCAGAAGCATCGATTTTCTTTTTATTTCTTCTAGCAGCTACTAGCGCCGCTTCGTTCAAGACGTTTTCCAAATCTGCTCCGGCAAACCCTGGAGTCTGTTGAGCAACAACTTTCAAGTCAACATCATCGGCCATCGGTTTATTCCGTGCATGGACACGTAAGATTGCTTCACGTCCTTTTACATCTGGACGGCCAACTAAAATTTGACGGTCAAAACGTCCGGGACGTAGTAACGCTGGATCTAGTACGTCAGAACGGTTAGTTGCAGCAATGACGATTACTCCTTCATTTCCGTCGAAACCATCCATTTCTACAAGCAATTGGTTCAATGTTTGTTCGCGTTCATCATGTCCGCCGCCCATACCGGCACCACGTTGACGACCTACTGCATCAATTTCATCGATGAAAATGATAGCCGGTGCGTTTTTCTTCGCTGTTTCAAACAAATCACGAACACGGCTTGCCCCGACACCGACAAACATTTCTACGAAATCAGAACCTGAGATCGAATAAAATGGTACGCCAGCTTCTCCGGCAACAGCTTTTGCTAACAAGGTTTTACCTGTTCCTGGAGGTCCTTCTAAAAGTACACCTGCCGGGATACGGGCACCTAATTCAACAAATCGGCGAGGATCTTTCAGAAATTCAACAACTTCAACTAGTTCTTGTTTTTCTTCTTCCGCACCCGCTACATCAGAAAAACGTACGCGATTAGCTTTTTTGTCTGCTTCTTTGGCTTTTGATTTACCAAAGTTCATGACACGGCCGCCACCGCCACCGCCGCCGCCTTGTTGTCCCATCATCATGTAGAAGAAAAAGATGATGATCACGATCGGCAAGAAGCTAAGCAATAACGAAACCCATACGCCGCTGCTTGATTCTTCTTTTACTGTTGTAGCAACTTTGTTTTCTTTTGCCAGTTCTGTTACTTGGCTCAATGTTGTATCATTTGGCAAAATGATTGTTGTGAAATGGGTAGTAGTCGTATCTGTTGAACCCAAGATAGCTAACCCGCCGCTGTTAGCGACTGTCTGCTGTTCCTTGTATTCACCAGTGATCTTATATACACCATTTGCAGGCTGCACTTCAAACTCTTTGATTTTGCCTGCTTGTAGTTGTTCTGTGAATTTTGAGTACTCGATATCTGACGATCGCTGGCCGTTATTACCAAAAATGAAATAAACGACCATTACCATCGCTAAGATTACGAGGACATAATACAAGGCATTTTTCATCATGCCATTGTTCTTTTTGTTCATAGTTGCCCTCCCTAAGCGTCAATTTAATTTAACAGTTTTTTATCAATCCTGACCATTCTATTGTACCATAATTTAATTGAGATACAGCATTAATTTGATTGATAAACACTAGGTTTCAATACACCGATGTACGGAAGGTTACGATATGCTTCTGCATAATCCAGGCCATAACCGACAACAAATTCATTTGGTACGTTGAACCCAACATAATCTGCTTCGATGTTTACTACTCTTCCTTCGGGTTTGTCAAGTAGTGTAACGATTTTGACTGATTTAGCTTTGCGGTATTTGAAAAGATCCACTAAATAAGCGAGTGTTCTTCCGCTGTCAATGATATCTTCAACGATCAACAGATCGCGACCTTCTACATTTGTATCCAAGTCTTTGACGATTTTTACTTCCCCTGACGAGACTGTTGCATTCCCGTAGCTTGAAACATCCATGAAATCCAATTCCAAATACGTATCGATAGAACGAACGATATCTGCCATGAATGGTACCGCTCCTTTTAAGACACCTACTACTAGGGGATTGGTGTTTTGGTAAATTTCTGTTAACTCTTTGCCTAGTTCTTTGCAACGAATTTTTATCTCTTCTTGTGAGATCAAAATTCTCTCAATATCCTTTTCCAACATCAGGTTCTCCTTCCAATTGCTTCTTTTTGATATTTGTAAAGAAGTATGTAGTGTATTTTATCAGTTTCTTCACGAATACTCAAATATGAAAAGGCAAAAGGTATCAAGCTATATATATTTCTTTTGGCATCTGTAATGATCCAAGCATGCTGCCTTTGTGAATTAGGTACTTTCTGATCGATAAAATATCTAGATACTTTTTTTGTAAGTTTCTCCGTTAATTGAATACGGTCTCCTGCTTTTCTTTTTTCGACATATAGTTGCACATCGGCGGGAACCCAAATGTCATGAGAAAACAGAGACCATGAATCTGTTGCTTTGATGTCCTCTGAATGTTCAGGTTTGAGCAGACCAATCCATTCTGTTTCGTTCAACTGTATCCCTTGTTCTGGAATAAGCAACAAGCGCTGATCTTCTGTCTGAGCAGTGGCTTGTTTTTCTTTTTTAGCGAGTACAACAAAATGGTACTCTCTTTTCAGTACCCAGTTGCTGCCGATGCTAAGCTGCCATTGACTTTTTTTCTGTTGCCACTGCTCTAAAATCGATGTCATTTGCTGCTCTTTCAAAATGACCCCTGTTTCTGAGAATACTTTGTCGAAGAAGGAGTGGAAAAAATAGTATCGTTCCGCTTCTTCCATTTTTTCTATCATTTCTGCTGAAAATTGAAATCGATCCTTTAACTGTTCGACTTCCTTTTCGATTAACTGCCCCATACATTTTTGAATGACTTGGTCTGCCCATTGAATCTGTTGCGAAAACTGCTGAAAATGTCTCATCACCTGGGTGTTTTCTTGTTTTAACTGAGGAACAACCAAATGGCGAAGCCGATTTCTTTGGACATCTAATAATTGGTTCGTCTGATCCTCAAAGTAAACAAGCTGTGATTCTGCTGCATAAGCATATAATTCTTCTTTACTGAAACTCAGCAATGGACGAACAAGCCTGCCCGTAGCAAATGGTTGTACTTCTTTGATTCCAGAAAAAGTACTTAACTGTCCTCCACGAATGATTTTCATCAACACCGTCTCGATTTGATCATCTCCATGATGAGCAGTCATCAACGTATCATATTGTTCTTCTTCCATCACGCGAGTGAATGCTTGATAACGAAAGTTACGGGCTGCTGTTTCTATGGCCGTTTTGTCCGGATCTTCCCAAACACTTACATATAAAGGGAGATTCTTCTTTTCACAATATGAGCGAAGATAAGCAGCTTCTTCTGCTGATTCTTCTCTCAATTGGTGATTGATATGGACGACGCCCAAAGAAAAACCGATTTGGCGTTGCGCTTGCAAAAGCAAATGGAGCAAAACCATCGAATCAACCCCACCTGATACCGCTGCTAAAATCCTTGATTCTTTTTGCCAGAATCTTTGTTCATTCCCGTGCCGAATAAATGACTGCTGCAATAGCGGTACTTTTTTACCGTCTTTTTCAACGCTCATTCTTTCCACACCCTTTCTTCCTAAAAAAAGAGAGCGGGAAAACGTCTAAAACGACAATTAACCTGCCCTCTGTTGATACTCTGACTAAAATAGTCGCATCATCATTATTTTCAGCTTTATTAGCTGCGGCGTCCGCCACGACCACCGCGTTTTCCTTCTGTGTTTCGCTTCAATGAAGATAAGCGGTCATCGCTATCTTTCAAAAATGAACTCATCAATGAATCGAAGTCTTCTTTTTGAGCTGAAGGCTGACTGCGAGAAAAAGATTTTTTCTGTGCTGGACGATTGCGGTTGTCACGGGAATCTTTTTGTTGAAATTTTTTAGGACGGCTTTCTTCTCCAGATTCTACAGGTTGTTCCTGCGCTTTGCGGATAGATAGTCCGATTTTCCCATCATCATTTACTGAAATAACTTTGACTGTTACTTCATCTCCTACACTTAAAACATCATGGATGTCTTTTACATATCCATTTGACACTTCGCTAATATGAACTAGACCCGTTTTTCCAGCACCTAGATCAATAAACGCACCAAAATTTGTAATTCCTGATACTTTTCCTTGCAGTTTTGCTCCTACCTCGATTGACATAAAAAAAATGTTCCTCCTAATTATTTCCCTTTTTTATATTCCTGCTTATTTTGCAGTTGTAGAACTAGTTGATTGATCTGTTTCATTTGTCGAGCTGTCTGTATTTGATTCTAATATAGGATAAACTTTTTCACCGTCTTTTGAGTAAAAGAATTTGCTTCTGGCAAGTTTAGCTACATATTCATCATCTTTCAGCAATGAAACATCTTGGTGCAGCTGATCAACGTCTGCGTTGACTTCTTTCATTTCAGCATTTGCTTCGACTCTCAATTCGTTCAATTGATGCATCCTTTGCATATCATGGAAAATCTGCACACCTATTATCGCGAAAATGACCAAAGCACCAACAAAAATTGCAGCCAGTCTGCGTCTTCGAAAAATCAGTTGTCGTTGTTGTTGCTGAAATTCAGCATACTTTTTCTTTGCATATTCCGTATCTAGCGCAGCGATTTTATTGCTTTTTTTCGTCACTTGGATTCGCTCCAATCTTTTTTGATTGTCTTTCTCATTATACCAATATCATGAAAGCTTGTCTAATCTATTTCTCTAGTGTTTCTGTGCGATTTTCAGAAATAATTTCGTACATTTTTTGTGCATCTTCTTTTTTGGTCGATTCATGTAATTCCGTAATTTTCACTTCCAATGTTTTGTTGCCGAACTGGACTTTCAAAATGTCGCCTACTTTGACGTCACTGGAAGATTTTGCCAATTTTCCGTTGATTTGGATCCTTCCTTTATCAGCCACTTCTTTTGCTACTGATCGTCTTTTGATGATTCGGGATATTTTTAAAAATTTGTCTAATCGCATATCTTATTCCTCACTTTTTGATTTTTTTGTTTAATCGTAGAATTTTCTTACCAAATGGCAACATGAGCCACTCTCTTACTGTAAACAGACGGAGACGAATCACTGCATAAATGAACACAGATGCGCCAACCCCAACGCCTATCACACTGACAAAAAAAGCAGTGGAACGATGAGTTACAGGACCAAACACTATATTCAATACACCATAATACAGCAGCAGGACTGCTGTCATACAAAGAAGGCTGATAATCAACTTCCGCCCAAAATGTCGTTCTTTCCAAAAAGCATTTAGCTCTTTCGTTTCGATTCGGACAAAATACCAAAGCGTCACACCTAATCCTAAAAGGGTAGACAGGCTTGCTCCGGCTGTTCCTAATAAACCAGTTAGAAAAGAAGTAGTCAATCCTTTTACCAAGAGCCCCCATCCTGCTCCTTTTAAAGAAGGGCGAAAAGAGTTCTTGCTTTGAGCAATACTTTGATAGGCTTGGATGACTGCAGTAAAAGCAATGGAAAAAACAAACAATACAAGCGCTGCATTTCCTGCATAATCTTTAAACAACGCATAATTAATATAAGGAAGCAGTAAGGCTAATCCTAAAGATGCAGCTAATGCCAAAGCGGTCGTCAATCTAAGATAGATTTTGGCTGTCTGCAAAAACTGACGATAGATCCGATTGGTCAAATGACGGGTCAATGCAGGCAGAAATGTCGCACTTAATGCGGTGGCAATCACTAAACCTAATTGAACCAAAGGCTGCCCTCGGTCATAGACCCCTTTTGCTATCTTCGCACCATATTCCGATAGACCGTAAACTTCCAAAGCATTTTTTACAAAGAAAGAGTCGATCAGCTGAAAAAAGATGAGTAATCCGCTATAAATCGAAACCAGACCGCCTTCTACTAGAAAGCGTCGGATCAAAGATTTTGGTGGCTGTTTGAATAATGGGAACCGGCGGAAGCTTAATACTCCTCCATGAATCTTTTGTTCATAGTAGTGAAGGATTCCATATGCGCATAACCCGCCAAAAACGGCTCCACTCATCGCTGCCGTCCCTGTTTGGTACACCGTCCATCCGAGCTTTCTAAAAGCAAATGCACTACAGACGATTACAGAAACACGAACGAACTGCTCAACTACTTGAGAAACTGCCGTTGGTTCCATCAAAAATCTTCCTTGAAAATTCCCTCGATAAAAAGATAAACCAGGCATCAGCAAAAAGGTAAAAGAAACTACTTGGATCAGTGGTTTCAATTGTATATCCCCCATCATCCAAGCAATCCAACTGCTAAATGAAAAGACAAACAGCCACAGAAAGACGCCTGTCCAAAACACCAAGGGATAAAGACTTTGCAAAGCTTGCTTTCGCTCGAAAGGATTCTTTCTTTCTGCAACGTACTTTGATATGAACTGCGGAAGACCTGATAAAGCTAAAGTCATTGCTATACCATAAATTGGATAAACTTGCTGATAAACATAAAAACCTTCGTCGCCGACTAAGTTTTGGAGGGGAATTCGGTAAAGGGCACTTAATACTTTTGCTATGAAAGAAGCAATCGTCAGTACAAATGCTCCTTGCATGACGCGCCGCATTTCTTTATGATCCAAATCGTTGCTCCTTCCTACGCTGACAGATATTTTTGCTCACGCAATGCTTTGACAAACTTTTGGATTTCCTGAAGCCACACTGCTTCTTCCATTTGGTTTGGAATCGTCAAGCGTATCACCATCTGTTCTTTTTCAACGCCTAGACTGGCTTTTAGTTTCGTCGCCGTTAGCGCTTCGAATAATTGTTCCACGCTGTAGCGTTTCGTTCCAACTTTGCTTAGAGTAAAGACGATATGCGGCTCCTGTTTCCTTATCGTTTCCAAGAGCGCTCGATCGCCATCCATTTTAATCTGTCCGATTGTCAGGAGGTGTGCTACTTCTTCTGGGTATTCTCCAAAACGGTCGAGCAGATCATCTTCCAGTTCATCTAGCATTTCTTGCGAATCAAGTTCACGAATTCGTTTATAGATCTCGATTTTCTGCCGCTGATCTGCCACGTATGTTTCAGGTAGATATGCGTCAACACCGAGGTCGATCTCAACAGTGGTCTTCTCCACTTGACTATTCTTTCCTTGTTTACGAGACACTGCTTCGCTCAGCATTTGAGAATACATATCGAAACCGACTGCATCAATAAATCCATGTTGCTGAGCACCTAAGAGATTACCTGCACCGCGAATGGAAAGATCACGCATCGCAATTTTGAACCCAGATCCCAGTTCTGTAAAATCTTTGATTGCCTGAAGACGCTTTTCACTGACTTCATTAAGGATCTTCTGCTGCTCATACATAAAGTAAGCATATGCGACGCGGCTACTTCTTCCTACCCGTCCGCGTAATTGATATAACGTGGATAAACCCATATAATCAGCGTTCTCAACAAACAATGTATTTGCGTTCGGGATATCCACTCCTGTTTCAATGATGGTCGTAGTGACAAGAACATCATACTGACCTTCAATAAATTCAAAGAGCGTATTTTCTAATTGCGCCTCTGTCATTTGTCCATGAGCATAGCCGATCCGCGCTTCCGGAACGAGTTCTTGGATTTCTTCTACTTTTTGTTCGATCGTTTCTACTCGATTATATAAATAGAATACTTGTCCACCTCGTCCCATTTCTCGATGGATTGCTTCGCGGATAGCCCCAGGATTTTTTTCCATAACATATGTTTGGATCGGATAACGATTCGCAGGCGGTGTTTCGATTACTGAAAGATCTCGCACGCCTAGCATCGACATATGCAAAGTTCTCGGAATCGGTGTTGCTGTCAGAGTCAAAACATCCACTTGTGCACGTAACTGTTTCAATCGTTCTTTATGTTTTACACCAAAACGTTGTTCTTCGTCAATGATCAATAGACCCAAATCGCTAAATTCAATATCTTTTGACAAGATTCGATGGGTTCCTACAACAATATCAACTTGACCTGTGCGCAGTTGTTCGATGGTTTCTTTTTGTTGCTTTCTTGTTCTGAAACGACTTAATAGCCCGATATTTACGGGGAAACCTTCAAATCTTTCCAGCATCGTTTCATAGTGCTGCTGTGCCAAGATCGTTGTTGGAACTAAAAAGGCTACTTGTTTGCTTTCCTTTATCGCTTTAAAGGCCGCTCGAAGCGCTACTTCTGTTTTCCCATAACCAACATCACCTACGAGTAGTCGATCCATTGGTTTTTCTTTTTCCATATCCCGCTTGATCTCCGCTGCACTTCTCAACTGGTCGTCTGTTTCAGAATAAGGGAAAGCATTTTCAAATTCTTTTTGGTAGGCGTCATCAGGACCAAAAGCATATCCTTTTTCTGATTCTCTTGCTGCGTATAGTTTGATTAAATCGTCAGCGATATCTTCGATTTTCGAAGATACTTTTCGTTTAGTTTTCGTCCATTCACTTCCGCCTAACTTATTGATGCGAGGTGCTTTGGCTTCCGAGGCGACATATTTTTGGATCAGATTCAGTTGAGTAACAGGAATAAACAGTTTGTCGTCGTTTTGATACAAAATAGTCATATAGTCTTGGTGAACGCCATCTACTTCTAGCGTTTCCATCCCAATGTATTTCCCGATACCATGATTGGCATGGACAACGTAATCTCCTGCTTTTAACTCATTATAGCTTTTCAATCGCTCTGCGTTTGTTACTGTTTGTCGTCTCGTTTGTTTTTTCGTCGTTTTTTGGAAAATTTCTTTTTCTGTGATAGCTACTATTTTTTCTTGAGGAAGTTCAAAACCAGCCTGCAAAGCTCCTTCAACTAATTGTACCTGTCCTCTGATCAATGCATTTTTTTCTGTTTCTACTACTAATATATCTTCATCTCGAAGCATTTGTTCTGCTTTACGTATTCTGTCCTTTGTCGGAATAAAGATCACAACAGTCTGTTTTTGCTTGCGCCAACGATCCATTTCTGTTTTCAGCAATGGCATTTGTCCGAAGAACTGTTGCATCGTCCGATAGTGAAAATTATGGATTGCTTGGAAACGAAGATTTCCCATCCCTTTTTGGAAGAGTGAGAAAAAGGTTGTAGTAAATTTTTCCTTTTGAACGATTCTTTGTACATCTGCTGAAAATGACTGCTCAGAAAAAACCCGCAATTCGCTGATTTTTTGAGTATGCCATTCTGCCGCTTCCCTTTCGATTTCCCGATTTGTTTCCATGATCCGCTGGTAATCATCAACGACTAGTAAACTATTTGAAGGAAAATAATCCAAGATCGTTACAAATTCTTGGTAAAGAAGATCTGAGTAGAATTTTGCTTCTTCTGTCGGGATACCTGCTTGCCAACTTGAAGTCATCTGACCGAAGTAATCTTGTAAAAACTCGCGGTCTGCTTCTTCTGTGGTCGCAGCAAGCCGTTTTTCTAGCATTTTTTGCATTTGCTCTATTCCATGTTCCAGATCCTCTGGTCCATAGACTTGTTCACTCGTTGGAGAAACCCAGATTTCTTCCGTTTTTTCGATTGAACGTTGTGTTTCTGCTTCAAAATACCGCATAGAATCTATCTCTACATCAAATAATTCTACACGAATAGGATAGTTTGTTGTTAATGGGTAAATATCGACGATGCTTCCTCGAATACTGAATTCTCCGGGTTTTGCGACCATTTCTTCTCGTACATAGCCCATCAAAGTCAATTGGCGAGGAAGATTTTCCACATCTATCTCATCACCAACATGCCAATTCAATTGCGCCTGTAGCCAAGTTTTCTTATTCGGCAGCCGCTTGTGCAAAGCTGCGACTGGCAACAAATAGATACCTGCTTTTTTTTCTTGAAGTGCGTTGAGCGTTGCGACTCTCTCGCCTCGCGCTTCTGGAGAAGAAAAGGCCATTTCAGCAGAAAGCACTTCATCCACTGGAAATAAATGGATCTGATCCTGCGGAATCACATGTTGCAGATCTTCTGCTAACTGATTGGCATAATACAAATTTGGCATCAGAATGATCATATTTTTATTTGTTTTCTTAAATGCTCGAGCAAATAGAAGCGTCTTCGCTGAGCCAGCTAATCCTGTGATTAGTTGTCTAGGCATTTTTTCTTCTAAATTGCTGATCCATTCTTTTACTTGCGGATCTTTTCCGACTAATTGAATGATATCCATTCCTTTTCCTCCTTTCTCAATTGAATTGATTCATCGCATCCACGAACGAATGCCCTTCTATGAGATATTCGACTGCTTTAACAGATTGAAATATGCTTTCTTCTATCAAAGGCTGATTTTCTTTGCTGAAAGGACTAAGCACATGCTGGACCACTGTTTTTTTTCCTTCTGGTCTGCCGATTCCCACCTTGATTCGATCAAAGACATTCGTATTCAAATGGGAAATGATACTTTTGATACCATTATGCCCGCCGGCACTCCCCTTTTGACGGAGCCGGATCTTTCCTACTGCCAGATCCAAATCATCGTAGATGACGACTAATTCTTCTGGATAAATCCCAAAATAAGTCATTAACGGTCCGACTGCACGACCAGATTCATTCATAAATGTCTGTGGTTTGACTAGAAGGATCTTTTCTCCATTATGAAAAAATTCGGCAACTTCTGCTTCGAATGGATTTTTTTTGAAAGTAGCTTGATGTTCGCGTGCAATTTGATCCACGACCATAAAGCCGATATTGTGTTTAGTATATTGGTATTTGGTACCTGGGTTTCCTAACCCGACGATCATTTTCATTTTTGTTTTTCCACCTAATTCTAAAAACAGCACAAAAGGCTGGACTGCTAATTAGCGGTCCAGTCCATCGAGCTTTTTTTCTTTTTTATACTGTCAATGTATAGTATACCACAAAACAAAGCGTTTCGGCTAAAAGAGAATCGTTAATAAATGATAAAGAAATTAAAAATTTCTTCAAAGTTTAATGAAATAATTGATTTATAAAAATAGTGAAATAACGCACATGTAAGCTTTTACATATAATACAACCTTGTTATCTGTTATATTTTATAGCCAAATAGCGTGACATGGGGCTTGAGAAATGTTAGCATAAGCATGGGAAAAAACAAATCAATGGAAGGATTGATACTAAATGACTGCAGCTGCAGAAAAAAAAGATCATCAAAAAGTTATTCTTGTTGGAGACGGCGCCGTAGGTTCTAGCTATGCCTTTGCTCTAGTTACTCAAAATATTGCTCAAGAAGTAGGTATCGTGGATATCAATACTGCTAAAACTGAAGGAGACGCAATTGACTTGTCTCACGCTTTGGCATTTACTTCACCTAAAAAAATCTACTCTGCTACTTACGCAGACGCACATGATGCTGACTTAGTTGTTATTACAGCTGGCGCACCACAAAAACCAGGTGAAACTCGTTTAGACTTAGTAAACAAAAACTTAAAAATCAACCGCGATGTTGTCACACAAATCGTTGAATCAGGATTTAACGGTATCTTTTTAGTTGCCGCTAACCCAGTAGATATTTTGACTTACTCAACTTGGAAATTCTCAGGTTTCCCTAAAGAACGCGTTATCGGTTCAGGTACGTCTCTTGACTCTGCTCGTTTCCGTCAAGCACTTGCGGAATTAGTTGACGTTGATGCACGTAACGTCCATGCTTACATCTTAGGTGAACACGGAGATTCAGAATTCCCAGTTTGGTCACATGCAAATGTTGCCGGCTTGCAAATCTATGAATGGGTGAAAAACAACCCTGAAATCGATGAAGAAGCTATGGTTAACCTATTCTTCGGCGTACGTGACGCTGCTTACACAATTATCGAGAAAAAAGGTGCTACTTTCTATGGTATCGCAGTAGCATTAGCACGTATCACTCGTGCCATCTTAGATGATGAAAATGCTGTTCTTCCTTTATCAGTCTTCATGAATGGCGAATATGGATTGAACGACATCTACATTGGTGCACCTGCTGTTATCAACCGTCAAGGTATCCAAAAAGTAATCGAAATTCCTTTAAGCGACAGCGAACAAGACCGCATGGCTGCTTCTGCTAAACAATTAAAAGAAATTCTAGATGAAGCTTTTGCTAAACTAGACGCTGAATAATTTTTGAATATGACGGAAAACATCTAAACGGTGTTTTCCGTTTTTTTATTTTATCACTCTTCTGGTTTCTAAATTTTTTCATAAAGAAGAGATAACCTTCGTCTTTTCGTCTAAATTATGCTATCATGAGACCGTTCCACCCTAAACTTTTACTTAAGGAGTTGTCGATATGACAAGATCTTCGCATCGAAAAAAATCGAAACATGTTGCTTTGCTTTCAGCTCTTGGTGTTCTCTTAGTGCTGATTAGCTTTTATACCTATCGCAGTACATACTACACAAAACATTTTTTGCCGAATACGGAAATCAACGGAATAAATGTCAGCGATCTAACAGTCGAAAAAGCAAATGAAAAATTAAAAGAAGCTTATTCCGATAAAAAATTAGCTATTAAAGAAGATGGAAAAGTCTGGCAGGAAGTACCAAAATCTGAGCTCGGCTATAAAGATGATTTCACTTCTGAGCTTTCTCCGATCCTAAATGAACAAAACGGATGGACTTGGGGAATGACTTATGTTTCAGCAGCGGAAAAACAAGAAATCGATCCTATCAGTCAAGACCACCAGAAACTGGATACTACCGTTCAGACATTGACAACTAAACTGACTGATCTGAATAAAGACCGGACACCTACAACTGATGCAACAATTGAAAAATCAGGCGACTCTTTTGTTATCAAGCCTGAAGTCAATGGAAATACCATCAACGTCGATGCTGCGGTCAAACAAATAAAAAGTGCAGTAAATTCCGGTAAAGATACGATTGAATTAACTGAGTTCAAAGAAAAACCAAAAGTAACCTCCGGAGACAGTTCACTGAAAGAACAGCTCGAATCCATGAATGCTATCGCAAAAGTAAAAGCTACTTACAGTATAAACGGTGAGACTTTCCAGATTCCATCAAGTGATATCATGAGCTGGCTGACCTACGACGGAAAAGTCGATTTAGATACAGAACAAGTACGTCAATATGTAACAGATTTAGGCACAAAGTATAACACAAGTACGAATGACACAAAATTTAAAAGTACAAAAAGAGGAGAAGTTACGGTCCCAGTTGGCACTTACAGCTGGACGATCCAAACAGATAGCGAGACAGAAGCGTTGAAAAAAGCTATTCTGACAGGCCAAGACTTTACTCGTTCTCCGATTGTGCAAGGTGGCACAACCGCTGATCATCCATTGATCGAAGATACGTATATCGAAGTTGATTTAGAGAACCAGCATATGTGGTATTATAAAGACGGAAAAGTAGCCCTTGAAACAGATATCGTTTCCGGAAAGCCATCTACACCTACACCTGCTGGGGTCTTCTATGTTTGGAATAAAGAAGAAGATGCAACTTTAAAAGGAACAAATGACGACGGAACGCCTTACGAGAGTCCAGTAAATTACTGGATGCCGATTGACTGGACAGGTGTTGGTATCCATGATTCTGACTGGCAACCTGAATACGGCGGAGATTTATGGAAAACCCGCGGTTCACATGGCTGTATCAACACTCCGCCAAGTGTAATGAAGGAATTATTCGGGATGGTCGAAAAAGGAACACCTGTATTGGTCTTCTAACAAAAAAGAATTGATAAAAAGAACGCACCAGTACGAATCGTACAGGTGCGTTCTTACTTATTATCTCAACTATGCGCTTGCTTACATTTCAGCAGCAGTAAAGACTTCTGAGACATCATCATCGTCTTCTAGCTTATCTACTAGACGTTCCAATTGCTCCCGTTGTTCCTCATTTAAATCGATCGTCGTTTGTGGGATCATCGTCAATTCTGCTTGCGCTAAAGTGAACTCTTTTTCCAGCTCATCTCGTACAGCAGCAAAATCTTCTGGTGCAGTATAAATCTCGAACACTTCAGGAGAAGTTTGCAGATCTTCTGCCCCCGCCTCTAATACATCTTCAAACATCGTCTCTTCATCCACAGCCAACCCATCGCGTTCAATGACGATATACCCTTTACGATCAAACAAGTAACTGACTGAACCCGTTTCTCCCAGTGACCCGCCGTTTCGAGTAAAAGCTACTCGGACATTTGTCGCTGTCCGATTACGATTATCCGTCAATGCATGGACTAAGATTCCTACTCCACCCGGACCATATCCTTCATACGTGATTTCATCGTAATTTGTTTCATCTACGGCACTGGTAGCCTTTTTAATCGCCCGTTCTACATTGTCGTTTGGCATATTTGCAGCTTTTGCTTTGTCCACAACAAGCCGCAGAGCTGGGTTCATGGATGGATCAGGACCGCCTGCTTTAGCTGCCATATAGATTTCACGAGAAAGTTTCTGAAAGACTTTTCCTCGTTTCGCATCTTGGGCATTTTTTCTTCCTTGGATATTATGCCACTTACTATGTCCTGACATGATTTTTCCTCCCTTGTTCTTTTGAGAATACACTTCTATTCTAGTACTATTTCACAAAAAAACAAAGCCACAGCCAATCTATAAACGCTTCTTGAATGCCGCAAAAAGCACACATAATACCACAGCAGTCAGAGCACCGATCGAATCCAACATGACATCTTGGAACATAGGTGTTCGTCCACCGGTCATCATTTGATGGAATTCGTCCAAACCTGCGTATCCTGTTGCTGAAAGCCAAGCAAGGATCGCTGTCAGCCACCAAATTTTTAGTTTAGGGAAAACACCTAAAAACAAGCTACCACCCAAAACAAAATAAGTACCAAAATGTGCGCCTTTTCTTAAAAAGAACTCTACAAATTTGGCGTAGCCCAGATGGTCGATACTCACGATACTTCCACCATAATTAAAATGTATACCTGCTAATGTGTCCTTAAATGGCTGATTAGGAAGCCAGCTTTCTAATCGCGAAACTTGTGATTGCTGTCCGTAAGTTTGAGAAGAACTGTAAAATAAGATGGCAACGACTATAAGTGCGATCACTAAATAAATATTTCCGTTTTTCAGTTGTTTTTTTGAAGAATTCATAAGTCACCTCTGTATTTATCTTAGACTTTTTTTGAAGAAACAACAATCATTTTCATAGAGACTTCTTCTATAAAAAAGTGCTATACTTAATTTTGTATTACAATATGAAGGGAGTTTTTTCATGAGTTATTCATTAAATTGGGATCTAGAATCTATTTTCCCCGGAGGAAGTCATTCTGATGCTTTGAACCAACGGATGAAGCAATTGGAAGACCAAACGAACGAATATTATCAACGTGTAACAAAATGGTCACCTAGTTCTGACAATGCAGAGCAGCTAAAAGCGGTTCTTCAATTGCAAGAAACGATTACGAACGGCTTTACCCAATGCAACAGCTATATTACTGCATTGCTTTCTGCCAATGTCAATGATTCAGATGCAAAGATCTTATCAGGTAAGCTTTACGCCTTGCTTCCTCGTCTACAATCAGCCGAAACAGTATTGTCGAAGAAATTTGCAGAAATATCTGACAATGATTGGAATCAGATGCTTTCCCATGGTTCGTTTGAAACAATCGCGTTTCGTTTAAACGAGATCCGTCGTGACGGTTCACAATTATTATCAGAAGCTGAAGAGAACATTATCAACACGCTCTCATTAGATGGTCTAAATGCCTGGAGCAGTCATTATGATACGATTGTAGCCAGCATTTCGATTCCCTTCGAACAAGATGGTCAAGTTGTCGAATTATCTGCTGGCCAAGCCTTCAATAAGATGATGGGCGATCCAGATCCAAAAGTCAGAGAAACACTTTTCGCAGCATGGGAAAAAGCATGGAAAGAAAAGGCTCCCCTCTTCACAGATACTTTGAATCATTTAGATGGTTTCAGACTTTCTAACTATGAACTTCATGGCATCACAGATTTTCTGCAAAAACCATTAGAATACAACCGTTTGAAAAAAGAAACATTGTCTGTCATGTGGGAGACGATCCAAAAAAACAAACAACCCCTTGTTGATTACTTGACTAGAAAAGCCAATCTTTTCGGTAAAGAAAAAATGGAATGGCAGGATCAAGATGCACCTATTATTTTAGGCGATTTGAAAGAAAAAACCTTTAGTTTTGACGAAGCAGCTGCATTTATTATCGAAAACTTTAATAAATTCAGTCCAAAAATGGCTAAATTCGCACAATCTGCTTTTGAAAAGAGCTGGATCGAAGCAGAAGATCGTCCTGGAAAACGTCCTGGTGGCTATTGTACTGAGTTACCAGAAACAAAAGAATCAAGGATCTTTATGACCTACAGCAATTCTGTTAATGAGGTTGCGACACTTGCTCATGAATTGGGTCATGCTTTCCATAGCAGCACGATGTGGGACTTGCCTTCTTTAAATCGCGAATACGCAATGAATGTCGCAGAAACAGCAAGTACATTCGCAGAACTGATCGTAGCCGATGCTACATTAAAAGCCGCAAAAACAAAAGAAGAAAAAATCAATTTGCTAGATACAAAACTGCAAAATGCTTTAGCTATGTTCATGAATATCCATTCTCGATTCATTTTTGAAAATCGATTCTATGAAGCACGGCAAGAAGGATTAGTCTCAGAAGATAAGATCACAGAGATGATGGTTGAAGCACAAAAAGAAGGCTACCAAGGAGCTTTAGCCACTTATCATCCATATTTCTGGGCTGCAAAATTACATTTCTTTATTGATGACGTACCGTTTTATAACTTCCCATACACCTTTGGCTACCTGTTTAGTTTAGGCATTTATGCTTACGCTAATCAAAAAGGGGCAAATTTCGAAGAAGAATATATCCATTTACTACGTGATACTGCTTCAATGACGACGGAAGAGCTTGCAAAGAAACATTTGAATGTCGATCTCACTCAACCAGATTTTTGGCAAGCAGGTATCGATATGGTGATTGAAGATATCCAAACGTTCATGGAATTGACAGAAGAATTCATCTGATTTCTATTTTCTCTCAATAAAAAAAGAGTTAGTCCAGAAAAGGGCTAACTCTTTTTGATTAATCATTCTTACATGCTGACAGCAAAGTCAGGTGCAAACCATTGAACTGAACCAACTTTTACGCTTTCGCCTGGTTGAGGAGCATGGATATATTGTCCTCCGCCTAAAGCAATCGCTACGTGGTAAGTTCCGCCTGGTGAACCCCAGAATAATAAGTCTCCAGCTTTTGCTTGAGAAACTGAGATTTTTGTTCCAGCTGATTCTTGAGGAACTGTCCAACCACCAATGTCACGACCAGTTACTTGCAAGTAAACATAGCGTGTGAATCCTGAGCAGTCAAATCCACTTGGATCTTTACCGCCCCAAACATATGGAGTACCGATATATTTGTAAGCTTCTGCTACGATTGCTGCACCATTCACACTTCCAGAAGGCGTTGGCGTTGGCGTTGGTGTTGGTGTTGGTGTTGTATTAGTTGTGTTATTAGTTGCATTACTACCAGTACCGTTCCCAGGATCAACACTTTGATCTGTTGATGGTGTTGTAGGCGCAGGTGTTGTTGATTCTTCTGTTGAAGATTCAGGTACAGTTGTTGACTCTTCTGTTGTTGAAGATTCAGGCACTGTTGTTGATTCTTCTGTTGTTGAAGATTCAGGCGCTGTTGTTGATTCTTCTGTTGTTGAAGATTCAGGCGCTGTTGTTGATTCTTCTGTTGTTGAAGATTCAGGCGCTGTTGTTGATTCTTCTGTTGTTGAAGATTGAGCAGCTGATGATGATTCTTCAGTCGTTGAAGATTGAGCAGCTGATGATTCTTCTGTTGCTGAGCTTTGTGCAGCTGATGAAGCTTGAGTAGCTTGTGCTTCAGCTTCTGCTTGTTCGCGTGCTTCTTTTTCAGCTTTTTCTTGTGCTGCTTGTTGACGTGCTTGTTCTGCTAGACGTTGTTGTTCACGAATGCGTGCTTGTTCTGCTTCAGCTTCTGCTTTTTGGCGGTTCAAGTCAGCTTTCTTGTCTTCAGCAGTTGCTTGTTCAGCAGCTAATGAAGTTTTCAGTACGTTCAAATCAGCTTGTTTAGATAAAAGATCGCCTTTTTGAGATTCCAAAGCAGCTTGGTTTTCAGCTAATTCTTTTAGTTTAGCATCGTTTTCAGCTTTTTTGTCTTCTACAGCTTTTTTATCTTGTTTTTGTTGTTCCATCAAGTCGTTGTTTGCTTTTACCATCGTTGTCATTGCTTGAACGCGTCCGATAGCATCTGCTAATGAATCAGCATTCAATACAGCGTCAATATAGTTTGAGCTTGTATTGCTTACTTGTGCTTCACGTGCTTGTTTTTGGATTGTATCTTCACGTTTTTCAATACGTTCTTGTAAATCTGCAATATCTTTTACTAATTGTGCAGATTCTTGACGCAATGTGTCTTGTTTTGCTAATAGATCTTGTGCTTGTGTGTTGATTTCAGAAACTTGGCTTTCTAGGGCATCGATTTGTGATTGTGCATCTGCTTGTTGGTTTTTCAAGTCTGCAATCTTTTGATCTTGTTGTTGTATCTGAGAATCAAAATCGTCCGCCGCGGCAGCGATCGGTGATGCTACGGCAGTCAAGGTCATTGAACATACCATTACTGCTGATATTAAACTCTTTTTCACTCTTCATTCCTCCGACTGGCTTAATTTAATAAATATCTAAATATATTTAAGTCTTTCTTAACGATATAAAAATTGTACCATAGCAGTATGTCAGCGATATAATAGTTATGTTACAAAAATGTTTCAAAACAACCTCTAAAAATGACAAAACTGTTCGTTTCAGAAAATGATCATGAAAAAGGCATGCTAAGACGGGCTTTTTTTAAGATAACAACAATTCTTTTTTACTTTCAGAGGAAAAACAAAAAAAGAAATTATTCATCACTGAATAATTTCTTAAATGGAAAAATGAATAATACAAAAATAATCATGTTCAACAGCAGTGTAGGCCCTAAGAACCTTGTAATAAAATACGTGTTATTTACTACTGCTAGTTTAAAAATCAATTGGACCACCATCGTAAACAGTTCATACCCCGTGACAAAGATAATCATACTGAAAAATTCAGTAAAGATGTTGACGTGGATGACATCTTTCATTACATACATCAACCATACGATCAAAGGGAGAGCTACGGCATAGATACCGATAACACCGATATAGTAAACATCATAGACTGCACCGAGAACAATCGTGGTGATTAGCAAATAGCGTTTTTCAAATGCCATACTGCAACATAACAATGCCAAGATCAGAAAGTGGGCATTTGACATATAACTGCCTTTCGACCACTCTCCTAGCATTCTTGTTAAATGGCCATCTATCAACATCAAAAAGAAAAGAACGATTGGCAGATAGTACTTCATTGTTTCTTTTTTCAACATGGACTAATCCTCCGCTAGCCGTTGGACAATCGTCACAACTGACACATCATACATTTCTGCATAAGGTTTCACATAAACTTCCCGATCCAGGCCATAACTGTCTGGTTTCGTTTTGATAACCGTACCGATCGGCAAGTTAGCTGGAGAATTTCCTCCAAGACCGGATGTCTGAACAACATCCCCTTCTTTGATATCCGTATCACCAGTCAATTGGGTCACCACTAATGCATGGAGTTTTTCATCATAGTTTTTAAGCAAACCGAATGCTTCGCCATTAGCCGAAGATACCCGTACTGGAAAATGATTGGAGCTTTCGTTAGAGGATGACAGTAATTCGATTTTAGACGAAGCTGTATTGACTTCGATCACTCGGCCGATCAATCCTTTTTGCGACATGACTGCCATATTTGCTTCGATACCGTCTTTAGAACCCTTGTCTACGATCAGCATGTCCTGCCAGCTATCTGGTGAACGAGTAATGACATTTGCCGTTACTTTTTCGTAACTCGTCAGCGTCTGGTTCAAATCAAGTTCTTTTTTCAAAGATTCGATTTCTCTCTCGTAATTCTTGTTTTGCTGTGCAACGTCATCATAGCTATCGATTTTTTCTTTTAGCCGCTCATTTTCGGCATAAGTTGAAAAAAGATTATGGACAGAATCTACTCCGTTTCGCACCCACCGTACTGGGGCAGAGATTGTTTTATCAACCATTGCAACACTGTCATTAACGATGGATTGGAAGAAATTAGGCTTTCCTTCATTCGCTCGCTGTGCAGCGGTCACACTTAGTATCGTCACCACGATGATAACAATAACCAAGGTAATAATAATATTTTTATTAGGATTGAACTTCTTCACAAAGACACCTCGAATTAATTAGACTCTTGTGTTCAATTTTATCACTAAATGCTGGGAAACAAAAGGCAAGTTGCTCCTCTTAAGCTTTTTTTTAGTAAATAATAGATTCTGTCATTTTTAGCCTGAAAGACAAAACTTTTCCTTTTGTTCATTGGTCAGTCTTTGCTTTGAATAACTGCAATCATACCATCTGAAAAAGAAAATTCAGCGGTATCTGAAAGAAACTCGTTACTTGCATAAGATGTCGGGTATTCAACTGCTTTATTTTCCAATACATACTTACTGCCTTTCAATGTAAGAGCCGAGACGGGCGTCAAACAGCAATAAGCTAGATACTTCATACTTGGAACCTGTCTTACTATATGCTTTCCAGGCAAATAATAAGCCAAATAATTTTGACGATCTCTAATAATAAGCTGATGGGCAAACGGTTTGAATCGAGGTTCCAGACCTAACCAGAGATTGGCTAAAAGATGATCCAATCTTCCGCCTGTGGCGCCGATCAAAGTGACTTCAGCTTGCGGATAACGTTCAAATGTCTTTAAGATCCCCAATTGTGTATCTGTATCGTCTTTTTCTGCGGGTGAACGGGCATACTCTTTGGCTTTTGCAAATACTTCCTCCTGCTCTTCGTTCGACAATGAATCAAAATCACCTACTGCCAGATCTACTGGGTAGCCTGCTTGAAGCAGATACAGCGCACCACGATCTATTCCGACATAGGCATCGTATTTGGTCAGTAGAGGCTGCGGCCAGTTTTCCGGATTACCTCCAGCAGCTAATAAAATTTTCATTTAATTTAATGCCTCTTTTAACCGTTCGATTTGTCCGACTGGATTTTCGGCTCCATAGATATATGATCCTGCAACAAAGACATCCGCCCCTGCATCTTTACAGATTTTTGCTGTTTCTGGAACGATTCCGCCATCTACTTCGATTGCATAAGACCAATTGTTCTCTTTACGTAGATCAGCGAGTTCTGTGATTTTTTCTACCGTTTCTTCAATAAAGCTTTGTCCGCCAAACCCAGGATTGACAGTCATGACCAGCACTTGATCAGCCAAAGGCAAAACATGTTTGATCATGGAGACTGGTGTCCCCGGATTAATAACTACTCCAGCTTTGACACCTAAGCTTTTTGTCATTTGGAGTGCCCGATGGATATGAGGAGTTGCTTCTACATGAACAGTAATGATATCTGCTCCAGCTTTCGCAAATGCTGGAATGTAATTTTCCGGATCAACGATCATCAGATGGACGTCTAGCGGTAATTTAGTGACAGGTCGGATTGCCTGAACAATATTTGGCCCTAACGTGATATTTGGGACAAATTGGCCATCCATGACATCTACGTGGATGTAATCTGCGCCTCCTTTTTCTACTAACTCAATATCTCTTTGCAAATTGGCAAAATCTGCGCTCAAAATGGATGGTGCTATTTTCATTCTTGGTTCCTCCTATTTTCGTTTACCTTCTTTTTTCGTATACATGGGTTTTCTTTTCTCGATTTCTTGTAAGAATTGCAAATAATTATCGTAACGTGTCTGTGCGATACCACCTGTTTCTACTCTATGTTTCACTTCACAGCCAGGTTCTTTGGCATGCATGCACTCTCTAAATTTGCAATGGGCAGAAGCTTCCACAAATTCCGGAAATTGTCTTGGCAATTCTCCTGCTTCGATAGTCAAAAAGTCAATCGAGCTGAATCCTGGTGTGTCTGCTACTAACCCACCGTAGATAGGGAGCAGCTCCACATGCCGTGTTGTATGCCGCCCTCTTCCAAGTGCATCAGAAATCTCTCCTGTTGCTAAATTCAGTTCTGGAGATATTTGATTCAGTAGTGTTGATTTTCCTGCTCCAGACTGTCCCATGAAGACCGATAGCCGTTCTGGAAAATAACGGATCAATTCTGTCGTGTCACCCGCATGATTGGGTACAATCACTGGGTAGCCTATTTTAGTATAGATTTGCTTGATTTCTTCGATTTTTTTCGGGTCGTCTGACAAGTCGGTCTTCGTCAAAAAAATAAGCGGTTCGATTGATTCATATTCCAAGGTAACTAGAAAGCGGTCAAGCAGATTATAAGAAAATGCAGGTTCCACGATACTTGTGACAATGATTCCAAGATCAACATTTGTGACTGGCGGGCGAACTAATTGATTTTTTCTCGGCAAGATTTCCAGAAGATAGCCGTCTGTTTGATTTTCACTCTCAAAGATTACCTGATCTCCGACAAGCGGCGTGATTTTCCGATTCCGGAAATTCCCTCTTCCTCTTGTTTGATAGGTCTCTCCGTCTGCGTATACATAGTAAAAACCGCTGATTGCTTTTCTGATTTGTCCTTTGATAAGTGCCACCTCCGTTTTTGTTTATTTTACCATATGAAGAGGAAAGTAGGTGTCGTTCCACGCAAACTTCTCAAAGTAAAAGGCTTGAAAACTAATCAAAAGGGATAGAAAACACAAAAAAGGGACTGCGGCACAGTCCCTTCGAATAAACGGTGTTCCAGAAGTAGCTTCTGTCACAACCTCTTTGTTCTATTTTATTAAAAACTTATTTTGAGCTTTCTGAGGTACTATCTGATGAACTTGTAGTGCTGGAAGATTCTTCTTTGGAAGAGCTGCTCGTACTGCTAGAGCTACTTGAGCTGCTAGAACTGTCTGAAGAATCTTTCTCAGAACTAGAAGACGCTGGGTCTGGTCCTTTAGAGTAAATCACGTTTACAACCATTCCTTTGGTAATCGTCGTACCTGCCCCTGGCACTGTACGGATTACTTTGTCCTTATCCACCGTGCTTGAATATTCAGAAGTCTCATGACCGATATATTCTGCACCAATACTAGCCAAATAACTTTGTGCTTCGCTTTTTGTATAGCCGGAGATGTCATTCAGTTTAGGTTCTGTTCCTTGGCTTACGACAAAACTGATGTAAGTTTCTTCTGCTACAACTTCACCTGAGGCTGGATCCTGACTAATGATCGAACCCGATGGCACAGTGTCGCTATAGTCATAAGTAGCACTAATGTTATTGATATTGAATCCTTGTGTAACAAGCCAATTACGGACAGTTTCGTAGTTTTCTCCTACATGACTACTCAAAGTCACTGTTTCTGGTCCTTTGCTGACTGTGAAAGTAATCGTGTCTGTTTTAGGATCGACTTCTGTATCTTCTGATGGAGATTGCGAAATGATCATTCCGCTTTCTACCTCTGAACTGAATTCCTCTTCTTTTTGAATCAAATCAGCAGAAAATCCTAATTCTTTCAAACTTGCTTCAGCATCTTCATAACTTTTACCACTGTAATCATCTAATTTGATTTTTTTCGTGCCACTGCTGATATAAAGAGTGACTTCGCGTTTTTGCTTGACTGTCGTTCCCGCTGCCGGGTCTGTCTTCACCACATTGCCTTCTTCGATTTTGTCATCTGCAATTTCTTCTGTTTTTGTTGCTACTTCTAATTTCGCTTTTGCGAGTGTTTCTCTGGCAGAAGCTTCAGAAAGATCAGAAACATCAGGAACAACAACTTCTCCTCGTCCGCCAGAAGCAAAGAATACAGCTGTTCCGATTCCTAAAACAGCGAGGACAGCTAACAGAATCAGCCACCATTTTTTCTGTCCTTTCTTTTTAGGGTCAGGCAGAACTTCTTCCTCTTCCGGCAATGTTTCGTTTCTCGGTTCGTCTTTTGGCAGAGGCATAGATTTGAATGAATCCGGCATTGGTGTATCTGCCGCAAGCGGTGTGATAACTTTTGTTTCGTTATCCATCGCATGAGGTTGCCATTTTTCTTCGTTTGCACGAGCTGGTGATAATACTGTAGAAAGATCATCAGACATTTCTTCGGCTGACTTGTAACGGTCTGCAGGTTCTTTAGCCGTCGCCCGTAAAATCACATTTTCCAGTGCTTGCGGTACATTTGGATCAAGTGCCTTTATGGATGGAAGATCATCTTGGAAATGTTTTAAAGCAATCGTCACAGCAGATTCACCGTCAAACGGCACGCTACCTGTCAGCATCTCATAAAGAATGATCCCTAAAGCATAAATATCTGACTGCTTCGTTGCCATACTCCCTCTTGCTTGCTCAGGAGATAGGTAATGAACAGATCCCAACATCGTATTCGTCTGTGTGATCGATGTTTCAGATAAAGCAATAGCAATCCCGAAATCCGTGATTTTTACTACACCTTCGTTATCGATCAATACGTTTTGGGGTTTCAAATCTCGGTGGATGATTTGATGGTTATGAGCTAAAGAAATAGCAGAAAGAATCTGCTGCATAATATTTACTGCTGTTTCATAAGGAACAGGATAATGTGTTTGGATATATCGTTTCAAGTCCATTCCTTTGACGTATTCCATCACTAGGTACTGCATATTGTCTTCTTCACCAACATCGTAAACACTGACAATATTTGGATGAACGAGTTCTGTTGCTGCTAAAGCTTCTCGCTGAAATCGTCGAATCGCGGTTTGATCATTTTGAAAGTCGAATCGTAAGACTTTGACTGCTACATCTCGATCCAAGATCAAATCGTGCGCCAAAAATACATTAGCCATACCACCACTACCGATATTCCCCGTGATCTGATAACGGCCATTTAATTTTTTTCCCAACTCGATCATACACTGTCCTCCTTATATTCGATAAGAAGAACGGTGATATTATCCGCTCCGCCTGCTTCATTGGCACGATCAATCAGCTCAGTTACTTTATGGGATAACGGGCCTTCTTGATTAATGATCGTTCCTATTTCTTCTTCAGATAGCATATTCGTCAAGCCATCTGAACATAACAGCAAGCGATCTTTTAGCTGCCAAAGATGAGTAGAAACATCTACTTCGACTGTTCCTGGCATGCCGACAGAACGTGTTAAAATATTCTTTCTTGGATGGTTCACTGCCATTTCTTCGCTGATTTCCCCTGATTTGACTAGTTCGTTAACTAAAGAATGATCCTCTGTCAATTGCATGATTTTATCTTCGCGAATCAAATACGCTCTGCTGTCGCCAACATTCGCAATCGTGAACCAGTCATCTGACAGAGCTGCCGCTACGATTGTTGTTCCCATACCATTATATTCCGGCTGTTCTTGTCCTCGCTGATAAATCAGCATATTTTCCTCTTGAATCGATTGAATGAACCACTGGGCGATTTTTTCATCGTCGGCAGCTTCTTGTTCTTCCCAAGCTTCGCCTAGATTTGTTACCGCCATTTGACTAGCAATGTCTCCAGCACGGTGGCCACCCATCCCATCTGCTAATACAGCAAGCTTGAGACCTGAACGGCTAGTAAATACACTGGCATAGTCTTGATTGGTGTTACGTCGTCTTCCTACATCTGATTGATATTCAATCTGCATTTTTTCACCTCATTACTTTTTGCGCAAACAACAAATGAAAAATCCATCTGTGTAAAACTGATGCGGATACAAAGTCAACATTTTCTCTACGATTGATGATTGTAGCATAGGATCGGTCAAAACATCAATCCTCTCAAAATCAGGGTGTGTTTCCAAGAAAGCAGAAACAACGTCTTGGTTTTCTTCTTTTAAGATCGTACAAGTACTATAAGTCAGAATACCGGAAGACTTTAAAGCTGGTGCGCAGCTTTCTAAAATTTCCAATTGGATTTTTGGTAAATTCGCTAATTCATCCGGCTGTTTTTTATAACGGATATCTGGTTTTCGCCGAAGGAGCCCTAGACCTGAACAAGGCGCGTCTACTAAAATCCGATCGAACTGCTCTGGTTCAAACTGCTTGCTGACTTCTCTAGCATCCATCTTTTGAGCGTAAACAGCAGAAGAGACACCCAGACGTGTTGCATTTTCTTCAATGAGTTTGACTTTGTGTTCATGTACATCTAAAGCAATCACTTCCCCACCACATGAAGGATCCAAAAAAGAAGCAATATGTGTCGTCTTACCTCCGGGTGCTGCACAGGCATCTAAGACATGATGTTCAGGCTCGATTTGCATAGACGGCGCTACAAGCATCGAACTTTCATCTTGGATCGTCATGACGCCATCGTGGAACAATGAGCTAGAAGCTAAATGCCCTTTTTTCGCTACTATACCGTATGGACTGACTTGGCTTTTTTCAGCTGTGATCTCTTCTTCTTGCAAAACAGTGATGGCCTGATCTCTGGAAAGTCGGCGTGTATCTACTCGGGCACTAGCATGGCTAGGCTGATATAGCGATAAACCGAGCTTTTCAGTTTCTTCGTAACCGATTTGATCCACCAACCGCTTCGTCATCCATAGAGGCAGGCTGATTTTGACAGAAAGTCTTTCGATAGGATCAGTAATGCCTTGCAGATCTGGTGCTCCTTGACGCTGATAATTCCTCAAAACACCATTTACAAATTTTCCTGTCCCAGGATTTCCTTTTACTTTCGCGATTTCGACCGCCTCGTTTAAAATAGCATGTGCAGGGACTTTATCTAAAAATTCTAATTGATATACAGAAAGATAAAGAAGCGTCTTGACCCAGTCATCCACTTTTTTTGCTTTAGCGATCAATGGTGCAACGTAAAATTCCAATAGTCGCTGATGGCTAATCGTACCGTAGATCAATTCTGTAAATAGACCCACATCTTTTTGATTTAGCTCGCTTTGTTTGATCATCTCATTCAACAAAAGATTCGAGTAGGCGCCGCCCTTGTTCACTCGCTCTAATGTCAGTAATGCCATATATCGTACAGATTTTTTCATTTTTTTAGGGATTTTTTTCATTATTTCACCTGCTGACCAATCTGAACTTGCTGACCGCTTCCGTTAAGAAAATCGTGTACGGCTTGTTTTCCTTTACCAGCTGGCTGTAATTCATTGATGGCTAATACGGTCTGTTTACCGCAAGCAATCCATAGATTTTTTTTGTCTTTTCGGATGATCGTGCCTGGTGCTTCGTCTGTACTTTCTGCCAGTACTTCAACCGATAATAATTTCCAGCGTGTACCTTCATAGGTCGTGAATGCAATCGGCCAAGGACGCATCCCGCGTACTTGGTTGTCAATTTCTTCTGCAGTTTTATGCCAATCGACCGCTTCTTGTTCACGTGTGATGTTTGGCGAAAAAGTGGCTTTTGACTCGTCTTGAGGAACTGGTTTTTGTCCATTCAAAATATTAGGCAATGTTTCTAGCAATAGCTTTCTTCCTAAAAGGCTGAGCTTTTCAAACATCGTCCCCACATCATCTTGTTTAGTGATTGGCATGCTTTCTTGCGCATAGATTCCGCCTGCATCCATTTTTTTGATCATTTCCATGATCGTTACACCAGTTTCTTTCTCCCCGTTCATGATGGCATAATGAACAGGCGCACCTCCCCGATATTTAGGAAGTAAAGAAGCATGGACATTGATTGCCCCTAATTTTGGCACTTGCAATAACTTTTCAGGCAAGAATTGACCAAACGCCGCAGTGACGATCAAATCAGGCGCCAATTCAATGATTTCTTCCATTTCTGGCGAACCGGAGATTTTCTCTGGCTGCAACACACGGATACCGTGCTTTAGAGCAGCTTCTTTTACCGGTGTCGGCGTAATTACTCGTTTCCGCCCAACTGGACGGTCGGGCTGTGTGACTACTGCCTGGATCTCGTAGCCTGATTCTATCAGCCCTTCAAGAATTGGCACAGAAAAAGCAGGTGTGCCCATAAATACTAACTTAGTCATCAAGATGTTCCTCCATATATTCTTCAAGTTCTTCTTCCGGGATCTGCTGTACCATTTTCTCAATGAACAGAATACCGTCTAAGTGATCGATTTCATGCTGGAAGGCACGGGCTAAATAGCCGAAAGCTGTCACTTCTATCTCTTCTCCATCGCGGTCATAATAGCGTACAGTCACTTCATCTGCTCGCTTGACTGTTCCATAGACATGCGGAATACTGAGACAGCCTTCTACGTCCATGCTTTCACCTTTTGCTTCAATGATTTCTGGGTTTATCAGTTCGAATTTTTCGCCTTCATCTACTTCGATCAAAGCGATTCTCTTGTTTTGTCCTACTTGAGGAGCAGCAATCCCTATTCCGTCATTCGCAATCATCGTCTCATATAAGTTGTCTAACAAAGCAATCGTTTCATCCGTGATCACGTCGATTGGCTGAGCAGGTCTTTTTAATTTATCATTAGGGTGGATCAATATAGGATAGCGCATAAGTTGGTCCTTTCTTAAATAAAGTTTAATGGTTCGTTGTCAATTGCCACAAAAAGACCTTGCCGCTGTTCTTTCTGGCTTCCATTCAAGATTTCATCCAAAACATGAGGAAGATTCGGCTCATGTTTATATTTGATAATCAGTTGATAATAGTATCGATTTTTCACTCTCAAAATCATGCTGGGTGTTGGTCCTAGTAACAAACTTTGAGGACTTAATACTTCTTTTAGCTGATTGGCAATCTGAAAGATTTTCTTTGCCGCCACTTGTTCTTCAGGATGGCTGGCAGTTATTTTCACAGTAAAGTAATAAGGAGGGTAGCCTCCACGATGCCGTACATGCATTTCCTGCTGATAAAACTGTTCATAGTTTTGTTTTTTAGCCAATTCTATGGCGTAATGCTGAGGATTGAACGTTTGGATCACGACTTCGCCTGGTTTTTCCGCTCGTCCTGCTCGTCCTGAGACTTGGGTCAGCAATTGGAATGTATGCTCGCTAGAACGAAAATCCGGTAAATTCAGGGAGGTATCGGCATTCAACACGCCAACTAATGTGACTTCTGGAAAATCCAAGCCTTTAGCGATCATTTGTGTCCCTAATAAAATATCTGCTTCTTTTGCACCGAATTTTTGTAAAATCTGTTCGTGTGCCCCTTTTCTTCGGGTGGTATCTACATCCATACGCAAAATCCTAGCTTGCGGATAAAGTTCTCGGAGTTCCTCTTCTACTTTTTGGGTGCCTGTCCCATAGTAGCGGATTTTGTTGCCCCCACAATTGGGACAGCGATTAGGAATAGGTTCTTCGTGTCCGCAATAATGACAGCGCATCGAACGTGTATCCATATGCAAGGTAAGAGAGATATCGCAATTAGGGCATGGGAGAACAAATCCGCAGTCTCTGCACATCACAAAAGACGAATATCCTCGACGATTGAGCAGTAGGACAGTTTGTTCTTTTTTGTCTAACCGATCTTGTATCTTTTCCTGCAAATTAGCAGAAAAAGTAGAGGTCCGATGATTCTGAAACTCTTCACGCATGTCTACGATCTCAATAGCTGGAAGTTGTGCAGCTGCTTTGGCTCGGTGGTTCAACTGCAATAACTGATACACGCCTTTTTGAGCTCGTGCTCTTGATTCCAAAGAGGGGGTCGCACTTCCAAGGACTATTGGGCAATGATGGTATTTACTGCGCCAAATAGCTAAATCTCTCGCATGGTAACGCGGCGTCTCATCTTGTTTATAACTTGATTCATGTTCTTCATCGATAATGATCAATCCTATATTTTTCAGCGGAGCAAAAATAGCAGAGCGTGCTCCTACTACTACTTGTGCTTCTTCCCGCTCGATCTTGCGCCATTCATCATATTTTTCACCTTGGGAAAGTCCGCTATGTAAGACCGCAACTGATTCACCGAAGCGTCCTTTGAATCGCTCGACCATTTGCGGAGTCAATGCGATTTCAGGCACTAACATAATAGCCGTTTTATTTTCTGACAAAACATCAGCGATTGATTGAAGATATACTTCTGTTTTTCCGCTACCGGTGATTCCCTCTAGCAAAAAGACCTGATCTTTTTGTTGCTGACCTGCTGTGATGATTTGTTCGACAGCATTTTTTTGTTCTGCATTCAGTTCCAATGCCGTCGTTTGGTCAAATACTCGGTCTTGATAAGGGTCGCGATAACGTTCTGATTCTACAAACTCCAGCCAGCCCTTTTCTTTTCCTTGATTCAAGACAGCAGTACTGATTTCTTTATCTTTGAAATAAGCGATTGATTCTTCTTGGCTCAGTTCAGATAAACACAAAAGAAGCTCTTTTTGTTTCTTGGCATTTTGCCGTAATTTTGCCCATTCTTCTTCGATTTGTTTTTCAGTTAATAGGGAACGGACCAAACGAATCGTTTTTACTTTATTTCGTGTATGGACTTCGTATTTGATATCTACTAACTGCTCTTGGCGCCAACGAATCAACTGAGAAAGGCTGCCTTCTTCTTCTGCTTCTTTCCAGGAAATCACTTCCCGTTGACCAAACAATGCCTGAATTTCTGGTGTATCTGCCAAAGGATAGATCAATTTATCATATTCTGCTTTCATCACACTCGGAAGCATCGTTTGTAGACAAGTGATTTTGAATGCATAAGTGATCTTTTTCATATAATCAGCTAATGAAAGTAATTCTTCATTGACCACTGGGGCAAGGTCCAGCAAACGGATCACTGCCTTCAACGATGGGTTAGCTGATTCTTCTGATTTTTGGATAGCCATAACAAATCCTTGGACATGACGATTGCCATTACCAAAAGGGACCTCTACCCGCATCCCGACTTGCAAAGCTGTTTCCATTTCAGAGGGAACCAGATAGGTGAATGGCTGATCGGTCTGCATAGTAGGTACGTCCACAATGACTTCAGCTGTTAATGTCATGGTTCGTTTCCTCCTTTTTTTGTCTTTTCATATCAAGCGACAAAAAGTTCCTTGCCTATTTTACTAGAGATCGCTGGATTTGTCTTATTTTCTGCCAAATCCTAACAAAAAATTAACAGCGGATAAGAAAAAAAAGAACTGTGTCAAAAAGTTCAGACACAGCCTTTTCTACCAGACAATAAGAGGCGAATGTTTGAAAAGGAAACAGCTGGGTTTGCTTTTCTTTTTAGATGCTCGCTCTACTTTTCTTTATTACATTTTTTGCTCTTCGCGGATACGTGATTCCAATTCGTGTTGTTCACGCTCTTTTTGAGCTTGACGTTCCTCTTCTTCCATCTTCAAACGTTCACGTTTCAATTCAGGATGGGGATCATTGACTACATTCCCTGCATCGATTTCTTCTAAAGCTTGACCAACGCTTTTTACTGAATCAAAAGAATCTAGTGTAGGTTGTGCACTTGCATCCAACTCATGCGCGCGTTTGCTTGCTAAAATTACTAGAGAATATTTTGAATTTACACGATCTAATAGTGAGTCAATTGAAGGTTTTAACATCATAAGACTACATCTCCTTTAACATTTTAATATATTTACCGATTACGCGATCTACTCGAAAATGTTCACTGGCAATAATGTGTTTGATTCGTTCAACTGCTAGCGGCACTTCATCATTTACAACAGCATAGTCGTAAAGAGCCATCATTTCGATTTCTTCTTTTGCAACTTTCATTCGTTCTTCGATTACTTCATCTGCATCTGTTCCTCGGCCTACGATCCGTGATTTTAATTCCGCTAAATCTGGCGGAGTCAAAAAAATGAATACACCATCGGGCACTTTTTCTTTGACTTGTTTTGCTCCTTGGACTTCAATCTCCAAGAAAACATCTTTTCCTTCATCCAATGTCTTGTTGACATATGACAAAGGCGTTCCATAATAATTCCCGACATATTCTGCGTATTCCAGCATCTCTCCAGCTTCGATCATTGATTCAAACTCTTCTTTGCTTCGGAAGAAATAATCAACGCCTTCGACCTCCCCTTCACGCATTTTACGGGTAGTCATTGAGATTGAATACTGAAAATCATTATCCTCACTCTCAAAAATTGCTTTTCGTACTGTGCCTTTTCCTACACCGGATGGACCAGACAACACGATTAATAATCCACGCTCTGACATGACGACGTCCTTTCAACTAGTCTTTTTGTACTTATCGTTTATTTTGCACTTTTTTTCTGCAACTTTCAAGGTTATCTTTAATTATAGCTAGAAATTGGCAAAAAAGCTACCCTGCATCAAGTAATAAGAACAGCCAAATAAAAATGGCTTCTCACATTTTTGCATAAATTTGGCTTCATACCGAAAAAATGTTTTTTGAACATCACTTATTCAAAATAAAAAAAGGTTGTGACACGAATTTTGTCACAACCTTTAAATGTATTCCTAGAGCAAAGAAGCTAAGCGTAGAAATGCAATCCTGATTATTTATTGTATTTCTTTGTTCAGCATCCTTGCTAAAAGCCCATATTGGACAAAGTATTCACTACACCCATGATCTCATCTTTTCGAGAACGTGCTTTTTCTGTCGGATCTTCTACCTCTTCTGTGTCGATTCGAACAATAAATTTCCGATTCATCGTCACGTAAGCACCGTCGTTGATCAAAATAAACAGTTCGTTCTCATTATAGTCTGCACAGGCATCTTTCCATACGTCAAAGCCGTTTTTTTCAGAAGGGATATCCCGTTTAACAACAGTTTTTCCACTTAATTCGTGGAACGTTACGTCATAGTATTTCATTGTCTCTACCTCTTTCGTCATTCAATATTTTGGACCTGTTCTCTGATTTTTTCTAAGATCGTCTTGGATTGGACGACTTGATTTTTAATTTCGATTGCATTAGATTTGGAACCGATCGTGTTGATTTCCCGATTCATTTCCTGGATCAAAAAATCTAATTCTCGCCCTACAGGACATTGCGCCTCGATAAGTTCATCTAGTTTTTGGACATGGATTGCCAAACGGTCCAGTTCCTCGTGGATATCTCCACGTTCCAGCAAGATAGCCAACTCCGTCAGCAACCGTTGCTCATCCACTTTCGCTCCAAGAAATTCCTCCAGCTTTTTTTGATACCTTAATTGAAATTCCTGTTCATAGACGTCTACAAAACTATTGAGTTTTTTTAGTACTTGTTTGAATTCTTCCGTGTTCTTTTTCAGCACTGAAGCTAAGGCTTGTCCTTCTTTTTCTCGACTGGCTTCAATAGAATCAAGTGCACTTTTCAATGTATCTAGAGCTAACTGTGCCAATTCTTCCATGCTCTCTTCCGGTTTTTCTTCTACCGTTACGAAGTTTTCATCCAGCGCGAAGCGTTCCGCCAGCCGACGAATTGAGACTTGATTTTGACTCCCGTATCGTTGTTGAATCCCGTCTGTCAATTGGGTGATAAGTGAATCAATCAATTCCCAGTTGATGACGATCTGCTTTTCGTTTTTGCCAATATAAGCTAGATTCACAAATACCTCGATCCGTCCGCGGCTTAACTGCTGTTTGATAAGCTGACGAAAATCGTTTTCAATAAAGTTCAGGATTTTAGGACTTCGTATTTGGACATCTAGAAAACGCTGATTGACACTTTTTATTTCGATATCCAGCTGATATGCTTTTGTTTCGCGGATGGCTTTGCCAAAACCAGTCATACTTTTCATTCGACAGGGTCCTTCCTCATTACATATTTTCTATTGCTTTTTGCAGTTGTTCAAACTCTTCGTTCGTCAGTGTCAGCCCTTTCCCCATCTTTTCATGGTCGGGTGCCCAATCTCGAAGATCGAATTTCGGCGGACGACCATTCCAGCTGACTAAGTTCAGCTCTTTACGCCATCCTTTGTTGTTTTCTGATAAAACAGCGATTTCTTCTACGATTTCATATGAAAATTCTTGTGCCATGGTTGTTCCTCCTTGAGATAATATAAATATAGGATCAGTAATGTGTCAACTGGCTGTTCAAGCAGTTCACGCTGCAAACGATCCTTACATTTTTCTTGCAGCAGTTTTTCAAAATAAACGGCTTTCGTGCGTTCATTTTGTATTTTCTGCTGATATTTTCGATACCTCCGCCATTCTTCTGTACTTAATTGACCAACTTGTGCCAATAAATCGTCTGGCATACTTTTTTTATCTTGTCGGCAGATCATTTGAAACATCCAATCTACTTCATAGACTTTGTTTGGCAATAAAAAATGTTTTTTTGCTAAAAGTTCCAGCATCGCCAGTCCGCATGTTTCTGGTTCGACCCTGTTCTTATATATATTACGCAGTTTTTGCCAAAATTTTATGGTTTTGAAAAAAGATAGCTCTAACTGAAGTTCTTTTATTAAGTAAGATAAAAATCCACGCCAGCATGTTCCTGCTTGTTTGACAGAATCAAATGTATACCAATTCCCGTAGTAACAGCCTAATCGTTTTTTCATTTCCAGATAGCCTAATTGTAAATTTAATTGGTTTCTTTGGCTATCAAAAAGCAGAAAGCTGCCAAGCGTCCACAATGTTTGACATTTCCAATGGATAAACGTATCTGGCACACGGATTCTTTTCGCTGGCCCTGGTCCTTGCACATCCACGACAAACGCCTCTGTTGCGCCTTCGTTAATCGCGATGTCAATAGGAATTTTGTTACGATATCCACCATCTGCATATTTATTTTTTCCGATCTTTCGGTAAGCCATAGCAGGATAAAATGAAGCAGAGGCAAGTATCCAATCTGGTATTTCTTCTGTTTTTGTTTGTTGGATAGCAGTCACTACTTCCGCTAGTTCTGGCAATTTAGTAGACACCGTGTATAAACGTATTTTGGAATTGTATTTGAGCAAAGACAAATCTAAATTTTCCTTGACCAGCTTTTCCAATGGCGCAGACGAAACCCCACCTTCAACTAGTGCCGTTTTCGTCATTTGGCGTCTTTCTTGATAGAAACGTTCACGCAAGTCTTCTACGTCAGCCATTTCTGGTAACGCAAGCACTTGTCTGGTTGATAGCTTTTTCCATAAACCCACAGCTTTTTCCATGTCTCCTTGTAAAATCAATGCGCCGTTCAGCGCACCTACCGAGGTCCCAGTGATGATTTCAAATTGGATGTTATGTTCCTTCAGCGCCTGCCATACACCAATCTGATAGGCACCGTGTGCTCCCCCTCCTCCTAATACAAGTGCTGTGTGATAGACCAGCTTTTTATTTAGTTGCATGGTTCCTTGATAGCCGTTTTTATGAAAAATACGCAACCATTCTTCTGATAGAGGAGATTGAAATAAAAAACAACAGTTTTCTTTAATAAAAAAACGAGCGCAAGCTTCCATATGCTGAAAAAGTTTTTGCCATTCAAAAGTTTCGCCTTCGATCAGCAAGTTATTAAAAATAACATCTTCTCTACTTTTATCAATAGTAAAATAGATGGTATATTTTTTTGATACTGCTTCAAAGGCACATTGCTTTTTTGCAGAATGCCAAAATGCTTCTCTACTTTCTTGATGGCTTTGAAAAAACGGAAGAGGTTGTTTTGCTTGGTTGATACGCGAATACAGCGACATTTTCTGTGAAAAGTAAACTTTTTTTATCTCCATCGCTTTCTCCTTTTTCTTCAAGTATACCAGTACGTCGAAAAAAGTTCATGAGTATCGTATTCGACTTTGGATATTCCATAAGAAAACAATTCATAAAACCACCTTTAAATAAAAAATACAAAAATTAATTGAAAATGAGAGTATTTTTAATGAAAACGTGATTTTGTAATGGAATTTTAAAATAAAAGAAACAAGCTTTTTTTATGCAAATGTTGTAAAATAAAAGAGATTAAGAGGAAATAAGAGGAGGAACATGATGACTGAGTCAGTTTATGTACATATTGATACCACAAGTAATGCTGTTTTAACAAAAGGACTGACTGCTACTGATTTTGCAAACAGTATCGTGCATTTTCCTCAAAACTTGCTCTTGCTTGATCCATCTGCTTCTGCTGGAGAATACGAATCTCATACAGGGCTGAAAGTAATCCGTGGTACAGAAAATATCCAGCGTTTCTTTTCCTCTTCTCGAAACAGGCGTGGATTCGATGAATTGAAGTGGATCGACTTTACTGATTTAACGATGCTGAAAGAATTGACACCTTTAGAAATTTCAGAATTGTTATATTTTGGCCATATGAAAACACACCTCCACTCACCATTTTTTTATAAGCTACAAAATAATTTCGTGTACTTCGATCTGAACGATCAATTGAACCGAATTTATTATCGCTATTTAGATGAATTTTACAGGATTTTTGCTAGTAAATTAAGTTCTATCCTGTCAGATAAGATCAATGTAAAAAAATCCTTTTTTAAAAAGGAAACACCTGTTGAAAAAATCAGTGTGGAATTATTGAAAGAAATGCGTAATTTAATGCAGGAAGGGATCATTTTTTCTTTTGATCAAGTTGGTTTGATCGATGACGAATACCGTATTCCTATTTATGTGATTGAGGACTATATTTGGAAATTGAAAGGTACTCGGTATCGGGAAGAAGAAGTCGTCGCTACTTTAATCTACTCTGTCAACGATCGGCGCTGGCAATTGGTAGAAGATGCCGGTCTTTCTTATCTGCCATTGAAGTGAATCTATTTCTTACCGAAAAACAAAAAGGAAACAAGAAACTAGGACATGATTTTGTCTCAAGCTTTTTGTTTCCTTTTTTATTTAAAGATTCTGTCGTTTATCTGGCACAAAAAGCGATGGAATCGTTTGTTAGATCCCTAATAAAACGATCATCGTCACAATCGCTGTGCTCAACCCACTAGCACCATTCATTACGAAAGAAAAGAGCCAAGGATTCATCCCCCATAGTGCATAGGCTCCCCAGAAAACAACTCCCGCAATAAAATGCCAAAAATATCTGGAAAGTGCGCCAATCAATGCACCAAACACTATGTTTTTTCTGATTTGTTTCGTATTTCCATCTGCATAGCTTTTTTGGACATTTGAAGCCATGAGCCCTGCTGCACCTGCAAAAGTATAAGCAATCGGATACTCAATCAACACTTGAACGACACTTAAATAATAAACTTGTCCCAACGGAAAGTGTAAGATCCCCCAAATGAAACCTGCCAGCATCCCTGCCTTTGTCCCTCTTCTTAACGCAAAAAGCGTCAACGGAATCTGCCCTAATGAAATAGAAAAGCTGCTGCCGATCTGGATTGGTATCAATGACAGCACCATCGCTAACGCTGCAACAATCGTTCCTTCTACCCAAACTCTATTTTTTCCCATAAAAAAACTTCCTCCTTTGAATAAAAAAGTCACAAAGGAGGGAGCAGCTTTCGAAAAATTTCAAACAGCTGTTTTTTCACAATTCCTACGCTCGCATAACCGAAACAGGTACGAAGGGTTTAGAAATAGATTCAATCTCAGCCCAATTGGACTCCCCTTTGTGAGTTTATTTATTATTTATTTTTTGTTTCAAATAATGGACTAACTGGTTTGTTTTCATGGATACGTTTGATTGCATCTCCCATTAGTCCGCCAACACTTACTTCATCGATTTTATCGATTTTACGATCTTCTGGAAGATAGATCGAGTCTGTGACAACTAGTCGCTCGATAGCTGAATCTTCTATTCTTTGTAAAGCAGGACCAGATAATACTGGATGGGTACATGAAGCATACACACTTGTTGCACCAGCTTCTTTCAAAGCATTGGCAGCCAATGTGATCGTACCTGCTGTATCGATCATATCGTCGATCAGTACACAAGTTTTGCCTTTGACTTGTCCAATGATGTTCATTACTTCTGCAACATTTGCTTTTGGACGGCGTTTGTCGATGATCGCAATCGGAGATTTCAAGAATTCCGCTAATTTACGTGCTCGTGTAACGCCACCGTGGTCTGGTGAAACAACGACAACATCGTCGCCTTTGATTCCTTTTTCCAAGAAATAATTAGCAATAAGTGGCGCACCCATCAAATGATCGACGGGAATATCAAAGAAACCTTGGATTTGGACTGCATGAAGGTCCAAAGTCAGCATTCGTGTTGCACCGGCTTTTTGAATCATGTTTGCTACTAATTTCGCTGTGATTGGTTCCCGTGCACGTGCTTTACGATCTTGACGCGCATAACCATAATAAGGCATGACTACGTTGATTGTTTTTGCACTTGCTCGTTTCAGTGCATCAATCATGATCAGCAACTCCATCAAGTTATCATTGACTGGGCTGCTCGTTGATTGGATCACATAGACATGCGATCCACGAATACTTTCTTCAATGTTTACTTGAATTTCTCCATCACTAAATTGAGTAACAGATGATTTTCCTAACTCGACACCGACTGCTGCTGCAATTTTCTCTGCTAATGGGCGATTGGAATTTAACGCAAAAATTTTTAATCTTGGGTCAAAGTAATGTTTTGACATGGGGACCTCCACTTTCTTTTTCACAACTCTAGAATTCTACCTAATAAATAGTAGTCATATTTTTTAAATAAATCAAGTGATTTTGCAAAAGTCTTAGTTTAGATAAGGGAGTTTTTTGGCATATCCTTCTTTATTGACTTGTCTTGCTCTCGCAATTGCCAGCGCATATTCTGGAATATTGTCTGTAATTGTTGACCCGGCAGCAATCGAACTGTTTTTAGCTACCTCGACAGGTCCGATGATATTCGTGCTAGAACCAATAAAGCTGTGGTCGCCGACAGTCGTATGATGCTTGTTCTTTCCATCATAGTTGACGAAGACAACACCACATCCGACATTGATCTCTTCTCCCAACGTAGCATCACCAACATAAGTCAAGTGACCGACTTTCGTTCCTTTGCCGATTTGAGCATTTTTCACTTCCACAAAGTTTCCGATATGGACGTTTTCGCCAATTTCAGCTTTTGGTCGTAAATGTGCATAAGGTCCCACATCTGCATGTTTCTTGACATGGCTGCTTTCAATGACTGAGTTTTCAATGACGACGTGATCCTCAATCATACTGTCTACGATTTTTGAATGTGCCCCGATGACACAATCAGAACCGATGACTGTATTGCCTTGGATTTGTACACCTGCTTCGATCAATGTGTCTGGACCAATCTCTACGCCTGCATCGATGTATGTCGTTGCTGAATCGACAAAGCTTACGCCATTGACCATATGCATCTGGTTGATCCGCTTTCTCATGATCTCATTTGCTTTAGCTAACGCGATCCGATCATTGACTCCCATTGATTCTTCGAAATCATCTGTTTGATAAGCAGCAACTGTATTGCCTTCTTCTTTTAAGATTTCGATGATATCTGTCAGATAGTATTCACCTTGAGCATTGTTTGTTCCGACTTTGCTTAACGCATCGAATAAAGCTTCGTTGTCAAAACAGTATGTTCCTGTATTGATTTCTTGTACAAGTGCTTCTTCTGGTGTTGCGTCTTTTTGTTCCACGATTTTTTCTACGATCCCAATATGGTCACGAATGATCCGACCATATCCTGTTGGGTTTTCTGCTTGTGCCGTCAAGATCGTCGCACTTGCATTTTTTCCTTGGTGATATTCAAAAAGATTGTTCAGCGTTTCAGTAGTCAATAATGGTGTATCGCCACTGATAACTAACGTCGTTCCTTTTTTTCCTTCCAAGAAAGAAGCGGCTTGCAAAACAGCATGTCCTGTTCCCAATTGCTCCGCCTGTAACGCATATTTACTGCGTTCTCCTAGTTGTGCTTTGACTTGTTCTGCTCCGTGTCCAACGATGGTAATCACTTCATCTGGTTTCGTTTCACTGACCCGATTGATGATATGTTCTACCATAGGTTTACCAGAGACGGGATGTAAAACTTTATATAATTTTGACTTCATGCGGGTACCTTTCCCTGCCGCCAAAATAATTGCATAACGTGCGTCCAACTGCGTCACTCCTAAATATAGTTTGCTGATTTCAGTTTATCCCAGTATACCCATTTTTTCAACAAAACAAGTGATTTTCTTTCATTACGGTGTTCTTTGGATAAAAAAATAGATAGACCATAAAGGGCCTATCTATTGGGTAACCGGCGCTCTCCTACCAACCCCTCAGTCACAAGTCACACTACTCATAAAACATGAAAAGCTGTTTTTTGAAATCGTTTCTTGTGACTTAGAGTTAAACGGTAGGCTTACAACCTCTAGATAAACGGTGTTCAAAAGCCAGTTTCTCGGTATTAAGCCAAATTTATGAAAAAATGTGGAAAGCCATTTTCACAAAATTTTTCTTACTACTCGAAACTAAGCGGCTTTTTCACAACCTCTTATTCTGAAAAATAATTTCCCGGCACAACCGTGATGTTTTTCGTTTGAGTATCTACATCTTTGACATAAAGCAGTGACGTATAATCATCGATAGCGCGATGTCCGTTGAATTTCGATTCGGCAAATACAGTGATGCCAACAAGTTCTGATTCGAATTCTTCGATCAAGCTCTTCATTCCGTTGACTGTTCCGCCGCCTTTCATGAAATCATCCACTACAAGAACACGTGAACCACGTTTCAAGCTTCTCTTAGACAATTCCATTTTTTCAATTCTTTCAGAAGAACCGGACACATAGTTGACACTTACTGTTGATCCTTCTGTTATTTTTGAGTCTCGGCGTACAATAACGAATGGTGCATTCAGATAATAGGACACAGCTTGGGCAATAGGTACGCCTTTTGTGGCTACAGTCATTACAGCATCGATTTTTTCACCAAGGTATTTAGAAGCAATGATTCTCCCAACTTGACGCAGCAGTTCAGGTTCTCCTAACAAATCAGAGAGATAAACATATCCTCCTGGAAGCAGACGATCTTGTTCTGATAGACGTTCTGCTAGAGATTCAATATATTTTTTCGCCTCTTCATATGAAATTTCAGGGATGAACAATACACCACCTGCAGCACCTGGGATTGTTTCCAAGGTACCATACCCTCGTTCTTTAAATGTTTTCTTGATGATTCCCAAATCTTCACTGATGGAAGATTTAGCAGATTCATAACGTTCGGCAAAGCTTGTTAAGGAAATCAATTCATGCGGGTGATTCAATAAATACTGTGTCATGTCAACCAGACGTTCACTGCGACGTACTTTCACCTATTCCAACTCCTTTTAAGAAATTTTATCGTTTTACATTATATAAGTTTTTCTTCAAAAATTCGAGCATTTTATGAAAAAATAAGAAAATAGTTCGGTATTTATTAAAATAAAAAGAAGCCTATAAAAAATTTTTCGTTTTTATCAGGCTTCTTTTCTTTATCATTCAGTTATTTTTTCTTCTAAAGGCAACCAATATTCGTTTGATGATATTTACAATCAGGAACAAAGCAATAAAGACTAATGTGATTGTTGCTCCTGGAGGGGTATCTAGATAAAACGAGCTAGTCAATCCTGACAGCATCCCTAGAAATCCGACACAAACACTGATAGCAATCACAACATTGAAACTTTTACCTAACCGCATACCGATTGCTGCAGGAAGAACCATGATTGCGGATATCAAAAGTGCACCGGCAATCGGGATCATCACAGCAATAGCTACACCAGTAATCACATTGAACATCATTGACATCAAATGAACGGGTAATCCATCCACATGGGCGGTATCCTCATCAAAAGTCAGAACATACATCGGACGTTTGAATAAAAAAAACAATATACCGATCGCAACGAATAAGATTCCTAAAAAGATGACTTGCTCCCAAGTAATGGTCACGATCGAACCAAACAGATAAGATTGGATGCTTGTTGCAGAATTCCCGCCACTCAGATTCATTAGTACTAAAGCTAGCGCTAAACCGCCAGCCATTAAAATGGCAATGGAGATTTCCGAATAGGTTCGGTAGATCGTTCGCAGATATTCCAATATCACAGCTGCTAGCACAACGACTAGCATGGTCGTAAGTGTAGGATTAAGGTTCAAAAAGAATCCTAACGCTACCCCTGCTAAAGAGACATGGGAAAGTGTATCAGCCATCAGCGATTGTCTTCTGATCACTAAAAACACACCTAGCATCGGGGCGATCCCCGCTATGAAGATAGCCGCAAGAAAAGCTCTTCTCATGAATTCATATGAAAGCAACGCCATTGAGAATCCTCCTTTCTCACCAGTCGGATCTGTCTGTCCGCATACTGTTTGATATCTTCATGATCATGAGTGATCATTAGAACTGATTTCCCATGGACATGGGCACTATGTCGAAGAAGGCGATAAAACTCATTTCGAGACTCTTCATCCATTCCTGTTGTTGGCTCATCAAGGACAAATAAGTCAGGATCAGTAGCAAAAATACGTGCTAAGCTGATCCGCTGCTTTTGTCCGCCAGACAATTCACCTATCCGCCGGTTTCGCATATCCCACATCCCAACAGCTTCTAGAGTCCGCTGTACATGTTGATGATCTTTTTCAGAGAGACGCTTGAACCAGCGGCCTCTTGGGTATCTTCCTGATCGGACTAATTCGATCACCGTACTTGGAAAACCTGCATTGAAAGATGCAACTTGTTGGGGAATATAGCCGATACTTAATTTTTTTCCCTCTTGATTTTTCTCAGCAATCTTTATCGTTCCTTTTGAAGGTTTCAGTAATCCTAACGATGCTTTCACCAAGGTTGACTTGGCTGCTCCATTTTCTCCAGTCAAAATGACAAATTCACCCGCGTCTACATGATAGGAGACATCTTCTAGTACTGGTTCATCATCATAATAAAAGGTCAAATCAGATATTTCGATGTAACGCACCTTATAACCTCCATTCTAGACTTAATTGATACTTTCTTTTAAAGCTTCCAGATTTTTTTCCATGACAGAAATATAATTTTCGCCTGCTTTGATTTGTTCATTGGTCAAGCTTTCTAAAGGATTCAACACCTCTAACTTCACACCCGTTTCATTCGATAATGTCTCTGCCACCTTCGAAGAGGCATTTTCTTCAAAGTAAATCACTTTGATGTTGTTTTTCTTCACAAATTCTTTTAGTTCAGCTAAGCGGCTTGGTGTTGGTTCCTGATCTGGCGAAACACCTGAAATCGCCACTTGTTCTAAGTTGTATTGATTCGCTAAATAAGCAAAAGCAGCATGCTGAGTGACGAATGTGCGGTTTGTCGCATTTTTGAGTTCTTCGGAGTATTTTTGATCCAGTGCTTCAAGCTTTTTGATATAAGCATCAGCATTCTTCGTAAATATTTCCTTTTTATCTGGATATTTTTCGCCTAATTCTCCAGCAATCGTTCTGACTTCTTTTATAGCTAATACCGGATCGAGCCAAACATGGGGATCATATTCATGCGCATGATCATGTCCTTCTTCTGATTCTTCGTGTTCGTCTGCTTCTTGAGATTCTAAGCGGTCAATTCCTTTAGCTGCTTCGATCATCAAGGTCTGTTTGCTGTCCACTGAATCCTTCAACGAATCCACGAAAAATTCCATGTCTGAACTATTATACACGAAAACATCTGCATCGGAAATTTCTGCTCTTTCTTTTGCGCTTGGTTCAAAATCATGAGGCTCCGTTCCGGCAGGGATCAAAAGTTTCACGTTTCCTTCGTCCCCTACGATCTCTTTTGTAAAATCATATATCGGATAAAATGTCGTAACGATCGTCAAGTCTTCTTTTTTATCTGCTTCCTTATTCGTATTTCCACATGCTGCAAACAATAAAGCACCTATCATTACCGTAGCTGTCAAAAGATATTTTTTCATCTATATGCTCCTTTCAAATAAACAAATCGTAATTTTACGATTTATCAACGTGAATTAATGTATCAAAATAAAAAAACGCCGTCAATAGAAATCCATCAATTTCTGATTTAAACATGGATATTCTGATTAAATCGTAAAATGGATGAGTTAACACTCATGTTTAAGCTGTTCATTACAATAAAAAAACTGAAGAATCCCATTTTAGGACTCCTCAGTCTTTTCTTATCTGTTTTACTTCTTCTATTTTTATTGCAAGGTTCGTACTAAATAAACTTCTTCACAAAAACCCTTTAACCCATTATATACTCTCTGCGCTCTTGAATAATGTTGGCACAAGGCAAAAACGGTTGGTCCGCTTCCACTCATCAATGCAGCATCTGCTCCGTACTTGACCATACGCTCTTTGATTTGATGGATGACTGGATGCCGGTTTCCCGTGACATCTTCTAAACTGTTTCCCATTTTTTTGATCATCTGCTGATAATCTTGCTCTCGGATGGCTTCAACAAGTCCGTGGATATCTTGATGTTGGATAGCTTGCGTATCTACTTCCCTAAACACTGTACGTGTGGAAACACTCATTCTTGGTTTGACCAACACAACCCAGCACTGCGGCATAGAAGGTAATACTTGGATTTCTTCCCCTTTACCTCCGACAAAAGCCGTACTTCCATATACACAGTAAGGAACGTCTGTACCAACTTCCAAACCGATCTCTGCTAGCTCTTCTAATGAACAACCTAGATTCCATAATTGGTTGATCCCTCTTAAAGCAGCTGCACAGTCTGTACTTCCTCCGCCTAATCCAGCGGCTACTGGAATATTCTTCTTAACAAAGATCTTGACACCGGTTTTGATATTGTATTTGTTTTTTAATAATAAAGCAGCTTGATAAACATTGTTACGCTCATCTACCGGTAAAAATGCTTTATTTGTTTCTACAATGATTTTGTCTTCTGCTATTTCTTCAAAAAATAGATGATCTGCCAAGTCTACGCTCGACATCACCATTTCCAACTCATGATACCCATCTTGCCGTCTATATAATACATCCAGTCCTAAATTTATCTTGGCTGGCGCTTTTTCAATCAATTCCATCCTCTCACCCATTCGAAAAGTCTAAGTCGCAAGTATTCTATCATAGGGAAAAATAAAAGTATAGCTTATGTCCGCTTAGCTGTTGATTTTGTCATCGTTTCAACAGCTTTCATAGAATTTTCTCTTCATAATTCAAATAAACTCTAGTGATTCTTATAATTCTGTGAGCACTTCTTCTGCCAAACTCGGCACATTTCCTTTTTCTTTCCCTATCAGACTGAGCAGCTGCATGGTAGCAAATCCGAAATTACTTCCTTTCCGATATGCAAAGTAGCGACCTTCCCAATGATCGACATATTTTAATTTCTTTTCATAAGCAGACTGGAAGGAATAGAAAAAATTACCATAATTATATACGATATGCATGACTTTTTCTTGAAAGAAAGAAAAATCTGTTTCTCCAACATTTGCTAAAGGAGCTAATCCTAGATTTGCTTCCAGATAGCCCATTTTCTCGTATACAATGAACAAATTAGCTAATAGATAATCCGCTAATTCTTCAGGCTCTTCAGGCAAGATTCGCAGCAAATCATACCCCGCTTGTTCTTTCGTCATCGGTTGAGCGGTGATGAAGCCTACGACTTTTTGATCTTTACGGACAATACCGACGCCACTAGACAATACATAGGATTCATCAAATCGTCCCACAGAAAAGTATTTTTCTCGTGCCCCGTGAAGCCATTTTTGTGAAACTTCATTTACAGCTTGATGTAATTCTTCTGGTAGTTGGTCGTACCAAGTGAAATGGTATCCTTCTTTCATCAAACGTTGATATTCAAGTTGCTGACTCAGCCGAGACAAGTCTTCTGTCGCTAGATCAACAATTCCTGCTTCACCTACTTTCGTGAAATGAAAGCCCAATTCGTGAAGCATCACTACGTAGCTTTCTGATATCTTATAAAAAGCAAGCTGATAACCTAAACAATCTGCTCGTTTCATGAACTGATTCGTTGCTGCCCGCATCATTTTGGGATTACCAATTGGATCTCCTAAAACAAAGCATTTGTTCCCTTTGATTTGATAGCCAAAAACGACTTGGTCTTGGTCGTCTTTTTGGTAATAAAAATAACTGTATCCTGGCAAGCGAAGCTGATGGCTTGTAGCTGTGCCTCCATATGTTTCCAATAAACGGTCAAAACGTTCTTTTTCGTACTCAATGCCAAGCGTCGTAGTATCTTCTGCTAAGTATTGATAAAGCGCCACTAAAGCTAGCAATGAGATGCCCAAACCAATGAGCCCTGAGAACCACACATCATCTGAAGGAAACAAAATAAAATGGTTACCTGTTATCCGTCCAACTAAAAAGCGTCCACTATGATAACCTGCAATTGCGTAAACAATAAACAAGAAACCGAACAAGCTAGCATCAAAGAGTATAGCTCCCCAAGAATAAACGAATTTTGTTCGATAAAATTCTTTTCTAGATAACCACACAGCCAATAGAATCAAGACATATACCAATAACAATTGCCAAGATAATGTACGTGTGATCGTATTTAAAATACCAAAAGCTAGTAAAGCGATCGTAGGCAGAAATGCCTTTTTGACTTTTACTGAAAGTGCTCGAGCAAGACCGAGCAATAAAAAGCCCACTAATAGGTTCAATGTCTGGTCTAAAAAGTTGAACGAGAACGGCAATAATACCTGAAACAGCCGACTGATTGCAGACAGATTAGTGATCGTTGACAGGAGTACCATCATGATCCCTGCAAAATATACAGCACTTACGAGCACGATATGCGCAACCTTTTGGAAAAATAATCGCGGTATATTATCTAAAAATCGATTGATTTTGACTCCTGTATGTGTGATGAACAATAGAAGTCCCGTCAAAAAAGGCAGGACATAATAAAACAACCGATAATATAACAACCAAACTACTGCTACGTCTTGCCGAACAGACAATTGACTCATTCCTAAGATCATCAAAACATCAAAAGTCCCCATTCCACCTGGGACCATTGTCAACATTCCTATCAGCGTCGCAATCATGAACATAGGATAGATCGAAAACATGGAAATATCTATTCTCATCAACTTGCCGATAGTCAGAAATACTGCAAGTGCCCCCGTCCATTGTCCAAAGGATGCCAGTAGCAGACCAAGCAAGCCTTTTGGATAAAACTCAGAGAACAAGGTCTTTCTCTTTAGGTAAGCAAAAAAGAAAATGACTGGCGCTAAAAAACTACCGCCGAAAAGCCAGATCCAATAGCTCCGAAAAATACTTTCTGACTGAATAAAAAAGACATCAATAAATGTAAGAAACGACCATACAGACAAACCAGTCAGCATAAATAGTGCGACTTTTGAAACAGTCACTAAAACCATTTTCCTATTTGTCTGCTTTCCATAAAAACTAGCCCGAAGACTGGCTCCTACCAAACCACCAAAACCGGCGAGATTGTTGATCGTGTTTGTTACCCACGCAGCAAGAAGAAACTCTTTTCTTTCCATTTTTGGTTTTCCTTGTTTTTCTAAGACTCTGATCGTCACCCAATCATACAACAACATCGGAGTGACACCCAGCAGTCCAGCCAGAATCATGAGCAGGATCGTCATATGGCTTTGTTGTCCCATCCTTTGCCAAATATCTTGCCAACTCATGCCATTAGCAATATTTGCGACTTGATTTGCCACAAAGACTAACACGGAGCCGAAAAAAATCAATTTTAAAATCAGACTATGTTCCTTTATCCATTGCAGCATCAAGTATCGTTTATTTTTCACATTTTCCCATTCCTAACTTGTATACTTTTGTGTTATACCCCAATGTTATCTTATTTATTTTAATTTTTCCACTTTAGACCTGTTCTTTGCTTGCGATCACAGAAAAAGAAAGATATCCTAATGCTAAAGGAGAGGATAACATGAAAGTAGGATTTATCGGTACAGGGAATATGGCACAAGCTATTATTGATGGTTTATTGAAAACAGGAACAGTCTCGAAAGAAGAAGTGTTCGTTTCCAGTGGTCATTTTGAAAATGCACAAACATTCGCTGCTGAAACTGGCGTCCATGCGTGCAAAAGCAACCAGGAAGTTGCATCAAAATCAGATATCGTTCTTTTAGCCGTGAAACCAAAAATCATTGAAAAAGTATTGAAAGAACTAAAAGAATACAGCCAGAAGGTCTTATTCATTTCTATTGCTTCAGGAAAATCATTAACAGATTTAGAAACAGCGCTTGAAGATCCTCAGGCCTCCATCGTACGAGTGATGCCGAATGTCAATGTCAGCGTAGGAGCAGGCGTTTCTGCGATTTGCAAAAATGAAGCTGCCACGGAGGAACAGCTTCAACAAGCCACGATAATTTTTGAAGCAATCGGTAGCGTCTATCCTTTAGCAGAAGCAGATTTCAGTACATTCATCGGCCTTGCTGGCAGCTCGCCCGCATTCATTTATATGCTGATCGATGCGATGGGACGGACTGGTGTATTAAATGGTTTGTCCAAACAAACAGCAACTGAAATTGCTGCAAAAGCAATCATGGGTTCTTGTCAAAAATTCCTTTCAAGTGATAAAAATCCATGGGAACTTGTAGACCAAGTTTCTTCTCCTGGTGGTACGACCGTTGCCGGTGTAGTTGCCCTAGAAGAAGCAGGATTCATCCCAGCAATCATCAAAGGAATCAATACGACGATCGAGAAAGATCTTGAGATGTTGAATAAATACTAATAATAGCAATGTTTTTTCGTGCCTTACAAAAAAAGAAGAGCTGCGACTTTTGCCGCGACTCTTCTTTTTTGTTTACTCTTATTTAGCATAATCAGTTGCGCGAGTTTCCCGAATAACGATTACTTTGATATGTCCAGGATAATCCAGCTCTTCTTCGATTCGTTTACGGATATCGCGTACTAAACGAACAGCGTCCAGATCCGAGATTTCTTCTGGTTTGACCATTACCCGAACTTCGCGTCCAGCTTGAACTGCGTAACTTGATTCTACACCGGCGAAGCTGTTCGAAATATTTTCCAGACTTCTTAAACGACGGATGTAGTTTTCCAATGATTCACTTCGCGCACCAGGTCTTGCTGCAGAAAGCGCGTCTGCTGCAGCTACAAGGACAGAGATAACAGAAGTCGCTTCCACATCGCCATGGTGAGAAGCGATTGCGTTGATGACTACTGGGTTTTCTTTGTACTTGGCAGCTAATTCCGCACCGATCTCAACGTGAGATCCTTCAATCTCATGGTCAAGTGCTTTTCCAATATCATGGAGCAATCCGGCACGTTTTGCTAATTGGATATCTTCGCCAAGTTCTGCTGCTAAGATACCAGCTAATTTTGCAACTTCGACCGAATGCTTCAAGACGTTTTGTCCGTAACTAGTTCTGAATCTCAGACGTCCGATGATCTTGATTAAATCTGGATGAAGTGTATGGGCACCGACTTCAAATGCTGCTTCTTCCCCGTATTCACGAATACGTTCATCCATTTCTTTACGAGATTTCTCGACCATTTCTTCGATTCGTGCTGGATGGATTCGTCCATCTTGTATCAGTTTTTCCAAGGTCATTCGTGCGATTTCTCTTCGGATTGGATCAAATCCGGAAAGAACAACTGCTTCAGGTGTGTCATCGATGATCAAATCGATACCAGTCAGTGTCTCAAGCGTTCGAATATTACGACCTTCTCGTCCAATGATACGACCTTTCATTTCATCATTCGGAAGGGTAACGACTGAAACAGTCGTTTCTGAAACTTGATCTGCTGCGCAGCGTTGAATCGCTAATGATAATAAGTTTTTCGCTTTGCGATCTGCTTCTTCTTTGGCACGCTGTTCAGATTCTTTTACCATTAGAGTTAACTCATGATTCAGCTCTTCTTCAGTCGATTTCATGATGACATCTCGTGCGTCCTCTTTTGATAAACCAGCAATTTTTTCTAGTTCTTTTTGTTGATCTTCAATCATTTTTTCAACGTCTTTTTCTCGCTCTTCAATTAATTGCTGTTTTGAACTAAGTGCTTCTTCTTTACTTTCAAGTGAGTTCTCGCGTTTTTCTAACGAGTCATCTTTACGATTCAGCGTTTGTTCGCGTTGAATCAAACGATTCTCTTGAGATTTTAATTCTAACTTACTTTCTCTCAGCTCACTTTCAACTTCAGAACGGTATTTCTGATTTTCTTCCTTAGCTTCTAACAATGCTTCTTTTTTTAGAGTTTCTGCTTCTTTTTTTGCACTATCGATGATCCCAGCAGCTGATGATTGTGCACCAGCTATTTCTTTCTCGTGACGTGACTTTGCGACCATAAACCCTAAACCAAGACCGACAATTAAACCGATGATAGCGAGGAGAATGTTGAATACCATAAAATCCACCTCCATACTATCTTTTTCATTTTTATCATCTATACAGCTTCTATGATAAATTATTCTAAACTTGTCAATATGCATCTTCGCATATATGTGTACAAAAAACATGCACAACTTTATTCTAATGTTTGTACCCCGTAGTGTCAACTTTAAATAAACAAAGAAACGGCTTTCTGATTATTCATTAAACGGTGGTTTTTAGAATAAATGACATTAGTTTCATATAGGTAAACCTTTAAGTTGAGAAACTTTTTCACTAAATTACTTTTTGTAGTCGAATAGATATTTTTTATTTTATGTAGCTACTCGTATGATTAAATAACTCAAGATTTCTTTGTTCTTTATTCAATAAAAAAACGGCAGGTCAAGGAGAGTATCTACTCTTCAGACCAGCCGTTTTTATTTATGTTGTTTATTATTCTTCTTCTAAAGGTAATTCTTCTTGGCCTTTTGTATCTTCTGGGACAGCCACTTCTTCACCAATGCCATAAGCTGCTCTAACTAGAGCAGAAACTTCTGCCATCATTTCAGGATGATTAGCCATATAGATTTTAGCATTTTCTCGTCCTTGGCCAATCCGATCTTCTTTATAAGAGTACCAAGCACCGCTTTTATCAACGATGTCTTTTTCTACTGCCATATCTAGAAGTTCTCCTTCTTGTGAGATCCCTAAACCATACATGACATCTACTTCAGCGATTTTGAAAGGAGGTGCTACTTTGTTTTTTACGACTTTGATCTTTGTACGGTTACCAACAATATCTGTTCCTTGTTTCAATTGTTCTGCACGACGTACTTCTAAACGGATCGTTGCGTAGAATTTCAATGCGCGTCCTCCAGGAGTGATTTCTGGATTCCCAAACATCACGCCTACTTTTTCACGGATTTGGTTGATGAAAATAGCGATTGTTTTTGTTTTGTTGATCGAACCAGAGAGTTTACGCAATGCTTGAGACATCAAACGTGCTTGTAACCCGACATGTGAGTCACCCATTTCGCCGTCGATTTCTGCTCGTGGAACTAAAGCAGCAACTGAATCGACTACTACGATATCTACAGCCCCACTTGATACTAAAGCATCAGCGATCTCCAGACCTTGTTCTCCTGTGTCAGGCTGTGAAAGAAGTAGTTCATCGATATTCACACCTAATTTTTGTGCATATTGCGGATCTAACGCATGCTCAGCGTCAATGAAAGCGGCCGTTCCGCCATTTTTTTGTACTTCTGCAATAGCATGTAGCGCCACTGTTGTTTTACCTGAACTTTCAGGTCCATATACTTCGATGATACGTCCACGGGGGTAACCGCCGACACCTAAAGCGACATCTAACGCAAGAGAGCCACTTGGAATTGTAGAGATTTGTTGGTCGATTTTTTCGCCCAATTTCATAATAGAGCCTTTACCATAGCTCTTTTCAATTTTTTTCAGTGCAGCATCTAGGGCTGCTTTACGATCATCTGCCAATACGATAATCCTCCTTATATTTACAAATCAGAGCAACATTTCATTATCCTTATCATATCGTTTTTAGTAATAAAAAGCAAGAAAAAACCGAACAAATATTCGCATTTATCATTTTCTTAAAAGCTGTTTTCTCAAAAGATCAAATCCTTGCATAACCGCATTATATCTGATAGCCGCACGGTCTCTGGCAAAATGATATTTTTCTGAAACCACGCCATCTTTAGATGAAATAGCGATCCATACTGTTCCTGCAGGGTGACCTTCTAACATGTCCGGTCCAGCCACTCCGGTGAAAGCTACACTGTAATCTGTTCTTGCTATCTCACGTGCTTGAATGGCCATCTGCTCCACACATTCTTTGCTGACTGTTCCATATTCTGCTAATAGCTCCGGATCAATCTCCAGAAAACCAGCTTTTGTTTGGAGCGAGTAGGTAACGAAGCCGCCTGGAAATACATCAGATACACCAGCAATATCGCCCAATGCGGCTTGGAAGGCACCGGCTGTCAAGCTTTCCGCCGCTGTTACAGTCTGCTTGTTTGCTTTCAGCAGTTCCACTACGACTTTTGCTAACGAATTATCATCGCCATATCCATAAAAATATTCTCCTACTCGTTCTTGAATCTTTTCTTCCAATGCTAAAAGAGCTTGATTTCCTGCCTGAACATCCTTTGTTTTCACTGTTAGACGCAATGTCACTTCATTTGGTTTGGCATAAGGAGCGATCGTTGGATTGATCTGTGTTTCAATCAGATCTTTTAGTTCAGTGACCAGTCGCGATTCACCAATCCCATAAAAGCGCAAAACTTTAGAAATCAGTTTTTCTTCAGAAGGAAAACGTTCCTCTAGTAAAGGACGTACTTGTTCCACAAACATTGGTTTCAACTCATTAGGCGGACCGGGAAGAAGGATATATGCATGTGTATCTGTTTGATAAAAAGTCCCTAAAGCAAGCCCTGTACGATTTGGTAGAGGAACCCCGCCTTCGATGATTTGAGACTGTTGCAGATTGTTTTTGGTCATTTTTCGATGGGTTGTTTCAAAATATGCCAATAATTTTTTGTATCCTTCCGTATTTTGTATGAGAGACTTACCGAGGTGAGCCGCAGTTGCTTCTTTTGTCAGGTCATCTTCTGTCGGCCCTAATCCGCCACATAAGAGTATGAGTTCACTTCTTGTTTCAGCTAGAGCAATCAACTCTTCTAAACGCTGCTGATTATCTCCTACGACTGTCTGATAATAAACTTCGATACCTAGATCAGCTAGCTGTTCTGACAAGAAAGTGGCATTCGTATTCACGACTTGTCCTAGTAAAAGTTCTGTTCCGACAGCTATTATTTCTGCTTTCATTACTTCCCGCTCCCTTATATAGTATACGCTGTACTTATATATTTTTTTATTTAAAAAGAGGGCAAGGCTGATCCATGGACCAGCCTCTCCCCAGTTCTTTTTTCATTATATGATCAAATTATTTTCGCTTTATCAAGAACCGACGAATCTGACCATCCACAAAACAATACCTACATTGATCCTTTGAACACGCCGCTATTTTTGATGAAGTAATCCGCACCTGAATAGATAGTAAAGATCAGACAAGCATAAAGCATGATTTGGTCTACTGGAATACCGATCAGATTGAATGGGATATTATTGATAAACAGCAAGATAATAGCAACCATTTGTGTAGCCGTCTTGACTTTTCCCGGCCAAGCAGCAGCCATGACTTCTCCATGTTCGACAAGTAGTAAACGTAAGCCTGTGACGGCTAATTCGCGGCAGACAATAATCGCGACTACCCAACCTGGGGCCTTTCCCTGGTCAACCAACATGATAAAAGCGGTCATAACTAGCATTTTATCTGCCAGTGGGTCCGCAAACTTGCCAAAGTTAGTGACAAGACCTCGTGCACGGGCAATTTTTCCGTCTAACCAGTCTGTGATGCTGGCTAATGCAAAAATAACTGCGCCTACTAGCTGCGTAACAGCCAGTGTGGTGTCCCCTACGTTAAGTTGTCCCCAATCTAACGGTAATCCTACAACCAAAATGAAAATCGGGATCATACAAATTCTAAGTACAGTTAATTTATTTGGTAAATTCACATTATCGACTCCTTTCTTCCCTATTCTACGTGACTATCCGCGAAGTTTCCACCGATATTATTTACTTTTCCGAACGAATTTATTCAACGGAGCACTTTTATTGAAATTGATCTTTTGGAAATAACGAAGAAGGACCGCGACACAGATTTGTCACGATCCTTCTTTTTTATACCTACAAGTAAATAGATGAATAAACTCATTTGTACGATCACTCTGCGTATTGGAGAGTCAGGTTCACATTTTTAGGACTCTGATTGTTTTCCCCTGGATTAACTGGTACGGATTCTCCATTCGCTTTGATCGTCGCATTGCTTGCTGCACCGATCGTAATGGTCGCATTGGCCGCTGTTTCCGGTAACACGGTACTTTGTGTTTCATTTGCTGCCAGTGTGCCTTGATAAACATAAGCATTGTCTACTAGTACACCGATCCACACACGATTGACAGCGGTAAACTCAAGAGTGACAGGCTTGGTAGCATCTGTAATATTTACTGCGATGGCACTACCGGAATCCTCTCCTGCAGCTATTGCCATTTTCTTTTCTTCACTTGATTCTGTTGTTGACTCTACTGTAGAAGACTCTTGGGTCTGCGTGCTTTGCTCTGAGGAAGAGGACTCCTCGACTGATCCTTCTACTTTGAGCGAAGAAGCTGTATCGCCGATTATTGGATCAGCTTGACGATCTTGCCAAGTCATATAGCCTACGACAACGACGATCGCCAAAGCAACCAATCCTAATAAAATGACAGGAAGACTTGTCCAAAAACGACTTGGATGCGATTCTTCTTGATGTATTGCTTTTCTGGAAGTACTTACTGTTTCAGGCTGCGGACGTTCAGGGACCGATCCTGTCAATTTGCTTTTTCCATCAAAAACATCGACTAAATGGTCTCCATCTTCTCCTACAGCTTCAGCATATTGCCTAATAAACGCCCGTACGTAAAACTTACCAGGCAATTGATCAAAATCATCATTGTCGATTGCTTCCAAATAACGTTTTTGAATTTTTGTAATCTGCTGTAATTCATCTAAAGATATCTTTTTATTCAGGCGTGCTTGCCGTAATTTTTCTCCGATGGTTTCAAAAGCCACTCGTTCATCTTCTCCAGTCTGTTTGATTCTCCGAAGCATCTGCTGTTGCAATGAAAGACGTTATGTTTGGGGGCTGTGACAAAAGTCGTGTCACAGCTCCTTTTTCCGAATAAACGGCGTTCTCCTGCCAATTCCTCGGTCAAAAGTCACAATATCCATAAAACATGAGCAGCTGTTTTGTGAACTTGTTCCTTATGACTCGGAGCTGAACGGCAGGCTCACGACCTCTTTCTTAAACGGTGTTCCAGAAGTAGCTTCTTCGGCAATAAGCCGAAATATCACAAAAATTTGAGAAGCAATTTTCGTAAATTCCTTCTTATTTCTTGAAGCTGACCACTTCTGTCACAACCTCTTTGATTACTTCGTTTGATTTTATTTTAATATAAGTTGATTAAAAGAGAGCATGATTTGTTTTATTTTCTCATTAATATTTCCAACACATCTAAGAATACCATAAAAGCTGGTTTTGGAGGAGGTTCCTGCTACAAGTCTAAAACGAAATTTAAGACTTTTCTCCATAAAATACTGGTTTATTTTGGTCTCATATAAAACTCACTGAAGGCCTCTTCACTTATAAATGCTTCTCCAGCTGCCAGTACGTCTTTCATTTGGATCGAATCGATGATTTCAGGAAGATCAAATAATGTTCGATCACCAAATAAACTTTGCGTAAATTGATTAGCAATATATTCGATTGAATTCAATGATTGGAAATATTGTCCAAGCATTTTCTTCTTCAGCAAATCGAGATTCATTTCTGACACTTCAGGATCATCAGCGAATCCAAGAATGATTTCTTTGACTTTTTCTGCTGCTTTCTCTGGTTCATCCGTATCTCCGCTGAAGTCCGCAAAGTGAAATTCACGATCCAAGCTGAATTCAAAACCAAAGCTGTCATCGATAATTCCTTGATTGTACATAGCTAGATAGTTTCGAGAAGTATTACCTAAAATCATTTGGAACAACAGATTGATAGCTGTTTTATAACGTAGTAGTTCTGTTCCTTCTTGCGGCAATGTGTCTAATCCTTTAATACCAAGTACAAATTTATCTCGTGTAATGGCTGCTTCCAATGCACTTTGTTTGATGATTTCTTTTGTGTTTTCTGGGAAATAACGTACAATTTCTTGCTTTGGCGGGAAATTTTTTGCTTCTTGGTTTTCCCGAATAAGTTTCATCAATTTCTCAGGCTCCATCTTACCAACTACAAATAAAACCATATTGCTTGGCTGATAAAACGTCCGATAGCACGTATACAAGTCTTGAGCTGTGATTTTGTCGATACTTTCAACCGTGCCCGCAATATCGATATGCAACGGGTGTGCAGGATACAAGTTATTTAGTATACCAAAAAACATCCGCCAGTTAGGGTCGTCTTCATACATTTGGATTTCCTGACCGATGATTCCTTTTTCCTTGTTTACAGTTTCTTCTGTAAAGTAAGGTGCTTGTACGAAGTCGATCAGTGTCGTCAGATTCTGTTCTACCTGATCAGTCGTAGAGAACAGGTAACTAGTTTTCGTAAAACTCGTGAAAGCATTAGCGGAAGCACCTTGCTGTCCAAATAATTGAAAAACATCGCCGTCTTCTTTTTCAAACAGCTTGTGTTCTAAGAAATGAGCGATGCCATCTGGGACTTTCACTTTTTCTTTTTCACCATAGGGAATAAATTCGTTATCGATCGAACCATAATTCGTACTGAACAAACCATATGTCTTGTGATAGTCGTTTTTAGGTAACAAATACACGGTCAAACCGTTTGGTAGTACTTCATGATAAAGCGTTTCATTGATTTGCTCATATTCTGTTTTATTCATTTGCATTTCCTCCTGCTAAAAAGAAGATTGCTTGCAATTCGATTTGCTCAGCTACTTGTTGTATCTCTTTGATCGTTACACTCTCCATACGTTTCAACCATTCTTCATCAGATAATTTTGTTTCCGGCAGCCAGCTATCCAAAAAAGAAGCTTCGATTGCCGCTTGCGGAGAGTCTAGAGAAAGCAGGTATTGGTTTCTTAGCATCGCTTTTGTCTGAGCTAGTTCCAAATCTGTTATTTCACCGTTTCGCAAGCTTTCTAATTGCTCGTGAATCAGGCGAAGTACTTGATTTCGGTTTTTTTCATCGATACCGGTCTGGACACTCATGAACCCTCGGAATGTATCCACACTGCTAGAGGCATAATAAGCTAGACTTTCTTTCTCTCTCACATTCATGAACAGTTTGGAGTGAGGAAACCCGCCAAATAAACCGTTGAAGACCATTAGCGCAAAACGTTCTGGCTCATCATAATACACATTTGTCTGATAAGCTAGATTCAGCTTTGCTTGAACGATTGGCTCACGGACTTGTCGTTCCTTGACGATATTCACTTGAGGCTGGGTATAAAACAATTCTGGATGAGCTGTTTCACGCGGCTCAAATGGTAATTGCCCCACAGCTTCGGCTGCTTTGTCCGGATCAACATCGCCGACAACAAAAATGTCAATTTGATCGTTCGCCATCATTTCTTGATAGTAAGCCGCTAGCGAACGAGCAGTGATCTTGTCTATTTCTTCCACTACGCCTAAACTTGGAATTTTTTGTTCCGGGCTGTTTTCAAAATAAAGTTCTTGCAGTGCATAGGAAGCAAAAGTTTGTTTATCTTCCTTCAAACTTTCCAAATAGAGACGCAGATTGTTCTTTTCCAAGTCAAACGTCAACTGATCAAACTGTTGATTTTTGATATTTGGATAAAATAAAACCTCTTTTAAAAAATCCACCGCTTGAGAGAAAAGGTTCGGATCATTGACATATTCGCCGTTCACAAAGCTGATTCCTACGTTTAGCCAATGCAAGTTCCCTTTTTTCCTTACTGATAGTCCGAAGCTTGCACCATAAAGCTCAGCAAGTTTCGCACTTAACTTTGTCTGATCCGGATAATTCAAACTATTTGTTTCCAGCATACTGCTGAGTAGTGAACGTTTTGTAATGACTTCTTGTTGCAGACGTGCAGTAAAACGGATAAAAATCCGAATCGTTTTGTATTGTTTTGTTGGTAAGACATGAAGATTCACGCCTTCTGCCAATTGATACACCATATTTATATGCTCCTTTTCATAGATGATTGCCTCTTACTCTTTTAGTAGGACAATCGGCCTTTTTTACTTATGCATCTGCTTGAAATATATAAGTACAGGCAATTCGCCGATTTTTCTAAATGATGTTACACTTTATAGTATAGCATAGAAGTTTTTTATCAAAAGGGACAGACGGCTAAAAGCGTATATCGTTTTTTTATTTTTTATTTTTCGATATACTAAAGACATACAAAAGAAGGGAGGGTCATTCATGATCAAAGAATTCAGAGAGTTCATCATGCGTGGTGATGTCTTGGATCTTGCTGTCGGTGTTGTTATCGGGAGTGCGTTTACAAGTATCGTAAACCAAGTGGTACAAGGATTAATCACTCCGCTAATTGGTTGGATTGTCGCTATGATCACAGGAACTTCTGATTTAGAAGGAGCACTTTCAATTCTTGACTGGTCGCCGACAAAAGGTGTCACATTTGCGTTTGGTAACGTTATTAGTGCTATCATTACATTCCTGATTACTGGTTTTGTCTTATTCTTAGTTGTCAAAGCGGCAAACCGTGCGAAGAAATTACGCGCCAAAGAAGCAGAAGAAGAAGTGGAAGAAACACCTACTGCAGAAGATTATCTTAGTGACATACGCGATCTTCTTGCCAAACAAGTGGCAGAAGACAATACGCATCCGGTAGAGCAAACAAATCTTTCAGATACTTCTAAATAATGAAGAATCTAAAAAAAAAAGAAAGCCGATTTTCAGTGTCGGCTTTCTTTTTTTAGATTCTTAACTTGTTACCTGTTCTTTTTTCATGTCGATATGCGGAATATCATCTTCCAAATACACATCTGAGATTGCCTTGAATCCAAAAGACTCATAAAAGGCCTGTAGATATTCTTGTGCACCGATCACAATTGGTTTTTCTGGAAATTTTTTCTGGATCATGTTGATCGTTTCTTGGACAATCTTTCTTCCTAAACCGTCTTTACGGTTATTTTGATGAACAAGAACGCGACCAAAATGGATGCACTCTGCTTCTTCATATACCCGCGTGTAGGCAAGGATCTTCCCATCAGTATCTTGGAAATACGTATGCCAAGCTTGTCCATCGATATCATCAACTTCTTGATAAGGGCACTGTTGCTCCACAACAAAGACTGCAATCCGTTCTTTGACGATTGCATAAAACTCTGCTGTCGACAATTCTTCAAATTTCTTTACCTGGTATTCCACTAAGTAAACGCCTCCTACTTTTTTATTATTAGCATACCGATTCATACACAAAAAAGCAAACGAACCTTACGAATCTCAGGCTCGTTTGCTTTTTAAACTGCTTCAGTTAAAAATTCGATCTCAACTGTCCGAGTAAGTACATCTGAATAGCTGTAAGATACTCGTTCAAAAGAATTTTCTTCAGGATCCAAGTCAACAACGAATACTGAAGGATAGGTTTCTGTTAAAACGCCGCGGCGTTCTGTTTGACGCTTTCTTCCTGTCTGAGCAACCAACATGATTGGGCTGCCGATACGACCTTCTAAATCTTTCTTGATTGAAGCTAAAGTTGTTGGCATACAGTTCACCTCTACTGCTAACTATACCACATATTTTTAAAATTTTCAAGTTTACCATAAAAAAAAAAGAAATGCAATAAAAATAAGTAAGAAGCTCATTAAGATTTTTCTAAATTATTCCTCATTATAAAATTTTAAGTGTTTTTTTATTTTGAGTTTTACCCTTCCATATGCACTCATCACTTGCTTGTGATCCATTGACAAACATTCAGCCATCTCCGCAAAATCAACCCCTTGCATGTAATAATGAAAAATTTGTGCTTCTTTTTTTGAAAATCGGATCTCGCAATTTTCGATTGCTTCTTTTAACAAAAGATGCTGAATCGCTAAAGGTTCCTGCAAGGTGATCTCTGCTAAAAAATCTGGTCCTTCTGTCTCTATTTTTTGGTCGATCGAGACTTCGTCTTTTTGGTCACGGCGCTTCAGCGCGTTCTGTTTTCTCAATAAAGAATAAATTTGATTGCTTATGATACTTTTATAATAACTTCCAAAGCTGACTCCTTTGCTTTTTTCGTAAGTTCTCAATGCCTGATATAAAGCGATCCTCGCTTCTTGTTCCCAATCCTCAGTAACATAATTTCTTAAATAGTAAGTGTTTTTCAAACGTAGTAAGAGTGGAAAATATTTTTGATACAGGGCAGCAAATGCTTCTTCGTCACCATTACGTGCAGCGCGCAATAACTCCTCAGACATAAAATAATTCCTCCATAAATTCGTTTATGGAGGAATCTTATCATCAATGATTCATCGAACTGATTAGAACGATATGTTATTTATTTTTTCTCATTAAATCGTCCAATTTTTGGGACAATTTTTTTAACTGCTCTTCATTCCACGGAGAATTACGTCGAAAATCAACAAAATGCATATCTTTATTTTCTTGGGCTATTGTTTTTTCCGTTTTTTTAATCGTTTTATATAACTCGTAAGCAGAAGTTCGCAACGCCCCCTGAGAAAAAATCATCCACTGTTCTGCTAGATCGCTTGTCGCCACTGTTACTTGTGTCAAACGATCATTCAGCTGCCCAGCGATTCTCTCGATATAACTGTCAGCCGTTTCATCTTCTTTCGTAAAAACAACATCCAACTGATATTTCCTATAATTTTGCTGGATGCCCGGTACTAATTGAGCATCGAAGACAACGATGACTTCCAGTCCTTCATATTTCGCATAATTTGATAAACGATGCAAAAGAGCTTCTCTTGCATCTGCCATTTTGTCCTGCTTTTTAAGCTGGACCAGTTCCGGCCACGAACCGATCATATTGTAGCCATCTACAATCAACAGCTGTTTTTTCATGACCTACTCCCCCTGACGTTGGGAAAAAGCCTGATACATCAGCAATCCAGCAGCAACACTGGCATTTAAACTTTGGACGTGCCCAGTCATTGGAATCGTCAGTAATTCATCCATTTCTTTTTTCAATCCTGGACTCATTCCTTTGCCTTCATTACCAATGACTAAAGCAATGGATCCTTTGGCATTCCATTTTTGGAAGTTTGTGCCGGTCATATCTGTGCCAAATACCCAAAATCCTATCTCTTTGAGCTGTTGCACAGCTTGTACCAAATTCGTCACACGTGCAACAGGCACATATTCCACTGCACCAGTGGAAGTCTTTGTTACGATAGGCGTGATTCCAACTGCTCGGTGTTTTGGTATGATCACACCATCAACGCCACTTGCGTCTGCTGTCCGTAAAATCGACCCAAAATTGTGTGGATCTTCGATACTATCCAAAATCAAAAAGAAGGGGTCTTCTTTTTTCTCTTTTGTTCGTTCAATCAGTTGGTCAAGGGATAAATATTCATAAGGTGTAATCGCAAGAACGACTCCTTGATGCACGCCATGATTGCTCAAAGTTTCTAATTTTTGTTTAGGGACCCATTTGACCGGTACAGCTTGCTCACGTGCGATTTCTTTCAGTTCTTCTACTTTTTCTCCTCGTGAATCTTCTTGAAGAAAGAGTTTATTCCCTCGCCCTTGTTGTAGCGCTTCTACTGCGGCATGGTGTCCAAAGACGAAATTATCTTCTAATGCTTCTTCATTTTGATCAGAAACTGACTGATTTCGTCCAGTTTGCTTTTTATTTGGATATCTATTTTGTTTTTTGTCTTCAAATCCACGTTTCGATTGATGTTTGTTTGTTCTTTCTTTACCCATTTTTTTCACCAACTTTCTGAATACACCAGCGGATCAATTCTTCCATCCGCTCGGTTTGTTTTGTCAAATGCAGATAACCCATCAGTGCTTCGAACCCTGTTGCGACCCGGTAAGTCGTAACGTCAGCATTTTTTGCACTCGTATGGCTTTTGGCATTTCTTCCTCTGCGATAATAAAGCTCTTCTTCTTCTGTCAAAAGATGTTCCTCCAGCATTTGCTGAATCAAAAAAGCTTGTGCATTCGCAGAAACATAATTCGTTGCCGCACGATGCAGCTTATTGGGTTTTGTTTCTCCTTGATCGATCAGGTGGTCGCGAACATAGATTTCGTAAATCGCATCTCCCACGTAAGCCAAGGCTAAACCGTTCAATTGTGTGTAATCTCTCATGCTTCTCTTCTCCATCGGGTTCCTTGGGGTGTATCTTCTAATAAGATCCCTTTTTCTTTCAACAAATCACGGATTTCGTCGCTTCGGGCAAAATCACGATTGCTTCTTGCTTGATTTCGTTCTTCGATCAATTGTTCAATCTCTTCATCCAATAATTCTTCTGCTGTAAATAAAATACCGAAGATCGAAAGCCATTGCGAGAATAAAGCTTCTCCCTGTGCCAAGACAGCGGCAGAAACTTCCGGCTGGTCTAGATAAGTGTTCAGCCATTTAGCAAGCTCATAGACCACTGTGATCCCATTTGCTGCATTAAAATCATCGTCCATTTCTTCGATGAATCGCTGTTCCAAATTTTCTAACAAAGCGATTTTATCCGCATCATCTGCCAAATTCTCTGAGGCAGTTTCTTGGCGGAATTTCAAATTGTCAAACGTATTCTTCAGTCGTTGTAAATTGGTGGCTGCTTCTTTCATCGTCGTTTCACTGTAACGGATCGGACGACGGTATTGTGTGGTCGCCATGAAGAAGCGCAAGACTTGTGGATCGACGTTTTGGATCATTTCATGCACAGTGATGAAATTCCCTAGAGATTTACTCATTTTTTCATCGTCTTCGCCAATCGTTACATAGCCATTGTGCATCCAGTAATTAGCGAATTTTTTCCCTGTTTTCGCTTCACTTTGTGCGATTTCATTTTCGTGATGAGGAAATTCCAAATCTTGCCCGCCACCATGGATATCGATCGTTTCGCCTAAATGTTTTGTTGCCATGACGGAACATTCGATGTGCCAACCGGGACGTCCTTTGCCCCATGGTGAATCCCAAGAAATCTCGCCTGGTTTTGCTTGTTTCCACAAAGCGAAATCTAATGGGTCTTCTTTTTGCTGCTGTTCTTCACCAGTACGCTGACTTGCGCCGACTTCCAATTCATCGATGGATTGGTCACTTAATTTCCCATAGTTTTCAAATTTACGGGTACGGTAATACACATCACCTGAAGATTCATAAGCATAGCCTTTTTCAACCAACACTTGAATAAATGCTAAAATATCTGGCATATGGTCCATGACTCTGGGATGCAGTGTAGCAGGCTCGACATTCAACGCTTTCGTATCTTCTTCAAATGCTCGGATGAAACGATCAGCGACTTCTGGTGCTGTGATGCCTAATTCGTTTGCTGTACGGATGATTTTATCGTCTACATCCGTGAAATTCGATACAAAATCGACTTTATAGCCTCGATATTCAAAATAGCGTCGAATCGTATCGAAAGCAATGGTACTACGAGCATTTCCGATATGGATATAATTATACACAGTCGGTCCGCAGACATACATACCGACATGTCCCTTTTGTATAGGAATGAATTCTTCTTTTTTTCTGGTCAATGTATTGTAGATTTTTATCATTCTGATCTCCTCACTTTTTCTCCTTTGATTCGAACGACTTTTGCTGGTACTCCTACCGCTGTAGCATCGTCTGGAACATCTTTCAACACAACGGCACCTGCACCGATTTTTGCGTTTTTTCCGATCGTTACCGGTCCTAATATCTGCGCATTCGCAGAGAGCATGGCTCCTTGTTTGACCGTTGGATGTCTTTTACCTGTTTCTTTTCCCGTACCGCCTAATGTTACGCCATGGAACAAAATCACATCATCCTCGATTTCTGCAGTTTCGCCAATGACGATTCCCATTCCATGGTCGATGAATACACCTGTTCCAATCGTTGCTCCTGGATGGATTTCAACACCTGTCAGGAAACGCCAAAATTGAGCATTGATCTTCGCCAATAAAAAGAGCCGATGCTGATATAAAAAATGAGAGAAACGATGCCAAAACAAGGCATGAAAACCAGGATAGGTCAAAACGATCTCCGCTGTCGAACGTGCAGCCGGATCGTTTCTCTTTGCTGCATCAATCGCTCGGGCAAACCAACTCATGACTTTCCACTCCTTTCGTAAGTATTTTATGTAGGAAAACAGCTTCTTATAAAGAAAAGAAGCGCCTTTTAAATAAGTTTCCTTATCAAAAGACGCTTTCCGCGTGGTTCCACTTTTCTTCATAATCAACGATTATCTCTGACAGCTAACGCCTGTTATACGTTCTTGGCTACTTCGTTTCCTGTAAAACAGTTTCTCCTGTTTTCTGTATTTTCGCCAAGACCACTCCCAGAGGCATTTCGGCAACCATTCATTGATACCTTGCACCACCCGGTATCTCTCTTGTAATGATCAGCTGCTTACTTTTTTCTGTTCATCGTGTTTAGTTCAGTACTTGATTTAAATGTGCTAATGATTTTTCACGACCAAGCAATTCGATCGTTTCAGGCAATTCTGGGCCATGCATTTGTCCTGATACAGCTACACGGATCGGCATGAAAAGATTTTTCCCTTTTACGCCAGTTTCTTTTTGAACAGCTTTGATGGCAGCTTTTACAGTTGGAGCATCTACTACTTCCATTTGTTCTAGCTGTGCTTTAAATGCATGGAGAACAGTAGGAACTGTTTCACCAGCAAGTACTTCTTTTGCTGCTTCATTCAATACAGGATGTTCATTGAAAAATAGCGTAGACAGATCAACGATTTCTGCAGCATAGCTCATTTGAGGTTGATACAGGCTAACGATCTTCTTCACCCATTCGATTGTCTTTTCATCTGGGTTTTCTGCTACACGACCATCAGCGATTAGATAAGGCAGACACATGTCAGTAAATGCATCTAGATCCATTGCTTTGATGTAATGGTTGTTTACCCATTGCAGTTTTTTCGCATCGAAAGCTGCGGGTGATTTACTTAGGCGTTTTGGATCGAACATTTTGATCAATTCTTGGTGTTCGAAGATTTCGTCTTCGCCCACAGGTGACCAGCCCAATAATGCGATAAAGTTGAACATTGCATCTGGTAAATAACCTAATTCGCGATATTGTTCGATAAATTGTAAGATTGATTCGTCACGTTTGCTTAGTTTTTTGCCTGTTTCACTGTTGATGATCAACGTCATATGTCCGAATGTTGGTGGCGTCCAGCCAAATGCTTCATAGATCATCAGTTGTTTTGGTGTATTGGCAATATGGTCATCTCCACGTAAAACGTGAGTGATTTTCATCAAATGATCATCGACCGCAACAGCAAAGTTATAGGTTGGCATACCATCGCGTTTTTGGATGACAAAGTCGCCGCCGATATTATCGGATTCGAACGAAATAGCGCCTTTTACCATATCTGTAAATGCGTATTCTGTATTGCGAGGCACACGGAAACGTACAACAGATTCTAGACCTTGTGCTTCTTTTTCTGCTTGTTCTTCAGGTGTCAAGTTCGCACATGTTCCTGCGTAATGAGGCATTTCTCCTCTTGCGCGTTGTGCTTCCCGTTCTGCTTCTAATTCTTCTTCTGTGCAATAGCATTTGTATGCTCGATTGCTAGCAAGTAACTGATCAATCAGCGGTTGATAGATTTCTTTACGTTCAGATTGACGGTAAGGGCCGTATTCTCCAGGATTTTCAGGAGATTCATCCCAATCCATTCCCAACCAAGCAAGGTTTTCCAACTGGCTTTTTTCGCCATCTTCGATATTACGTTTTTGGTCAGTATCCTCAATACGAATAATAAAGTCTCCATCATTGTGGCGGGCAAACAAATAATTGAACAATGCAGTTCTTGCATTTCCAATATGCAGGTGCCCAGTTGGACTTGGTGCATAGCGTACGCGTACTTTCGTCATTTTCTTCCTCTTCTTTCAAACTAGACTTTGACTAACAGTAAAAATTCCGTCAGTTACGGCTTCTCAAATATCATTTATTTAAAGCCACTCAGCACAAATTTTACCTTTTCTAAGGTAAATAGTAAAGCCAACTGGTTGAATTTCCTTACCAGTTGGCTGAATTTCTTTTTTATTTTGATTGTTTTGTCTTTTTCTCTGTCTCTTTTTTATTGTCGATCCCTCGTCCTGCATGGGCAGGTTTAGCAAAGATCATGCGTCCAGCGGCTGTTTGAAGAGCGCTTGTCACAACGACTTCGATACGTTCATTCATGTAATGCTGTCCATCTTCTACGACAACCATCGTGCCGTCATCAAGGTAGGCTACCCCTTGCTGGCGTTCTGTCCCAGCTTTTACTACTAGAACATTCATCGTTTCGCCAGGAATGACGACTGGTTTCACGGCATTTGCCAACGCATTGATATTAAGAACAGGTACATTTTGGAATTCAGAGACTTTATTCAAGTTATAGTCATTGGTTACGATGACACCGTCTAAAAGCTTGGCTAATTTGATCAATTTGCTGTCTACTTCGCTGATATCTTCAAAGTCTCCATCATACATTTCGACAGATATACCTTCTTCTTTTTGCAAAGCATTCAAGATATCTAATCCGCGACGACCACGCACACGTTTCAAACTATCCCCTGAGTCCGCGATGTATTGTAGTTCGTAAAGAACAAAATTAGGGATCATCAAGGTTCCTTCTAAGAATCCAGTCTTTGTAATATCATAAATCCGACCATCAATGATCACGCTTGTATCCAAGATTTTATATTTATGGAAATTTTCTCCTGATTTTCGTTCTAACAGTTGGCTCTCCACTTGGCTAGCTGTTTCTTGCTCGATTTTTTTACTTCGTGAACCAAAGACTTTCTTCCATTCTTCGATTCGTGTCGTTCCCATTCTCAATCCCAGATAACCTAAGATGATCATCAGTAAAATCGGCAATACACTATTGACGAATGGAATTTCCATATTGTAAAGAGGGGTTGAGATCACAACGCCCAAAGTCAATCCGATGATCGCACCGATCGCACCGAAGAGAAGATAAGTCAAACTGACCTCGCTTAGTTTTTGTTCTACTTGTTTGATAATAGCTGAGATATGTTTGGCCAACAGCAAAGATAATAAAAAGAAAATAAGTGCGCCTAACAAGCTGTTGGTAAATGTATTATTCAGCCACCCATTTGACTGTTGACCAATTGCCTGCCAAGCTGAGGGTAAAAATGAAATACCCAAGCTTGCGCCGACAATGATCATCAGCAACGTAATGACACGTTTTTGCATCGTTTTTCCTCCGTTTCGACAATCATTTATTATTTAGCGGAACACACGCTTCAACGTTTCAGCCAAAGTTGCTACTCCAACGATCTCGATTCCTTTTGGCGCTTCCCAGTTGCCTAAGTTGTTTTTAGGCAGGTAAACTTTTGTGAAGCCGAGTTTTTGGACTTCTTTGACCCGTTGTTCAATATGACTGACACGTCTGATTTCTCCAGTCAGTCCGATTTCACCGATGAAACATTCCGTCGGCTGTGTTCCTTTTTCTTTGTAGCTTGAAGCAATACTGACAGCGATAGCTAAATCAATCGCTGGTTCATTTAATTTTACCCCACCTGCAGCTTTTAAGTAAGCATCTTGATTCTGAAGAAGTAGTCCAGCTCTTTTTTCCAGCACTGCCATGATCAGAGATACACGATTGAAATCAAGACCTGTTGTTGTTCGCTTAGCATTTCCGAACATAGTAGGTGTGACTAATGCTTGGATCTCTACCAAAATTGGACGTGTTCCTTCCATTGCTACAACGATAGCAGAGCCAGTCGCACCGTCTAGGCGTTCCTCTAAGAAAATCTGTGAAGGGTTAGCGACTTCTTCCAATCCATGCTCATGCATTTCAAAAATCCCAATCTCGTTCGTTGAGCCAAATCGGTTTTTTACCGCTCGTAAAATTCGGAAACTATGATGTTGTTCACCTTCAAAATATAACACTGTATCCACCATATGCTCTAACATTCTTGGACCGGCGATCGAACCTTCTTTCGTAACATGACCGACGATAAAGATGGCAATCCCATTTGTTTTAGCGATTTTGAGTAATTCTGCAGTGGTTTCTCTTACTTGGCTGACGCTTCCTGCCACACTTGTGATGTCTGGCTGCGTCATCGTTTGGATGGAATCAATAATAACATAATCAGGGGAGATATGTTCGATGGCACGACTGATTTCATTCATATCTGTTTCAGCGTATAGATAAAATTCTGTGTTGATACTTCCGAGGCGCTCCGCGCGTAATTTTATCTGTTCTGCGCTTTCTTCGCCGGATACATACAAGACTTTCCCGCCTATGGCTGCTAATTGCTGAGAAACTTGTAATAGCAAAGTGGATTTACCAATACCTGGATCACCACCGATCAAGACCATGGATCCCGGTACCACACCTCCACCTAGCACACGGTTCAGTTCTTCTAATTTCGTTTTGACCCGAGGTTCTTTTTTAGGGACGACGTCTGCTATTTTTGTTGGTTTCGCTTTTTCTCCTGTCAAACTTGTTCGCGTTCTGCGGTCTGTTGTATCTTGTTCGATTTCTTCGACCATCGTATTCCATTTTCCGCAATTTGGGCAGCGTCCCAAGAACTTAGGCGACACATACCCGCAATTTTGGCAAACAAATTGTACTTTTGATTTTTTTGCCATTGTACCGCCTCCTTTTATTCTAACCATGAGACATTAAATCAAGCTTAAATTTCTTTATCGTTTTATTTACTGGAAGAACCAAATCCGCCTTGACGTTGAGCAGTCGTTTGATCTTGATCTGCTTTTAAAAATGGCAAGAAGATCCCTTGACCGATACGCTCACCTTTTTTGATCACTACATCCTTGAAACCAAAGTTGGTGAATTGGAACATGATATGGCCTTCATTTGCCTCATTATTGTAATAATCGCTGTCAATCACACCCACGCCGTTCGTCAACACTAAAAACCGCTTCAACGGATTGCTTGAACGGTTAGCAAGCTGCAAAAATTCATCTTCTCCCATGTAGGCTTTGATCCCAGTAGGTACGAGGATCGGTTTCAACTGTTTTTCATTTTCTGATACGTCTTTTTTCAATGTATCTGCGATTGTTTCCAATCCTTTTTTCCAGCCTGCTTTCCAGATACTTGGAATCACGACCTCTTCTGCTGCTTCAAAATCATAGCCAGCAGCATGATGTGTAGCGCGCTGCGGTAGATTGATATTTTGCTCTTTATATTTAGAAATAACTTCAAATCCTCTTTTTCTCACCGGTTTTCCTCCCTAAATAAACTACTCCTATTCTAACATATTCGAGGCTATAAAAGACTCTCTTTACAAATTCTTCAAGAAATTCTGCTATCCTAAAGTCAACCATTAACGCGTTCTTTTACCGAACAACTGCAAGTTGTACAAAAAAACTATTTTTTACATGACTTTACTCGTCAAAACAAGTAGAATAGAACGAAATTAATGAGTGGATATTTGATTGAGGTGTCACATGCGTAAAGAAATAAAAAATGCAAAACGAATTATTGTCAAAGTAGGAACAAGTACATTGATCTATCCCAATGGAAACATCAATCTTGCGGCGATCGATCAGTTAGCTTTTGTCCTTTCCGATCTTAGAAATCGTGGAAAGGAAGTGATCCTAGTCTCATCGGGAGCTGTAGGCGTCGGTATGCATAAATTACATTTGTCAGAACGTCCGACTTTGATCCCTGAACAGCAAGCTGCGGCGGCTGTTGGTCAAGCCGAATTGATGAATATCTATAATCAAAGATTCAGTGTATATAATCAGCAGACAGCACAAATCCTCGTGACAAGAGACGTGGTAGATTACCCTGAAAGTCGTAAAAATGTGAGGAATACATTGGAACAGCTTTTGATCATGGATACGATTCCTATCGTGAACGAAAACGATACTGTCGCAGTAGATGAATTAGATCATCTGACAAAATTTGGCGATAATGATCAGCTGTCAGCAATCATGGCAAAACTTGTCGCGGCAGACCTTTTGATCGTTCTTTCTGATATCGACGGTTTTTATTCAGATAATCCGACTACAAATCCCGAGGCTCAGATGTATCGCTATATCGATAAAATCGATGAAAAGATTCTGGCACAAGCAGGTGGTGCAGGCAGCACCTTTGGAACAGGCGGTATGCAAAGTAAATTAAAAGCAGCTTCTAGGATATTTGAAGCAAACAGTGCAATGATTCTAGCAAATGGAAAAAATCCGGCAATCATTTTTGATATTCTTGCAGGAAAAGAAGTAGGTACTTTATTTAAGGAGGACTTGAAATGACTGATTTGATGCAATTAGGGCAACAGGCAAAAGATAGTGCGCAACAACTAGCACTTATGCCTACAAACCGTAAAAATGAGCTACTTGTTCAGATGGCGAAAACCATCAAAAAGAATCAACAAGCGATCATCGAAGCAAATCAGAAAGACTTAGAAAAAGCAGTCGAAAACAATATCAGTGAAACGATGCAAGACCGCTTGCAGCTGACACCTGAGCGAATCAATGCCATGGCTGCAGAGATCGAAAAGATTGCTTCGTTAGACGATCCTATTGGAAAAGTAGATGAGATGTGGACGAACACCGACGGATTGAGAATCGGCAAAAAGCGCGTGCCCCTCGGCGTGATCGGTATCATTTACGAATCTCGTCCAAATGTCACGACTGATGCAGCCAGTCTAGCGTTCAAATCAGGGAATGCCGTTATCCTTCGCGGTGGCAAAGAAGCATTCTTCTCGAACCAATTACTGGTCCAACTATTGCAGCAAGTACTGGTCAGTGCTGGCGAATCTCCTTATGCCATCCAGTTTGTCGATGATACTTCACACGAAACTGCAGGACAGTTAATGCGATTGACAGAATACTTAGATGTGCTGATCCCTCGAGGCGGAGCAAAATTGATCCAACGAGTCAAAGAACAGGCAACGGTACCTATCATTGAAACAGGTACAGGAAATAATCACGTATACATCGATAAAGAAGCACAGTTGTCTATGGCAGTGAAAATCATCGTCAATGCAAAAGCTTCCCGTCCTTCTGTCTGCAACGCGGCAGAAACATTACTGATCCATTCTGAGATCGCACCCTTTTTCTTACCAGCCATTGAAAAAGAACTGGTAGAACGCGGCGTCTCTTTACGTGCGGATGCTCGTGCGTTAGAATATCTAGAGACAGCTGCTTTAGCAGAAGAGGCAGATTGGGATACTGAATATCTAGATTATATCCTTGCCGTCAAAGTAGTCGATTCTTTAAGTGAAGCAATTGCGCATATCAACCGACATAACACCAAGCATTCAGAAACAATCGTGACAGATAGCTATTCGGCTAGTCAGCGTTTCTTGAATGAAGTGGACGCGGCGGCTGTCTATGTCAATGCCTCCACTCGTTTTACAGACGGATCGGTATTTGGTTTTGGTGCAGAGATCGGCATCTCCACTCAAAAGCTACATGCCCGTGGTCCAATGGGGTTAAATGAATTAACTTCCACAAAATATATCATTTATGGCGATGGACAAATCCGCGAATAATGTTTCGTGTGAAACATTATTCACGCCTTTTGCCTTTTTACTGTAAAGGTTCTATCCAATTAGAAAGGTGTCAATATGTTTGAAATTTTAATGATTTTTTTTATTTACCTTATTTCTCTGAATATCGCTGCTTTTCTAGGAGTCGGTATTTTATCCCTTTTTTTTCAGTTCAAAAAACGAAGCATAGGGAGTCAACGGGAAAAATGGGCGCAGTATTTTGACAAAATTGGGCCAAAAGGTTTGGTTGCTCGCTTACACATCAGCTATATGGTTGCATTATGCCTGTTAGCTGGAGTCAATTACTATTCTTTTTTCGATCATTCAATTGCCTATACGATTACGTTGCTGATTGCTGGTATCTTTCACTTATCTTATAAATATCAGCTGAATAAAAACCACTTGAATCGGACTTTCCGCTAAAAAATATCCGTACGATAAGTAGGGTGCTTTGAACATCGGCAAAAAACTGCCGAACTTTTTAGAGCGTGGGACAAAAGTAAAGAAAAACTTTTGTCCCACGCTCTAAACATGTATAAACGGCGGGAGCAGAAGCAACTCCTTCGGAAATAAGCTGAAATTCGCAAAAATTTGAAAAGCAATTTTCGTGAATTTCTTCTTATTTCTTGGAGTTAAACGCTTCTGTCCCAGCCTCTTTCCATATAAACGGTGTTCTCCTACCAGCTGCCTGGTAAATCTGTTTCCTCTTCGTTAAGAAGTGAAAATCCGTCAAATGTTTCGCCATCATAATAACGAAGCAGCTCATCCATGGACAAGTTCATCGTTTTTTCTTCTTCCGCTGATTCTGCCAATAGCTGTTCCCGATACACCTGATACATACCAGCTATTTTTTGCTGCATCGCTTTTCTAGTTTCACCTTCCGCGTTGATCATTGGCAATTCTTTGATATAGCCACGATAAATCAACCGATCATCTGAAAATTCAATGGGTAATTCAACGAGTGTCAACCCGACTTCCTGAAAATATTCTTCCAGCATCTATTATCCCCCCATTCTTTTTCTTAAATGAATTTTAGCTTACCTACTGAAAATTTTCCAGTTTCATTATTTTGAGAAAAAAAGGGAATGTGACAAAAATCGTGTCACATTCCCTTTTTCCGAATAAACGGTGTTCAATCAGCTGTCCTTCGGTATTCGCTCAACAAATGGCAAAATATGAAGAACTACTTTTCCGTTGCTTCTCTAATACTCAGGTCAAAGCGCTGATTTCACAATCTCTTCCTTAAACAGTGTTCAAAAGCTTGCATCTGCGGTAATAAGTCCAACCAAACGAAAAATAGGAGGAGCTATTTTTGTTTGGCTGTTCTTATTACTTGATGCAGGACAGCTTTTTCACAACCTCTGATTTCTTATTCTTCTTCATTTGTAGCAAAATAATTACGGTGATAAATGATACAACATACACTGATAAGAACAATGGCCCCTGCAAAATAAAACGCATAGCTTTCACCAATATGTTCGCCGATCACACCTGCAATAAATGGTGCTAAAGCTCCACCGAAAAAGCGGACAAAACTATAGCTGGAAGAAGCAACGTTTCGTTGCAGACCGGGTATTTCCATAGCAATCGTCGTCAACAGTGTATTGATGATTCCTTGGAAAAATCCTGCTAACACAATACTGATCGGTACAAGGACTGGCATAGAAGTTCCAGCTCCTAATAACAGCAAACAAATAATGAATAAGACAAATGCAGCTAAAATCGTCCGATAAGTCGTAAACTTCCGCTCAAGAGCTGGTGCAACGAAAATCGAAGCAATAGCCAGAAGCACACCCCAGCCAAAAAATACAAAACCGACTTCTAATTCAGAATAGCCAATCAATAAAAATGGCGCATACGCAAGTAAAGTAAAGAATCCGAAATTATATAACAATGCGATCAGTCCAACTGAACGAAGTTTATGATTGCTTAACGCTTTGACACCTTCCCAAAGGCCTACTTTTCTCTTTGATTTCTCAGTTTCAGGTAAAAGTACCGCTAGGGCTATAAAACCGCAAAACATCAAAAATGCTACCCCAAAAAATGGATAACGCCATGAACCGCTGCCCAAGACCCCACCGACTAGCGGGCCAACAGCCATTCCGCAGCCAAGAGCTGCTTCATACATCATGATTGCTTTTTCTGTGTTACCGACTAAAATACTGACGATCGTTGCTAAAGCAGTAGAGACAAATAAAGCATTCCCGACTCCCCAGCCAGCACGTAACCCAATCAACATACCGATATTGCCAGATAATCCACCAAGACCAGCGAATACAACGATGATAAACAATCCGGTCATCAATGTTTTTTTCAAGCCAATCCGACTAGATAGGAAACCTGTAAATAGCATCACCACACCAGTGACTAGCATGTAACTAGTAAATAACAGGGTCGTTTCAGCTGGCGTAGCGTTTAACTGTGCAGCAATCGTTTTTAAGATCGGGTCTACTAGGCCCACTCCCATAAAAGCGATCATACAGGTAGCTGCTACAACTAGCGCCGAACTTTTCCCCTTTGTTTCTTCATTTGTTTGTTCTTGTATATCTATTTGATTCTCCAATATATCCATCCCTTTCTCTCTATTAGCATCATACATGATTTATTTTACATGTAAATATGCACATGTAAAACATGGATATTTTACTGTGATATAATAAAGAAAATAAGACGAGAGGTAGGATTTTTATGAATACTTTAGCCTATATATTATTATGCGTGCTTTTATCCAAACCGCGTTCTGGGTATGAATTGAAGCAGCTGATCACGATTTTTTGGGAAGCTCATCACAGTCAGATTTATACGACGCTTGCCAAGTTAGACCAGCAGGGTTATGTGACCGTTTTGGACAAAGACGAGCACTCTCAAAAAAAGATCTACCACTTGACTGATGAAGGACGTGCCCTTGTGGAGGAATGGATCAAAGAGGAGACCCCAGCTCCTACACAAAAAGATGAATTTTTAGCAAAAATCTATGCTTTTTCAACACTCGACAAAACAACAGCTACTGGACTGCTATTCACTAGAGAACAACAGCTGAACAAAATCATGCAAAAAAATCAAAAAAAATTGAATGACCTCTCGCTAGACAAGAGACAAGAATTTGGGCGTTATGTTGTGATCCAGCGCCGAATCATGCTTTGTCAGCAGGAACTCCAATGGTGTCAGCAAGTAAGAGAACAAATGCAGCCGTTTTTTGAGTAATGGATAAACAGAACCTTTCTAGATTTATCTATTAAGCAACGAATCCTCTTCACTAAAAGAACGATACAGCTGAAAAAGAAAAACGATCCGAAAGACAGGCAAAAACCTATCGTTCGGATCATTTTTCTTTCTAGAACTGCATTGAAGGGACTGTGACAAAAAGCAAGTCACAACCTTTTTTTCAAATAAACAGTATTCCATCATTCATTGCTTTGAATGGCTTTCAACACACTTCTTGAAAGTGGGCCAACGATGATCAACTGCAACGGTAAAGCGGCAATCACATTCATTTTCCAAGCATTCATATAAGCAGAGAATAATTGATCAGGTATTCCTTGTTCCATGATCACACCAAACAAAGACATACATGTGACCATTCCTAAAACCATCAAGCAGGAAATAGTTAAGATCATTTGGATCTTGCTTTCTGGATTTACTGGTAGTTTAAAGGCAATTTTTTTCGCCAGCACACCGATGATGAAGACATCCAAAATGAAAGCCACCACGAATCCAGGCACTAGACCAATCAACAAACTTGATAAATGAAGATCTTGATGCAGCCATAAATTATACGCGCTCATCCCCAAGACCATCAAAAAACACATCATTGTTGTAAAAATTATTCCTTCTTTTTTATTTGTAGGCAATCTGTACCACTCCTTTAAATTTGTCACGAAAATCATCGTAGCACATTTAAAAATTTCTCGTAAGTACTTTTTTTATTTTCTGCCCTTTTATTTCATAAACTTCATCAGCCGTACGTTCGACAAAGTAGGAATCATGAGAAGTAAACAAAATCGTTCCCGGATATACTTGCATCAGCTGCTCTAAAGCTTCGATCGTTGCCATATCAATGAAATTAGTCGGTTCATCTAACAGCAACACATTACTTGGCTTAGTAAAAAGCAAAGCAATCGTCAAACGGGTCGCTTCTCCCCCACTTAACGTACACAACGGTTTCGTCAGAGTTTCCTGAGCAAACCCTAAGTGATTCAGCAAACTACGGACAAGCGATTCCGAAAACTCTGTTTGTCTCATGACAAAACGAATGACGGATTCTTCAGATGTCATTTGATAATCCTTTTGCTGATAGACTTGAAAGCTTACTTTCGGCGAAAGGAGGATTCCTTCTCCTTGTTTGCGGATATGTTCCAATAAGGTTGTCTTACCTGAACCATTTTCGCCGACAATCGCGATTTTTTTACCTAAAGAAAATTGAAAATCGCTATTTATCAGTAATATTCTCCCGTTTCTTTCCAATTGGATATTTTGTCCCATGATTGGATAACGATTGTGGAGTGCAAGAGATTTTGGTACTGGAAAACGGATTTGTTTCATCTGTTGCGGCTTAGTTGTTTCTCCTATTTTTTGGAGTCTTCTCTCTAATGTTTTCGCATTCTTTTGGATGGCTTTTTGTACACTGTCTTTTTGTTTAGAGGAAGACAACCGATCCGGTCTGATTTGTTGCTTTTTCTTTTTACTAGACACTTTTTCCAACTTTTCCGCTTGTTTTTTCTTTTCTTGGATCGATTTTTCCAATCGTTTTTTCTCTTTCATGATCGACTCTGCTTCTCGTAGCTGAGTCTTTTTCTCCAATTCCTTTTGAGTGAGATAGGCACTATAATTCCCCGAAAACTCTCGGATTTCTCCGTCTTTTACTTCCCAGATTTTCGTTGCCAGCTCATCTAGAAAATAGCGGTCATGACTAACAAAAATCAGCGTGCCATAATAATAACGAAGCTCTTCAATCAGTCGATCCACACTTTTTCTATCTAGATGGGTCGTCGGCTCGTCTAGAAGCATCCCTTGTTCATAAGAAGAAAGAAGACGTATCAACTCGATCTTTCGTTCTTCCCCTCCACTCCATTTCCGTTCCGAAGTTTCTTCCAGTTTTAACTGGAAATGACTGGCTAATTCCAAATTCAGATCCTTTGTTTCAGCAAGATAGGTTAATTGAGGCAGATAGTTGAAAGTGATCTCTGTTTGGATTTTCCCTTGATTGGGGATAAGTTCTCCGGCTATCAGTTTCAGCAACGTTGATTTACCGACTCCATTTTCTCCTATGATTCCTATCCGATCTTGCTGATAGACACGAAGAGAATCAATAGATAATTCTAACTGGTTACCAAAACGAACTTGCAGGTTTGTTATATTTATTGCTAAATTTTCCATATGTTTTACACTCCTATTTCATGTAAAACAACAATTATCGATACTAAAAAAGAGCAGAAAAATCTGTTTGCAAAAAAACTGCATAACATCTTTTCCTACTCTGAACGAAATAACTATGACTAAATCATCAAATCTGTCATAGCTTTCACCTATTCTACTGTCGTTCGAAAAAATGGACATACTCCACCCATGAAATTGTTGTTTATACATGTCTTTTGAATTTATTTAGTTGTTATTCAAAAGTTCAAAACGTAATTTCATCGATGCAGTCATTTTTCCGACCTCCTTTTTTATTAGGTTACCACACACGATTCAAAAAAAGCAATAGCTACTGAATAGTAACTGAAAACCTTTTATTTGAACGTAGTGATCTTTTCTGGTGCTAAACGAACAGACTCATAACCTTCTTCTACCGCTTTTCCTATTGATAAAATAATAACTGGAACATAGCGGTCTTTATCCAAACCAAATGCCTCTGCCAACTGATCTGCTTCGAATCCACCAATTGGATTTGTTTCATAGCCATGATCACGTGCAACTAACATGAATTGCATAGCCGCTAAGCTAGAATCGACTTTGACTACATCGTTCATTTCTTCTCTTGAAAAGCTCTTGTAATAAGGAATGATCGCAGCTAATTGTTGATCTCTGACTTCTTTTGGCATCTTCCCTGATTCGTAAGCTTGGTTATAGATTTCTTCGCCATATTCGTAACATTGCATATCGCCAAAAATCATGACCATTGCAGAAGAAGTATCATTTTGTCTCGTATTGAAACGGATCAAAGGACGCAAGATTTCTTTTGCTTCCTCGCTTTCAGCGACCACAAAGCGCCATGGTTGCATGTTGACAGAAGAAGGAGCAGTCGTCGCTTCTTTGATCATTTCCAGCATTTCTTCGTGTGGGATTTTGTATGTTTCATCATATACGCGAACGGATCTTCTACCAGTCATAATTGTTGAAAAATCATTTTTTTGTTCCATTATTATTAACCTCTTTCGTTTCTGTTGTTATATTGCAAAGTTGGGTATTCAATTTATCTAAAAGTGTTAGGAATTGTTTCATTTCTGCATCGCTGAAAGCTGGGGACAGCACGGAACCTGTATCTTTATGGTCCATTTCACAATGCTCGATTTTCTGCTGGGCTTTTTCTGTCAGTGCTACGTACACTTCCCGGTTGTTCTGAGGATTTCTCTGACGCGAAACATAGCCGTTTGCTTCTAAAACCTTCAGATGACGTGTAACTGCTCCTTGATCAATCTGCAACTTTTCTTGCAAACTGCTTTGCAGCAATGGATTTTCTTCTTTCAGTCTCATCATGATCTCATATCTAGTAAGACTTATACCGATATTTTCCTCAAAGATCTGGACGATTTTTTGATCGGCTAATTTGATTTGATATAAAAGGTGGCTAATCTCTTCTAAAGACATAATTTCCTCCTCTCTAATAATTGACTAGTCAACGATTGACTTGTCAATAATAGAATAAAAAAAGAAAAAAGTCAAAGAATCAGCTGTGAAATTAAAAAACAAAGGCTTTCAATAGAAATGAGTGTAAATAAAAGAAATCTCTTGTAGAATGAAAAGAAGGAACAATAAAAAAGAAAGAGAGGATAATGATGTGAGAAAAAGAATAGTAGCCGCAGTATTTCTCTTAGTGAATGCGACGTTGTTACCTAATAGTCTCGTATTTGCTGATACCGCTTTGGCAAATGTTCAAACAACAGAAACATCTACCCTATCAGAAGATGAAAGCGCACCATCCCAATCAAGCCTATCTGGAGAGAATTCCTATCAAAATCTAGAAGACAGCTCTTCTGCAGTATAAAATTTTACACCGCCAAAAATCTCTGGAAATCCCTCTTTGCAAGGAGCAATGGTAGATTTGAACAAATGAAACCTGATAAAATCCACCTTTCAGCTTCAAAACAAACAAAGGAATCGTTCATTCAGCAGCAATCTGCTCATAGCTACATTGATACGCAAGGTGTGTATGAGATTGTCTCTACTGATGTCCAGCTATCCGATGGACAATGGGTGGATAAAGGAACGATCCAACTAGTCATACCAACAGAGCCAACAGAACAAGTCACCAATTATCTGGCCTATTATGTAGCAAAAAAAATCAAAACCTATTCTTTACCCTTGGAAAAATCAGCAGATTTCTTGATGTTTGACGATTCGATCACTCTAGACAAGGAGCATTTTCTTTCTTCCGTACGTGCGTATTACTCAGAAGTTGCAGCTGGTCCTATCATTCAAACACATATAAGTATGACAGAAACCTATACGACTCTGAATGAAACAGATATTTATCCTACCTTCTATCGCCAAGAAGAACATCAAAAAATATCTGGACCAGCCCTCATCACGGATAAAGTAGCGTTATCGGATCAAACAACTTGGGTACATATCCAAACAGCAAACTATGAAGGATGGGTAGCAGCAAACTCTGTAACTGCTCATGAGCCAAAAACAGTTCCAGTTGAAGCATCACAAGGTCAGCTTTCTGAATCAGCCGTTGCCTCTCTGTCACTTGATCAAGCTTGGTTAGAACAATCAGAGGAAACCATTTCACATTCAGAAAGTTATCACGTACAAAGAGCAGTCCAAATCAGCGATCAAGTGTTTTATGCGCTGACAGCAAAGGATTCTTCAATCGTTTTTGTCTCACAGAAAGAATTCCAACCAGAGGATCCAGTATCAGCAGAGACTGATTTCTCAAATGAACAGATAGTAACAGCTGAAAGTACAGCATCTGATTCAAAAGAAACAACTGATTCTTCTTTCCAGCCGCAAAACAAAGTGCCACAGACAGATGAATCTACCTTGCGTACTGCACATCCATCTATTACTTATAGTACACATGTCAAAAATCGTGGTTGGCTGCCAAATGTTTCTAGCGGTCAACTTTCAGGAACAACAGGTCAATCTTTACAAGTAGAAGCTTTTCGTATCCATCTTTCATCCTCCCTCTCTGGTGCTATTGAATACACCTCTTATGTCCAAGGTTCAGGATGGCAAAATTGGGTAGCTAATGGCGCTATTTCTGGAACGACTGGACAAGTCAAACAGATTGAAGGAATCAATATTCGATTAACTGGACAATTAGCAGCAACTTACAATGTTTATTATAGAGTCCATGTACGAAATTTTGGCTGGCTTCCTTGGACAATGAACGGAAATCCTTCCGGAACACTTGGGTACGGTCATCAAATCGAAGCAATTGAAATCCAATTATTGGACAAAAACAGTTCCGGCCCTGCTACTAACGGTATTTCTTATATCGAAAAGGAACCATCCGTATTGGCGAATACTCACGTAACTAACAGAGGATGGTTAGGCCAGACAGATGCTGCTACTCAAGCTGGTACGACTGGCCAACGGTTAAGTCTTCAAGCAATGCAACTGCGTTTATCTGAAAATACAATTGGTGGCGGTATCACTTATCAATCCCATATCGCTAACAAAGGTTGGGAAACCAACTGGGCACAAAATGGCACGATTTCTGGTACGACTGGACAAAATCTGCCTATTGAGGCGATCCGCATCAATCTGACTGGCACAATCAGCACCCGATATGACGTTTATTATCGTGTACATGCACAAGAATTCGGCTGGATGAACTGGGCAAAGAACGGTGAATCAGCTGGTACACAAGGCTATGCTTACCGTGCAGAAGCGATTCAAATTGTATTAGTAAGGAAAGGAGGAGCCGCACCTGGTGCAACTACTCGCGCCTTTCGTATAGCTCCACCTAGAATCACGTTGCAAGGACATGTATCGAATATTGGCTGGGTAAGCCAAACGAGCCTGAACAACTCGATCAGCTACGCAAATCAAGGAAGACAATTTGAAGCGATTCGCGCAAATTTAAGAACATCAAGGTATACTGGCGGTATCCAATATGATTCACACATAGCTGACAGCGGTTGGACCAGAACTGTATCCAATGGAGCGATCTCAGGAACGACTGGACAAAATCGCTCTCTTCAAGCCTTTTCCTTTCAGTTAACAGGAGAACTTGCTGAAAACTATGATATTTATTATCGTGCCTTTGTTCGTTCCAGAGGCTGGTTAGGCTGGGCATCAAATGGACAAAAAGCAGGCTCTGTCAGAATGAATTTGCCTGTTGAAGGTATCCAGCTAACCATTGTTGAAAACGACCGGCGGCCAAGCGGCTATCAGCCAAACCAACTGACGATTCTAGGACAAGTGAATGATCAGACACCTCAGGGAAGATTCATCAATTCTGTCAGCCAAAGTGCGAATCGTATCGCGCCTGCTCATGGCTTGTATACTTCTGTCATGTTGGCTCAAGCGATCCTAGAAACAGGATATGGCACAAGCTATCTAGCTCAGCACGCGAATAACTTCTTTGGGATGAAATTCAAAGACGGCGAAGATGAAGGAAAGTATGGCTATATCTGGCATATATCTAACGAAGTGATTAATGGTGTCGTTGTCCCTGTCAATTCAAAATTTCGGGTCTATCAGTCCACTGACCAATCCTTCTTAGATAACGCCTTAAAATTAAGATATGGTGTTTCTTGGGACCCAAACCGATATGCGGGGACATGGAAAGTCAATGCACGTTCTTATAGAGATGCTACCCGTGCATTAACAGGAACATACGCGACAGATCCTGATTACGGTCAAAAATTGAATAATCTGATCGAATATTGGAAGCTGGATCAATTTGATTGAACGGGTATAAAAAGAGGTTGTGACAAGAATGTTGTCACAACCTTTTTTGAGTAAATGGTGTTCAAAAACTTGCATCTACGGTAATAAGTCCAGCCAAACGAAAAACATGAGAAACTGCTTTTGTTTGGCTGTTCTTATTACTTGATGCAGGACAGCTTTTTCACAACCTCTTCCTTAAACGGTGTTCAATCAGCTGACCCTCGGTATTAGCTCAAAAAACGGCAAAATATGAAGAACTATTTTTCCGTTTGTTTCTCTAATACTCAGGTCAGGACGCTGATTTCACAACCTCTGATACATGGTGTTCCAGAAGTACCTTCTTCGAGAATAAGCCGAAATCTCACAAAAATTGGAGAAACAATTGTCGTCAATTCCTTCTTATTTCTTGAAGCTGACCACTTCTGTCACAACCTCTTTTTAATAACCATAAAATCCTATTCCTTCATATCTCCAGCCCATTGGCGTTAGCCAATCTCTTTCTTTCGCACTTAAGGTATAGTGATGGGTACCAGTTTTTTCATTTGGATTGAATAGTCGATAGATTGGCTTGGAACCACCAGAGTAAAAACTTAGACCTTCATAGCGCCAACCGATTTTTGTTAAGGAGTTGATCTCAGATTGCGCCATTGTGTAATGATGGTCTCCGCTGTAAGGATTGTATAAACGGTAGACAGGCTGTCCACTGTTTGGTGCTTGCCAAGCAATTCCTTCATATTCCCAGCCTACAGTTGGCAGATAATTTTTTTCACCGGCATTCAATGTATACAAATGCTCTCCTGTATGACGATTATATAAACGATACATTGGAGAAGTTGAAGTTGGTGCTGTATCATACTGCGTCAGATTGTAAGTCTCGATTACATTGTTTAGTGTAGCACCATAATTAGGCGCAGTGGCATAACGACCGGTCAACCAAGCTGTAGCATCCTTGTAAGAGTTCGTATTGCTTTTCCATGCACCAGAATAGTAATACACGCCCGGCTGGAAAGAAGTCGTCTTCAATACCGTCACATTATCTTGTAATGATTCTTTGTACGAAGGATATTTTCTAAAAGCAGCATTTACCGTAATCCATTGTCCATTGACATATTCCGAAGTAGGCATCGTAACAGATTGGCCATTATAGCTTCCTTTGATTCCAAATAGATTGTAATTAGGAGCAGAAGCCAAGGTACTGTTCCCCCAGCCGCTTTCAACGATTGCTTGTGCAATCATGACTGATGCGTATAAGTCATTGGCACTTGCCAAGCTTTGTGCAGTGGATGCAATACTATCAATGAATGCTTGTTGAGAATTAGCAGATGAGCGGGCAGAAAAAGCGTAGCCAGTATAGTTTTCGAATTCAGACAAATCTGCTTGATGGGTATGTGTCAATGTTTGTCCATCTGTCAATTGGTTCGTGATTTCTTCCGCATTCTCTGGATTTTTCTGAGCTTCTGCTGATGTGCTTTCTTCCGTTTGCGGTTGTTCTGTTGTCCCTGTTGTTGATTCTTCAGTTGAAACCGTATTTTCGGAGACAGTAGCTGACTGCAACGTACTTTCTGTATCGTTTTCAATTCCTATTTCTGAAGAACTCGTTGTCTGAGCTGTGACTGTTCCTGTCGTTTCTTCAGCTAGCACGGTTGTGTTGGCAACTGCTAGATTTCCTAAAAGAATAACGCTAAATAATAAATTTCTTGCTTTCATTCTTTTTCTCCTTTAAATATGAAACTTTACCTAAATAACAGTGTAACTAAAAAAGTAAAAGTAAGTCAATGCTCATAATTAAATAACGTACGTTTCTTTATTTTGTGCTCTCAATGATCCTCATATATTCCTTTAAATTACTATAATTATAAAAAAAGAATTGACAAAACATAACTGTCTATATAAAATGATTACGTTAACAATAATTCGTTTCATGTGACTAGATCATACTAGGCATGAAAAATCTCTGAGGAACATGGTTTCCCTAGGAGGTTTTTCGTGTCTATTTTTGTTTGGTCGCAATCAACTGGTCTAGCAGACATGAAAACCAAATCTTCAAAAAGGGTGCGCGCATGAAAATCAAAAAGATCTTTAATCAAAATGCAGTATTGGTAGATGACGGTGGGCAGGAAAAAGTAGCTATTGGAAAAGGAATTGGATTTGACAGAAAAAGAAATGATTTGATCTTTGATCGTGATATTGAGCGGATATTCGTCATGGAGCCAGAAGGACAAATCAAATTGCAAAATCTACTCAATCAGATCGATGAACGCTTTTTGTTTGCAGCAGAAACAATCATCGATCATGCGGAAACTGTCTTGATGGAGAAACTGAATGAACATGTGTTGATCGCTTTGACCGACCACATTGCTTTTTCTGCGGAGAACATCAATAACGGTATCGTCATCCGCAACAAGCTTTTGAGAGAAATCGAAGTGCTTTACAGTGATGAATTCAGTATTGCTCAATGGGCAGTAGAATATCTGACAAAAGAGCTTGGGATTCCATACACTTATGACGAAGCAGGATATATCGCAATCCATATCCACAGCGGACGAAGCGGTCGAAATAATAACCATCGCAGTATCCGTGAAGTGACGATTGTATCTGATATCATCCATTTAGTGGAATCAGAATTGGAAACAGATATCCATTCAGAACCATTTTCACTGAATTATTCAAGACTGGTGAATCATTTACGACTGCTTCTACAACGAACCCATGCACAACAATATGCTGTCTTAGATACGGAAATCGTAGAAATGGTCAAACGAAAATACCCAGAAAGCTATAAGATTTCTAAAAAAATCCGTGTGTTGCTGACCAAAGAATACCAGCTCGCGATCACGAAAGAAGAACTGGGTTACTTGGCCATCCATATCGAGCGTTTAAGAAGCGCAATCGTACAAACAAATGTTAAAATCATGAGGAGGAAAAAAATTGAAAGCATATCTACAACGAATGGGACGTTCCCTTCAACTCCCAGTTGCGGTCTTACCTGCTGCTGCTTTGCTAGTAGGGATCGGAAACTGGTGGGCATCTTATAGTAACGACATTGTCGCTCATTTTTTACAAGCTGGCGGTAACGCAGTTTTAGGTCAATTGCCTTTGCTGTTTGCTGTTGGGTTAGCACTAGGGATGTCAGTGGACAAATCAGGTGCTGCTGCCTTGGCAGGTTTGGTTGCATTTGAAGTTCCCGTAAATGTTTTAAAAACTGATTCAGTAGCCACTTTATTGAATATCAAACCAGAATCAGTTGATCCATCTTTTGCTCAGATCAGTAACGTATTTATTGGTATTATTGCCGGATTGATTGCGGCAGCTCTTTATAATCGTTTCCACGAAGCAAAATTACCGATGGCTTTATCTTTCTTTAGCGGCAAGCGTTTAGTGCCAATCTTAGCTGCCTTCGTCATGCTGCTGATCAGTGCAGTGCTACTGCTCGTATGGCCTCCGGTTTACTCTGCTTTAGTTTCTTTTGCTAAATTCATTTTGAGTTTAGGATGGGTTGGTGCAGGTCTTTATGGCTTCTTCAACCGTTTACTGATCCCTACAGGATTGCATCAAGCAATGAACTCCGTGTTCTGGTTTGACGTAGCTGGAATCAATGATATCGGTAAATTCTTGGCTTCTGAAGGAACAAAAGGCGTAACAGGAATGTATCAAGCTGGATTTTTCCCAATCATGATGTTCGGGCTTCCAGCAGGAGCATATGCTATTTACAGAAATGCACGTCCAGAAAACAAAGCAAAAACAGCTTCATTGATGTTAGCAGCAGCTTTTGCTTCATTCTTTACTGGTGTAACAGAACCACTTGAATTCTCATTTATGTTCGTTGCTTGGCCATTATATGTTTTGCATGCCATTTTCACTGGGATTTCTTTAGCAGTGAGTGCATTCTTCCATTGGACAGCAGGATTTGCCTTTAGTGCCGGATTTGTCGATTACTTCCTATCTTTGAAAAATCCGATTGCGAATCAGCCTTTGATGTTGATCGTCCAAGGGTTAGTAACAGCAGTAATTTACTACTTTGGCTTTAACTTTGCTATCAAAAAATTCCATCTGATGACTCCTGGCCGCGAGGAAGCAGATCTTTCAGATGACGATACTGCAACGACTAATTCAGACAATAAATATGCTGCACAAGCAAACAAAATCTACGCTGCATTAGGCGGAGCTGACAATGTAACTTCAATCGACAACTGTACTACACGTCTTCGTTTGCAAGTCAAAGATACAGGCCTGATCGATCAAAACAAAATCAAAGCCACTGGCGTACCTGGAATGAAAATCATTGATGGGAAAAATGCGCAAGTCATCGTAGGTACAGAAGTACAATTCGTTGCAGATGAGATGGCAAAATTGCATGGTGGCGCTGCAGCACGACCTACACAAACAAACACTGTGGTTAAAACAGAGACGTTTGCCGGTGGAACGATCGAACAAGATATTTACGCTATCGCAAATGGGAAACTGATTCCAATCACTGAAGTTTCAGATGATGTATTCGCAGAAAAAATGATGGGTGACGGCTATGCTGTATTACCAGAAAATGGAGAAATCTTCTCTCCAATCGCTGGTACGATCACAAACATTTTCCCAACGAAACATGCCGTTGGTATCCAAACTGATTCTGGTATCGAAGTCTTACTTCATATGGGCATCAACACCGTTGACTTAAAAGGCGAACCATTCACTTTATATGTAGAAGAAGGTCAAAAAGTCGCAAGAGGTCAATTGATTGCTTTAGTTGATCTTGCTGCTATTCAATCTGCAGGCAAAAACACGGATATGGTCGTTGTATTCACAAATGGCGACAAAGTCCAAAACCTAGAAATTAAACCCGCACGTGATGTAAAAGCAAATGATAAAATCGGCTCTGTTTCCAACAAAGCCTGATCCATCGTCTTCCCCAGACTTTTTTATCGATAAACAAAAGCAGCTGAGACAAAAATCTTGTCTCAGCTGCTTTTTTCGAATAAAAACGGCGTTCTCCTGCCAACTCCGCGGTAATAAGTCCAGCCAAACGAAACATATGAAGAGCTATTTTTTATTTGACTCTTCTTATTACTTGATGCAGAACAGCTTTTTTACAACCTCTGGTAAACGGTGTTCAAAAACCAGTTTATCGGCATGAAGTCAAATTTATGCAAAAATGTGGAAAGCCATTTTCATAAAATTTTTCTTCATACTCAAAACTAAGCGGCTTTTTCACAACCTCTTTATATCATCCATTATTCCTGATCCAATATTTCTTTCAATGCTGCTTCAAGAGAGACTAATGGTTTTTCCAAAACTTTTTCTAAATCATCAGAAGAAACAGCTAACTGACCCTTTTTGATATCATGTTGGATCGCTAAAAACATGTCAGCTGCTTCTTGAGGGAATCCGGCTTCTTTTAGATTTTCGACAAACGCTGCATCACTTGCTTCAATAATTTCTAACTCTTTACCTGTCGCACGCTCTAATGCCTTGGCTAATTCTTCATAGTCAGTTAGATGGCCGGATAATTCTAAGATTTCTAGGGAGTCATTCTCTACTAGTACTTTTGCTGCGGCTTCTGCATATTCACGTTTCAATGCCCAACCTGTTTTTCCATTTCCTGCAGCATAAACGAATTGACCAGTTGTTAAAGCTTGCCCAATGATAGGTAATTCATTCTCTACATACCAATTGTTCCGTAAAAATGTATGGGGAATACCTGAATCCTTAATCGTTTTTTCAGTGAATTGGTGATCTGGCGCTAATACACTGATTGAGTGATCGGCATCTGCAAAACTTGTATAAGCGATATAAGATACCCCGGCTGCTTGCGCTGCTTTCACTACATTCTCATGTTCGGCTTGGCGATTTCCTGGAACGCCAGAGACAAAAAGCAATCGATCTATTCCTTTCAACGCTTCTTTCATTGAATCTAAATCATCATAATCACCAATACGTATGTTAAATCCAGCTTCTTTCAGTGCTTCTCCTTTTTCTTCACTACGTACTAGTGCATAGATTTCATTTTGTGGAACCATCTTTTTTAAGAATTCCAGCGCATAACCACCAAAACCTCCAGTTGCTCCTGTTACTAAATAATGCATCTTTCCCACTCCTTATTCCTTTTATTTGTTAAGATTTACAGCTGTACATTTATAAATTACACCTTTATCATAAAGAGTGTGGTAAGATAAGTCAAGCAAAAAAAATGAAAGGATGACAATTGATGAAGTATTCTCTGCAATTTAGTGATGCAATCCATGTACTTGCCTATATTGAAATGTTTCAAGATACCCGATTGCTTTCTAGTGAGATGATTGCCAGCAGTATCGAAACAAATGCAGCAAATGTACGTAAAATCATGAGTCAGCTCAAAAAATCCGGCTTGATCCTTACAAAAACCGGAAAACCGCAACCTTCCCTTGCCAAAAGACCAGATCAGATTTCTTTACTAGATGTCTATCGTAGCATTGAAGGTAATACACAGCTTATCCAAGTCGATCCAAAAACAAACCCAAATTGCGTCGTTGGTGCAAATATCCAGGAAGCTTTAGAAGAAAGCTACGCTCGGCTGCAGAAAAAAGCAGAAGAAGAAATGGCTAAGATCACACTTGATAGTCTGATACATAAAATAGCCGTTTTGGAAAAAGAAAAAAGACCAGAAAACACAGGCCTCGTAGAGAGATTTTTATAATTCTCTCTCCTGGGCCTGCATTTTTCTGATCGGAATCGTCTACATAAATTCTTTTATTCTCCCAGGAACAAAATCCTTGTCATGCCTCTTTTTCCTCTCTAATGCTCAGGTCAAAACGCTACTTTCACGACCTCTATATTATCATGGTTTGTTGACTACCGGTATCCAGATTTCTCCAATGTATTTCCCATCGGCAACACCCATTTCAACGACAGCATTCGGTCCCCCAACATAGGCGTAATCTTCTACTTCTCTTAAAACATGTCCAAAGGCCGTATTCGTCAAATCATTTCTCAACTCTTCAGACGACTCAGCAGAAGCGCTTACAATGAGATAGGTTCCTTTTGGAAATGGGATGATTCTCGTAGTGTTAGGAATATCCTGACTCGTTTGAACACCGACATAGTACATCATTTTCCCGTCATAGGGTTCGTTGACTGTAAAGAAATAATGATTTTCAGCAGATTGTTTCAAGGTGTCTATTGTTCCGTCACTGATGACTTTTTGCTCAAAGGCTTGCTTCTCTGCTGCCAAACCGACAAAATCTGTATTGCTACTTTTCAATTCCACACCAATACCTGTCACTGCAAACTCTGGTTTTTCTTCAATCTTATACTTTGCCATTTCTCCCACCCTTTCTATTATGTTAAGTTCATCTTACATAAAATTAAAGAGAAATGACACGATTACGCTCTTCTTGTAGGGATACTTTCATTTTTTAACTATTTTTTTGCTTTCACTGCAATCCAAATTTCACTGTAAACATGACTGAAGTCCTCTCCCCATTTTGTAAAAGAGATCTCGGGAGCTTCAACTAACTCATAATCTGAAGAAGGAAGCCATTCTGCATAGATTTTCCCCCAAGTGTCTTGTAAAGTTTGGGGAAATGGTCCTTTATTAGGAAAAATGGCCCAAGTGTGTTCTTCTATAGCAAACATTTCTAAATCAGCGTACGGATTTTCTTTTGTCGTAGCAAAGCCGATCATGTGCATCAAACTACCCTTTTCTTCCAAGCGGTCTCCATCAAATCCATAAGAAGCGTTGATTACTTGATGTGGATATAAATCTCCTAACTTATGCATCTCTTCCCTTTGAGTCTCCGTGATCGTCTGCGCTAACTTTTGTATTTCTTGATTAACTCCTTCAAATTGGACAGGGACTTTTTTCGCCACACCTGCCACATAAAACTGTTCTTTCTTTTCGATACGAAATTCCATCGATTTTTTCCTTACGCGTATCATCCGTGCTTAGACCATCATAACTATCAAGGACTGTAACAACGATTGGTAATGTTATTTGCCTTTTCGTTTCATATTGTTCAAGATTTGCTACGCCGCATTCTTTGAATAACTGTTTTCTTTCTGTTAATACAAGAGAAATCCTATCCAACATTTTTTGCAGCTTTTCGTCTTCCTCCAAAGTGACAATGTCTGCTGTGTGAGGCAAATTTTTTAATGGCAATAGACCATTATTCCCAAAGTCCAATAAATGAAAGTGAATCTGATCCGGCGTGTTCTGACGTGAAAGATTCATCGTAATCGTTTGCAATATTGTTGATTTTCCGTACCCCGGACTTGCAAATATAGCAGTGTGGCTAGCTTTTACCAAATCATAATTATAGATTTCTTGTGTTTGTTTGGACGGTATGTCTACTACTCCAAGCGGGATATCCATTTTTCTTTCTTTCGTTTCTTTCACAGACGGCGTCACGATCTGGTCTTCCAGATTGGGTAACCAAGGCTTCTCGGGGAGGATATAATCCGACTGTTGAAAAATTTGATCGATCTTGTCAATCACTGCCTCTAGTTGCGTTGGTAATTCGCTAGTATCTTTTCCTTGAATCACTTCCTCACCAGGATCATAGAGCACCTCTGATTGCCCTAAATCATTGATCATAAAAATCCGTTCGTCCACATTCTCTTCGATTATTTTGTCTGGATCATATGAAACACCGGCATAACCGCTTTGGAATAATTCATATACTTCATTTTCGCCAACTTTAAGATAACCACGACCAGGATTTATGATTTGAGCAGCATCTGGGGTTTTTAGTAATTCATTCGAATCTTGGACACTAGCCATTTTAAGTGCGATTTTACTTGTACTATTTGCTTCAATCTGGTCATTTACCACACCAGATGGCTTTTGTGTGGCTAGAATCAAATGGACTCCTAGCGATCGGCCGATTCGTGCTACTGAGGTCAATTCTTCTAAGAATTCAGGAACATTTGCTTTTAATTCAGCAAATTCATCTGAAACTAAAATCAAATGTGGTAATGGTTTACTAGGATAAGTGATAGCTGGATTAGGGTTTAGACGTTGTTTATATAAACTCATGTATCCATTGATATTGTTTACTCCATATTTAGCAAACTCTCTTTGTCTTTTGTTCAGTTCTGCTTTGATACTTGCCAATGCACGAGCCGTCCCTGCACCATCTAGATTAGTAATTGCCCCCATGAAATGAGGTAATTTTTCTAATGTATTTGCAATTCCTCCACCTTTCCAGTCAATAATCAGCATTCCGATATCCTCTGGAGAAAAATTAATCGCCAAACCTAGCAAATAGGTGGTCAAAAACTCCGATTTTCCTGAACCAGTCGTTCCTCCAACGAGTGCATGTGGACCATGAACCCGCTCATGCAGATCCCAATAGACATACTCCGATTTTCCTCTCCAACCAATCAAAGAACGAATTGATTTGTTTGGTTCAGCTTTCAACCAGCGAGTCCGAATAGAAAGTTCTTCTATTTTTTTCACTTCGTATTGATCTAATAAACTAAGACTTTCCGGCACCGCATTCTTCTCCACTTCCACGTGCTGCAGGTTCGCTAAACGCTGGATGGCTTGCTCCAGTGGATAGCTAGTTGGCAGATGATTTGGCAAGAAGGTCTGATTGATGTATTCGCTGTTTTGATTGATCAGGGTAGCAGATTCACTACTTTAATATTCGATGAGCGTTGTCGTTGTCTCCGGCAGCATGTTCAAGGCTTCTTTTCCCCAAATGACTGTCACACCGTAAAGACTCATGTCTTCAGCCAGAAATTCATTCAATCCATGACCTGAAAGCCAGCTTTCATCAAGGATCGAAAAAATGTAATGCGGCTGAAAAACAACTGTTTCATTTCCGGCTTCTTTGACTTGCTGGCGTCGCTTTGTCAGCATTTGATAAAAGGAATTCAGGACCATGTCCCGTGACTGTGCGTGATGGACGATTCCCCGAAGATTCAAATGTCGGATCTTCGTATGGGGCAGCCAGCGCCAGGCACTCCACTCCTTTTGATAATCCGCTTCCGGAACCAATGTGATGAATTCGACATCTCGGTACGAATGAAGAACCGATAATTGGAAAAGGATGGTTTGGACGGCGGTTCGCAGTACAGCAGATGGTCCTGCTAATCCTAGCGTCTGATCCTTTAGCGGAACGACGATTGGCGCTTCGTCCAACTGTTTATAAGGCCAGACGAGCTGTTCTTCTGCTTCTTTGCTCAAATCATCTTCTTCTGCTGGCTGGTAGTTCGTCTTGAAACTGGAGATGATTTCTCCTGTGCCCACTCGAATATTCAAAAAATCTTCATTGCGGCTCATACGCTCATAGATCCGCGCATGATATTCTTTAGCCATCACAGCCAAATCATCTATAGAAGGATTCATATACGCTAACGCTTCTTTTTGTTTTTGCTGCAGCTTGTTCAGTTCTGATTTTTTTTGAAGCATATACTGGCGGTAGGTGGTTTCCCGTTCCTCGTTTGTTCGTTTCGTTTCTTTTTTTTTGGTCAGATAACTGGAAACTGAAAAACCAGCTGTCAATAGACTCGCACCACCCATGCTCAGCATCATGATCGGGTTTCCTCCGCTAAGAAAACTTGTGGCACCGCTTAAAACGACCATACCAAGTGGTGGCACGATTGTTTTCAATAAGTCATTCCTGCCTTCTGTTTCTTTTGGTTTCGGTGCAAGGATCTCGATTTCATTCGCTGGTTCTTTCAAATGGATACGCGGGCTTCTTCTAAAAAATGGGAAATCATTCGGATATTCGGGAAGAAACGTTTCTTCTACCAGTTTCCATGGATCCAGCTGATAGTTTGTGCCCAGACTGGTGAAACGCAGCTGCTTTTCCCGGACTTCGATCACTAAACGATCGACCATCAACCGATCTCCTACGCCAAACGAAAATGTACCTTCTTGTATAAGCTGATCGTTGTAGTAAACACGTTCCTTACTCGGATAGATCTTCAGCTGATATTCTTTGGTTTTAGGATCGATAGGAATTGAGATCAATGCATCTGTTTCTAAAAAAACTGCCGATTTTTTCGCTCCGGAGATCAGAAAATCTTTTTTGGGTTTATTCGTAAAAACAGTTTCCAGCTCTTCATGTCTTAAAATCAGCAAGTGTTCATCTGACTTGATTGGTTTTCCGTCACACAATAACTTCTGGTCTTCATAAGTGAAGCTTTGACCGTTAAGTACGACTTGACGCTGTTTCTCGGTGAGTTGTTCATGGACGAACGTTTCACCAAAATAAAAAATATCAAAGAGGATCTTTACAGATGTCCGGATTTGATCACTTAATGGGACGAACCGATCAGTTGGCTTCATTTCCATCTTCTCCTCCTAACAACTTCATGTATTTATTGATCTCTTCTTCATACTTTGTGAGCAATTCTTGTTTTTTCTCACCTTTCATCTTGTTGTTGGTCTTTGTTGCATCGTATAACTTGGTATAAGTGTGTAAGATATATTGATTGTCACCAAGATTCTTAGCGACATCCAGTGCCTTATCGAAGTTCCCTTTTCCAGCATAGATCCAGTAAAGCAATGTGTTGTCGCTCGATTTAAGGGACAAGTTATTTAAAATAGCTGCCTTTTGTTCATTGGACAAATTGTCCAGTTGTACGGCACTGACTGCGGCAACATATTTAGCACCAGTGGGCAGTTTTTCAGGTTCGTCTTCTTTCAACGTATTCAAAACACCAGCGTAATCATTGGCGATATATTGTGTCTCAGCGGAACTGATACGCTCTTGTGCCGGGAGTTTATCCAGAGCATAGATCCCTGTCGCAACAGCAAATCCGATTGTCGATACCCCCAATACCAAGCTGCTCCATTTAAAAATCTGATGATTTCTTTTACTGACCACTTGTGTTTCTTTGGCTCGTTTTTGCTTTTGCTTCAGAATCTCCGTTGCTAGCAACTGATCGATGATTTCGATCGTATCTGCTTCGTTTATTTTTTTTGTAAAGGCATCTTTCAGCGTACCGCTGCCTTCGATCAGCAGTTCATAGTTTAATCTAGGATGCAGGATATAAAGGACCAATGCCCGATATTGCTTGATAAAATCATCTTCTTCATTGATATAAGGGACGATCGTTTCCATAAATCCTCGGTGCCCGATAACTAGTTCTTCTCCACGAACGAATAGATTAGCAGGATGGAGGAAAGGCTGAGCTGGACGGTGTAGAAAATCCGTTAAGAAATGGATTTTTTGTGCCAGCAGCAAACGTTGGAAAAGTTCTTCTTTTTTGACGACTTGTTCAAGCGGCAAGGTAGCCGTTTCTTTTTTATAGCGAATAACCAGCTTTTCTTCTGTTGCTTCTATAATCTCTCCTGACAGCATTCGGATACCAGGTGCTAAAAAGTGCTGATACTGTGTCAGTTTGTCCAGCCTATACTGATTGGCCTGCAGAGTCACCTCTACAGCGTTAGTCTCATTCATAAATCCAATGGTTTGGTCGATGTTCTGTATTTCTCTCACAGTGGGTTTTCCTCCCTGTTTTTTTGTCTTTCGATCACTTGTAACTGATCGCCATTGCCTAAAGAATAATCAGCTAAGATGGCCTCATTTCTCAAATGAATGGGTTTATTCAAAAGAGCCAATTCAAAATTTTCGGGAAGTCGGATATGAATGATTGGAAACGACTCTTGTAAAATTGTTTTCAGTCGTGCCACAGTGACTTGGCTTGGGACTTTCAGATCGATGATCCGATCAACTGTATGCAGACTGATACTGATTGTTGTACCTTTTTCCATGCTACACGCCACTCCTGCTCCTTTTATTTTTGTGATAAGCTAATTGTTTCCCTAAAAATAGACCGATTCCTATGCATAGGCTTCCGCCAAGAACATAGCCGCTAAAGGTAACCAGCTGATTTACTTTCCTTTGCTGCATGGTTGAAGAAGAAGTACTTTGGACTGAAGCAACAGTGTCTCCTTCTTTGAAGAGATAAGGCATTACTTTTTGGTCAAGAGCTTCTGGCTCAGTCGTTTCCTCAAAAAATATTTTTTCCTGTGCAGTTGAGACCAGTTCTTTTTGTTTTGCTTTCAATTGCTGATCTTTCGCTTCTTTCTCCGCCAAAAACAAGTCATTGATGGCAAAAGAGACCTCGTTTCCGCCTGCTTCCGTTTGCTGATCCTCATAGATTACCTGATTGTTGATTGTAAGAGACCCTTGTTCAGCATGCACACGTGTTCCGTCGAAGCTAATAGGAAAAAGAACACTCAAAATACCGATGATCCAACAGATTTTTCTTTTTTTATTCATGATTCACGCTCTTTTCTATCTTGTTCTTCAGGAAGAACAATGAGATTCAGAAACAGTCCTAAAACAAGAAGGATGGCGATCACAAGATAACTGACCCAACCGATACGGCCGCCATTCAGCAGGACTGTGAAACCATTTTGGATATTTTGGAGCGGTGACAGCCGATAGAGAAACTCGGTGAATGAACCTATTTTGACCGTCACTCCTAATAATGGTGTGAGTATGAAATACAATCCTAGAACGCTGCCGTAACCATATAAGGTAAGTTTCTTGAATTGCCGTAAACAGCCTGTGACAAGCAGCTGCATGCTGGCAAAGGTCAAAAAGGCATAGCTGAACCACAACAAGCGATTCGCCGTGCCAGCACTTGCACTGGTAGCACCAGCATAAAAACCGGCAAGTAAGATCGTCACAAACGAAAGAAGGAAGACATTAGGAACGTTCAGCCATATCCTTGTCGGCTGAACCAGCAGATTGGCTTCTGTCACTTTACGTTTTTTCATAAATCCTAGTAATGAAAGCCCTGCGACCATAAGCAGAATCGCGCCAGTTAATGTTGCGTAATAAGGAACTAACGAGATTTGTCTTGTTTGTCCGAACACACCTTTTCCTTGGATCGGCCGTGACAGAAAATGGAAAACTTGTGTATTGTCTGCTCCGCCGTTTTTCGTGTTGGACAACACTTTTTCAAAGGTCTTTGCATATTCTTCGTTTTCTTTCGTTATTTGCTTCGATTGTTGAATCGATTGATCCAGATTGGTGAGGATCGTTGTTGCATTTGTCTGAACATCAGCTGTCGTTGTTTTTAATTCTTCGATTACCGGCGCGATATCTTTGACTTCTGCAGCAGATTTCTCGGTGCTAGCAGCCGTTTCTTTGGATGATCGCATCAGTTCTTGCATCGTTTGGACTAAAGACTCTGTTTGGGTGGCAATTTGTTTCGTCTCGTTTTCTTCAGGATGCGGATTTTCTTCATTGATCACTGATGCGGCTTCGATTTTTGCTGTTTCGCCCCATGCATTGTATGAATCCTTGATTTGCCGGTTGGCATCTGTGAACCATCGATTCAATTTATCTGCTTCCTGTAGCAGTTTTTCCGGGATGGTCATCAGATTCAATGTGCCGTAAAGCGTAGGGCTGGCTTCTTCTTTATTCTGATCTGTTTCATGCCCAATGACCGCTTGCAGTCGATTGATCTGAGTCTCGGTGTCCTTGTAGATCCTGTCTCCTGATTTCTTGTATTCTTCATATAATTTATCGGTAATGACCGTTTGTTTCTCAGCATTCGTAATATTGTCATACCGACGATAGATCGATTGGTCTTTAGCTAGTTCCAGAACTGTTTTCCCTTGGTTTTCTGATGCACGGATCATGGCAGCATAAGACTGGACTGATAACGACTGGTTCGGATTACCGAAAAGAGTCGCGATTTGCTGCGCAGCAGTATCCAGTGCTTGTAAATGTGTCAGAATTTTAGGCACATCATCGATCAGCGGCTGATCCATCGGGAGATAGACGGCATACTGATGATCGCTTTGGACCGTTTCGTTCCTGCACCATGAATAGTAAAGTTCATTATAAGATGTCGCTTGTTCTATTGAGTTCAAATGCCAGATGATCGGCAGGTTGACCGTGAATGTCACCTGTTTCGGCAATTCTTTTTCTTGCGGGTCATCTGTTGAATCTTGTGTACTTTCTTCCGTTTCTTCGATTTTTTCAGGTGCTGCGAATGTAAATTGATGATCTGAATGGTCGATGATCGTAGTTTGATAGCGATAAGGATGCAGTTCATCATTCACTAACTGTTCGATTTCTTGCAGCTTGGGACCATCTAGCATCACACTGACTTGTTCTTGCGAATCAGCTGGTAATTGGATTGAATAAGTATTCTCTTTTGTCGGGTCCATGGAAAGCGTGACTGTTTGCTGCGGAATGGTGATCATTTCAGGATGTCCTTGTCTAGGATCTAAATACGTGAAATGGACCTCTTTTCCCAATGGCTTGTTCAAATCATTGGCGTATTTTCGGACGATTGCCAGTTCATCCAAGTAAAGGGAAGCTTGATCAGGTGTGATCACTTGCTGTTTTGCTAATTCGTCCACTAACTGTTCCAAGCTCTTGTCTGGGATCTGAGCCAATGAGGTCTCTAGTGTTCCTTGATACTCAGCGTTCAATTTGGGTGCGTTCCCTCCCAAATCGGAAATCAGCTGGAGGATAGCTGTTTTCACTTGCTCGGTGGTTGCTGTATCAGGAGTAGCTGCAGGATCGTTATAATAAGTCGCTGCAATCTGGCTTTTCAACTGGGTCAACTGTTCTGTCTGGGCTTGTAGCTCACCGATTTCTGACTGAAGTTCCGTGATTCTTTTTATTTGTGTCACTTGGAAAAGAACCGATTCTGATAAAAAACCGGCGTACACACCTGTGCTTTCTTGTTCATTGCTGGTATAAAAATCACCCAACTGGGACAAGATTGTTTCATTCAATTGATCATGCTGCTTTTTATAGTCTGCCGTATCTGTTTCCCATTGTTCGTTGAGCTGCTTTTTTTGCATCGCTACTTGATCATTGAATTGTCTGATCGATTCTTTCAGTTTTTCATTTGCCTGCTTCGTGTAGTCCTCGACCGATTCTTTGACTGCTTCAGTCGATTGGCTGCCTCCTTCTAATCCTTGATTGTTTCTGTCCAGCAACTCTTTGACCGACTGGACAAAGGCTTGCTGCTGGGCAGTAAAAGACTGATTGTCTGTGTCTAAAATACTGGCTGTTTCCAGCACATTCGTATAATTGCCTGGGATTTCTTTGAATGGACTGTAAATAGATGATTCCAAATTCGTCTGATAGTTTACTTGTGTTCCGGCGATTTGATTCACATTTTGCTGTGCTTCAAATAAATTCCCGACGATACTGGAAAAATACATTTGGATAATCCGCTGATTGAAGTCCGTTAAGATCGTGTTGACATTGTCTTGAATCATTTGATTCGTGATTTCATTTTGTCCATCTCGAACTTGATATTCGATCAATGCTTTTTCCGGATTGATACTTTTCAGCGAGAGCAATTTTTCAGAAAAATCTTGGGGAATGATGATTTGAGCATCAAATTGCCCGCTTTCTACACCAGCTGTAGCGATGTTTCGAGTGGTGGTTTCCCAGCGATTTTTACTGTCTTTATTGATCAATGTCACAAAATCCGAACCTAATGAATAATTTTTGCCTTCAAAGACTGCTCCTTTATCTTCGTTTACTAGTGCATATTGCATTTTCCCTGTAAGATCAGTTGTACTGATCGTGACGTTCTCATCTTTGAAACCTAAGTAAAGAAAGAAAAGCAGTAAAAATAAGCTAGCGGCAATTGTTAGAAATAATGAAATGTTCCTTCTAAAATCAGTTAACATCTAAACTCTTCCACTCCTTAAAATAAATGCGGTTAAAAACAATTGGCTCTACGCAGTAAGACAAATTTTTGCAGAAACTTCTTCAAAAGTTTGTACAAAAATTGGCCTTAGTGCAGATAGTTTCTCAGCGCACTTTTAGCCAAAAGCAGGAACAGTGAGGAGAGGCTGGAAAAATAGTGGCTCCAGCCTCTTCTTGCTCCTGAATCTGGCTTCATGTGCCGATTCAGTTTTTCAGTGAGAAGCGAACGCCATCAAAAAATGCAGAAAAACATTGTCATCCATTTTTTCTTACGATATTAAGCCGTGAGGAACGACCATGCTCGATGAGGTCATGTGTCTGCTGATCACTCAAAACTGAATAATTATTATTGCCTTATTGCTTAAAATCCAAATGAGCCAGCGTCTTGACGATCCCGCTCTGCCACAGTGTCAGCATACTTGTTCAACTGTTGATTGATGCTTTCCAATAACTGCTCCATCTGTTTGACATTTCCTTCCAGCTGATTGTATTGCTCTAAATATGCTTGGAAGGCTTGTCCTTTCCATTGTTGAGCGATTTGTTGGTTCATGGAATTGACCTTTCTGATCGCATCTTGGATTTGAGATGCTGCCTGCTGGTAGACCTTTGCCTGTGATTTAAGCTGTTCGGGTGTGACTGCAATTGCTCCTGCCATGTTTGTTCCTCCTAATAAAAAGTTATTTTTTGTTACGCGTACATCATAAACTATTTTTTGTCTCTGTGGTCAAAATGTAGCATTCACGCACATCATGTGTCGTATACGACGTGTTATTTTGCCTCCTTATTCCTCCTTTTTTGACTGGTCAAAAATCCAAGAAAAATAACTATACAAATTATTTCTAATCTCACATATTTTTCTAAGTATGACCTTTTTAAATTTATTACAAATCACTTTGAAATAATTCTTAAAAACTGGCTGATATTTTAATGTTTTATGTTCTTTCTCAAAAAAATATAAAAAAAACGGCTAATATTTACTTGACAATACTCCTCTGTCCCCCTTTTCTTTCTATCCAGAACGAATATTCCCTCTTGTAAATGCAGATGATCCTCCTTCGTTTTATATGTGGTGAATATTCTCCCATTTATTAAGTACGTAAATATTTGAAAAAATTTTTTTTGATTTGATTTTTATTGTCTCATTATCCTTTTGATATTTTTCATGCAAAAAAATACCCAAGGTATTTGATGTAACACCTCGGCTGTCTCTCTTTTTATTTGTCTACTACTAGTAATTCGTCTAATTGAAAATCGATTTCATAGATTCTTTCTACATTTCTCAAAAGTTCATGATTCATTTTATGATATTTCGTTGCACCAAGTTGCTGACAAATCTGCAACGCTTGGTTTACTTTTTGTCTTCCTTTTTCATTTCCTTTGATCATCTCCCAGATTCCAGTGAGTAGGGAATACTGATTTCGTTCAAAGAACATATCTTCTTCTAAAAAGACTGCTTCAAGTTTTGAGATATATTTCCAAATTAGTCCGCGTTGTTGCTGCTGGATAAAATGGATAATCGCGTTTGCCAGCATCCGAAAGCTCTCATTCTTTCGATCCTTGCTGTTTTGATAAGCGGAAATACTGACTAATGCTTTATCTAACACTAAATCGATAAAGAATGGATCAAAAGCATACATACAATGATTGAATAACACCAACTCATAGTTCGTCCATGTCTGTGCATAAATCAGATACTGATAAACTTCTGAATCAGCAACATCAATTGGCTCATCTACTATACGAGCAATCAGTAATTTGCATAAACTAGCTAGATGTCTCTCCTTTTGAGTGATGTCTCCTTTTTCTTCGCACAGGCTGATCAAATGTTGCAATTCTTCTTTATCTTGATTCATAAATGCTAAAACCATTTCTTTCATCATCCGGTCCATGTTTGCCACTTCCGGCGGATAATCGAATATCCTCAGTTCATCATAACCAAGATTGAGTTTTTGTAAAAAATATGAAAATTTGCTAACTGTCGTGTCTGCTTGATTTTTTACAAACCGTTCGTAAACGGATCGGCTGACTTCCTTTCCGCATAATTCTGCTACGGAGATACCTTTTTGCTTTCGAACAAATTCGATGATCTCCCATACTTCCATTTTGCCAACTCCTTTATAAATATGGCTCTCCTTCAGTTGAAAACAATCGCAACATGATTTTGTATGAAATAACATATACCAATCCATCAGATCTTCATTTTTCATTTCTAAAAATCATTTTTTCGTAAGACGTTCCTTGTTTTTCATGATATCATCGCTGTTAAAACCAATTGTTCATTTACCAGTATTTTTAAAAAAACTTAATCATAATAGTTGTTTTATAATTTTGCAATCCATTAGGGGATAAAGAATAAGCGGTAAATTAATACATATAATACGTTATTTTATTTTTGCTATATGAAAAATACTCATTTTTATTTTTTCTAGTAGAATTTTATCTTCTAAGTATGCCCCTCGTATGAACTATTTACCATTGACAAACGTTAAATAAAAATTTAGAATATTCACAAGTTTGACGACAATTATGAAAATTTATGTCGTGCTAAAGGAGTTTTGTTATTGGATGAAAAGTTAGATATAAAAACTGCGATCAAAGACACGTTACCTACCGTTTTTGGTTATATCGGTATTGGACTTGCATTTGGTATCGTTGGGAAAGCTGCCGGGTTTCATCCGCTGGTCGTCACGTTGATGTCCCTGCTGATTTATGCTGGTTCCGCCCAATTTATCACGGTTAGTATGCTTGCTAGCCACAGTCCGTTGCTTTCCATCGTTCTCTCGACCTTTCTAGTCAATTCCCGAATGATTTTGATGAGTATGACGATCGCCCCTTATTTCAAGAAAAATCGGCTGATTCAAAATCTGCTCATTGGCACATTGCTGACAGATGAAAGTTTCGCTCTGGGAATGAATAAATTGAACTATACGGGACAAAAGTTAAACTTTCGTTGGATGAATACAGCTAATTGGATTTCTTATTTGACGTGGGTGGGTTCTTCTCTTGTTGGCGCACTTTTAGGTAATTTTATTACTGATCCGAAAAAGTTTGGTTTGGATTTCGCCATCGTCGCTATGTTTATCGGCTTACTTTATCTTCAAGTCATTTCTGATAGAAACACCTCTAAACGATTACAGTTGATTCTGATTGGTCTCACTTTGATTCTGGTATATGTCGGACTGATTTTTATCCCAAGCAACTTAGTGATCGTAGTTGTAACACTGATCGGGTGCGGATTGGGGGTGTGGATCAAACATGCCTTCTTTTGAGTTTACATTGCTGACTATTTTAGGTTGTACTCTAGCGACTTGGCTTTCTAGGGTCCTACCGTTTGTCTTACTGAAAAAATTCGACTTACCGCGACCGTTGCTTGAGTATTTAAGTTTTGTCCCAATCGTCATTATGTCTGCTTTATGGTTCAGCAGTCTATTTACCCAGAACATCGGACATCTGCCGCAGATCAATCTCGAAAATGCTTTGGCTTCAGTTCCTACGCTTTTAGCTGCTATTCTTTCAAAAAGCTTATTGGTGATCGTCTTGGTAGGTATTCTTTCCCTTTCATTGATTCGCTTATTATAAATAAAAAAACAAGAGCTTATGACAAATTACTGTCATGCGCTCTTGTTTTTTATTTATAATAAGAAGAAAATCGGCGTATTATTGCTTATCCGTTGAACGGACCACTAACAACGACTTTTCCTAACATATGTCCTGTTTCTACGTCTTTGGTTGCTTGTTTCAAGTTCTTCGCATTGATCCCATCTGAATAGACCTTGCTCAATGTACTGCGGATAATCCCTTCGTTTGCTAAAGCAGCAATGTGCGCTAAAGCTTCTCCTTGCGTTTCGATTTCATAGTTATAGTCTGTTTTAGCGAACATATACTCCCAGTCGAAACTGATAGATTGGTTTTTCCAAACACCTATGTCTAACGGCTCTTTGATTCCTACGATCGTTCCCACATGTCCAAATGGTCGGACAAGGTGCTTGATTTGATCAAAATAGCGGGTAATATCGAATAATACAGCGACATACTCTACTTGATCGATTCCCAATTCACGAAAACTTTTACTTAAGTCTTGATGATAATCGATTGGATAGTCTACGCCTGTTTTTTTCAGCCATTCAAAATTCTTCGGACTTGCAGTCGCATAGACTTCTAGACCAGCCCAATGCGCTAGCTGATTCAAAATCGAACCGACGCCCCCAGCTCCGTTAATCACTAAGATTTTTTTCCCGCGGTTGGCATTTTCTTCTGGAATCAGACCAAATTTTTCAAATAACAATTCATAAGCGGTCAATGAAGTCAATGGCAACGCTGCGGCTTCTTCATCTGACAGATTTTTCGGTGCAAGAGCGGCAATACGTTCGTCAACCAGTTGGTATTCTTGATTGCTTCCTGCTCTTGTTGTTGTACCTGCATAAAACACGCGATCGCCGACAGAAAATTTTTGCACTTCATCACCTACAGCAACGACTTTCCCGACCCCATCAAACCCTAAGATACGCAAAGCATTTCTTATCCCATTATCTTGGCGAAGTTTCGTATCGACAGGATTGACAGATACTGCGTTGACTTTTACCAGAAGATCCTGTGAAGTGGGTACAGGTACCTGTTCTTTTTCATCCATAAAGCTTTTTGGATCATCAATCGGCAACCCTTCATAAAAACCGACTACCTTCATTAATTCCTTTTCTGACATACGAATTCCTCCTTAGCTTCATCAAGTTGGAGCATCCATACAATGTTCATTTCAATATATATAGTATGTTATTTGTTCCACCTTTTTTATCCATCATAATTATTCTCTTACTTAAAGTAAACTATTTGCACTTTTTTGGTTAAAAAAGAGGTTGCGACAAGACTTTTGTCACAACCTCTGATAAACGGTGTTCTCCTACCAACTCTTCGGTCACAAGTTACAATATTCATAAAATATGAGGAGCTATTTTTGTTTGGCTGTTCTTATGACTTGATGCAGGACAGCTTTTTCACGACCTCTGATTCACGGTGTTCAAGCAAGAAATCATTGTTCACTGAAAAGTGTTGGATGTTCTTTTTCAAAGGTGTCTAAGATCTCTCGTACTTCATCGGTAGATTTCGTATTCATCAACTGAACACGCAAGTCATTTGCTCCTGGAAATCCTTTGATATAGATTTTAAAGAAACGATGCAGTCCTGTGATCGAACGTGGGATGATTTCTGAATAATGATCTTGCAGATCTAGTTGCAGACGAAGTAGGCCAATCAGTTCTTTTTCTGTATGTTCTCTCGGTTCTTTTTCAAATGCATAAGGATTTTTGAAAATCCCCCGGCCAATCATGATGCCATCTACGCCATATTTTTCAGCCAATTCTTCTCCTGTCCGGCGATCGGGGATATCTCCATTGATCGTGATTAGTGTTTGCGGAGCGATTTGGTCACGTAAAGCAATGATTTTAGGAATGACTTCCCAATGTGCATCTACTTTACTCATCTCTTTACGCGTACGCAAATGGACAGAAAGATTGGCTATATCTTGATGAAGTAGGTGACTGATCCATTCTTCCATCTCAGACATTTCCGTATAACCGATACGCGTCTTGACGCTAACAGGCAAACCGCCAGCTTTAGCTGCTTCAATCAATTGTGCCGCTACTTCTGGACGAAGGATTAAGCCACTGCCTTTTCCACGTTCTGCTACATTAGGAACTGGGCAGCCCATGTTGATATCGATTCCTTGGAAGCCCATTTCTGCCATAGCAATGCTCATTTCTCTAAAAAATTCTGGCTTGTCTCCCCAAATATGGGCAACCATCGGCTGTTCATCTTCTGTAAAGGTCAATCTTCCTCGTACACTATCTTTTCCATCTGGATGACAGAAACTGTCTGAGTTTGTAAACTCAGTAAAGAAGACATCCGGTGCTGCTGCATGCTTTACGACATGGCGAAATACAACATCTGTTACATCTTCCATTGGTGCTAAAACAAAAAAAGGCTTTGGCAGCTCTTTCCAAAAATTAGTAGTCATTTGTTTGTTACTCTCCATTCTATCAAGCAGTGAAGTCGCAATCTTTCTCAAAAACATTGTCATTATACTAGGAAACAAAAAAAGAAGCAAAGTGAACAGCTTAAAAGATGTTTCTGATTGAACAAAAAAGACTGTGACAAAAATCTTATCACAGTCCATTTTCCGGAATAAATGGTGTTCAATCAGCTGACCCTCGGTATTCGCTCAACAAGCGACAAAATATGAGGATCTATTTTCCCGTTTGTTTCTCTAATACTCAGGTCAAAACGCTGATTTCACAACCTCTTTTCTAACTTCTCAATCCTCTTCCTTTATTGATCAAATACCAAGTAACGGCGTACAAAACAACGATGAATAACACAAGTACGATCATCGATGTTGCTACTGGCACATCGATCGTTCCAAGGAATCCGTAACGGAAACCGGAGATCATATAAACGATCGGATTGACTTTCGAAACAGCTTGCCAAAAGGGCGGTAACATCGAGATGGCATAGAAAACGCCACCTAGATAAGTTAACGGCTGCAAGACAAATGTAGGCACGATCGATACATCATCATAAGACTGAGCAAAAATCCCGTTGAGCAGTCCTGCTAACGAAAACAAAATCGCTGTCATCAATAATGTAATGATGACCATGAACCATGAATACACATGAAGTGGTACAAAAAACAAGGAAATGATCGTTACGAGAGAGCCGACGAGAATACTACGACCCACTCCGCCAATCACAAAGCCCCAAATGATCACATGGGTAGGAACAGGTGCTACCAAGATTTCTTCGATGTTTTTCTGAAATTTTTGAGAGAAGAAGGACGAAGAAACGTTGGCATACGAACTAGTGATAGCAGACATCATAATCAAACCAGGCACGATGAATTCCATATATGAAAAACCACCCATGTCACCGATCCGACCACCGATCATTTTTCCGAAAATAACAAAATACAAGGATGTCGTGATCACTGGTGGAACCAGTGTTTGGACCCATATACGCAAATAGCGGTTCGTTTCCTTGATAGCTAAACTTTTTAATGCAGTAAAATAAAGATTAAACATTTTTCTCCTCCGTATGATCATTTTCTTCTGTGATTTTCAAGAACAGTTCTTCTAAACGATTCGACTTATTCCTCATAGAAAGAACTTTGATTCCTTGTCTTGTCAGCTGATCGAAGATTCCGTTCACCCCTTGATTTCGTTCAACTTCGACAGCGATTGTCTGTTCATCTTCAAATGTACAAGCGTATCCTTCAATCACAGGTTTGGTCTCATATGGCGCTAAATCAAAGATAAATGTTTCAAATTGCAGTTTGGATAGAAGCTCTTTCATACTAGTATTCTCAATCAGTTCACCTGATTGGATGATCCCGATGTTGCGACAAAGCATTTCAGCTTCTTCTAGATAATGCGTTGTCAAAATGATCGTTGTACCATGTTCGTTCAATTCTCGGAGAAACTCCCACATCTCGCGTCTCAATTCAATATCGACTCCTGCTGTTGGTTCATCCAAGATCAGCAAACGTGGTTCATGCATCAATGACCTAGCAATCATCAGTCTTCGCTTCATCCCCCCGGAAAGCATACGTGCACGGACATTTCTCTTTTCCCAAAGATTGGACTGCTTCAAATATTTTTCGCTGCGTTTCATCGCTTCTTTGCGAGACACACCGTAGTAACCTGCTTGATTCACGACGATTTGCTGGACCGTTTCAAAGGGATTGAAATTGAACTCTTGCGGGACTAATCCAATCTGTTGCTTTGCTCGGACTAGATCCGTATCCAGATCATAACCGAAGACTTTCACTTTTCCAGATGTTTTATTGACTAAAGAAGTAATGATTCCGATCGTTGTAGACTTCCCAGCTCCATTTGGTCCTAATAGCGCATAGAAATCTCCTTCTTTCACGGAAAGATCGATTCCTCGCAATGCTTCGACCCCACTTCCATAAACCTTTTTCAAATTATTTATTTCAAGCGCATTTGCCATTTATTTCCTATCTCCTTATAGACATGATTCTTTATTGTATCATGGAATACAGCAGATGAAAAAACAACTTGGTTCCAGCGAAAAATCAGGTTGCTGGGCTCAGGAAAATCTTCTAATAAAAGACATCAATCGGATGAAGTCAGACAACCTTTTCAGAAAAAACAAATCGAAGATAAAGGATTACTATTCATATGTGCAACAAAAGGAGCGTGAGACAAAAGTAAAGAACACTTTTGTCTCACGCTCTAAACACGTATAAACGGCGGAAGCAAAAGCCAAGATTTTTGATCCAATGAATACTTTCGATCACTTCGCCTATCCCAATACATGCCACTGCCGCTTTTCATCAAATGACGCGGCTTCCGTTTTTGCGGTTTCTACTAAAGTCTCTGGGTAATCCAAAACTTTCAGCAAGGCAATCGCATTTCGGGTCCTTGAAGGTCCTTCTTTTAATTTGAAATCAAAACTGATTCCTTTTCCTTCTGTTACTTGTTCTTCAAAGTGGACATTCTCACAATAATTCTTTAAAATCTCTGTCAATTCGATATCATGTGTGGCGACAAATGCTAAAGATGGATACTCCGCAAGCCACCGAACGACTGAAGCGGAAGAAGCAATCCGTTCGATCGTGTTTGTCCCTTTTAAAATCTCATCTACGAAGCAGTAACAGCGTTCTTTGGAAGCCACTTGGTCCAGCAAACGTTTGATCGATTTGATTTCTGAAACAAAATAACTATCGCCTTCAAATAAATCATCTTCGATTGCCATGGAAGTCAACACATGTCCAGGTTGCAGGATAAACTGTTCTGCAATCGCTGTTTGGATCGTCTGTGCTAGAATACAGCTGATAGCTATACTTTTGACATACGTAGATTTTCCTGATGAATTGGAACCCGTGACTAATGTATTCTTCTGCCAGTTGACTGGATTCACTACCGCTTCTTTTAACAATGGATGATAGATATCTTTCGCTGTCACACCGCCCTCAGTAAATTCCGGACGGCAAGTGATGGGCATATAAGTACGGTAATTCAATATTGCAGCAGCTACTTCTAATTCTCCCAGCAATTCCCACAGCTTGATGGCTTCAGTTGAATGTTTTTCTAATTTAGTGAGAACGAAATGATAGGAGATAAATGGCAGCATGAACATGATGTTGACATATTCAAAAATCAACTCTGCTTCACTCCCGCTCTTCATACGAAATGAAAAACCTAATTTAGGGATGTCTCTTAATGGTTTAGTTTGCTGTTTCAGCTCTTCTTGAAGTGGTGTCGGCAGTTTTGCTAACTGATTAGCGGCTGAAATCGTTGAAACCAAATAACTCATGCTATTCAGCTCTGTTTCTAGTGTTTGTTTCTTCACTAGATAATAGACCGTATTGAATACTAACCCACCGATTGCCAAATAGATTCCTAGTACTTGACCTAAAAGAAGCAAACCTACACCCACCAGCGGAAGCAAGCCAAGAAAAATAAATAAACCTACGCGTCCAATCTTTTTACTTTTTCCATCCGCTAGATATTGTTTTGCAAAATTATGATCTTTTTTTCCTAAACGAGCGAATTGATATTGGATTTTTTCTCTCAGTTGAGGATTTTCCTGATAAAAAGCAATCAGTTTTTCTAACTGCTGATCTTCGCCAAAATCAAAGCTGCGTAAACGTTGATACAACGCTTCTGAACCTACACTAGAATAGGTACTGTTGATCCCTTCGAATACTTCGAACATATCCAGGTCATACCAAGTAAGATCGTCGATTTCGCTATCCCATGAACGGAACTTCTTCTCCGTGAGCCATGCTTCCTTCAAGCTTTCTTCTTTATCAAATCTCGGTTGATAAGGAATTTTTCCCCATTTGCTACGAACTGTTTCCTTTAATTTCAAACGTGAAAAAATGTCTAAAATGACCAATAAAATAACAACTGCAATAATAATTGAAACGATAAATTCTCTTTGACCCATATCCCTCTCCGTTCCTTTATTTGTTAGCTTTAGTATAGCACTGTTGCGCTATTTGAAAAGGGGGTAAAAAAACACCTTTCAAAATAAAAGGTGTTTTTTCTTGTATATTACATATTTATCTCTCATTTATCAAAATTGACAAATAATCATAGGGAGGAATTGTTGTTAATTCTTGTTTATTCTCCAGTGCATTGACAACTGTCCCAAGGGAAAGGATAGCCTCAGGTACTATTTTTTCTTGTTCTGTTGGATTAGCTAAGCGAAGAACAAATCCTTGTTCATGAAAATAAGAAGGATAAATCGATGATACAATTAAGTCTTCAGGTAATTCAATCAATGAAAATTTACGAGGAACATCAAGTTCGTTTTGTAATGGCCAAATCTTGTTATCTAACCTGTGAATAAATACATTCAGTTTCTGCTTTTGATAAGAAATAGATTGTTCTAACCGTTTTTCTGCCTGTTTTGCCACTTTGAACTCATTAAATCTTCCTTCTTCTACATTAAATCCAAAAGTGACTTTATACTCACCTATTTCTTGAGCTAGCGGTGTTTCCATCATGACATGCCCTTCATTTGTCGTATCTCCTGAAGCTCGCCCAGGTCGCCAAGCAAGATTAGGTTTTCCAAGTTCCCCTGTTGTTGAAAATAAGGTTATGATCAATTGATTTTCTATACGTTCATACTCTTTTAAACCATCTGCATAAAAAGTAAAATAATGATCATTTTCTGCCACAGAGACACTCTTATCGAATATTTCTAAATTAACAGGTTTCTCTACCATAGTTTCTGACCAATCCGGAGGAATGACATCAGGGGTATTTTCAATAAATCCGTTTTGAATTTGTGCAATTGATTTTTCAGATTTATCTAAAACATTAATTGCTAAGCGCATACGATGCGAGTAAACAGTATTATGAATTTTGAGTGTGCCTTCAACGATTTGACTTTCTCCCAGACTGAACGATATTTCATAAGATATTTCTTCCATTTCGGGTTTTTCAGATAAACGATCTTTTAAATTTTTAGGAAGTTGAGCTTTTCCGTAAACCACTAATGTTTCTTGTAAAGAATCTTTATATACTTTAGCTGTTTCAAATTTTAGAGATAGTTCTGTATCTCCTTCTAATGGTGAATAATCATACGTATCGCCATCATTTGCTGAATCGATCAAATGAACGAAATCAAGATATTGTCTATCTCCAACTATCAAATTCAAGTGCCCATCCTTAAAAGAAAGTTTATATTTATTGTTACTTATCTCAGTTTTGTCTATCTCGATTGCTGTTTCTAATTTTTCATTATTTTTCTCAAATTCAACAACAGTGTATCCTAGCGCTGGCACATTTACATTTATTTTTATGTCAAGTTCATAATAAGCTGGTTCATCAAAATATTCGAAACCTGTAGCAATCATCCGATAAGCATTTTTCCGTTCTGGAAAATAAACTTCTTTTTCAATGATATTATAGGGACTGCCTTTGAAATGTATTTTCTTTGAATCAGCTACTACATGCACGATTTTCGATCCACTATAATTCTCAGTCGTTGTGTTGAAAACAAGGACTTCATTCGATTTTAGCTTTAATGCATCAGCCATCCGTTTTACAATAAGGTTTTCGATTCCGTCGGCTATCTCATTAGCTTCTTTGATCCGATGGAAAATATCTTCCGCAACATTATCTGAAACACAGCCACCAATACTATCATGAGCCTGGTTTTGCAAAATCTTTTTCCATAACCGACGAAGTAGGCCTTTACTGATATGGATACCATTTCTTTCTGCAATCAGCATGAGCGGCTCAACTCGTTTTAAAATTTTTTGTTCCAATTTAAAATTTTCTATTTTCATTTTTGTTCTTACTGAGCCAATCGAACGATGAACACGAGAGTAAACCGGCTGACGAAGTTCACCTTTATATTCAGGTAATTCTTTTTTATTTTTGATAACTTCTACATAAGAAGGATAATCTGAAATAATATTGTGGAATTTACTGTATTTATTCAACTTCTCTACGACTTGATCAAAATTTAAAATCATTGACTTTTGATCTACACCCGAAGGTACTAAAATATCTTTGTTTTTTCCTTGCATATGAAGCATTTCAACTGCTTCATCCAACTTTTCTTTTGCAAATTCAGGAATATCTTTAATTGCGTCTAAGGTCATCATTCCAGTCATATAACCAAATGGAAAATTCATGGCATAAACAAATTTATCTCCTAATCCTTTCCAGATAAAGTAAGGAGATGGAACCATCGTTTCAAAGTTTAATCCTCGCCAACACATGAAATTATCGATTTCTACTTGATGCAAAAGTGTAGGCAAATTCGCATTGAACCCAAACGTGTCAGGCAAATACCCTACCATCATTGGATCTCCATATTTAAGGATCGTATCACTGATCCCAATCATTAAGTTTCTTAAAATTGATTCAGCATCCACTAATAAGGCATCTGTTTGTGCATACCACGGTCCCACAAATAGTTGTCCTGTTTTCATCAGTCGTTGGATAACCTTAAGCTTTTGCGGATTGATCTCCAAATACTCATCGACGATTGAAGTTTGTCCATCTAAACAAAAGTTTACTTTAGGGTTCCTTTCCAATTCATCTAGAACTTCAGTAAAGACCTGATCAGACAATACGATGGCATCTTCATTTGTAAAATACCATTCTCTGTCCCAGTGCGTGTGTTGAATTATATGTGCATTGACCATGTCAGATTCCCCTACTTTCCTTCTTCTACTGAATTTACTTGTTGTTCTTTTTTATACTTGATGGATTTTAGTGCATTGACCATTAACGCTGTAACCACTCCCCCAATAACAATTGATACTAAATATAGAGGTATATTCGTAACAAAAGGAATTGCCATAAAGGTTGAAAGCATTGTTTCTTGAGTAACACCAAAAAATCCATTTAGACCACATGCTACTGCAGTGCCCACCACGATGCTTGGTATTACTCGTAAAGGATCTTTCACGGCAAACGGGATCGTCCCTTCAGTAATCCCAACAAGGCCCATAATCATAGCTGTCTTTGCATTATCTCGTTCTGATTCATCATAAAGTTTTTTGTTTAAAATTGTTGCTAAAAACATTCCAAATGGCGGAATAGCAATACCTAATAACATGGCTGTACTAGGTCCAAAGCTTCCGCTTGAAAAAGAAGCAACCCCAAAAGCATATGCAATTTTATTGATAGGTCCTCCCATATCAAACGCCATCATTCCTCCTAAAATAGCCGACATCAAAGCAGCATTTGCTCCTGACATGCCTTCTAGCCAATTAGTCAGTCCTGTTGTCATTGCTTGAATAGGCGTAGCTAGTACATACCATAATATGATTCCAACAACTAATGTAGTAACAAAAGGAATCAGCATAATTGATTTTAGACTAATAACTTGCATCGGTACTTTTACTTTTTTCAATGCATTAGCTAAATAGCCACAAGCTAATCCAGCAACCATTCCTCCAATAAATCCCATACCAAGATTTTGACACATCATCCCAGTGATAAAAGCTGGTGCTAGACCGGGACGGTCAGCAATTGAATATGCGATATAGGCTGAAATCATCGGTACAATAAACTGTAATCCCGTCTGACCAATCATTCGCAGGACTCCCCAGAATGTATCCGTCTGGTCCCAAACACCTGTGCCACCAAAAATGACTGCAATAGAAGTTAGTAACCCTGCTGCTACGACAAGCGGGATCATATAGGAAACCCCACTTTGGAAATGATTTAAAATTTCTCTTCCTTGTTTCTTGAATTCCATTAGTAACTCCCCCACGATACATTTTTTATTTGTTAATTAATGCAATTGCTTCATCAATCGTCTCTTCACCATCTTTTACTACCTCTGAGGTTCCTACTGTTAAAATCGGTTTACCATCAAAGCGACCTCGTTCTGAAACATTTGTATCTACTGCAAATATGACAACATCTGCCTCGGAAACATCCGAAATTGAAAGTTTGTTTTCTATCCCCATAGCCCCCTGTGTTTCTACTTTAATATCTAACCCTTTCTTCTTCGCAAACTTTTCTAAATTAGCTTTTGCCATATAAGTATGGGCAATCCCTGCGATACATGCTGTTACTGCTACTATTTTTGTCATATGAAATTCCTCCTTTTAAAATGATAGAGCTTTTACCAATTCTTTTTTATTTCTCGAATCTTTTATTCTTTTAACAAACTCGTCATCCATCAATCTTCCAGATAATTCTGCTAAAATACGTAAATGATTAGTACCTTTATCAGTGTCTTTTATTGCTAACAAAAAGACGAGATCAACTGGTTGATCATCTAATGCACCCCATTCAACAGACCGCTTTAACTTGGCTACAGCCACTGTTGATTCAATTACTGCTAGGCTTTTGCCATGAGGAATGGCGATATTTTTCCCAATTCCTGTGGTCATATGGTTTTCTCTGTCAAATACGTCTTTTTGAAATTGTTTGTGGTCAGACACAAACCCATTAGTCTCTAACAATTTCGATAATTTTTCGACTACACTTTTTTTATCAGATGCATTTAAATCTATCACTATATTATTTATATTGATTTTTTCACTGATCATTTATAAGCCTTCTTTCAATATATAAACTAATTTTTCAAACGACGAACTCGTTTTTAAATTTGCTAATAACTCATGATTCGAAGCGATTTCATTGAATGTTTCATAAATTTTATTCAATTCAGGTTTTACTTTTTCATTAAGTGCAAAAAAGAAAACAGAATGAACAAGTGTCCCATCCCAATCAATTCCTTCTGGATTAACGTAGACACAGATTACTGGTTTTTTTATAAAATCTACTTCGATATGCGGCATAGCAAAATCATTCATCGCTGTTGAAGATAGTTTTTCTCTTTTGATTGCTCCCTCTAGTATCCCTTCTTTCGCGTAATTTTCTTTTACCAATTTTTTGGTAATTATATTTAAAACGTTCACTTGATTATCCTTTATTTGGTGGGTAAAAAAGCAAAATCGTTTATCTAATAAATTTAGAAAAGCATCTTCTGTTTGTTCATTTAACTGTAGATACTGTTTTACTTTTCTGACATCTGCCCCTAACATCAAAGGACTAACAACAATAACAGGAAAATTTGTATTTTCAATCGGAATCGTGCTTATAACAAGTTCATCAGTGACTTTTCGATCTTGTAGTTCATTGATGCTTAGTACATCTTTTATCTCAACCATATCTGCAAAACCGTTATTTATTCTTTGCTCTAATAATTTTGATGTTCCATATCCGCTACTACAAACTAATATCACTTTCGTTTTGTCAGGTTTGTAACGATCCAAAAGTGATTGAACATGGAGTGTTACGTAAGCGATTTCATCTTCATTGAAATGTATACAGAATCTCTCTTCGATTTCCTCTAATAAATCCACACTTATCATAAATGACCTTTTAAAAGAATATTTGATTTTGTCCGTATAAGGATTATAGATATTTACTCCCAATTTGAGTCTTTTAACTGCTGCATTGAGATGTAATACTAGATTATTGATCAATTCTTCATCAGGATAAAATTCATTTAATTTAGTTCTTACTAGCTCTTGTAGCTCAACACCCATATCTAAATAGGAAAGCTTCGTTTGATCTAAGTCGTGATTCATAGCATTTTTTTCAATCGAAGTAATGTGGATGTCAACATAAGCTTGTTCATCTATTGGCACAATAATTGAAAATGCTTTTTCAATCATTTTGATTAAAATAAGTGTGTTCTCTGAGATTTCTTCTTCAGAATTATTACTACGTGATAAGAAATTGCTTGTTTCAATCCTTTCTATCGCAATAGCAAGGTGGATAGCTAAAGTTTGAAATTCATAATCTGTAAATTTCAATTGTGTCTTATTCATGTATCGATTAAGCAATTCGGCTACTTTTTTCAATATGTCCTTATTTAAGAAATTATTTGCTTCACCAATGAAATTAATATTCAAGTCTAAGAGATCTGTTTTACTGTTAGATGCTGTAAAGCCACCCCAATAATAGTTCACAACTTCTGACATCAACCTTCTTTTACTTTTTTCATCAGCTTTGATGCGCACGCCATTTCGATCTGAAACTAAGGACATCCCATGCTTGTTTAGTCTTTTTCTAACATCTTTCATTGTGCTTTCTACCGTCGACCTGCTCACGTATAATTCGTCAGCAAGATTTTGAATCTTTAGAGAATCATTAGTATTCAATAATTTAGCAAACACATAAGTTAGACGGTCCTCCGGAGAGTCTGCGATATTGATTTTATAACTGGATAATAAATTTCGAAGTGTTTCTTTTTTTCCAATAAGCGAAACGCCTTTTTTAGGTTGGACCAACATTTGTACATCTGGCATTTTTTGGATTATTTCTTTCAAAATTAAAATATCTTTGCTAATTGTTTTCGTAGATACATATAATTGTTCTGATAATTCTTTGTAAGTTGTGTGCTCATTTTCAATCAAAAAGTATAGTATTTTCATTTGCCGTTCGCTAAATTCGATGCCCATTATCTTCACCTCCTGAATACAGCTTAAGTGTACAATTATTATCTCTATTTTCATACAGAAGAAAGTTCTTGATTAATGTAGAAGTTTCTAATATTCTTGATTATTTCAAATCAATAAAAAAGCCTGCAATATTTATATCACAGGCTTTTTTCTCTATTAAATATATATAAGATAATACATTTTTCTACTAGTTCTCACTAATCTTGTATAATTAAACCCTCCGCAACTTGACGGAGATGGAGAAGATGCCCCCGTCTAATTTAGCGGTCATCTCTCCTCTCATTCCTTCCACCAATTTTTTTGACAGGTAAAGCCCGATTCCGCTAGATTCCGTATTTGTGCGGCTGGTATTTTCTGTATAAAAACGCTGGAAAACTTTTTTACTCTCTTCAATCTTGATAATCATAATCAATTGAATTATAGCTTCTCTTGCTAACTTTAACAACTCAATAGTTAGCTCTTCAAAATCATTAAAGCTAATATTATAGGCAAATTCATCTAATCTGCTACTTTCTTTATTTAAATTTAACTCGTAATAGTCTAAAATTTTTAGATACCTATGCTCCATAGCATTCCTTACACCAGATATTTTTTTTAATACTGGATCAATATGTTTATCACCATACACTGTTTTGTTTCTTAAATCTTTGTATATCCACCACAACCCATTCAAAGCATAATTTTCTCTTTGAATTTTTTGGATTTCCTTCCTCCTTTTTTGATTTCTCACATCTTTGTACCATAGATTTACAAAACTAATAACATCATCGGATATGCCCAATTTTAAGTACTTATTTAGAAAATAAGCAAGTTTATCAAATATTGAATATATGCTTCGATACGCAGCTTTTACTTTTTCAATTCCTATTCCATATACTGGGTAGTCAAGAGTATCCACTAAATATACATCCTTATCAGAATAATGTAGCGTTCTATCAGTCAATCCTTCATAAATCCAAAATCTTGCAGATACATATTCTTGTTTAATTTGATTAAAAATACCATGATACCTCGGAAACCACGTATTATCTATATCTTCTACTATTCCAGGTAAGTGTAATGGATCATAGCCAACTTCCATTTCCAAAAAAAGATCATTCAATTGATTGAGTGCTACTCCATTAGCCCCAACCCATGATCTATAGTTCTCTTCTTCCTCAGACATATTCTCTATAGGTTCTAAAAAGTCCGTTAAAGAAAAATCAATCTTTAAATAATCTAAACTGACACTACTTTTAATCCCATTTAAATATTTATAGAAAAGTACCTGTGCCATTTCCTTTTCAGGAAACGTTACTTTCTCATCTAAAACACTTTCCAGTAAATGAAATGCATAACAAAACATAATATGCCTATGGCTCTCATCAAAATAAGAATAGTCTACTATTTTTAAAGCTAAATTTCCAACTGCCATAGGAAAGTTCATTTCTAAAACTTCATTCAAATTATTAATTGATTTTACATATCTACCACACTGAGAAAGTATGTTTCCATAATTAACAGTTAGTTGTAGAAAGAGTCCGTCTATATAAGTTTTTGAAATTATAGAAGATTCATCGTCCATTATCAATTCATCATAGCCTAACAAACATAAATCTTTTGCTGTTCTATATAAATAAAGACACCGTTCATAAGTTTGCTCTTTAGTGTCTATATTTTCATTTTTGGGCAAAATATCCATTAAACTAGTAGCTGAACAATATAAATAACTGGCTTTTATCATCGTGTCTAGTTCTTCTTCATGACCTAAATTAAAACAAATTTCACTCAATTTTAGAGATTTATCAATATCTCCAGAATCAAGAGCTTGATCGCATTCTAATTGCATAATTCGTAATTTCTGATTTTCCCACCAATTTCCGATTTAAACCTCCTCCTTAAGATAAGATGCTATTTCTCTACTATCCTAATAATCTCTGATATATCATCAATCTCTAACGCATCCGCGATTCTTTCAATGTGTTCTAAATAAATTTTCTGTCTTTTTCCATTTGCCAAATTGCTTAAATTTGATGGCTCAATTCCCGATAATCTTGCGAGCTCTCTTAAAGATATTTGTCGTTCTGCTAATAAATCGTTGATTAGCACTTCCACTTTTCTACCACCTTCATTTTCGTTCATTTATATTTCCTCCCCCGTGTTGTCTATATAAACATGGTATAGTATAATAATTTTAGATTGTTGTTCAAATAGACATGGGTTTTATAAAATAGCAGGAGGTACCCTTATGACATCGAAAAATGAAAATAAAGAATTACTGACAAAGAAGAATCAACCGATTAAAACCATTACTCAACAAGATATCAATGCGCTAGAAATAACGCTTGAGCAACTTCAATCATGGTCATCAATACTAGAGGTATTAAACAAATTTTTCGATTGTGAAAAAGAACCAATTAATAAGAAAAATATTATTCAGAAATACCATGCAAATGCCCAAATATTCAAAATCTTTCTCAATGACTTTCTACAACGTACTGAGAGTTTAGAAAAACAGCTTGAAAAGTTAAAAACTAGAGAAAAGGTTAAAATTTATGAAAAATGAGGTAGCTAAAAAGTATTTTTTTTTGACTATTTCGTTTCAATATTCATCTCATTTATTTGCACCTAAAAACACACAAAAAAAAGACACTTTCCAAAACTTGGAAAGTGCCAGAAAAGTTAGGATCAAGGTAACTGCGCTCAGCATTGCTTCGCCCAGTACGATTCTCGTAACTCGTGAACTCGAACGATAATCGCAATTAACGTTTTGAGAATTGTGATGCTTTACGAGCTTTTTTAAGACCTGGTTTTTTACGTTCGACCATACGTGCGTCACGTGTAAGCAAGCCAGCACGTTTAAGCGCTAAACGGAAGTCAGGATCAACTTCTAGCAATGCACGAGCGATACCATGACGGATAGCTCCTGATTGTCCAGCGTATCCTCCGCCGTTTACGTTAACAAATACGTCATATGCGCCTTTTGTTTCAGTAACAGCGAAAGGTTGATTGATTACTTCACGCAAGTCAGCATGTGGAATGTATTCTTCAACATCTTTTTTATTTACAGTAATTTTACCAGTTCCTGGTACTAGACGTACGCGAGCAACTGCGTTTTTACGACGGCCTGTGCCGATATATTGAACTTGTGCCAATGAAATTCCCTCCTATTAGATTAAGTTTGTGATGTCTAAAACTTCTGGTTGTTGTGCTGCATGTGGATGTTCTGCTCCACCGTATACGTTCAATTTTGTAAATTGTTTGCGGCCTAAAGTGTTTTTAGGAAGCATACCTTTTACAGAAGTTTCGATCAAACGACGAGAATTTTTAGCACGCAATTCGCCAGCAGTGATTGATTTCAATCCTCCTGGGTAGTTGCTGTGACGGTAATAAATTTTGTCAGTCGCTTTTTTACCTGTTAATTTCACTTTGTCTGCATTGATGACGATGACGAAATCGCCAGTATCCAAATGAGGTGTGAAAGTTGGTTTATTTTTACCACGTAGTACAGATGCAACAACTGTTGAAAGACGTCCCAATGGAACATCAGTTGCGTCTACTACATACCATTTACGTTCTACTTCGCCTGGTTTGGCCATATATGTTGTACGCACGTTATTTTCCTCCAATTTAAGTTCTGATGTTTGACATACACTTCGAGTTTCCGGGGCTCTTTGTGGGGCAAACAATACCATTTAACATATTACCCGCTAATCTAGTCAATGTCAACGTTTTTCTGCTTGATTGAAAAATTTATATGAAACTTTACTTCTTTTTCTTTCTTTTATATAAAAGGGTCGTTTCCTGCCAAAATGAAAAACAAAAAGGACGCTGAACTATCAAGTTCTGCGTCCTTTTTTCGGTCAAGTTCAACAAAGTTTTTACGCGTCGATCTCTGGCGCTTTGCCTAGATGAGCTTGGATCATCCAGATACGTTTTTCTGTGGCTGTTTTGAATTCGATAAAGATATCTTGTGTTGGATCGTCGCCTTCTTCTCCAGAAACTTCGATTCCTTTTTGGTAAAGATCTGCTAGATAACGGTAGCCTGCAACAAGTGTTTCCAAACGTTCAGGAATCGTGCGGTCCCAACGTCCTACTTCATCAGGGATTTTCGTGTTATCTGCAAATTCACGTAATGTAGAATAAGGTGAACCGTCTAATGTGATCAAGCGTTCGGATACTTCATCTAACTGAGCGTTCAAATCGTCCATGAACTCATCCATCATTGGGTGCAATGTAAGGAAACCTGGTCCTCTCATGTACCAATGTGTTTGGTGAACAACAACAGACATTTGGCTTAGATCTGCAACTAATTGATTTAATACTTCTTTGGTTTGTTGGAATTTCATCTTTCTTGCCTCCTAACATTTTCTTACACTTAAAATAATAGTAGACTTTCAATGAAAAGTACAACAAAATCCTTTACCTGAGAACGATTTTCATTTCGCTTTTTTATCCGTAAAGCCAATCATTTTTCAGAATCAGCTAATTCTTCTCGCAGTTCAGCAAATTGCTGATAAGTCTGTGCTAAATGCTTTTGTGTCGAAACAAATAATGGATAGATTTTCTGATATTTTTTATGATCGTTTTCTTGTACTCCGACTTGCGCTTTCAATTCTATCAATTCCTGTGCTTCACTGATACTTTGAATCTTTCCGATGCTTCGCCAGCCTAAAATCACAGCTCCTAATGCGGATGCTTCTGTGACAGTAGGGAAAACAAGCGGGTAACCCAGTACATCAGCCATCATCTGACGAAAAATCGGAGATTGAGCAAAACCGCCTGTAGCACGGATCTCTGTGAGCTGATTTTCTTGGCAAACTCCTTTTAAAATTCGATAAAGGTTGAGACAGATCCCTTCTAGAATCGCCTTCATCATTTCTTTTTCTGTATGTTGCCGCTGCAAGCCGATAAAACTGCCAAACGCATCTGCGTCCCAAAGCGGTGCTCGCTCGCCAAGCAAATAGGGATGAAAAATCAGACCATTGGCACCTGCTGGCACAAAAGCAATAGCCGAAAGCAGTGCATCATATGGATTTTCGCCTTTTTCTTTAGCAGATTGAACGACTTCCTGTAAAAATGTGTGCCCTGCCCAATCAAAGATGCCAGCACCATTGCTAGTCGCTCCTCCCACTACCCAATGTTTCTGATCCAGAACATAACAAAACGTCTCCATTTCTGGATGGAACTGAGGCTGAGTAGTAATAAAACGAAGTGCTCCGCTCGTTCCTACAGTCAAAGCGGCAATCGTATCACCAAAAGCGCCTAACCCTAGATTAGAAAGCGGCCCGTCTGCCCCTCCCAAAACAAATGATATATCATTTGGCAAACCTAGTTCTGCTGCTGTTTCTGACGGTAGACCTGTTACTTGATAGGTGGAAGGAAACACTTGCGGCAATTGTTCTGTTCGAATGCCCAAGTAGTCAAGCACTTCTTCTGCCCATTGGAATTCATGGATGTCAAAGTATCCAGTTCCTGAAGCTGTTCCGTAATCGCTGATGAGTTCGCCAAACAATCTATAAAAGATATAGTCTTTGATACCGGCAAAATAAGCAGTTTTTTTGAATAATTCAGGTTGGCTGTTTTGCAGCCACTTGATTTTGTTCAATGGTGTCATTGGATGGATCGGTGTCCCAGTCTGCCGATAAAATTCTTTGCCAAGCACGGTATATTTCAGTTTTTCTGCTTCGTCCGCTGCTCGGTTATCTGCCCAAGTGATCATTCGAGATAACGGTGTTTTCTCTTCATCCAACAATATCAGGCTATGCATCGCAGAGGAGAAGGAGACAAATTGAATGGTCGTGTCTGAAGGCAACTGTTTAATTACTTCTTTTATAACGGTGCAGACGCCTTGAAAGATCAATTCCTGATCTTGTTCTGCCATCCCTTGTGTTTCTTGGATCAAAGGGTAGCGAAAATAAGCGGATGCTGCTTCTTGGGCTTCATCTGTGAAAGCAACTGCTTTGGTTTGTGTGGTTCCGATATCTAATCCGATTGAAACGTTCATTTTTTCACCTCAAATTTTATGTATGTACAAAAATTTAGTTTAAGCTTGCGTATCTTGGTTTTGAAAAGGGGGAGATGGCGTGTTACTTTATTTTATCATTGGTTGCTGTATTGGGTCATTTTTATGTTTAACCGCCCAGCGGATTCCGTTAGGTCACTCTATTATTTATCCTAGATCCCATTGTGTCAAATGCTGTCGTTCGCTTTCTTGGTATGAATTGATTCCGATTCTCTCGATCATCGTCCAACGTTTTCGCTGCCGCTATTGCCGGTGTCGGTTGCCCTTCTACTATTTGCTGGCAGAAGTCTTATGTGGTGGTCTTTTTGTCTGGTTCTTTACTTTTTCTTCCGCAAGAAATTTTTCGACGTTCATTTGGGTGCTTTCGGCTTTGCTATTTTCGTTGATAGACTTGTTTTACTTCATGGTCCATTCTCACACGCTATTCTGCTCCTGGGCTGTCTTATGGATTTTTTGGTTGCAGGCCGGCGTTTTCCAATGGCACAGTATGTTGTTAACGTTCATCGTAGGCGTTGTATGCCTTCGCTATGGTCAATCCTATCTCGGAGCTGGCGATACTCTGTTGGTGCTTTCTTGGAGTGGGGGCTTGCCTCTGGAAGAGTTGCTTCGGGTCTTGTTTCTGGCTAGCCTGTTTGGAATATCCTTTTTTTCTGTTTACTTTATCTGTCATAAAAAAAAGTTGGAAAAGCTGCCTTTCATTCCTTTTTTGAGTAGTGCCTTGCTGATCGTCCTTCATTTTAGGTATTGAAAAAAGGTTGTGACAAACGACTTGTCACAACCTCTGATATACGGTGTTCCAGAAGTAGCTTTTTCGGCTTCTTATTTTTTGCCGCCCCAATGTCGACGAATGAAACCGGCACGTCCAGAACCTTCTCGATAAAGATTGTAATGGAGCTTGTTTTTCTTGTAATAATCCTGATGGTAATCTTCTGCAGGATAAAATTCGCTTCTTGGTTCGATTTTTGTCACGATCGGCTTATCGAATCGCCCGCTGTCTTGCAATGCTTGTTTTGAACGCTCTGCAATGTTTCGTTCTTCTTCATCACTATAGTAGATCACTGGTCGATAAGAATCACCACGATCAGCGAACTGTCCTAACGCGTCAGTCGGATCGGTTTGCTGCCAATAGATTTCCACCAACTGATCATAAGAAATAACTTCTGGGTCATATTCGATCTCTACGGCTTCTGTATGCCCTGTTGTGCCTGTTGTTACTTGTTCGTAAGTTGGATTTGGTACATGCCCGCCTGTATAACCGGATGTCACAGAAATGATCCCTGGCTGCTCTTCAAATGGTTTGACCATACACCAAAAGCATCCGCCTGCGAAAACTGCTTTTTTTGTCATATAAAATCCCCCTTTTTTCTCATCATACCTGTTTTATAGATAATTAAAATTATTTTGCTTGTTTTTACCCCCTCCCGGTATTTTAGCAGATTTTTCTTCATTTTCCTTCTCTTTTAATTGGTTGTGGATAACTATAAGGTTTGTATTAAACTATTTTTTCCACAGGCAAGAAAAAGTTGTCTTTTCAGCCACGTTGTGTATAAGTTTTATATGGTATGCTTATTCCAAAATTATGTACCTTTATTTTTTCATGCGAATAAACAAATCCATGTTATCGGAGGGATAACTATGCCTAAAGCAAAAAGAAAACATTCAGATACATCCACTGACTTTATTGCATTTGATGAACTATTAACTAAAGCGAACAAAAAAATAAAAACGCCCCCTGTAACTTCCCACGAATTTGATTCTCATTCAAAGGATGATGCTCTAACTCTCCTAGAAGATGAGAAGCAACTCGTTAATGAACTAGCTTCAGTTATTCCAAATTCACCTGAACATTCGCCATTTGAGGAGTCATTTTCATCTCCACCTATTGACATCTTTGGGGAAGGTTATCGTTTCCATAACTTAATGGAGCACGAGTCTCTCACAAGAGAGGAGCGACAATTTATTGATGAACCATTGCCCGATCCAATCTTCCATCAACAAACGAACGAAGAACCCATCTCGCCTACTGAGCCAGGACCTTCCTTTGTTGTGGATGGACAAAAAACGAGCAATCTAGTAGAAGGAAATGATGGAAATAACGCTTATCAGCTTTTGTATGAGACATTTGGTCCTATTCCTTCTAGAGAAGGAAAGAATAAAAGACTATCACAAGAATTGCGTAATCAAATCGAACACGCATTAACAATGCCTGATATTAAACAAAGTCAAATTGCCACATTTTTTGGCGTATCCTCATGTTTAGTAAGCAATATATACCTCAAACAACTTGCAGAAGGTGATGCTCAAAATCATACATATCAAGTCTTATACAAGGAATTCGGCGAAATTTCCAGAAAAAGAGAAAAAAGGGGTTTATCACAGAAATTACGCGAACAGATCACACATGCATTAACATTGCCTAATCTTAGTCAAAGGCAGATTGCCGCATTTTTTGGCGTGTCTAACTTTACAGTAAATAATATATACCAAAAACATTTTGAAGAAGACTATGATGAAAAAATGACCCATCAGCTTTTTCATGGGAAATTCGGAAAAATTTCCAGAGAAAAAAATCAAAGGATACCACAAAAATTACGTAATCAAATCGAAGAAGCATTAACAATACCCTATACTAAACAAAAACATGTGGCAACATTTTTTGGCGTATCCCTAACTACAGTAAAAGAAATAAAACAAAAAGTGAAACGCAGTAAACAGTTAGCTGACATAGCAAAACCTGTAGCTTCAAGATCATCTCCTACTCTTTCTTCTAACCAAACAGATGAGAGGTAAACTACTTCATATAAGCAAAAAAGGGAGTGTGACAAAAAACTTGTCACACTCCCTTTTTCCGAATAAACGGTGTTCAATCAGCTGACCGTCGGTATTAGCTCAACAAACGGCAAAATATGAGGAACTATTTTTTCGTTTATTTCTCTAATACTCAGGTCAAAACGCTGATTTCACAACCTCTTATACACGATGTTCCAGAAGTAACTTCTGTCACAACCTCTATTTTGTTTGATTGTTCATTGCGTCTTCTGCAGCCATTTGCGCTTCAATATCTGAAATACTGTAGACATTTTCACTTGCTACACCGACTTCTTTTGGTTCCATGTCACGGTAACGTTGCATACCAGTACCAGCTGGGATGATCTTACCGATAATAACATTTTCTTTCAAACCAAGAAGAGGATCTTTCTTACCGCGGATCGCAGCATCCGTCAAGACACGAGTTGTTTCTTGGAATGATGCAGCAGATAAGAAACTATTTGTTTCTAATGATGCTTTTGTGATACCTAGCAAGACTGGTCGAGAAGTTGCAGGAACGCCTCCTGAGACTAGCGTATTGTAGTTTTGATCTTTAAAGTCTGCGATGTCTAATAATGTACCTGGCAAGATATCTGTATCTCCTGGATCCATTACACGAACTTTACGCAGCATTTGACGAACCATTACTTCGATATGCTTGTCGCCGATTTCTACCCCTTGCATACGGTAAACACGTTGTACTTCACGAAGCAAGTAGTTTTCAACAGATAATACATCGCGGACTTGCAACAATTGTTTTGGATCGATTGATCCTTCTGTCAATGGTGCACCACGGTGGATCATATCGCCTTCTGCTACTTTCATACGTGCTGTATAAGGAACAGTATACGTACGTGTATCTGTTTTTCCTTTGATTGTTACTTCTTTGGTACGTGTTGCAGGATCTTCTGAGATATCGATGACATCCCCTGTTACTTCTGTGATCACTGCTTGCCCTTTCGGATTACGTGCTTCAAAGATTTCTTGGACACGAGGAAGACCTTGAGTGATATCGTCTCCGGCAACCCCACCCGTATGGAATGTACGCATCGTCAACTGAGTACCAGGTTCACCGATTGATTGAGCGGCGATCGTACCAACTGCTTCGCCGACTTCAACGTCAGAGCCAGTTGCAAGGTTGCGTCCGTAACAATGTTTGCAGACACCATGTTTTGTATTACATGTGAAGACAGAACGGATCGTCACTGTTTCGACACCTGCATCAACGATTTGTTTTGAGATGTCTTCGGAAATCAATTGGTTTCCTGCGATGATCAATTCATTTGTTTCAGGATGACGTACTTCTTTACGAGTGTAACGTCCCACTAAACGATCTTCTAATGATTCGATGATTTCATTTCCTTCACGGATTGCTTGGATCTCAAGACCTCGGTCAGTACCGCAATCTTCTTCACGAATGATTACATCTTGAGCCACATCAACCAGACGACGAGTCAAGTAACCTGAATCGGCAGTCTTCAAGGCTGTATCGGTCATCCCTTTACGAGCCCCGTGAGTTGAGATAAACATTTCCAAGACAGATAGTCCTTCACGGAAGTTTGAAATGATTGGCAATTCCATGATTCGACCATTAGGAGCGGCCATCAAACCACGCATTCCGGCAAGCTGTGTAAAGTTGGAAATGTTCCCACGAGCTCCAGAATCAGACATCATGAAGATTGGGTTTTTCGCTTCCAAACCTTCCATCAGTTTTTGTTGGATGCTGTCTTTTGCAGCGTTCCAAACAGCAATGACACGTTCATAACGCTCGTCATCTGTAATCAGACCACGACGGAATTGTTTTGTAATAGTTTCAACTTGTTTATGGGCATTTTCAATAATTTCTTGTTTTTCATTCAGTACACTGATGTCAGCGATCCCTACTGTGATACCGGCATGTGTTGAATGTTTGTACCCTAAGTCTTTCATACGGTCAAGCATCTTAGAAGTTTCTGTTACTTTGAATCGTTTGAAGACTTCTGCGATGATGTTCCCTAAGTTTTTCTTCTTGAACGGTAATACTAATTCTTGCTCTTTGATATGTGCAGGAATATCCGTACCAGCTTCAACAAAGTATTTGTCCGGTGTTTGGACGGTCAAGTTGAAGTCTGTTGGTTCATTCAGATAAGGGAATTCAGGAGGCATGATCTCGTTGAAAATGATCTTACCAACTGTTGTGATCATCGTACGTTCTTTTTGCCATTCAGTAAATGGTTTTTCACCTAATGAGTTAGGGTTCACACCGATACGTGAATGTAAATGAACGTATCCGTTGCGCCATGCGATAACAGCTTCGTTTTGATCTCTGAAGACCATTCCTTCGCCTTCGCGTCCTTCTTCTTCCATTGTCAAGTAGTAGTTACCTAGAACCATATCTTGAGAAGGAGTAACAACTGGTTTACCATCTTTAGGATTCAAGATGTTTTGAGCAGCTAACATCAACATACGTGCTTCTGCTTGTGCTTCTTCATTCAATGGCACGTGGACAGCCATTTGGTCTCCATCGAAATCGGCATTATAAGCTTCACATACAAGTGGATGCAAACGGATTGCGCGTCCTTGTACTAAAACTGGTTCGAATGCTTGGATACCAAGTCGGTGAAGCGTAGGTGCCCGGTTCAGCAATACTGGGTGTTCCTTGATTACGTCTTCTAAGACATCCCATACTTCGTCTTCTTGACGTTCGATTTTACGTTTCGCATTTTTGATGTTTGAAGCTAGTTCACGTTGAACAAGCTCACGCATCACGAATGGTTTGAATAATTCGATGGCCATTTCTTTTGGAAGTCCACATTGGTACATCTTCAAGAAAGGTCCAACAACGATAACGGAACGACCGGAGTAGTCCACACGTTTACCTAGCAAGTTTTGACGGAAACGACCTTGTTTCCCTTTCAACATATGAGAAAGAGATTTCAATGGGCGGTTACCTGGTCCAGTTACTGGACGTCCGCGACGACCGTTATCGATCAATGCATCTACTGCTTCTTGCAACATGCGTTTTTCGTTTTGAACGATGATTCCAGGTGCGTTCAAGTCTAATAAACGTTTCAAACGGTTATTACGGTTGATGACACGACGGTAAAGATCATTCAAGTCACTTGTTGCAAAACGTCCACCTTCTAATTGAACCATTGGGCGCAAATCTGGTGGAATAACAGGGATAACATCCATAACCATCCAGCTTGGTTGATTTCCTGAAGCGCGGAATGCTTCTAAAATATCCAAACGGCGGATCGCACGTGTACGTTTTTGTCCTTGTGCAGATTTCAATTCTTCTTTCAATTCGGCTGCTTCTGCATCTAGATCAACATTATCAAGTAATTGTTTGATCGCTTCTGCACCCATAGCAGCTTGGAACTCTTGTCCATATTGTTCACGTTTTTCGCGATATTCGCGTTCTGTCAACAATTGTTTTTTCTCTAAATTCGTGTTTCCTGGTTCGATAACCACATATGAAGCAAAATAAATGATTTCTTCCAAAGCGCGTGGGCTCATGTCTAATACAAGTCCCATACGTGAAGGAATCCCTTTAAAGTACCAGATATGTGAAACAGGAGCTGCTAATTCAATATGTCCCATGCGTTCACGGCGAACTTTCGAACGAGTCACTTCCACTCCGCATCGATCACAAACGATTCCTTTATAACGGATACGTTTGTATTTTCCGCAGGCACATTCCCAGTCTTTTGTAGGACCAAAAATCCGCTCACAGAACAACCCTTCGCGTTCAGGTTTTAAGGTACGATAGTTAATCGTCTCAGGTTTTTTTACTTCACCGTAAGACCAGCTTCTGATTTTTTCGGGAGAAGCCAAACCTATTTGCATACTTTCGAATTTATTTACATCGATCAAAAGGGGTTCCCTCCATTTCATTTAATGGCAAACCGCAAGACGGCTGATCTTCGACCGCCTTGCAGCTCATAGACCGGATTAGTCTAAATTATCTTCTGCGGTTTCAAAGTTTTGGATGACATCGTCTCTTTCATCTTCCACTTGTTCAGCAGCTTTCTTTTCTAATTCTTTGGCAGTTTGCTGTTCGGCAAATTTTGTCAAAGCATCAACAGTGATCAAATCGTCGTCTTCATCGTCCATGTCGCGAAGTTCGATCTCTGTCTCTTCGATATCCAAGACACGCATGTCCAGACCTAGTGATTGCAATTCTTTCACCAATACGCGGAAGGATTCCGGTACACCTGGTTTTGGAATTGGTTCACCTTTGACGATTGCTTCGTATGTTTTCACACGTCCGACTACGTCATCTGATTTGTATGTCAAGATTTCTTGTAAAGTATAAGCCGCACCGTAAGCTTCCAGTGCCCATACTTCCATTTCACCAAAACGTTGTCCACCAAATTGAGCTTTACCTCCCAATGGTTGTTGTGTAACCAATGAGTAAGGTCCTATTGAACGTGCATGCAATTTGTCATCGACCATGTGAGCAAGTTTGATCATGTACATCACACCGACAGACACACGTCCGTCAAATGGTTCACCTGTACGTCCGTCGTACAGAACAGTTTTCGCATCGCTGGCCATACCGGCTTCACGAACTGTTTCCCATACGTCTTCATCACTTGCACCATCGAATACTGGCGTTGCTACGTGGATACCTAACTGACGTGCAGCCATACCCAAGTGTAATTCCAATACTTGTCCGATGTTCATACGTGAAGGCACCCCTAAAGGATTCAGCATGATATCGATTGGTGTTCCGTCAGGTAGGAATGGCATATCTTCTTCCGGCATAATACGGGATACAACCCCTTTATTTCCGTGACGACCGGCCATTTTATCCCCTTCATGGATTTTACGTTTTTGAACGATATAAACACGAACTAACATGTTTACGCCTGGTGACAATTCATCTCCAGCTTCACGAGTAAAGATTTTCACATCGTGAACGATCCCGCCGCCGCCATGCGGTACACGTAATGATGTATCGCGGACTTCACGAGCTTTTTCGCCAAAGATCGCATGCAATAGACGTTCTTCTGCAGATAATTCTGTTACCCCTTTTGGCGTGACTTTCCCTACAAGCAAATCGCCATCTTGGACTTCTGCACCGATACGGATAATACCCATTTCGTCTAAATCTTTCAATGCGTCTTCCCCGACATTAGGGATTTCGCGTGTGATTTCTTCAGGTCCTAATTTTGTATCGCGGGCTTCTGATTCATATTCTTCAATATGAATAGAAGTGTATACGTCATCTTTTACCAAACGACGGCTCATGATGATCGCATCTTCATAGTTGTACCCTTCCCAAGTCATGAAACCAACTAAAACGTTTTGACCTAGAGCCATTTCGCCTTGTTCCATAGATGGTCCGTCTGCCAGAGTATCTCCTTTTTCGACTTTCTCACCCAAATGAACGATTGGACGTTGGTTGTAGCTTGTTCCGGAGTTTGAACGACGGAATTTTGTCACATCGTATTTATCTAATGCACCGTTGTCGCGGCGTACACGGATTTCAGAAGCATCAACGTATTCAACGACACCGTCATGTTTACATAACAAAGCAGCTCCTGAGTCATGCGCTGATTTGTATTCCATACCAGTACCAACCCATGGTGCTTGAGGATTGATCAACGGCACTGCTTGACGCTGCATGTTGGCACCCATCAAGGCACGGTTGGAGTCATCGTTTTCCAAGAAAGGAATACATGCTGTCGCAACGGCAACTACTTGTTTAGGTGATACGTCCATGTAGTCTACTTTATCAATAGATACTTCTAAGTTTTCACTTTGAGCACGCGCCATAACAACGTCTTGAGCAAATGTTCCATCTTCATTCAATGGGCTGTTTGCTTGGGCTACGATGTAATGGTCTTCGATATCTGCTGTCAAGTAGTCGATTTGGTCAGTAACCCGACCTGTTTCGCGGTCTACACGACGATAAGGTGTTTCGATAAATCCGAATTTATTTACTTTCGCATAACTGGACAAACTATTGATCAACCCGATGTTTGGGCCTTCAGGAGTTTCGATCGGACACATACGGCCATAGTGGGAGTAGTGAACGTCACGAACTTCATAACCGGCACGGTCACGAGTCAATCCGCCAGGTCCTAAGGCTGAAAGACGACGTTTGTGTGTCAATTCGCCAAGAGGATTTGTTTGATCCATGAACTGTGACAACTGAGAAGAACCAAAGAATTCTTTGATACTTGCCACAACTGGACGGATATTGATCAATTGTTGAGGTGTCAATGTTTCAGTATCTTGGATCGACATTCTTTCACGAACCACACGTTCCATACGTGCTAGCCCGATACGGAATTGGTTTTGTAAAAGTTCACCGACTGAACGGATACGACGATTTCCTAAGTGGTCGATATCATCGACATTGCCGATACCTTCCATCAAGTTCAAGAAATAGCTCATTGAAGCAATGATGTCGGCTGGACGAACTGTTTTTACAGCTGCTTCTGGATAGCCGTTTCCGATCACGTTCACTTCACGTTCAGGATCTCTTGGTGAAAATACTTTGATGACTTGGACAGTCATTGGATCTGTGACCACACCATCTTCTGATGGATAGTAAGTCACTGAATTTAGACCGTTATCAATAAAAGGAGCTAATGTTTCCATGACTTGGTGAGTCAGAACTGTTCCTTTTTCAACGATGATCTCGCCTGTTTCTGGATCAACTAATGTTTCAGCTAATGTCAGATTCAATAGACGTGTTTTCAAATCTAATTTTTTGTTTACTTTGTAACGACCAACGTTTGCTAAGTCGTAACGTTTTGGATCGAAGAAACGAGCATTCAGCAAGTTACGTGAGCTGTCTGCTGTTTTTGGTTCGCCTGGACGCAAACGTTCGTAAACGTCTTTCAAACCTTCTTCTGTTCTTGAGTCGCTTGCGTTTTTATGCAAGTCTTTTTCGACTGTATTGCGTAATGTTTCGCTGTCGCCGAAGATTTCAAAGATCGTATCATCGGAACCAAATCCTAACGCACGAACTAATACGGTTAAAGGAATCTTACGTGTACGGTCGATACGTACATAAGAGATGTCTTTTGCATCAGTTTCCATCTCTAGCCAAGCGCCACGGTTAGGGATAACAGTAGAACCGAATCCTTCTTTTCCGTTTTTATCGACTTTTCCATGGAAATAGACACCTGGTGAACGGACTAACTGAGAAACGATTACTCGCTCTGCCCCGTTGATGATGAATGTTCCTTGTTCTGTCATTAATGGGAAATCACCGAAGAATACTTCTTGTGCTTTGATTTCGCCAGTCTCGCGGTTTGTCAAACGCAATGTTACATGTAATGGTGCAGAGTAGTTTGCATCATGCGCACGAGCTTCTGCTACTGTATACTTTGGTTCTTTCAATTCATAATCTACAAATTCCAAAGATAGATTGCCATTGAAGTCATCGATTGGCAAAATGTCTTCAAACATTTCTCTAAGTCCCTCATCTAAGAACCATTGGTAAGAGTCTGTTTGAATTTCGATCAAATTTGGTAATTCCAACACTTCACTGATTCTTGCGAAACTTCTACGTTCGCGATGTTTTCCGTATTTTACTACGTGTCCAGCCAAGCTCTTCACCCCTCTAAAATGTCATTCAAAAAGACTACCCGATCAATTGTTACAATAATATTTCAAATATTATTTTTAGGCAACAACAGACATTTTTTGCGGCTTTTAGGCAAAAAAAAACCAAAAATAGAACATTCTCTTGAAACCTAACTTCGTGAGCTTCTACTTTTGTTTCCTTATATTAAAGCCGAAACGGACAATATTTCGTTTCTGCCTTTTCTTCATCAGATAGTTTTTGCAACTTCATATACTACACTTATTTTCTATAAAAGTCAACACTTCCTGGCGTTTCTTCTGCTTTTTCGCAATATTTTCTTAATGTTTTCAATTTTATGTTTTCAATTATCTGACAATTCTTAATTGACAGACCATTTTTTCTCGGTTATACTTTAGAAAATTCATTTTGTGGAGGAACTTCTATGCGAACCAATATCAAGCAAATCGTACCAACACAACTGAATAACTTTTACTTTAGCTACTTTAGATAGGTTTGTATTCATCATGATGGATACAAACGTTAAACGACAGTTTGTATCTATGATGGCTAAAGAACTTTGTATTGCAGCAAAAAGCCACGTAGACAAAATGCTAAGTGGCTGAGCAGTGAAAATACAAAGTAAAAGTATCAAGCATTCTACTTTTCAATTTATTTTCCGACTTTTCAATCCATTTGGACATTTTGTCTGAATGGATTTTTTGTTTCCCAAAATTAAGGAGGAAAAAGAAATGAAAAAAAACATATTAATTGGATTAGGCGCTGCTCTGCTACTAGCTTGAGGAGGTTGCGCACAAAAAGACAATTCCGCAGAGGCATCAGATGGACAAAAAACAATTGGCGTATTGCAACTTGTACAACATAACTCGTTAGACGCTGCCTATAAAGGATTCAAAGAAGGATTAGCAGAAGAAGGGTATAAAGAAGGCGATAATCTAACAATCGATTATCAAAATGCCCAAAACAATCAAGACAACCTGAAAAGCATGAGTGAGAAGCTCGTCAAAGAAGATCCTGATTTGCTACTTGGGATCGCCACCCCAGCAGCACAATCTTTATTAAATGAAACAACCACTATCCCGATGACTGTCACAGCGGTCACAGACTTGGAACAAGCTCATTTAGTCACATCCAATGAAAAACCTGGCGGCAATGTGACTGGCACGACAGATATGGTGCCAATCGAAAAACAAATCGGCTTACTGTTAACTATCGTGCCAGACGCCAAAACAATCGGCATCATGTATAACAACGATGAAGCAAACTCTAAGATCCAAGCTGATTTGGCAGAAAAAGAATTGAAAAAAGCGGGCGTCAAAGTCAAAGTACTGACAGCAAATTCCACAAATGATGTCCAACAAGTGACGAAAAGTCTAGCTAAAGATGTAGACGGAATCTATATTCCTACTGATAACACGTTCGCAAGTGCGGCAAGTGTTGTCGGTGAAGTCGCAAAAGAAACAAAAACACCTGTCGTTGCTGGCGCAGTTGATCAAGTCAAAGACGGCGGTCTAGCAACAGTAGGGATCGACTACGAAAGCTTGGGCAAACAAACGGGGATCATGGCAGCAAAAATCTTAGACGGCAAGAAGCCAAGTGAACTTCCTGTCGAAACAGCAAATGATTTGGAACTGTATGTCAATAAAGACATGGCCAAAGCATTAGGTATCAATCCAGACAGCATCAAAGAAGCTGAATAAAACACAGGAGGATTCTCATGACAAATCTGCTCTCTCTTTTCTTATCATCTGCATCGCAAGGGGTCTTATGGGCCCTGCTTGCGATTGGTGTGTATATCACTTTCCGTATCTTGGACATTGCCGACTTGACTGCTGAAGGAAGCTTTCCTTTAGGCGCAGGGATCGCGGCAGTAAGTATTACAAATGGCTATCACCCATTGACAGCTTGTCTTCTAGGCTTTTTAGGGGGTGCGGCAGCAGGGCTTGTTTCCGGACTGCTTCACACAAAATTAAAAATCCCCGCCCTTCTTGCAGGGATCATCACCATGACTGGTTTATACTCTGTCACATCCCGTGTGATGGGTGCGCCGAACATCTCTTTATTGGGTCAGCCAACGATCTTTCATTGGGTCGAGTCATTCGGCATAACAAAAGACAACGCTGTACTGATCGTCGGTCTGCTTTTTGCTTTGATCGTTGTATGTTTACTTGTTTTGTTCTTACGTACAGAAACAGGTCTTGCCATTCGTGCAACTGGCGATAATCTGGCAATGAGCGAAGCAAACGGGATCAACACCGATAATATGAAGATCATCGGTTATATGATCTCTAATGGATGCATTGCTCTTTCTGGCTCCTTGCTTGCGCAAAACAACGGCTTTGCTGATTTGAATTCTGGTATTGGAACGATCGTGATTGGACTAGCTTCTATTATCATCGCAGAAGTTTTGTTACGTAACCAGCCACTATTGCTCCGTCTCTTGACTGTCGTTTTAGGTGCGGTCATTTACCGCTTTATTTTAGCGTTAGTCTTCGAACTGAATGTTGAACCAAGTGATTCGAAACTTGCTTCTGCTTTCGTGCTAGTGATCTGTCTTTCTTTCCCGCAGATTCAGCAAAAATTCCATTTATCTCAAAAGAAGAAAGGCGGTAGTGTCAAATGAATGACGTCTTAACATTGGAAAATCTCCATCATACCTTTGAAAAAGGAACGATCAACGAAAACTATGTCCTGAAAGGGATTAATCTTTCCTTAGAACCCGGCGACTTCGTGACGATCATCGGCGGAAATGGGGCTGGTAAATCTACTTTGCTGAACAGCATCGCCGGTACATTTTCTGTCGATCAGGGACAGATTTTATTGAATGGAAAAAATATCACGAAAAAATCCGTTGTCGAACGTTCGAAATCCATCAGTCGCGTATTCCAAGATCCTAAACTAGGGACAGCCGTTCGTTTAACGGTAGAAGAAAATCTTGCTCTTGCTATGAAACGAGGAAAAAAGCGCGGCTTCTTCCGTGGTGTCAAACCGCAAGACCGAAAATTTTTCAAAGAACAGCTGGCTCGGCTGAATTTGGGTTTGGAAAATCGTTTATCCTCAGAAATCGGTTTGCTGTCTGGGGGACAACGTCAAGCCATCACGCTGTTAATGGCCACATTACAGCGTCCAGAACTGATCTTATTAGATGAACACACCGCAGCGCTTGACCCGGCTACTTCCAAAACTGTCATGGACTTGACAGAAAAGCTGATCACCGAGCAGAATCTCACTGCTTTCATGGTCACACATGACATGGAAGACGCGATCCGCTATGGAAATCGACTGATCATGCTTCATCAAGGAAGGATCGTCGTCGATATCCAGCAAGAGGAAAAACAGCAGCTCACAGTACCTCAACTATTGGCGTTGTTCAAACAAAACAGCGGCACGACATTGAAAGACGATCAAGTACTTTTATCTTCATAATCAGAACGAGGCTGGGACAAAAAATGAACGCCCACCCTCTTCTTTTTTCTCTTTTCTTCTTTCGTTTTTGCTTTATGTATCAACCGTTGTTTCTTCGAAAACTATTTTGTTCTCTCCTTCTTCCTGATAGAATGGATGAGAAAGGAGCTTGGTGCCATGACAACAAAAGACAAAGTACTTCATTTATTGAAAGAGACACCAGATTTTCTTTCCGGAGAAAAGTTAGCACAGCAACTGGAAGTTTCCCGGACAAGTATTTGGAAAGCCATCAAAGAATTGGAAAAGGCAGGCTATCGTTTTGAGCACGGGCCTACAGGGTATCGTTACCTGCCCTCTGACGTACTAGATGCAAAAGAAATCCAGCAAGAGCTACGGTCTTTTATTCCCGATTTGAAGGTACAAACGATGTTGACTTCTGAATCTACGATGAAAGATGCCAAATTGGCAGCAGCTCACGGAGATTCTGTTTCGAAGTTATTTGTTGCTGATACACAAGAACAAGCTCGTGGACGTTTTGGACGACCTTTTTTTGCCGAACCTGGACGAGGAATCTACATGAGTCTCTTACTCCATCCAGACAAACGGTTTGATGAACTGCCTCAATATACGATCATCGCAGCCAGTGCCTGTGTGAAAGCCATTGAATCTGTTACCGGTCGTTCTGCTTCGATCAAATGGGTCAATGACATCTACATGGATGGAAAAAAAGTCTGTGGGATTTTATCTGAAGCAGTCAGTGATATGGAAAGCGGCAGGATCAGTCATATCATCATCGGGATCGGGCTGAATTTTTCTGTTCCTCAAAATCATTTTCCAGCTGATCTCCAAGAAAAAGCCACCTCTGTCTTTCCTGATGGACAAGCGAGTATCACAAGGAATCAGCTAATCAGCAAAATCTGGCAGAAATTGTTCACCTATCTTTCTCAACCGAAAAAAGCATTGGACTTCTATAAAGAAAAATCATTCGTATTGGGAAAAACCGTGTCGTTCAATCAGAAAGGAACGACTTATGTCGGTCTTGCAAAAGAAATCGGTGATCATGGCGAACTGATCGTCCAAACAAATGAACAGGAAATGAGTTTGTCTTCTGGCGAAATCAGTCTCACATCTATCCGTACGCAATAATAGCAGATTTCACAAAAGGACACCTGATCTCATACAGTGTCCTTTTTTCTGAGTTCTCTTCAAACGACTCTCCTTATTCTCTTGACTTACCTTTTTCTATCCTCTAGAAAAAGGTGTTCTAAACGTATCAAGAAAGCATGGTACACTTTCTTTAAAGGAATCCATGCAAAAAACAGGAGAAACATGCGTTTGTACAGCAAAAAGAGATAGAGGACCGATTCCTTTTCTCGGTTTTCTATCTCTTTTCTATCAATGGTGGTAAAGCTGATTATTGTTTCTATTCAGTTTTTTTATGATACCCACACAGGACTATTTGCTAGTCCTGTGTGAAAATACTTATGCGATCATAAGTTATGTGCTTGTTTCCTAAAAAATATCTATCTTCTCATCGTTCTTTTTTATTGAGGAACGATGTCGATAGAGCCGATATAACCTGCGCGATAGTTTTCGATGACTATCAGTGGCAGGCATTGCCGATACCATCTTCTCCCCCAGGATTGAGATCGTTCACCTTTTCTTCTTGAAGCGTGCGACTGATATTGAGCACGTGATTTTCCGCTTGCAAGTCTTCATTGATGAACATATTTATCATACTCGTCAACACTAGCGTTGATAGTAATAGACTACCAATGATTTTCTTTTTCAATCCAATTACTCCCCCTTTATTATCTATGTAGCAACCAACTTACAACTAAAAAATCAACGCATCCCATCCCCCCTGTCTGACATTCTCGTGTTTCCATCTCCTATAATAAAGGACTATTTTGTTTTTTACTCTTTTTGTATGCGATTGCAACACTTTTAATAACATATTTGTTATTTTTTCCTGTTTGCTACATAGATAGAACAATAAATAGAGTGATCAAGAAAGTTCTTTTGCTTTTGGAAAGAACTTCAGCTGGTTCTCCGGTGCTTCGCACACCACTTGCATTTTGAATTTTTTCTCTGCGACAGAACGGATCAAAAATTTGTCTGCGCTCGTCAATTTTATCCCGCTTTCTTTTTCGATGTCTTCAAACGTAAATGCATGTTTCTCTCCTTTTAACCGAAGAATCAGGGGCGAAACATCTGTACGTGTTAAATTAGTGATGAGTTTTTTCAAATGCATCCTCCTCGATTTGATTTTTGTGGACAGCTGTTTTTCGCTTAGATAGACAGTAAAAATCGGCTGATTCCTCTGCCAACTTCACTTATGTTTTTACTATAACATGTTTTTTTTCATGCCTTGGGACCATAATTTCTAAAAATAAAAAAGAATGATACGAAGAAAAAAAGCCTTTGACAACAAGGATAAATGAGGATTGAAAAAAATCGGTACGAATCTTTTTTCATAAAGGAGCCCCTTGTTTTATTTTTTATGGAAAATATCAGAAAACCGTACCAGATATTTTCCACCTTAGAAAAAGACGGAACAAAAACAAAAAGAAAGCATGATAAAGTGAATACAAAGATACAAATAAAAAAAGAAAAGAGGAATTGACATGCCAAAAGAAGATATTGCAAATTCACCAGATTATAGGCAAGAAACACTATTAGATAAAATGATCAATGAGATTAAAGATCCTACAACAAAAGATCTTGTAGCACAACTCCGAGATAATATAAATGTTATGGAAAGTACACCCAAACATGGAAAACATACACCTGAATACAAAATAGTTGAAGATAACAAGGTATATGCGAAGGCAGAATTAAAAGCATCAAAATTACGAGAAGAACTGAAAACACGAGCACCAGAAATATTAAAGACCTTTGATAATACTAGAAAAACAATGGCGAAACAAAAGACACAACAGAAGCAAAAAGAACAATCATTTAAAAAACAAGAGGCAAAACAAGAGACCAGTTTAAATGATTTTAAGTCGCTGCTAGCTAAACAAACAAATAATTTAAAACAATGTAAAAAGGTAGATACATTCATGAATAGACTTTTTAACAAAAATAAGATCACAAATGCAATACAAAATTACGTAACTACTCAAGTAAAAATTGATAATGCACTCAGAGCTGATCAATCTTTAGGTTGGAATGCTAGGAAAGAGATGGCGAAACTAGAAAATCCACCTCAAAAATTACAAAAAGCAGTTGAGGACTACAAACAGAGCCTTTCTAAAAGCCTAACCTCTCATCAGGTAAAAACCAGACGAAAATCCACCCACGCAGCATTAGATAACTTAACTCAAAACGCTAGTAACAGAGCTAAGAATTCAAATCTATCAAGTCCATCGCAGTCAAAGCCTAACCCTACACGATAATACTCAAAAAGCCCATCAACTATTTGCGTCAGTCGTTCCAAAAAGCAATTTTTTAGGAATCTTGACATCGATCCATTCCGTCGAGTTCTCCACGATAAATGGTACCGTATAGTTATACGTAGCTGTGCCACCTGTCGCTAATGTTTCTTCTACTTCGATGATCCCGTTACTTGTTCCAGCTTTACTTGTGTCAGGATATTGGATGAACTTTGTCACATGGATCGTATCGAATCCGTCAGTTGACAGATAAGATTCGATATTTTGACTTAATTCCTCTTCTGTCAATCCACTTTCAATGGTTTGCGTTTCTACTTTTAATTGGTTGATACGTAGAAGATTGAACCCATTAGCTGTCAGTTCGTAAAAAGCTTGTGGATGACCGATTACTTCTTTTACTAACTGTTCATTTCTTGAGACAGCTGTTTTATTTCCAAGTAGGTTATTCCCCGCAGAATCGAAAACTTCAAAAGAAAGCACATCACCATAGGCTAATTCATTTTGTCTAAGAACATTGTTCCAATTGCTTCTCAGTGTTTGTGCGTCCACAGCCAAGTTATTGGTCAAAAGGGAGAATCTTGGTGAAGTAAGATCACCTCGATAAAATACTGCTTGTGGTGCAGAGGCTACTGGACTGAAAGAATCAAGTCCGTCTCCTTGCGTAGCTGTCAGTTTTGGCAAATTATTCTCTTCGGTCAATGACAGAACAGCTACTGTCTTATCAGAGTTTGCTGCCTGATCTTGGGCGATGATCGAGTTCCCCCACTTCACTTCATAAGGAACTGTCAGTTGTACGATACCTAGTCCATCAGTTGTACGGACTTCAATATCGATTTCACGCGTACCAATCAATGACGTATCAAGTTCTGAACGTAAGGTGACTTCATACTCGCTTGCGTCTACGACTGTGCCATTTACTCGTACATTTCTAACCAATTCCTTTAGATTGCGTTCATCGGCGCTTTCACCTAAGTTAAATGTCTGAGGAACTGCTTCGGCTTCCAACTGTTTGATTGGAACTAAGCCATTGTCAGTCACTCGATAATAAGAGAAAAGGGTGCCGAATGTATAGTTTTCCGCAACTTCATTTACCATCAGTCTGCTTCGGGTGTTGGATTCCGCATGGTAAACTTTAATGATATTCCCAGCGGAAACCTCTAACGGATCGCCTTGATTGAATCCATTGATTGCATTCCTGATAACCGCATTACCCGTGACTTCATATTGATAGGTGCTTGTTTCTCCGTCTAGTACTTCGATCGAATAATAGACACTACTTCCATAATAAGGATGAACTTGTGTATCTAAGTTCGCTCGGTTATCCCCAAAAGTTGAATACAGACGTAGTGTACCATCAACGCTTCTCGTCAAACTGTATGCTCCTGCTGTACGATCACCAAGTCCTCTCAAGGAAATCGTACTTCCCCATTTCACGTCATAAGGTACAGTGATCTGCGTCATACCTAATTACAACGACTACAAGCGATAGCTCAGATACTACTCGAACAATAAGTGACAGTACCGATACGGCAGATACAACATTTATCACAAGTGATAGTCGTCATGCAAGTGTCTCTTTCCCAAGAACAAGTTCGGATAACAAGACGAACGTCAACTTAACTAATAAAACAAGCGATGATCATTTAAACAAATCAAAAAAAGTACTTCCTAAAACTGGAAGTCAATCAAATAATTGGATAACAGTCGCAGGCGTTATATTACTTGTAATCGGTTTAAGAATCACTTTCATGAGTCATAAGAAGTCGAAAAGATAAAAAAATGATCCGAGATAAAAAATAAAGGGCAACGTCAGTTAGCGACGTTGCTCTTTATTTTTGCTTGTTAACATCAAAAAATCCATTTCAAGTGATCCAAAACACGCAGATTTCATCCTTAGGAATTTATCCACGTGTTGCACCAAATTCTATTCAGTCTTTGCGGTCTAGAATCAATTGAGTAAGGGAAAAAAGGTTTTCTCTCGTTCGAAGAGAGGTATCAGGTAATTTCTTGATTTCTTTCAACGCCTTTTCGGTGTAGGCTGCTGCTAATTTCTTAGCTTCTCCCACACCTCCTGTACGTTCAACGATTTTGCGTACGGCTTCAACATCTTCTTCTGTCATTTCCGTTTTCTTCTCTAAATAAGGCAGTAAACTCTGTTTGTTTTTTTGCAAAGAATAGATCAATGGCAAAGAATAGACTCCTTGACGCATGTCTTCTAGTACAGGTTTCCCGATTTCCTGACTCTCTTTTGTATAATCCAAAATATCATCGATAATCTGGAAGGCCATCCCGATAGAAAGTCCGATATCTCCTGCTTTTTTTGCGAAACGCTCGCTTGTTCCACTTTCAAAAGCGCCAACAGAACAACTTAGTTGGAACAATTCAGCTGTCTTACCTGAGATATTCTCCAAATATTCTTTTACAGAAAGTTCATAATTATAGCGATCATCCATCTGCCCTAATTCGCCGTTCAATACTTTTTCCATACTGCGAGAATTCAATTGAAGACTTTTCAGGGAAGTCGAGTAATCAGACAATAGTTTAAAACAGCAGACGAATAAATAATCTCCTGCATAGACAGAAACGACATTCCCAAACTGACTACGGATATTAGGCTGACCACGTCGCAGATCTGCTTCATCAACGATATCATCATGAATCAGTGTGGCCGTATGGAGCATTTCGATGGAAGCTGCCAAAGCGATGGCTTTGTCCCGGTCTTGCTCTGGTCCAAATTGTGAGAACAGTAACTGATAGGCAGGTCGCAACAGTTTTCCGCCGGCATGGATCGTTTCTTTGATTGCTTGTTCGACAGGTTTGTTTTTCAGACGGACAGTTTCTTCCATCCGTTTTAGTGTTTCTGTCAATTCTTTACTTAAAGCAGGATAGTTTTCCCACATTGGATGTAGCTTCATAAAAAAACTCCTTGTGTGACGATTATTTTTTAGTAAACATCGGGCTCCATTGTTGTTTGGTTCCCTGCTCATAATCTTTTTGGAATCGTTGCAGTGTCTGCACATGTCGTAAAAGATAATTCGCCGCGATCCCGATAGCGATTCCTGACAAGATTCCCAGAACGGAAAGGACTGGCAAGTACAGCATGACTGTACATGATTGCGCAATGAAAGAGGCCATCAAAAGCTGACCGACATTATGCATGAACCCGCCGGCCGCACTGATTCCGATGATACTGACACGTTTGGGACCTAATTGCTTGACCAATAACATCCCAAAATAACTAAGCAGCGCACCGCTCATACTATAAAGGAACGTAGAAATCGTTCCACCTAGCAAGGTAGTCAGAAATAGTCGCAGCCACAATAACAAGAAGCTGTCCCGTTTTTTCATGGTAAAAATCGCAACGATCGTGATCAGGTTGGCTAATCCCAGTTTTGCCCCAGGCGCAAAAGCAAAAGGATAAGGGATCATATTTTCCAGTAAGCCAATGATCACTCCTTGTGCAACAAGTAGCGAAATATAAATCATTTTTTGTAATTTGCTCATGGTGTGTGAAGGTCTAATAAATCAGACTGTCTTCGTCACCCCCATCTGTTGATCGGACCTCGATCACTAATTTATGTGGTAAACAAACAATGGTTTCGCCATTTTTCGTTGCCCAGCCTCGACGTACGCAGATCTGGTCATCGCAATCTGCTTCTTTTATCCGTACTCGATCGCCATCTATCTCAATCAAGTTATAATCTCCGTGTTTATCTTTGTAAGTATATGTGTAGCTCTTTTCTCCAGCCATCAAAGGGAATGTTTTGATTTCTGTGCCATCCACACGCAATACCGCTTCTTTTTCTGCTGTTGCGGTGTTTTGCTGAAGACCAAAAATCATGACTGGTAAAAAAGAAAGAACAGTCAAAAGAAAAATTATAAAAACATCCCAAGGTTTGAGCAGACTTTTTTCAGCAAATTCTTTAAGGCTCATTTTTGTTCTCCTTTTTCCAGATTAACTCACCCAATTTTAGCATAAAAACAAGAGGTTGTGACACCTGCGCCTTGCTTTGAGTAATAAGAACGAAGAATAGAAAACAGCTTTCCATGTTTTCTGATTCTTAGGGCTTATTACCGAGAAGCAGCAGGTGGAACACCATTTATATCAAGAGGTTGTGACAGAAGTGGGCAGCTTCAAGAAATAAGAAGGAATTTATGAAAATTGCTTCTCAAATTTTTGTGAAATTTCGTCTTATTTCCGAAGAAGCTACTTCTGGAATACCGTTTATCAGAGGTTGTGACACCTGCGTCTTGCTTTAAGCGTGGAGGCTTATCTCGGGCATCTTATTCCTTTATTTTACATAAAAAGGAGGCTGCGACGGTTTGCCTCAGCCCCTTTCTATTGAAATCTTGCATTCAAGTAACGTTGTTCATCTATTTTGGTCTATTTATTTCTTGCCGTATTGGGCACTTGGTCTACCGTACCACCAATTGCCTAGTGTACGTTGTAGCCATGGAATCACCCAGCGATCCAAACCAATCGCACGACCGGAACCGTTCATCAATGCGAAAGCAACAAAAATGAACCAAATGTTTACCCAGTAAAACATACCTGATAAACAGAACATGATCACTAATACGATCGTTGTCGCACTGCATAGCCATGTGAATAACCCAGCAATCAATGCTAATGCCAAGGCGATTTCAAAGAATACCATGAATTTCTGGAAGAACATTGCTACATCATTATTTGGCATGATCACTTGCATGATCTTTGTGAACCAGTCTGGTGACTTCTCAATCACAGCCATTGGTTCTTCTCCGTATGCATAACTCAAACCGAAATGTGCAGCATGAGTCGCTGCTTCTCCGGCACTTGCCCCTGCTCCACTAGCAGCTGTCGTTGCATCTCCAGCAGCAGAAGCACCACTGGCAACATCTGTTACGTTATATTCCCATGTCCAAGGGAATACACTGTTTCCAGTGAACCATGATCCTTCACCAAACCAAGTACTTGGTTTGAACACTTCACCATTCCCGATGATTTTTTTGGAAGCTTCAACGAACCAAACTAAACCATAGAAAATACGAAGTGGCACACTCCATAAAACGTTGCCGTAACGAGAAGAATGTCCTCGAGTCACGTTGCGATCGTCTTTGATATGGAAAAACTCATGCATTAAATATTGGAACATATAATAACCAGAACGAATATCAAAGAAGTATTTCAAATTCACGATATGTTTCATTACGATAGCTAAAAATCCGCTTAGATGAATCTTATCAAATAGGTTGGCTACCCCCCATTTAGCACCAATAGAAACCATAAATCCTTGATAGTTTCCTTTAAATTTATGCTTTTCTCCGCCTTTGATCGAAGCCACGATATTCGCTGCGGCTGTGTGTCCTGTTTGTTCAGCAGCTTGGACGATTTGCGGTGTCGGTGTTCCTGGAAACTCTTCATAAAAGACTAAATCACCGATGATATAGATGTTTTTATCTTCGTAGCCTTTTGCCTGCATGTATTCATTGGCGATCAACCGCTGTCCGCGTGCTGCTTCTAATCCAAAATCAGCAGCATCAGAAGTTCCTTTAACACCAGCTGTCCAAATCAGTGTGTGGGTCGGAATGTTGCGTCCGTCCTTCAGCTTGATATGATCCGCAGCCACTTCTACGATTGGTGCGTTCAATAATAATTCTACATTGTGCTTACGCAAATAGCGTTCAGCTTTTGCAGCATCATTTCGGTCTAACATATTTAAGATCGTCGGCATTGCCTCTACGACCATCAGTGTGATCTCGTTTGGATCCAACTTATAATCTTTGGCTAAGCGATTTTTCCAGTCGATCAGTTCCCCAATCATTTCAATACCGGTAAACCCAGAACCACAGACAACGAAAGTCAGCATGGCTTTACGCAACTCATCATTTGGTTCCAATGCAGCTTTTGCTACTGTTTTCTCAATATGTTCACGAATCCTTACAGAGTCTTCAAATGACCAAAGAGTGAATCCGTGTGCTTTGACACCAGGTGTACCAAAGTCATTCGGCTCTCCGCCCATTCCAAGGATCAGCTGATCAAAAGGATAGGAACCTAATTTGGTCTTGACGATTTTCTGTTCTTTATCGATACCGACAACTGTGTCTGTGACAAGCTGTACATTCTTTTGACGAGCAAACAAATGCTGCAGATCGTATTGGATTGCTTCTGGTTCTACACGTCCGCCAGCTACTTCATGCAACTCGGTCATCATAGTATGGTACGAATGACGATCGATCAGAGTAATTGCTACATCTTCTTTTTTCAGTTTCTTTGCCAAGTATTTTGTAGCTGAAACACCGGCATATCCTGCTCCTACAACGACAATATTTTGCTTTGCCATTGATCATCCGCTCCTTATAGACTATCTATATAATGAATATATGATAATTCTTTTAGTTTGATACTTATTACACAATCTCCATATATTATATAGATGTTCTGTTCTTTTGTCTAACTCCTTTTGGATTTTTTTCAAATTTTAAAATAAAGCGTTTTTTCGCGAAATTTGCTGAAAGAAAACGTTTGAAATATTACATGGGTTATTTATCGAAAATAGTTGACTTATAGGCTAAAAAGATTAGAATGTATAATGAATCACAAAGAAAAATTGTGGACTAAAAATGGAATGGTGGGGTATTAAAATGAAGAAAAAACGTTTTGTAACTGGATTTGCCGTGTTAGCATTTTCAGCTCTAGTGTTAGGCGCTTGCGGCGCAGATGACAACGGAAGTTCAAATTCTTCTTCTGAATCATCTACAGCACAATCTTCGACTGCAAAAAGCACAACAGAATCATCTGCAAAAGTTGTTGCTGGCGGAGACTTGCAAGACGGCACATATAAATTAGAAGAAAAAAATTATTCAAATGGTTACCGCGCAGTCTTTGAAATGGTTGTAAAAGACGGCAAAATCACTGAATCAAAATATGATAACGTCAATGAAAACGGCGAATCAAAAACAAAAGATGCAGAATACAACAAAAACATGGAAGCTAAATCTGGCACAAATCCAGAAAAATACATTCCTGAGTTGAATGACCAATTCTTAAAAGCACAAAGCGCAAGCGGTGTGGAAGTCGTAACTGGAGCTACTCACTCATCTGAAAGCTTCCAAAACTACGCACAACAATTGATCCAAGCTGCTCAAGCTGGTAACACAGATACAATCGAAATCGACAATGGTGCTGATTTGAAAGACGGCACTTACAAGCTAGAAGAAAAGAACTACTCTAACGGCTACCGTGTGCAATTCGAAATGACAGTTGCTGGCGGCAAAGTAACTGAATCAAACTTTGATTATATCGACAAAGACGGCAAATCAAAACAAGATGATACAGAATACAATGAAAACATGAAAGCCAAAAGCGGGACAGAACCAAAAACTTACATCCCTACTCTTAACGATGAATTCGTCAAAGCAATGGGTGAAGAAGACGGCTCACCAGCTGATGTAGAAGTTGTTACAGGTGCTACACACAGCTCACATTCATTCATCATGTATGCACAACAATTAGTGAATGCAGCTGAAAAAGGCGACACTCAAACAATCGAAGTAGATAATATCGTAACAGAAAAATAATCACATAATCATACGAATAAAAGTTGGAGGGTGGGATGATAGCCAGGTTAGGCAGTCGTCTCACCTTTCAAAATGAAGAGAGGAAAACAATGCGGAAAAAACTACTATTTTCCTTAATCACACTGAGCATCTCTTTTATGGTGCTAACTGGCTGCACTAACTCAACAAAAAATACAACCACTGAAAGTTCAGCATCTACCAAGATCTTAAAAGATCCGTACTCTGATGAACAGTTCTTGTTAGGGACTTACGTTCGTATCCGTGTGTATGATGAAGGCAAAGAATCAGCATTGAAACCTGCCTTTGATCGAGTAAAAGAACTTGGTGATAAAATCACGATCAATCAAAAAGGTTCCGAGATCGATGAAGTGAATGAACAAGCTGGTATCAAACCAGTAAAAGTTTCTGACGACGTCTACACGTTAGTCAAACGAGCCTATGAATACAGCCAAGATTCTCAAGGCGGATTCGATATGGCAATTGGTGCGATCACTCAATTATGGCGAATCGGTTTTGATGACGCCAGAAAACCTTCACAAGAAGAAATCGATCAGGCATTGAAATTAGTGGATTATCATAAGATCGAACTAAATGACAAAGAAAAAACGGTCTATCTAAAAGAAAAAGGGATGATCATCGACTTAGGTGCAATCGCCAAAGGCTACATTACGGACGAAGTAGTAAAAGTCTTGAAAAAACAAGGTGTGACTACTGCTATCGTTGACTTAGGTGGGAATGTCTATGTCTTAGGATACAGCCCAAGAGGCGAAAATCAAGACTGGACAGTTGGCATCCAAGATCCGAATATGGCTCGTGGCTCTGTTCTAGGTTCTATCAAAGAACGGAACAAAACGTTAGTTACTTCTGGAATTTACGAGCGCTATTTAGAAGTAGATGGCAAAAAATACCATCATTTGTTCGATCCAAAAACGGGTTACCCGTTCGACAACGATATCGCAAGTGTCACGATCATAACAGATAAATCGATCGATGGTGACGGTCTGTCTACAGCAGTCTTTTCAATGGGTGTGAAAAAAGGTCTGGAATATGTCGAAAGCGAATTGAACAATGGGACGGAAGCAATCTTCGTAACGAAAGATGATAAAGTATATGTGACCGATCCAATTAAAGACACTTTCAAATTATCTGAGGATTCCCATTACACGATGGGTGACCGTTCTGAATTAAAATAAGGAGCACGAACCATGACACTAAAAATCTTTTTAGAAGTAGTTGAAATACGAACAAAGGTGGCTAGTGTATTTCCTTTTGCGGTAGGGGTATTATTCTCTATCGCTTTTTTTCACGAGATACATTGGCTAAACACTTTTTTATTTTTTATTGGGATGCTAGTTTTTGATTTAGCGACTACCGCGATCAATAATTACATGGATTATGAAAAAGCTCATTCTGAAGTATATAAGTATGAAGAAAACGTCATTGGTCGCAGAAATCTATCCCCTGTATTGATCCGAAACATGATTTTAGCGATGATCGCATTTGTTTTTGTTATTGGCGTTATTTTAACGATCAATACGGGTTGGCTTTTGCTTTTGATGGGATTTATCTGTTGTTTTATCGGAGTATTCTATACATTCGGTCCAATTCCCTTGTCTCGAATGCCTTTAGGGGAAATCTTCAGCGGGGTGACTATGGGACTTGGGATTTTTGCCATGGTCGTTTATGTCAATACATTCGGTTCGGATGTCTATGATCTGACGATCAACTTTTCATCCGGGCAATTTGCTTTGGTAGGAAACCTTTGGGCTATAGCAGCAATTGTCTTAGCCTCTTTACCCCTGGTGTTTACGATTGCCAATATCATGTTAGCTAATAATTTGCGAGATCTTGACCGCGATATTGAAAATCATCGCTATACACTGGTTTTTTATATCGGACGCCCAGCAGGAACAGTCTTATTCCAGCTATTGATGTATGCTTGCTATTTTGTGATTTTGATGGGATTGTTGAGTGGTATCTATGAATGGCCGATCTTAGTCACCTTCTTGACTTTTCCAATTGTGAAGAAGCATTTAGATCAATTCAAGCAAACATTACCCCAACCTATCAGTTTCAGCTATTCCATCAAAAATATGGTCTTATTCAATGCTAGCTATGTATTGGGTTTATTACTAACGATCGTTGTACAAGCCATTTAACGACTTGAAGAGGTTGTGACAGAAGTAGTCAGCTTCAAGAAATAAGAAGGAGTTTACGAAAATTGCTTCTCAAATTTTTGTGAAATTTTGGCTTATTTCCGAAGAAGCTACTTCTGGAACACCGTTTATTCGAAAATAAGGGCTGTGACAAGACTTTTGTCACAGCCCCTTATTTTTTTTTGATTCGTATCAGCGAACTTGACGAGAATTTTCTTGAACTGATGGCTTTTGAGATATTAGCTTAGCGCTCTGGTTAATTCCTTTTAATTTAGCTGTTAAGGTTGCTTGTTCTTGGGTAAAATCGGTTCGTTTTTTAACTTATTTGTCTTGTCTGCATCCTTGGAAGCATCTGATATCCGATTGGCAATAGTCCCATATTGTCTATTGCTTTCCCTTGATGATGTAGATGAAATATTTGAAAGATTACTCTCTCTTTTGTTGGCTTTGCATTCTTTGTAACACTTGTATCCTGCGACTGGTAATAAAACAAGGGTTCTTGCCACGTAATACAATGCTTTGATCATTGAGGCCAATATTCTGAACGTAAAGGATAAAATACAAAATAAACCGATTAACTCTTTCATTTTCGTTCCTCCAGTGTTTTTGTTTTTATCTTAACGCTGAAAATTGTCTATACCACACCTACTTTTTCCGAAATAATAATTTATTGGCAACTCTTTTTTCAAGTAGAATGAAGAAACGTTTCCAAATTATGCCAGAAAGCATCCGTCGGTACTTTAGAAATTTTCAGAATGGCAGAAGATATGCGATTCAAATTCAAATTCACATCGGTCAATACTAGGTCATATTGGTTGATCAGTGTATAGTCTAAAGAAAAAACATCTTTTTCATAAATATCGACTTTCTTAAAAGAAGGGTACTTATTCAAAATCAAGTTCTTATATAAAATAGGAAGTCCCATTTCTTGTGAACTTAATAACAAAATAGACCGTTCTTTTAGTTTTGGCTCCACTCGATGCAGTAATTCATTCGAAGAGACAATCAGCTCCAACAGTAATTCTTTTAACAAAAGTTCATTTTTCCGTACAGAGGATAAGTTAGAGATGATCAATGCACTTTGATAAGCTTCCCATATCTGGACTTTTTTCTTCAGGATTTTCTTATAAAAGATATCTGCATAGCTGACTTTGAAAAAAGTCAATTCTTTATAAAAGGTAATAAAACTGGTGAAATGCAAAACCTTTTCAGTTGTGACCGTTTCATTGATATTGGAAAGATAATAGAAATGTTTAAGAAACAGTTCTACTCTTCTGAGCATATACTCATCTGTTTCAGCTGGATTGGTAAAAAGCAGACTGAGATATGGGCTCAAAATATTTTCTATATTTTCTCTACTGATCACAAATTTATAATTTTGATTGATAAGCGTGCAGAAGACGGTATCGCTCTTGATCGTTTCCATAATTGAGTCAACGACAGCTGGCCGATCTGCCAGTTCCTCTTTGGGAATCAGATGGTCGTTCCCGATTCGAATGATCGAAGTAAAAATATAATAGACTGTATAAATGATTTTAGAAGAGCTAGCATCCCGTCCTTGCTTGATCAAACAGCGTTTCAACATTTTATAAATCATTTCAAAATAAGGAAGATCTTTTTCTTTGCAGATTTCTTTGAACATACTTGAGAAAAATTTGCGAATATAGATTTCATCACCGATGATTTGTAGTCTAGTGGTTAAGATGATTTGTAGTCTGGTGGTTAAGATGATTTGTATATCTAATCTTTCTTTTGAAAAGTACGTATTTATTTTGGTAATGATTCTCCTGACACTTGTCTTACTCAAAAATAATTTAGCTGAAATCTCAGTTAAAGACGGTTCTGAAATCAGAATGTATTTTAAGACTTCTATATAGATAGAATTATTTAGGATCTTGATAAAAATATCATCTAAATTGAGGTTACTGGGTATTTTCAACGTTACTTCTTTATACTGATTGACCTCGATGTACGCAGGAAAACAAGAAGAATTAAAATTATCAATATCTGCAATAATTGTTTTATCCGTCACTTTTAGCTCTTCCGCAAGGTCGTTGATCTCAGCCATATCCATGCTTAACAAGCAGATCAGCATGATTTGTCTCTCTAGTTGTTTTTCCAAAAATCCTACCATTTTTTACTTCCCCTTTTCTCGTTTGCTATTAAATCTATCCTACAGTTATTTACGCTAGAATTTAGTATTATTTTTTTTCTATTTTGGAAAACCTGTTTCTTAAAAACTGTTTTTGTATGTTATAATTATTATTTTTGGATAAACAGTATAAATAACTATATCTAAGGGAGTATTTATCAAAAAAATAAAAGAAAACGATCTTTTATTTTCGGAAACAAAAAATCGAATGAAGAGCAACTCCCTTGAAATATCATTTTCAACCCTCGAAGATATAAATAAAAAAACAATTTTATATAAAATAATTAAAAGTATAGTTGGTTTAGTTTTCATTCAGTAGTTATATTTGCTATTTTAAATAACAATAATCTAAAGAACATAAGCATGATATTTCTATCTAAGCTTTTTATTTATGTTTTATTTTTTTACTGTAAATATAGAGAGTACAATAATGATTTATAAATACATAATTAAAAATAACAAAAATAAAAAACATCCAACTATTCATTTTATGGTTATTTAGTTATTTTAATTAACAAAAATATGAGGTCAAAGCATTCTGTTTTTGCTGTTTTTGCTGTTTATTCTGCCTGTTGCTTAAAATTGTTGAACAAACATACAAATGAATTAATTTTCTCTATAACGTGGGATAATGGTTAAGAACGACCGAAAAGAAAAGAAAGGAAGTGAAGGAGCGTTTTATCTATTATTTCTTAAAAAACGCAGATGGAAATATGACAGAAGATATAACTATGCTTGAAAAATTATCAGAAAGACAGTTAAGATTAGCCATGCTTTTGAGTATGGATTCATTTTATTTAGAAGACTTAGCGAAGAAAATTGCTGTAACAAAAAAAACACTCTTATCTGATATTGCCGCATTTAATTTTGTTCATTCTCCGGCATCTATTCATATCGACGAGCAACAGAAAGTTTCTTTGAGATTACCTTGTGAATATAATTTAGAAAGCATCACGAGTACTATCTTAAAACATTCAAGCCATATACAATTGTTGAAAATCATTTTGATGCAAGAACCTTGTATTGCTAAACTAGCTGATCAGTTATTTCTAAGTACAGCAAGTATTCGCAGAATCATTATGTTTCTGAATGAATCCTTTCAAAAGCGAGGATTTCTTTTTAGAATCCACACTACTCCATATGTACATATTCAAGGTGAGGAGAGACAAATACGTTTTTTTTACTGCAGTTTATTTGAGGAGATCTATACACCGGATCAACTTCCTCATTCCCAAATATTGTCTGCAGCTATCAAACGATACATGAAACTTTATCCTCCATTAAACAAACTATCTGGCCACAAACAGCTGTTTTTGATTTATTATTTTTTGATTTCTATTATCCGGATCGGAAAGAAACATAAATTATCCGATCAGTTGAAAAGCCAACCTCTCGAAATGGATATTGATTTATTTTTTGAGCGAACGAAAAATAACATTACATTTTGCTCCGTTATGGAGAAAAATTATCATTTCTATTTAACTAAAGAAACAGCTAGTGAACTTTTGCGTCCAATCAGCCAAATGATCCATTTTGCTTCTGTAAAGGCGCCAGCTCATGAAATCAAAAAATTAAGAAACTTGTCACAAAATTTCTATCGTTCTTTATCTACTGATACAATGTTATCTGATCAGCAATTAAATTACTTGTATCATTTGATTTCTTTCAAGAAGGAGTTTTTACCTTTTCTAACCAATTCCTTTAAACAATTCTTTGTGATCGTCTTGAAATCGGATCCACTCATTCTTTCTTTTTATGAACAAGCATTGGTGGAAGAAAATTATTCGTTTATTCTAACCAATCGTCTATTATATGAAGAATTGCTGGAAGAACTGGTTTTGCTGTCTCCAGCTCTTATTGATCGAATCATTCCAAAAAAAAAGACATATACAGTCATGATCCTTTCTTCTCAAGAACCGAAAGTTTGTTTCTTATATAAGGAATTGTTAACTAAAAAATTTCCTGAGATAAAAGAAATAAAAGAATATCAGGATAGCTTTTTTGATTTGAACTATCGGTTGATCAATCAATATGATTTGGTTTTGACTGACTTTCCTTTAGATAGGAACCAGCTGAATACGAAGATGATCAAAATATCCAACTTCCCTACTTATTCGTTTTGGGAAAATATCGAAGCAATCTTACATAAATAGTTAAAAAACAAAAAACCAGAAAATCAGTATACTGATTTTCTGGTTTTACATTGATTTATTCAATAAAAAGCTGCTGGAACTGCTAGTATTAAATTATCGCATCGTTACGAATTCTTCCGCCCCTGTTGGATGGATGGCTACTGTATTATCAAAGTCTTCTTTTGTTGCGCCCATCTTGATAGCCACAGCAAAACCTTGTAGCATTTCATCGACACCTACACCAATAGCATGCAAGCCGACAATTTTTTCTTCTTTTCCGACGCAAATCAATTTCATTTCGCATTTTTGGCGATAATCATTCAAAGCAAAGTACATTGGAGTAAAGCGTGAACGATAAACTTTCAATTCATTTTCGCCATATTTTTCCAATGCTTCTTCTTCTGTCAAACCAATCGTTGCAATTGGTGGATGCGTAAAGACAACTGTCGGAACAAGATTATAGTCCAGATAAGAATCTTTCTTCCCATTAAACAAACGTTCCGACAAACGTCGGCCAGCTGCGATTGCAACAGGAGTCAAGTCTAATTTACCGATCACATCACCAACTGCAAAAATATGTTCATCCGTTGTGTTTTGGTATTTATCTACTTTAATAAATCCTTTTTCGTCCAATTCGACATTTGTATTTTCCAGACCTAAATTTTCAGTATTCGGTACACGCCCGCCTGCAAAAAGGACACAATCGCCAGTTAAGGTTTCGCCATTTTCAAATAACACCGTGTATTCGTCATCATTTTTAGTGATTTCTTTAGCAATATGATGTGCGTAAGTCTTGATCCCAGCTTCTTGGTACATTTGGATCAGATTGTCCGAAAGCATGTTATCAAACGTTCTAAGTGGACGTTCTTTTCGGTATGCCCACATGACTTCACTACCTAAACCACGAAATACACCTGAAAGTTCAGCTGCGATGTATCCAGCACCTAAAACAATTGCTCTCTTAGGTAATTCCTTTAATTCAAAAAATCCATTTGAATCAATGGCGTACTCACCACCAGGAATGCTCATCTTGCTTGCACGGCCTCCAGTTGCAATCAAGATTTTAGGCGCATGATAAGTTTCACCGTTTACTTCGATCGTTTGACTATCGATAAAAGTAGCATATCCTTTTATAGCCTCGACATGATTGCTATCTAATCCTCTTTGGTAAGCACCGTGTAGAAAATCAATATATTTTTCTCGTCTTTCTACTAGACCGGCGAAATCGACACTTTTTAAATCTGCTTGGATGCCGTAACTTGGAGCATCACGTTCAATTGTTTCCAAAATCGTACTTGCTTGCCACATGACTTTTTTAGGTACACAACCGACATTGACACAGGTTCCGCCTAATTCATTTGCTTCAATCAGCAAAACTTTTGCGCCATGCATCCCTGCTCTGTTTGCTGAAGCAATACCGCCAGAGCCGCCACCAATTACGATGTAATCATATATTTGCATTTTGTTCCTCCTTATTGAAGAGATCAATCAAAACCTTTATTTAACGATCCTTTTTCTACAGAAAACAAGTGTAACACTTTTCTTGGATTTTGTATGCGAAGATGCTTGAAACAAGGATGTATCAGCTTTTTCTTTATTTACGTTTCCGGATCATATCTCCAGGTTTCACTGGTTGTGCGACTGGCATGGTCAAAACCATCATTGGATTTGGTGCTCGGTCAATGGATTCCCCTTCTTCATTATGCATGATTTCGACTGTTTGACTGAAATGACTGAACCCTGGACCATAAAATTCGATTTCATCCCCTACAGAGAATAAGTTTCTCTGACGTATCGTAGCAATCTGTGTTGCCTCATCATAAGATAATACTTCACCGACAAATTTATATACTGGGATTTTACGACGTTCACCAAATAATTGCTCGTTTTCAGTTGGTGTATTGTAATAAAAGCCTGTAGCTAACTCTCGTTGTGCCACTTTCCATAACTCGTCGATCCATTCTTGTTTGCAGACATAGTTTTCAGGATCTTCCATATAGCTGTCTACAGCTGCTTTATAGACGTTTGACACTGTAGATACATAATGGATCGATTTCATTCTTCCTTCGATCTTGAAGCTGTCTACGCCGTTTTCAATCAATTCTGGAATATGCTCGATCATGGACATATCAACTGCACTCATCGAGAATTCTTCTTCAATTTCTCCTGTATCAGTCAAACTATTTCGTTCTTGACCAAAAGGCATATCGAACAATCCATATTTCCAACGACAAGATTGAGAGCATCCGCCACGATTCGCATCCCGCATTGACATATGGTTGGACAATGTGCAGCGACCAGAATAAGAGATACACATGGCTCCATGAATAAATGCTTCGATTTCGATATCCGTATTTTTACGGATCTCTGCCACTTCCTCCATTGAAACTTCACGAGCTAAAACGACACGTTCCAACCCTTCCTCTTTCCAGAATTCCAATGTCTCAAAATTGGTTGCTGAAGCTTGAGTGGATAAATGGATCGGCAGACCTGGAGCTTCTGTCGCGCAAATTTCGATCAAAGCTGGATCAGAAACGATCACTGCAGAAATACCGACATCGCGCAGACTGCGGAAAAATTCCCCAGCGCCTTCTTCATTTCCTTCATGGGTGACCATATTAGCAGCCACGTACACTTTTGCATCGTGTTCTTTTGCAAAAGCAACCCCTTCAGCCATTTCTTCATAAGTAAAATTGCCTGCACGGCTTCTTAAACCATACGCATTTCCGCCAATATATACTGCATCTGCTCCATAATGGATCGCTGTTTTTAACTTTTCCAGTGTTCCTGCTGGCGCTAAGACTTCTGGACGTTTCAATTTTCTTTTTACTGTCATTTCATTCATCATACTCCTTATTTGATAGCAGAAGGATCAATATAAAAGAATCCTGTATCTAATTCACGGTTTTCAGGATGTAATTTGTTGATTTCGCTCGTCAATTTTTCTGCTTTTGCTTGATCCCAGCTACCTTCTAAAATTTGTTTTTTTGCTTCGGCGAATAGTTGAGTGATATTCACGAAATTTTCGCCTGGAGTAAATAACCCGTCCAATTTCCATGTACGGTAATGATGCTGATAAAGTTCATTCAATTCATTCGAGAGATTTAGATCATTACTGGCAAAAATATGTGTGCCATGACTATCTTCATAAATAGAATAATGTGTCTCTTCTTTTTTAGGTTCCGAGATAAAAAGACCTCTTTCACGATCTTTTTGTTCGTCTTGCTTCGTATAGTTATAGTAATTCTGTAGCAGTGGACGTTTGGATTGATGGATGCATGTAGCACCATACACAAGGATTTCTACAGGGATGTCGAGTTTTTCTTCCATCGCCTTCATCTCTTCAAAAGGAACTTCACGAGCAAGTATTGCGCCAACTGCGCCTTTTTTCGCCCAAAAATTGATTTGACGTGCACTCGTTACTAATGTTTCAGCATCATAAATATACGGTATACGCAATTCAGGATTTTTTTTCATCGTATAAATGATACCTGTATCACCAACTGTGATCACATCTACGTTTATTTCTTTTAAAAAAGCCAAATATTCAGGTACATTTTTCATTTTTTCAGGATGAATGATCCCATTTACAGCAATATTTGCTTTTTTACCATGCTTGTGTGCTAATTCTACTAATTGTCGCTGTTCTTCTCGTGTAAATGAAGCAGGCAGACGCAATCCAAATTGCTCTTCACCGAAATATAGTGTGTCTGCACCTGCAGCAAGCAACTGTTCTGCTTGTTTGATAGTCTCTACTGTGGTTATGAGTTCGATCATAATTTCCTCCTCCTACAACTTCATAATAGTAGCATAGCTCTAAAAACTTTCCAATACTTCTTCTATTTAAAGTCGGATTTTTGAAAATTATTTCACAAAAAGTCAAAATAAAGTTCGATATATTCTGTCCAAATATAAAAAGAGATTGTGACAAAAAACTTGTCACAACCTCTTAATCAAGTCTTACTATTATAAAAATTCAGCTACATAGACCAAGTACCTATAGGGAACCTACTGTTTCCTTTTTAGGTCCGCGAACATTCAATGTGATCTTTCCTTTTGAAGCACCTACTGTTACGTGGTCACCTAAACGAATCTCTCCGCCAAGCAACGCCTCGCTCAATCGATCTTCAATTTCTTTTTGAAGTGCGCGACGGATTGGACGTGCACCATATTCAGGATCAAATCCGGCTTTCCCGATCACATCGATTGCAGATGGGGTGATTTTCACTTGAATATCTTGTTCTTTCAATCGCTTGATAATCGCTTTACTCATGATTTGGACGATTGTATGGATTTCATCTTTACTCAATGAATGGAAGACGACAGTCTCATCAATTCGATTCAAGAATTCAGGTCGGAAAGCTTTCTTTAACTCTTCTAAGATACGTTTTTGCATGGCTTTGTGATCTTTCGTGACATCTTGGACATTAAATCCGACATTTTTTTCTTCTCGGATTTGTGTCGCTCCGATATTTGAAGTCATAATCATGATCGTATTTCTAAAGTCCACTTTTCTACCTTTAGAATCTGTTAAATGACCATCATCCAATACTTGCAGAAGTAAATTGAAAACATCTGGATGTGCTTTCTCCACTTCGTCTAAGAGAATCACTGAATATGGTTTTTGACGAATTTTTTCTGTCAACTGTCCACCTTCATCATACCCTACGTATCCTGGAGGAGATCCGATTAATCGGCTTGTACTGTATTTTTCCATAAATTCTGACATATCAACACGGATCAGGGCATCTTCGCTTCCAAACATGACTTCTGAAAGTGCTTTGGCCAATTCTGTTTTTCCGACACCAGTTGGTCCAAGGAACATAAATGACCCAATTGGACGGTCAGGATCTTTCAAGCCGCTTCGTGCACGACGGATGGCGCGTGAAACTGCTTTGACAGCCTCATCTTGACCAACCACACGTTCATGCAGGAGACCTTCCAATTCTAACAAACGTTCACTTTCTTTTTTCTCCAACTGCTGTAGAGGGACACCAGTCCACTCCGATACAACTGTAGCAACATCTTCTTCTGTTACACGATCAGCATATCCTTGTTCCTGTTTTGCTTCGATTGCAGAAACTTTTTGTAGCTTTTTACGTAGTGCTTTTTCTTGTCTACGTAATTGCGCAGCATTTTCAAAGTCTTGTTTTTGGATTGCTGCTTCTTTTTCTTGTACTAATTCATCAATTTCTAATTTGATTACAGTTGATTTTGTTAAGTGATCGGTTTGATCCAAACGGACTTTCGCTGCTGATTCATCAATCAAATCAATCGCTTTATCAGGTAGTTTACGAGAAGTGATATAACGAACAGAAAGATTCACTGCTGCCCGCACAGCTTCATCTGTAATCTCTACCCCGTGGTGCTCTTCATATCTTGAACGTAATCCTTGAAGAATCTCTTCCGCTTCTTCAGGAGTTGGTTCATCTACTTGAATTCGTGCAAAACGTCGCTCTAATGCAGAATCTTTTTCGATATATTTTTGATATTCATCTAGGGTCGTTGCTCCGATCGTTTGTAATTCTCCTCGAGCTAACGCCGGTTTCAAGATATTCGAAGCATCAATTGCTCCTTCTGCTCCACCTGCACCAATCAAGGTATGCAATTCATCAATGAATAAGATTACTTGACCATCATTATAGATTTCGTCGATGACTTTTTTCATTCGATCTTCAAATTCACCGCGATATTTCGTACCAGCAACCAAAGATCCCATATCAAGCATCATCAGGCGCTTTTCTTGCATGTCTTCTGGTACTTCTCCTAAAATGATTTTTTGTGCTAGTCCTTCAGCAATGGCTGTTTTACCTACACCAGGTTCGCCCACCAGTACAGGGTTGTTCTTTGTCCGTCGGCTAAGAATCTGAATAAGCCGTTTCACTTCTCTAGAACGACCAACAACTGGGTCCAACTTGTTTTCTTTTGCTAATTTCGTCAAATCACGTGCTAATGAATCCAGTGTAGGTGTTCCTTGCGGTGTTTGCCGTTTATCTTGTATATTTCTACGACGATTCATTCCCTTTCCACCCGAATCACCAGCTAGTCCCATTTTGTGTTTCAGAACTTGTCGGGCTTTTGAAAGGCTGATACCTAAGTTGATCATGATTCGAGTAGCCATGATACTTTCATCTTTTAATAAGCTCATCAAAATATGTTCTGTTCCAACTTTTTGAGAACTCGTTTTCTTTACTTCGCTGCTAGCTAAAGCAAAAACTTGTTTCATTCTTGGAGAATATGGAAGAAAGACTCCTTTAGGGTAAGAACGGATACCGCCATAACCAATCAGATGTTCAATTTCTTCATAAATTTCTGTCTCATTCAAATCCATTTCACGTAATACTTTTCCAGCAATTCCATTTTGTTCAACTACTAATGCTAGTAAAACATGCTCTGAACTAACTGATTGATGTTTTAATCGTTTTGCTTCTTCTTGTGCAATTTCTAATACCGCTTGGGCTCTTTCAGTAAAAAGTTCTTCCATCTAATCTCACTTCCCATCTTCATAACTTAAACGTTCCAGAAATGCTCGGAGAATCCGAGCACGTGTATGATCTTCAAATTCATTGAAATTCAATGTGTTTTTTGCAATTGCACTTAACATCAAGTTTCCTTCTTTTTTTGTAATTATTTGGTCTTCATAAAGTTTTTGAATAATAGCAAAAGCATTTTTCTCACTGATTGTATCATCAAACAACTGATTTATCTGCTCAAGTAACTGTTTTTTATCTGAAATTCTTACTTTCGCAATTCGTATATAACCGCCACCCCCGCGTTTGCTCTCTACTAAATAACCGCGTTGGATGGTAAAACGGGTATTAATCACATAGTTGATTTGTGAAGGAACACAGTTAAAGAGGTCTGCCATTTCAATCCTTCGAATCTCGATCATTTCACTATTTTCCAGAATTTTCTTTATATATGATTCAATTAAATCCGAGGTATTCTGATGTGCCATCTTATTCATTCCCTTTGACTAATATTGACCTTAATTATAACGAATTTGGTAATAGAAAGAAAGAAGAACGCTTTTTGTTAAATAAATCCTTTAGAATCAACAAAAAAAAATACGGAATATACTATTCCGTATCGACGCGCCCAAGAGGAGTCGAACCCCTAACCTTTTGATCCGTAGTCAAACACTCTATCCAGTTGAGCTATGGGCGCATATTCAATTTAAAAAAATTATAAATCATTTGAAAACAAAAAGCAAGATAAAAAAAAATCGGGAAGACAGGATTCGAACCTGCGACCCCTTGGTCCCAAACCAAGTGCTCTACCAAGCTGAGCTACTTCCCGTTTAAAAAATAAAAAAGACTACGCGCCCAAGAGGAGTCGAACCCCTAACCTTTTGATCCGTAGTCAAACACTCTATCCAGTTGAGCTATGGGCGCATATTTAAAATGCCGAGGACCGGAATCGAACCGGTACGGTGATCACTCACCGCAGGATTTTAAGTCCTGTGCGTCTGCCAGTTCCGCCACCCCGGCGCGATTGCTTTGGCAAAGCGGAAAACGGGGTTCGAACCCGCGACCCCCACCTTGGCAA
>NZ_CP125658.1:2577500-2608312 GCF_030053755.1 Enterococcus sp. ZQ21
CTATGGATCTTATCACTCACAGTCTGACTCCCGGATATGAATGAATGGCATTCGGAGTTTATCTGAATTCGGTAACCCGAGATGGGCCCCTAGTCCAAACAGTGCTCTACCTCCATCATTCTCAATTCCGAGGCTAGCCCTAAAGCTATTTCGGAGAGAACCAGCTATCTCCAAGTTCGTTTGGAATTTCTCCGCTACCCACACCTCATCCCCGCACTTTTCAACGTACGTGGGTTCGGTCCTCCAGTGCGTTTTACCGCACCTTCAACCTGGACATGGGTAGATCACATGGTTTCGGGTCTACGACTACATACTCAAACGCCCTATTCAGACTCGCTTTCGCTGCGGCTCCGTCTCTTCAACTTAACCTCGCATGCAATCGTAACTCGCCGGTTCATTCTACAAAAGGCACGCCATCACCCATTAACGGGCTTTGACTTGTTGTAGGCACACGGTTTCAGGTTCTATTTCACTCCCCTTCCGGGGTGCTTTTCACCTTTCCCTCACGGTACTGGTTCACTATCGGTCACTAGGGAGTATTTAGCCTTGGGAGATGGTCCTCCCGGATTCCGACGGAATTTCTCGTGTTCCGCCGTACTCAGGATCCTCCTAGGTGTCTTCCACATTTCGTCTACGGGGTTTTTACCCTCTTTGACTGACTTTTCCAAGTCATTCGACTATCTGAAAGAACGACCATATTGGAGTCCTACAACCCCAACAAGCAAGCTTGTTGGTTTGGGCTTTTCCCGTTTCGCTCGCCGCTACTCAGGGAATCGAATTTTCTTTCTCTTCCTGCAGGTACTTAGATGTTTCAGTTCTCTGCGTCTACCTCGAATGTGCTATGTATTCACACAATCGTAACATCCTATTAAAGATGCTGGGTTCCCCCATTCGGAAATCTCTGGATCATAGCTTACGTACAGCTCCCCAAAGCATATCGGTGTTAGTCCCGTCCTTCATCGGCTCCTAGTGCCAAGGCATCCACCGTGCGCCCTTATTCACTTAACCTTATCAACCTTGCGGTTGGGTTTTGATCCTTCTTCTAGCGATAGAAGTTAGATCAAGAAAATAAGCAATTGAACTTATTAAAAAACTCATTCAACGCGGTGTTCTCGGTTTGTATTACTTACATTTACTTCAAATATCCAGTTTTCAATGAACAAAAGTGTTTGAGAGTAAACCTCTCAAAACTGAACAAAGTAAAAACAAATTGTGTAGTCTCCGTAATATTCCTTAGAAAGGAGGTGATCCAGCCGCACCTTCCGATACGGCTACCTTGTTACGACTTCACCCCAATCATCTATCCCACCTTAGGCGGCTGGCTCCAAAAAGGTTACCTCACCGACTTCGGGTGTTACAAACTCTCGTGGTGTGACGGGCGGTGTGTACAAGGCCCGGGAACGTATTCACCGCGGCGTGCTGATCCGCGATTACTAGCGATTCCGGCTTCATGCAGGCGAGTTGCAGCCTGCAATCCGAACTGAGAGAAGCTTTAAGAGATTAGCTTAGCCTCGCGACTTCGCAACTCGTTGTACTTCCCATTGTAGCACGTGTGTAGCCCAGGTCATAAGGGGCATGATGATTTGACGTCATCCCCACCTTCCTCCGGTTTGTCACCGGCAGTCTTGCTAGAGTGCCCAACTGAATGATGGCAACTAACAATAAGGGTTGCGCTCGTTGCGGGACTTAACCCAACATCTCACGACACGAGCTGACGACAACCATGCACCACCTGTCACTTTGCCCCCGAAGGGGAAGCTCTATCTCTAGAGTGGTCAAAGGATGTCAAGACCTGGTAAGGTTCTTCGCGTTGCTTCGAATTAAACCACATGCTCCACCGCTTGTGCGGGCCCCCGTCAATTCCTTTGAGTTTCAACCTTGCGGTCGTACTCCCCAGGCGGAGTGCTTAATGCGTTAGCTGCAGCACTGAAGGGCGGAAACCCTCCAACACTTAGCACTCATCGTTTACGGCGTGGACTACCAGGGTATCTAATCCTGTTTGCTCCCCACGCTTTCGAGCCTCAGCGTCAGTTACAGACCAGAGAGCCGCCTTCGCCACTGGTGTTCCTCCATATATCTACGCATTTCACCGCTACACATGGAATTCCACTCTCCTCTTCTGCACTCAAGTCTCCCAGTTTCCAATGACCCTCCCCGGTTGAGCCGGGGGCTTTCACATCAGACTTAAGAAACCGCCTGCGCTCGCTTTACGCCCAATAAATCCGGACAACGCTTGCCACCTACGTATTACCGCGGCTGCTGGCACGTAGTTAGCCGTGGCTTTCTGGTTAGATACCGTCAAGGGATGAACAGTTACTCTCATCCTTGTTCTTCTCTAACAACAGAGTTTTACGATCCGAAAACCTTCTTCACTCACGCGGCGTTGCTCGGTCAGACTTTCGTCCATTGCCGAAGATTCCCTACTGCTGCCTCCCGTAGGAGTTTGGGCCGTGTCTCAGTCCCAATGTGGCCGATCACCCTCTCAGGTCGGCTATGCATCGTGGCCTTGGTGAGCCGTTACCTCACCAACTAGCTAATGCACCGCGGGTCCATCCATCAGCGACACCCGAAAGCGCCTTTCAAATCAAAACCATGCGGTTTCGATTGTTATACGGTATTAGCACCTGTTTCCAAGTGTTATCCCCTTCTGATGGGCAGGTTACCCACGTGTTACTCACCCGTTCGCCACTCTTCTTTTTCCGGTGGAGCAAGCTCCGGTGGAAAAAGAAGCGTACGACTTGCATGTATTAGGCACGCCGCCAGCGTTCGTCCTGAGCCAGGATCAAACTCTCATAAAAAGTTCGAACAATCTTGCGATTGTTAAGCTCAATTTGTTTGCTAGCATATTGCTTGCTTGTTAAAAAATGTTTGTTGTCTTGAATTGAATCAAGACGCCCTACACATTTGGTTTGTCTTACTTTGTTCAGTTTTCAAAGGTCTACTTCATCGGAAGTGTTTTTCCGATTTATTTTTGGCTGCCGTAGCAACTTTTATATCATATCAGAGTGACAAGTGATTGTCAACTCTTTTTTAAAAGTTTTTTTCGATTTCGTTTTTCGAAATCTTTCAGCAACTCATTTATCATAACTTATTGTTCGTTATTTGTCAAGAACTTTTTTGAAGTTTTTTCCGATAGAATCAAGCTTCGCAAGCTGTTCTTTTTTTAACAACTCAGTTATCTTATCATGTCATTATCAACATGTCAATAACTTATTTTTTATTATTTTAAGTTATTGGTGTTCTTTTGAACAAATAATAATATATCAACATCACATACGAAAGTCAATAAGAAAATGCTTATTTATCAACATTTCCAGCTTATATGATCGTTAATTAGTTCTTCTCCTTTTTTTGTTCGTCTTTATAACCTTAAAAAACGAAAAATCCTTTTATTTTCAGTTTAACGTTCATGTTTTTGTCCTATTTATGAGAACCAAATCTCTCACCTTCTAAAATTTTCCTTAACAAAGTGCTGCTTTTATCTATTTCTGCTTTTTTTTGCTAGAATAATAGTAACAATATGACTCTGGAGGATTTATTTATGAAAATTTTGATTGCTGACGATGATAAAGAAATCGTTGAATTATTAAGTATCTATGTTCACAATGAAGGCTATGAAGCAGTAAAGGCTTATGATGGGAAAGAAGCATTATCTAAAATCAGAACAATCCCTGATATTGACTTACTTATTTTAGATATCATGATGCCAGAGATGGACGGGATGCAAGTAGTGAAAGAGCTGCGAAAAGAATCTCAAATCCCAATCATTATGCTGACAGCAAAAACTACTGATATGGATAAGATCAAAGGACTGGTGGCTGGTGCAGATGATTATGTAACCAAACCGTTTAATCCATTAGAAGTAATGGCTAGAGTAAAGTCTTTATTACGGCGTACAAAAATGCAGATTGCCCCAGATCAGCCTGATGTATTAGAAGTAAATGCATTAATCATCAATAAAGACTCTCATGAAGTTAAAACAATCGATGGGAAAGAAATCCAGTTAACAGCTTTGGAATTCGGTATCCTCTACTTGCTTGCTAGTCATCCTAATCGAGTATTTAGCGCGGATGAAATTTTTGAGCGTGTTTGGAAACAAGAAAGTATTGTCTCTGCTAAAACTGTCATGGTTCATGTTAGCCATTTAAGAGATAAGATCGAAGAAGCAACTGGTGGTGAAAAAGTCATTCAAACCGTTTGGGGAGTGGGCTATAAAATTGACGCAAGATAGTAAACGAGCAACTGAAAAACGCCGTCGGATCAACTTGACTTCAAAAGAAATCAGCGAATTGTTAGCGGAAGGAATCATCACGATCATCCTTTTACTTCTATTAAATGTTTCTATTTTGGTTGTTATCAGTTCGGTAATCAATAGTTCACCTTCTTTGTCAAATGCGATTTGGGATTCAAAGAATATTTTTGCGGAACGATTGAACACTGATTTATTTTGGAACGGTCGAAACTTTATTATTCCCTTTTTCTTTCTATTAGATATTGGTGTTTTGTATTGGCGTTTGATTCGAAGATATCGCCAAATGCAATTACGACATATCATCAGTGAACTTCATTACATCGCAAATGGAAATTATGATCATCGTATCCCTTTTGAACTTAGTGGTGACTTAAGCCGAGTTGTAACAAGTATCAATGGATTGGTAGATAGCACAGTAGCAGCGATTGAAGACGAACGTAAAATCGAGAAATCAAAAGATGAATTGATCACAAATGTTAGTCACGATATCCGTACCCCTCTTACTTCTATCATTGGATATCTAGGATTGATAGAAGATGGTCAGTATCACTCAGAAGAAGATCTTTTAAAGTATACACATACCGCTTATATTAAAGCAAAGCAGATGAAATCTTTAGTGGACGACTTATTTGAATACACTAAGGTACGCCAGCCTGCTGTCCCAGTAAATTTTTCTGCCTTTGATATGATCCAGTTGATCGAACAGTTAGCTGCTGATTTTGAGTTGGAAGCTTCTAAAAAAAATATCCAAATACTTGTGCAGTCAAAAGTAGATTCCCTTATCATGGATGGCGATACAGAAAAACTTGTACGTGTCTTCAATAATCTTTTGACGAATGCGTTGAAATATGGAAAAGGAGCTACGAAGATCGTGATCGAAGTAGAACGTGTCGGTTCAGAAGTTGTTGCAACGGTCAAAAATAATGGAGCAATGATCCCACAACAGGCAATCGATAATCTATTCGACCGTTTTTATCGTGTAGAAGAATCTCGGTCACAAGCAACTGGAGGAACTGGGCTTGGTTTAGCAATCGCTCAAAGTATTGTGGCTTTACATGGTGGCTACATTTATGCAAAATCAGATAAGCAATGGACTTCTTTCATCATGCACCTTCCAATCAAGAAAAATGAAAAATTACCTATTGATGCACAGGAAGTTATTGACGAAAGCTGAAATATTCGCTATTCTTATTACAATTATTAGAATAAATGAAAAACACAGAACCCAGTACACTTTATTCTTTTTCAGAGAGCTGATGGCAGGTGCAAATCAGCAAAGGATAATTTGGAAGTTCCAGTTCGTTTACGTGCCCTTTCGAAATAAGAAAGGTCGGTTCAACAGCCGTTATGTGTTCAACAAGTGCAGCTTATGCTGAACTTGGGTGGTACCGCGAATTTCAGACTGATTCGTCCCAAGAATAATGGGATGGATCAGTCTTTTTTTATTTTCAAAAAGGAGGAAAACATATGTTAGATGTAAAAATGATGCGACAAAATATCGAAGAAGTACAAGAAAAACTAATGACTCGGGGCGTTAAAAAAGAAACATTAGTTGAATTCATGGAACTAGATGAAAACCGCCGCAAATTACTAGTCAAAAGTGAAGAATTGAAAAAATATCGAAATGACGTTTCTGCTGAGATCGCTCAATTGAAGCGTGCAAAAGAAGATGCTTCTGCTAAAATCGCTGAAATGAAAGAAGTCGGCGGCAACATCAAAGCATTGGATACTGAAATTGCTGAAGTAGATGAAAAATTGAAACAAATTGCCACTACTTTGCCAAACCTTCCCCATGATTCTGTGCCAGTTGGATCAGATGAAGAGGACAATGTAGAAATCCGTCGTTGGAGCGAACCACGTACATTTGCTTTTGAGCCAAAACCACACTGGGAAATTGCAGAAAATCTTGATATTTTAGACTTTGAACGTGGCGCAAAAGTAGCCGGTAGCCGTTTTGTTTATTATAAAGGGTTGGGCGCTCGATTAGAACGTGCAGTCTACAACTTCATGCTTGATCAGCATATTTACGAACACGGCTATACTGAAATGATTACTCCTTATATCGTCAACAGTAAAGCGATGTTTGGTACAGGACAATTTCCAAAATTCAAAGAAGATGTTTTCCAATTGGAGAATACTGATTTAACATTGATTCCGACAGCTGAAGTCCCATTGACTAACTATTATAATGATGAAATTTTAGATGGTGCGGATTTACCTGTTTATTTCACTGCGCTAAGTCCTGCTTTTCGTTCTGAAGCTGGAAGTGCCGGTCGGGATACTCGAGGACTGATCCGTCTTCACCAATTCAATAAAGTAGAAATGGTCAAATTCTCGGATGCAGAACATTCTTACGAAGAATTGGAAAAAATGACAGCTGATGCAGAAGATATCTTGAAAAAACTGCATTTGCCTTATCGTGTAATGGCCTTATCAACTGGAGACATGGGCTTTTCTGCAGCTAAAACTTATGATTTAGAAGTATGGATTCCTGCACAAGATACTTATCGTGAAATCAGTTCTTGTTCTAACTGTGAAGATTTCCAAGCACGCCGCGCCATGATTCGTTATCGCGATAATGATGGAAAAATCCACTATGCTCATACTTTGAATGGTTCAGGACTTGCGGTTGGCCGTACAGTAGCTGCCATTTTGGAAAACTACCAAAATGAAGATGGTTCTGTCACAGTTCCAGAAGCGCTCGTTCCTTATATGGGTAATCTGAAAGTTATTAAATAAAGAGGTTGTGAAAAAGCTGTCCTGCATCAAGTAATAAGAACTGCCAAACAAAAATAGCTCCTCTGATTTTTCGTTTTGTTGGGCTTATTACCGCAGATGCAAGCTTTTGAACACTGTTTATCAGAGGTTGTGAAAAAGCCGCTTAGTTTCGAGTATTAAGAAAAATTTTGTGAAAATGGCTTTCCACATTTTTGCATAAATTGGACTTAATACCGAGAAACTGGCTTTTGAACACCGTTTACCAAGAGGTCGTGAGCCTGCCGTTCAGCTCCGAGTCACAAGGAACAATTTCAAAAAACAGCTCCTCATGTTTATTGAATATTGTGACTTGTGACCGAGGAATTGGCAGGAGAACACCGTTTACCAAGAAGTCGTAAGCCTGCCGTTTCACTCCAAACCACAAGGAGTAATTTCAAAAAACAGCTCTTCATATTTTATGAATATTGTACTTGTGATTCGGAGTTGGCAAAGGAACATTGTTTATTCAAAAAAAGAGTGGTGACACATGTTGTGTCACCACTCTTTTTTAGTATTTTTAAGATTCAACTGAATAGTTTGGTGCTTCTTTCGTGATTTGTACATCATGAGGGTGTGATTCTTTTAACCCGCTGCCGCTCATTTGGATGAATTGCGCTTCATCACGTAATTGCTGTAAATTGGCTGCCCCAGCATAACCCATTCCTGAACGCAAACCGCCGATCATTTGGAAAATAATGTCTGCAACACTTCCTTTGTAAGCAACCCGACCTTCGATTCCTTCTGGTACTAATTTATTTGCTTCATTGACACTACCTTGGAAGTAACGGTCTTTTGAACCTTTCTCCATCGCGCCTAATGAACCCATACCTCGGTATGTTTTGAATCGACGTCCTTGGAAGATTTCGAATTCGCCTGGTGATTCATCTGTCCCCGCCAACATGCTGCCTAGCATAACTGCATGTCCGCCGGCAGCTAATGCTTTGACGATGTCACCAGAGTACTTGATTCCTCCGTCTGCAATAATCGCTTTGCCATATTGACGAGCAACTGATGCTGCATCATAGATGGCTGTGAGCTGAGGTACACCTACACCGGCTACCACACGTGTCGTACAAATCGATCCTGGTCCGATACCGACTTTTACGACATCCACCCCTGCATCATATAAAGCTTTTGTCGCTTCAGCCGTCGCAACGTTCCCAGCAATCAATGTTGCATCTGCAAAAGTTGAACGGATTTCTTGGATTTTTCGGATTACACCTGCACTATGTCCATGAGCTGTATCGATGATGATTGCATCTACCCCTGCTTCTAATAAAGCATTCGCACGCTCGAATGTATCGCTTGTTACACCAACAGCTGCTGCTACAAGCAATCGACCATGTTCATCTTTTGCTGCATTTGGAAATTCGATCACTTTCTCGATATCTTTGATTGTGATCAATCCGCTTAAACGACCTTCGTTATCAACGATTGGTAATTTTTCGATTTTATGTTTTTGCAAAATCTTTTCTGCATCTTTTAGAGAGGTACCTACTGGGGCAGTCACTAAGTTGTCTTTTGTCATCACATCAGCAATCGGCATGTGGTAATCTGTTACAAAACGCATGTCGCGGTTTGTAATGATCCCTACCAATTTTCTGTTTTCAAGTGTTTCAACGATCGGCACACCACTGATACGGTATTTGCTCATCAATTCTTCTGCGTCTGCTACAAGATGCTGTGGCGTTAAGAAGAACGGATCAATGATGACGCCACTTTCAGAACGTTTGACTTTTCTTACTTCATCCGCTTGCTGGCTGATCGTCATGTTTTTATGGATCACACCTAATCCGCCTTGTCTTGCCATAGCGATGGCCATCTTGCTGTCGGTAACGGTATCCATACTTGCACTGATGATTGGAATATTCAACTTAATATTTTTAGCTAATTGTACGCTCATATCCACTTCGTTTGGTAACACGTGACTTTCTGCTGGTATCAATAAGACATCATCAAAAGTAAATCCTTTTTTCGTGAACTTTGTTTCCCAGTTGGACATTTTTAGTACCACTCCTCTAATTTAGTTTATCTATTAAAATAATTGATTTTTTCATTTAAGTCAATGATCTACATGGAATCAAATTAGCTTTCTCATAGAATACCAATATAAATCGCTTACATCTGTGTATATACTAAAAGAGAGTGCGACAGAAGTGGTTAGCTGATTGAACACCGTTTAAGAAAGAGGTCGTGAGCCTGCCGTTCAGCTCCGAGTCACAAGGAACAATTTCAAAAAAACAGCTGCTCATGTTTGTTGAATATTGTGACTTGTGACCGAGGAGTTGGCAGGAGAACACCGTTTAAGGAAGAGGTTGTGAAATCAGTGTTCTGATTGAGTATTAGAGAAACAAACGGTAAAATAGTTCCTCATATTTTGCCGTTTTTTGAACTAATGCCGAGGGTCAGCTGATTGAACACCGTTTAGCGGAGAGGTTGTGAAAAAGCTGTTCTGCATCAAGTAATAAAAACAGCCAAACAAAAATAGCTCCTCATATTTTTCGTTTGGTTGGGCTTATTACCGCAGATGCAAGCTTTTGAACACCATTTATTCGAAAAAAGGAGCTGCGACAAGACTTTTGTCACAGCCCCTTACTATTATTTAACTATGGATAAACGGAATGAGGTCCTTTACTACCTCTCAATATTTAGTAAAGCTACTACTCTGCTTTCTGGTTTATCTTCTTGGAACGGATAAACTTCCAATGATCCCATACTTTTTCTTCAAGTAGTAACGGACGGCTAAAGCAGCTGCTCCGATGATGATAACTACTATCGGATCTAATACTGGATTGATAACTGGCGGCAATAGCGTTGTCGCAGAAAACAGCACGACCCAAAGAAGTGTCGTTCCACCTAGGATAAGCAATGTTTTACCCATTCCTGGTTTCTTGCTTCGATCTGCTCCCGGATATTCATACTGATAGATGTACTTGTACATCATATAAAAGACCCAGCCCCCGATTGCAGAACCTAGAACGAGTGTAGAGAAGCCATAAGCTGGCGTTGTTCCACGTGAAAACAATCCGGTAATCGCGATCATGATACTTAATAGACCAAGCAGTAGTAATGTATTATCCAACCACATCAATAAAGGGGTCGATGTATTTTGTATTTCTGCTGGTTTATTGATGATTGCTTCCGTTCTTTCAGAGACTGTCCCGAACAATTGGCGAGCTGTTTTTCCGCCTTTTTGTTCTGCAACTAAAGTAGGCAGAATGTCATGAAGGGCTTTTACTTTTTCTTCTTCAGACAAATTCGCTGCTTCTAAAGATTTTTTCAAATCAAAAATGTACTGTTGATTTCTTTTGGTTAATTTTGTTTCTAAACTATTGTTTTCTTTTACGATTTCTCGTAATTGTTCTGGTTCCATTATCTAATAGTCCTCCTTAGCCGTTCCTTTTCTCAACGGTCGTCACAAAAGACATTCTACCATATTCTACAGCTAGTTTGATAGCCCTTTTACACATTAAAGCGGAATAACATTACGTCGCCGTCTTGTACAACATAATCTTTTCCTTCTAATCGAACACGCCCAGCTTCTTTTGCTGCATGCATGTTTCCATAATGATCCAAGTCTTCAAAAGAGACAGTTTCCGCACGGATAAATCCGCGTTCGAAATCTGAATGGATGATTCCTGCTGCTTGCGGCGCTTTGATTCCTTTTTTGAATGTCCAAGCACGTACTTCTTGTTCCCCAGCAGTAAAGTAAGTAGCTAAGCCTAACAAATCATAAGCGGCACGGATCAACTGATCCAAACCTGATTCTTCGATTCCTAAAGCTTCTAGAAATTCTGCTTTGTCTTCTTCATCTAATTCTGCGATTTCTTCTTCTGCACGAGCACTGACCACGATCACTTCTGCATTTTCTTCTGCCGCAAAGTTGCGCACTTCTTGTACATAATGATTCGCATCTGCATCTGCCACATCATCTTCTGACACATTTGCTACGTAAAGAATCGGTTTTGTCGTCAATAAGAATAGTGATTTAACGATTTTTTGTTCTTCTTCTGTGAATTCGATCGTTCGAGCAGATTTTCCTTCTTCCAGTACAGGTTTGATTTTGTCCAATACAGCTAGCTCTGCCACTGCATCTTTATCTTTGGTTTTAGCAACTTTTGCTACACGAGTATAGCGTTTGTTGATAGATTCCAAGTCTGCTAACACTAGTTCCAAGTTGATTGTATCAATATCTTCTAGTGGATCGACGCGTCCTTCTACGTGAGTGATATTATCATCATCAAAACAGCGGACAACGTGACAAATAGCATCTACTTGGCGGATATGGCTTAAGAATTGATTCCCCAAACCTTCTCCTTTACTAGCGCCTTTTACGATCCCAGCAATATCTGTAAATTCAAAAGTCGTCGGAACAGTTTTTTTCGGATGTACAAGTTCTGTTAAGCGTTGCAAACGCCAGTCAGGTACTTCTACCATCCCTACGTTAGGGTCGATCGTCGCAAAGGGATAGTTTGCTGCTTCTGCTCCTGCTTTTGTGATCGCATTAAACAAAGTTGATTTTCCTACGTTGGGCAACCCAACAATTCCAGCAGTCAATGCCATAAATTTATTCACTCTTTCTCTGCATTTTTTTCAATTACTTTTTTTAATTTCTTTTCAAAATCTCGACGGGTCATCATGACGATATGTCCGCAATTCATACATCTGATTTTGATATCTGCGCCCATTCGAATGACTTCCCAGCGGTTCGTCTGACAAGCGTGAGGTTTTTTCATTTCAACGATATCGTGCAAGTCGTACATAAAAATAGCCTCCTTTTTGTTTATTCTTCATCAAATTGAATATTCAAGATATCAAGAATTCGTGTCAAATCTTTTTGAGAAAGGTATTCGATCTCGATCTTACCTTTCCCGTTTTTTTCTTGGATAGCTACGCTCGTACCGAATTTATCCATCAAACGATCTTCGCTTTCTCGGATATAATAGGGTTTTTCCTTTGCTAGCCTTGGGATTTTTTTCTTTTCTTTTCCATCGTTTTGATTTAATTCAGAAACGATCTGTTCCAGTTGGCGGACAGTTAAATTTTCAGTTACTGCACGATTGGCTAATTTCAAGATCAATGATTTGTTTTTCAAGCCTAACAGCGTACGAGCTTGTCCCATAGATAAACGTTGATCTTGCACCATTTCCTTAACAAGATCTGGTAAAGAAAGCAAGCGCAAATAATTGGCGATATAAGGTCTGCTCTTTCCTAAACGACTAGCCACTTCTGCTTGTGTCAGTTTCAGATTTTTCATCAGCATTTCATACGCTTCTGCTTCTTCTAATGGATTCAGATCTTCCCGTTGCAGGTTTTCCAACACGGCTACTTGCATCATTGCTTCTTCGTCAAAGTCTCTGACGATAGCAGGGATCGTTTCTTTTTCAGCTAGTTTGGACGCTCGAAAACGTCTTTCTCCTGCGATGATCTCATATCCTTTTACTGCAGAACGGCGTACGATGATTGGTTGGAAGACGCCTGATTGTTCAATAGAATTAGCTAGTTCTTGCAAAGATACTTCTTCAAATGTCTTACGAGGCTGATACGGATTTGGACGCAGCTCATTCAATGGCAACTGGACCACGGTATCATCTTTTACATCCACCGTCTCTAAGTTTTCTAAATCTTGGAACAATGCATCGATTCCTCGGCCTAATCCTTTACTTTTCTTCACGACTTACCACTTCCTTTGCCAATGCTTGGTAGACTTCAGCTCCCCGAGAACGTGGATCGTAGTCGATGATCGGTTTTCCATGACTAGGTGCTTCTGATAAACGAATATTTCTTGGGATGATTGTTTCATAGACTTTTTCGCGGAAGTATTTGCGTACTTCTTCTACGACTTCATTTCCCAGATTTGTTCGTGCATCATACATGGTCAGCAAGACACCTTCTATTTCCAATTCTGGATTGAAGTGCTTTTGGACTAAACGAACCGTATTCAGTAATTGGCTTAATCCTTCCAATGCGTAATATTCACACTGAACAGGTATCAAAATCGAATCACTTGCTGTAAATGAATTGATTGTCAAATGGCCAAGAGAAGGCGGACAATCGATCAAAATATAATCATACTGGCTGCTGACTTCTGCTAAAGATCCTTTTAATCTTGATTCTCTTGCCATCATTGATGTCAATTCGATCTCTGCTCCTGCTAATTGGAGAGTCGCAGGCACAATACTCAAATTTTCATGTTCAGTGATCAACGTCGCCTCATCAATTGGCAATTCATTGACTAGAACGTCATAGATGTCTTTTGTCACATCGGGTTTTCTGATCCCGACACCACTGGTAGCATTTCCTTGTGCATCCATATCCACTAGCAACACTTTTTTGCCAAGGCTGGCAAGACAAGCACCTAGATTTACCGTCGTCGTTGTTTTGCCGACGCCACCTTTTTGGTTCGCAACAGATATTATTTGTGCCATCTCTTCTCCTCCTATTTGATTGGCTGCTTATTAGGCAGACCGGGCTTTCTTGGGTATTTCTTTGGGGTTATTTTCTTTTTTTGAATGACGATAATATGCCGTTGGTCAGAGACATTCGGCAAGGTAACTGCCTCTTCTTTGAGGAATTTACCACCTAATAAAGCAATCGCTTGTTTTGCTTCTGTCAGTTCCTCTTCACTTTTTGCTGCTTTCAATGCATAAAAATAGCCTTCTTGTTTAGCCAAGGGCAAACACAATTCTGCTAACACATTCAAACGAGCAACTGCACGAGCAGTGACAAGGTCAAATGATGCACGAAATTGAGGATTTTGTCCAAATGTTTCTGCCCGGTCATGATATAAGGAAGCATCAATTCCTAATAATCGAGTTAGTTCAGACAGGAAGGTTATTCTTTTATTCAGAGAATCAACAATCGTTATCTGCAATTCGGGAAAGGCAATTTTTAAAGGTACGCTAGGAAATCCTGCTCCTGAACCGACATCGCATAAAGATAAAGGTTGCGTAAAGTCTACTTCAAATGCTAACGTAAGCGAATCGTAAAAATGCTTCAGGTATACGTCTTTTTCATCCGTAATGGCTGTAAGATTCATTTTTTCGTTCCATTCGACTAATGTCCGATAATAGATAGCAAATTGTTCCATTTGATGATCGGTAAGCTCTATCCCTTTTTCTGCCAAAGATTGGCGAAATTCTTCTGGTATCATAATTATTCCTTTCATTGTGAAACAGCAATTGTTTCACAGATTCTCTCCCTACTTTAACGCAAAATTCCAAGACATGCAATCCTTCCATATGGATTCTTAAAAATTTGAAAAGTAAGAAACGCCGATAGATTTTTTCTTTCTATTATGGCACTCATAAAATACACATAGAAGAGAGAACTAGCTTTGAGCAATTTCTGCAAAAACTGGTTCTCTCTTCTATTTATTATTACGTATTACGCTGGTTCACTGACTTTCGCAATCTTCCCTTGTTCGATATAGACCCAAATTGATCTATCAATAATTATCAAACTGAGTCATATAGAGACAAAAATTTCAAAAATGACCTGTTAAATGGTCATCGAATATCATTTAAAATCAATACGACGGAGTCAGACACGGAGTCAAAACAAGCCCGCTGAGAGTAAAAAATATACAGTCCCATAGGTAAAGTGCCACAGGACTGTATATTTTTTTATTTGAGATTACCTGAAATGATTCCATTTACTTTTTATCTCATTTTTTCCTACTAGTTAGTATCAAATACTCTCCTATTTTCTCAATAAACTATTTTGGGCTACATGGTATCTGAAACGGCTAAAACCTTGTCATTACAGCAAAAAATCACTTTATCTCCGTTTCATTTCAGATACATTTCACTTAAGCGGATTCCATAAACCAAAAAAAAAGAACCTCCAGATAGCTTTTACTACCTGAAAGTATTTCCTAAGACACGGTCAGTTATTAACGGGGTAGGGTAATTAACTCTAATACAAGACATGCTTAGTAATCAATCACCTGTTCAAATACTTCATCATAACTAGTTAAGATGTTTCTATAAACTAAGACGTTCTTTAAATATCTTTTCTACTTTTTTATCTTCAAAATATACTCTACAACCATCGATTCCTCTTGAAAGAAGAACGTAATATATATTCAAAATATACTCAGTTAATTCGGACAAAGAAAATTCTTTTTTTAGAGGTGTTCCTCCAATGTCCTTATAATTTTCAGGAACCGCAACTATTTTTCCGTTTTTAACCGTAATGTCATTACCTATTATTACTCCAGAGTAATTAAGGTCATAACCTTGAATTGCATGTATAGATCCAATTTCTCTTTCAGAATTAGGTTTTTTAACCCAATCTTCATAAGTAGAGTTCCATCTTCTCTTAATACCATCAATCTCCCAATCATAAGGTAGTTCTTCTAACGTCTTCCCTTTGTTGGCTTTTTTGCTTATACTGGATATCCATTCTTTACAGTATCCTGCTATTACCCTATTAGTTGTTTCAGGATATGCATGAGAATGATCATCTACATAGTCAATCACTTCCTTGAAACTGTTAACAATACCAAAGTACTCATTCTTAAATACCTCTTGGTCAAAATCTCTTTCTTCGCTTAACTGAAGACCATACAAAATTCCTTTTAGATAGTCCTCTCCAGAAAAGCAACCGTTCCCGACGATCCTAAACTGTTGTGACATGGAGAGTTTTTGATAATCATTGGTTAATCTCCGAACCTCTGAAGGGCTAATGTTTTGTGGTTTAATCCCTTGATAAGGATCATATAATAAAACTAAACCTTCAGTAATTTCCTCAAGAAGCGTAATCTCTTCATCACCCTTGTTAAGATGCCTTCTCGCATTAGCATGACCTTTTTTATAAAATTTTTTTAACTTATGTGCTTCATCAACTATGATAATATCGAATTTTTCATGCTTTTTCTTAGCATCTGTTATCAATTGTGAACCAGTCTTGACAGTCAATCTACTATTCAAATTGATTGATTTGAAGATTAAATTAAATTGTCTGATTAAATTGCCGGTAGTGACTACACCTATTTTTAAATCAGGATACTTATCTGCTAAAGAAAAAGCTAGATTTGTAAATAAAACGGACTTACCCGAACCTGCAGGAGCTTCGACCAAAAATTTTGCAAATAAATTTTTTTCTACATCTCCAATAATCTCTTTTTGTTTAAGAGATAACTGTTTGAAAGGAGAATATTTAAATAACAGGCTCTCTCTTAGTTCCTTAAGATTTCGATTATTAACTAATCCTAAATCAGATAACTCATGTGTCCACAATTCATAAAATACACTGGTCAAAATTTCTTCTTTATTCTCATAAGTTATTTTTGTTTGTCCATTATTTCCATTCGCAAAAACAAACTTAGTTTTATCTGCTTCTGCAATCATGTAATTGAGTAATAGAGATTCTAAATCTAAGATAGCTGATTTGTGAAATAATTTTGAATAGATCACTAAGCAATCAGTAAATAGTCGATAATTGATTTTGGGATTTTTTTCAGCTAAATGTTCTTTATGTCTATTTTTGAAGCTACTCGTTTCACCAATGTATATCATTTTATTTCTTAAATTGAAATATATATACGTAACTGGATTATTAATTAAAATATCATTTTCTATTTTTGTTAAATCATTTAATATTGTTCCTTCATATAATTTCAACTTCACTGTTCTATAATACGACATATCCATCTCCGCCAACTTCATGTTATAAATTTCTTTTTTTGTTCAATAAATTTGAACTTAGTATAACACAAAACTTTTAATTGGCTCATATTTTTTGAAGAGAACTCTCACCTGAACATGTCGTCCTAACCAATTTAAGATAAAACAGTAATAACTTTAAAAAATGGACATACATAAAAAGTGTTGATAAAATTTACTTATCAACACTTTTATTTTTGCTATTTTACTCTCGAGCAACTAAGCTACCTAGCAGTTATTTTATTTAAAACCATTAACTAGAAAATCTGTAAATTTCATTTGTAGATACTTTTTTTCATCAATTGTTGTATCAATATTTTCTAATTTATTAAACAATTCTAATAATGTATATGTGTTCTTTGCTGTTTCTTCTGCTATCTTGTCCATTTCCCTTTTTGCGTGACTATTCAATCCGTTCTTTCTAGTTCTAGATAGCTTATCAAAAATTACATGTAGCTTTTGTTCGTCTAACTTAGTGTTAAGTCTAGCTATATCAATACCTTTAACAAAGTCTTTTGATGAGTGATCCAATTCGTCAAATCTAGTCAATCTACTCCTTACTGTATCGATCCTCATGGCATGTGTGACATCTAATATTTTATTACCAATTGCAGTTGCTTTATTCCCGCTTTTATCTTTGATAGTATAAATTAATTCAAACAGTATGGATTGCTCTCGTATTTCACTATTAGAGACCTGTATACCAATTTCTACTTCATAATTTTTACCTAAAGCAATTGTTTTTGTTAACATAACTCTCACATCTAAACTAGAATCAGTTATTTTAGCGTAGTCAATATATGATGGATTATTCATTTTTTTAGAATATTGATGTATAGCATTTAATGACAGGTATAACACAATATTATTGTCATAGTTTTTATATCTATTTGAAGAAGTAATCGTCCTCAAATAGTGTTCACCTTCGTTTTTTCCATTAATAAAACGATATTGCTTTTCGTTTTCTTGGGATTTTTCGAGAAGATATACTATCGTTTCACGTAACAAGTCTTTTTGACCAGTTTGTAAACAAAAATTATAAAACTTACCTAAGCAAAATAATTGATCTAAAAAAGTCGTGCTAAAAGAATATATACCTGTAGCGGTGTACGCAATTTCTTCTTGATTATCTTTTTTAATGACTCCTAATATTAATTGGTCTTCATCATCAAAGCCCACTAACTTTATATCTTTAGAAGAAATTATTTCATCCGATTTTTTGAGCGTTATCAGCTTAAACAACTCTATTATCTCTCTTGATCCTTTAACATTACATTCATTATCTATAAAATCGATTTCATTTTTCATTAGCTCAGATATTTCATCTGTTCCTAATATGCTCATAACCTCTTTTTTTGTAGCTAAATTACTACTATCTTGTACTGAATTATAATAATGTGTTTCCATAAATTTTGTCATATGGTTCCCCTTTTCCTGGTATTGGCTTTAGCCAAGTATTAAGAAAATAAAAGGGTATTACATACTATATTACATAAGAAAAATAATTTACGAACTTAAGTTCTATCTTTTGATTTACCTATTTATATGATAGTATACTTACATATGTGATATTAATTATTAAGTCCTATGCATGCCCGTATAGTACTAATACCTTAACAATGAATTTGCCGATTCATTGTTTTTTTATTTTCCATGACTATTATAGCACGTAGTATACTTATCTACAAATTAACACGGTACAAAAACACTCTAAAATCCGTTATAAGGCGTTTTAACCTTAAATAGACAGTTATGCTTAATTTGACAAAACCCCTTAGACGGCCCATGATGCGCTCTAAATGCTGTTGACATTTTTGGGGAAATGTTATATATCACATTTCCAGAAAAAATACAATCTTACTTGTAACCATAAATATTGAAGTACCTATGATATGTGAATACTACTTTTAACTAATTTTTCAACTTTTATCATTTCAGATACATCTGAAATATTTCCATTAGGAAATATTTATTAAAAAATACACTAAACAGTAAAATAAAATTTAGTTAATGTTCCAAAAACTGTATCTTACTTATCACTATCTGAAACAACAGAAACATGTTTAAAACAATATTTACAAAATTATATATTGTTTCATTTCAGATACAATTCACTTAAGGGGATTTCAAAAGACAAAAAAAGGAACCCCTAGAAAGTTAGTCTTCCTAAATGTTCCATATGAAACACAGTTCTATAACAATGGGGTGGGGCTCAATTCAACATTAACACCTCAGTATATGGTATCTCTACATATACGCGGTCTTTTTTTGGATAGTACTCGACATTTATATTGATAGCACTTCCATTGTCTAACGTAGCTTTAGCCCGGTACGTGTTATCACCATTATCATGAGTGATCGTCACATCATCACATGACCGATTTAAGTTATACTGTTCTTGTAAAATCTGTGTTACCAATGGTTCAGATGACTTCTCTAGTCCAGATGAACCCGTCATTCTTGAAAAGATTATACCTATAATAGCCAATACAACGATACCTATAATGACAAACTTCTTATTCATATTTACTTTATTCAACATTTTATCTCCTATCTCCAAAATAATTTTCTCTTATCAGTAACTCATTGACATCCCTAAAAGTACACCCAAGATTGCTCCAGCTACCCCTGCTATCATCAAAACCGTACCCATTTTTTCATCTTTATCTCGATATAAGTACCCCATAATAATAGCTATGGCACCAAACGCAACAGGAACGAATACCAATGATAACACCATAGAAACCCAACCAATAATCAAATACAGTTTCCCTGTTTCTTGTCCATGTACGATTTGTTCCTTCATTTCACTAAATGTCTGCTCAGTACTTTTCTTTACTACTTCTACTCCGGTTGTCTCATCTGTTTCTTGTAATGCTCCGCAAAACTGACAATACTTACTTTCATCTGTTATTTCTTTACCACATTTCCTACAATACATGTCTTTCCCTCCTAAAATCGTGTAGTTTCTTATTACCAAACTACATTGCTTTATTAAACACCTCAGAAAATAACTCATTTATTGGTACACTTAATATTTCAGAAAGCATTTTCATTTGATAGGGTTTAGGAATTGTTCTCCCTGTTTGCCATGAACTTATACATTGTTGTGTAACGTTCATCTTTCTTGCTAACTCAGTTTGAGAAAGTCCTCTTTCTTCTCTGTATCGGCTGAGATTACTTGTTTTTTTCATATCCTCACTCCCTGTTTTTTATTATATACAACGGTATGATGTATTTCAACTCATAAAATATATAAAAACTTTATATATCATCACAAATACAACAAGTTGTTGTACCCTAATGAGAAAGGGGGTGTAATTATTGAAACAGAAACAATATGCAAAAATCATCAGAGAAAAACGAAAAGCTCTAGGGTGGACACAAAAAGAACTAGCTGAAAAAATCTTCTCTACACAGCAAGCTGTAGCAAGATGGGAGAATTCTGTAACAGAACCTAATCTAGAAAGCCTAACCGCTCTTTCAAAAGCACTTGGGGTCCCTGTAAGCCATTTTTTAGATGAAGAGATGGTTGAAGCGGAGGAAGACTTTTTGACCTTGTATCGATCACTCAGCCCCCATGATAGAGAGAGAACGATTGATTATATGAAATTACTCAAAAAGCAAGAGTCCGAACGTAATAACTTCTTTACCTATTAATAAGTGTTAAATGTAAGACCCGTATAGTCCCCCTGACAAGGTTTTAATTATGTTCCTAGAAAAACTATAATTAGAAACTTAAAGATGCTCTAGGATGCTGTCACGCTTGCAAAATAAAAAAGCATTAAAAATGCTTTTTTATACCTTGTCATAAATAGAGTTACTCCACCAAATACTTAGCATCCACTTTACGTAAAATGCGTATTTCCTCATCTGTTAAAGAAAAATTCATAGCAATCTCTGTCAAACTTACTATTCCTTCACAAGCAAAGTATTTTTTTCCATCCCTGTCACTAAAATCATTATTAATTCTATACAAATTAGGGGATTTTTTCTTTGTGACCTCTGAATATTTACCTTGGCTAATAATAACTAGAAAACCGAGGGAAGCTAACTGTTTGAGTCTTTTCAAAACACGTCCTCTATTTTTATCAACTCCGTGCTTACTTAGTTGCTCGTAAGTACAAAAAAATATTCCCTCATCATTTGCGTACCTCTTTGCATGTACTAATAGAACAAATGCTAATCTAATTAACGCAACATTCCCTATAGATACAAGGAGTTGAATCTCTTCATAACAAAAGTCTATTTTAGTATTATGGGGGCTTCGTGCTAATTTATAATCACGATCATAAACAGTCTGTATAACCCGCGCTGTTTCTTTTCTTAAATCATTCTTTGAAACACTTCGTATATATTGAGATGTTTTTTCTGATGATAACGTGTTTTCTAATACACTAAGTATTTTTTTACATGTATCTTGTTCAGAATAACCTTGCTCTTTAAGAAGCATTGCCCCGTATAATGTGAAATTATTTCGGGTACCACCACATAATAAATGGTTCTCTTCAAATATTATTTTTAGTTCTTCTTTGGACATTCCATCGGGATGATACTCTACATTGATTTTAGGTTTATTCTTAGTATTTTTTGTAACTGAGCATTGGCTTAGAATATCTTGACAAAATTCATCTCTATTCATGGGTTGAATATTGAGAAAATACTCTATACTCAATTCTTCAAATGTTTGATTATCCACATAATGACAAATTTGATTTGTTGCCTTATGCATCCCTAAAGGTAGTTTTACACCTTGACCAGTTGTTGGTCTACGCTCTATTCTCCTAGGTGTTTCGTTTAAGTTACGTAAAACCTCCTCATAAAAAGGTATCAATTTAGATTCTGGAATGACATCCGTAAAATACAAGTCTACATGATATCCTTTTTGTCCACTGGTTGAAACATGTATATCATTTTTGGGGATTCCATAATGATCAATCAGTAGATTAACAAGTTTGCGAGTAACATCTTGACATTCATATTTGTTATCTTTTATATCGACATCAAAAGTAAAGAACTTAGTTAACCCTCCGGCTCCTAACTTTATACCTACAGTGAGCTGATTAGCTAAGTGCTTGTCAATAATTGTATCTGTTAAATAATGTTTAACTTCCCTATACTTACAGCCTCCTTGATTCAATTCATATTGCATCAAGTAAGTCTTTCTATAAGTAATGAACAATTCATTTATCTTCTTTATAATTGATTCCCTGTATAATTCAAAATCTAATTTATTCATCTACGTTCTCTCCTTATGTTTTTTTATTTGTTTATATTATTTTCTTGTAATAAAACAAATACTGATTATTATGTGACTATATTCTCTATCTCCTATATTCCTCGAGAAAATCATCAACGTCTGCTTTTTTGTATAAACATATCCTGTCTATGACTATTTTCTTCAATCCTAGATTAACCATCTTAGCAAGTGTTCCTTTTGATATTCCTCCCATGTATTCTTGAACTTCCTTAGTGCTAAAATATTCCTTTGTGTAAGAATTATGATTCACGTTTTGCACTGTCTCTTCAATCAGCTGTTCTAAATCTTGCATGAAATCATCAAACTCTATTTTTAATTCCATCGTCACTCGACTCCTTCATTTTTTGATATCTAGGCAATAAAAAAAAACACCTTTGCACAAGAATTCTACAAGGTGTTTTTCGATATCTCAAGTTTAATTAGATAAAACTTATTCGATATTTTTTGGCATTTTTTCTCTATTGACAAAAAACAATAGCTTTATATCAACATTTTAAAAATATTGTTTTTTGTCAATAAAATATGTTAGGAAAACAGAAAAATCACTTTTTCGTTTTTATTTTACATTAAAAAATAACAATAATCAACATTAATTACTGAATTAATCAAAAACAAGATTTACTTTTTTTACTTTAAAAGATATACTCCTCTTGAAAAAAATCATTTTTACTAAGAAATGAAAGGAGGTGAATCCTTTATAGCTGACAAGCTCTCAGCGGGCTTTTGTGGCTTCGTCAAGGAGGAATTATTAATGGCAACTATACAACAGTACAAAAAAAGTGATGGTACCACAGCTTGGCTTTACAAAGTGTATATGGGTAAAGACCCAGTGACAGGTAAAGAAAAACGGACGACACGTAGAGGATTCAAAACAAAAAAAGAAGCTTCTTTAGATTTAGCTCGATTCCAGATAGAAATCGAATCTAATGGAATAAGTCAACACTCTATCAAGACGTTCAGTGAGTTATATGATCTATGGATGAGCCAACACGTTAAAAATATTCGAAACACAACAGAACAACGGATCAAGAATCACTTCACGAACCAAATCCTTCCCTCTTTTGGAAAAATGAAGTTAGAGGCTATCACTCCTGCTACATGTCAAAAAATACTAACTGAGTGGTCAATGAAGTATCATTCTTACCAGAAAATAAAGAGTTACACTTCACAAGTATTCAACTACGGTATATTGATTGGCGTGATCAAGACCAATCCCATGGAACGTACCATTACACCCAAGTCTAATCATAACTCTGCTGAGATCGAAACGGAGTTTTACACGAAAGAAGAGCTTCGACAATTCTTTGATTGCTTGCAAGAGCTAGAAGATGATCGTGCTCTAGCATTTTTTAGACTAGCTGCTTATACAGGAGCTAGGAAGGGGGAAATACTAGGGCTGACGTGGAAAGACATCGACTTTGATAAAAAGACTGTGCAGTTCAATAAAACGCTAGTAGAGCTATCTGATGGCTCTCTATGTATCAATCCTACAAAGACAGAGTCATCTAAGAGAACAATCACAATAGACGACGGGACTTTGACCATACTTAAGAAGTGGAAACGTACCGTCATAAAAAAGAATCTTTCAAGAGGTATCAGAATCGACAACATGGATGATGTACCTGTTATCAGCACTATTAAAGCAAATAAAAAAAGGGACTTCCTGTATAAGGGCTACCCCAATCATGTAATGAGTAAAGTAGCTAGGAAGTTCCCTGATATGAAAATAATCAAAGTCCATGGTTTTAGAAAGACCCATGCCACATTGCTTTTTGAAGCAGGTGCTCAAGTAAAAGACGTGCAAGATAGATTAGGGCATTCTTCATCTAAGACAACCATGGACATCTATATCCAAGTATCGAAAAATCGACAAGAAGAAACAGTTGAATTGTTCGACTCCTACATGAATGCGTGATATACGGAGTCAAAAACGGAGTCAGTCGATACGATAAGGACTCATTTATTCTCAATAATCCGTTCGTATCAATACTTTACACTTCGACTTTCGCAATCTTCCCTTGTTCGATATAGACCATTAAGATGCTTAGATCTGCAGGATTTACTCCGCTGATCCGGCTAGCTTGGGCAATTGTTTCTGGTTGGATTTTCTGCAATTTTTGTTTTGCTTCTGTTGCTAATCCGTTGATTGCTGCGTAGTCGATGTTTTCTGGAATCTTTTTCGCTTCCATGCGTTTTAATTTTTCTACTTTTTCCATGGCTTTTTTGATGTAGCCTTCATATTTGATTTGGATTTCTACTTGTTCGATTTCTTTTCGTGTTAATTCTTCATTCTCTGGAATAAACCGTAGAAGATCTGCATAAGTAATCTCAGGGCGTCTTAAAAAGTCGCTTGCTAGTACGCCATCTTTTAGAGGTGCCGCATTAATCGTCGCTAAAAAGGCTTGAACTTCTTCTGTTGGTTTGATCCGTACATTCATCAAACGTTTGATTTCTTGTTCAACTGCTTCTTTTTTCTTCAAATAAGCCTTGTATTGGTCCTCTTTTACTAAGCCCACACGGTGACCCATTTCTGTCAATCGCAAATCTGCATTATCATGACGTAAAAGCAGACGGTATTCAGCACGTGAAGTCAGCAAACGGTAAGGCTCGTTCGTTCCTTTTGTCACCAAATCATCGATCATGACACCGATGTAACCATCACTTCGTTTGATCACTAAAGGCTCTTTTCCTTGAACTTTCAAAGCTGCATTGATACCAGCAATCAGTCCTTGTCCAGCCGCTTCTTCATACCCGCTTGTACCATTTGTTTGTCCAGCTGTATAAAGATTTTCAACGACTTTAGTTTCTAATGTCGGACGGAGTTGGTGTGGTTCTACTACGTCATATTCGATAGCATATCCTGTACGCATCATTTCTACTTTTTCCAAACCGGCGATGGAATGAAGCATGTCGACTTGGACATCTTCTGGTAAAGAAGTAGATAACCCTTGAACATAGACTTCTTCTGTGTTCAAGCCTTCTGGTTCTAAAAATAGTTGGTGACGTGGTTTGTCTGCAAAACGCACAATCTTATCTTCGATGGATGGACAATAGCGAGCGCCTACCCCTTCAACGATCCCTGTAAACATTGGGGCACGATGTAAGTTGTCTCGAATGATTTGGTGAGTCGTCTCACCTGTATAGGTTAGCCAGCAAGATTCCTGATCTAGTTTATAGGCACTATCTGGTGTGCTGAAGCTAAAATGATTCGGCTCTTTGTCACCAGGTTGTTCTTCTGTAACAGAATAATCGATCGTACTTGATTTTACTCGAGGCGGTGTTCCTGTTTTGAACCGTTCGATAGCAAAGCCAAGTTCTTTTAGATGATTCGCTAGTCCAATAGAAGGTTGAGAGTTATTCGGACCTGATGAATATTTTAATTCACCGATAATGATTTCTCCGCGAAGTGCTGTTCCGGCTGTAATAACAACTGCTTTTGCCCGATAGCTCGCTCCTGTGGAAGTCACTACACCATGACAAACACCATCTTCGACGATCAGTTCTTCGACGATTCCTTGTCTTAACGTCAAATTTGGTTCTTTTTCGATTGTATGTTTCATTTCTGTTGAATAAGCATGTTTGTCTGCTTGTGCTCGCAATGCTCGGACAGCTGGACCTTTTCCTGTGTTCAACATACGCATTTGGATATAGGTTTTATCGATATTCTTACCCATTTCTCCACCTAGCGCATCGATTTCTCGAACAACAACGCCTTTAGCTGGTCCGCCTACAGAAGGATTACATGGCATGAATGCTACCATATCCAAATTTATTGTCAGTAATAACGTTTTTGAGCCCATACGTGCAGCAGCAAGTGCAGCTTCTGAACCGGCATGTCCTGCGCCGACAACGATCACGTCATACGCATCTGCTTCATAATGTTTCAATCGTTTGTTCCTCCTTTTATTTTCCTAAACAAAATTGACTGAATAATTGAGTGATCAATTCATCTTGTACACTATCGCCAACCACTTCTCCTAGATAGTCCCAGCAACGCGTCATATCGATTTGAACGAGATCCACAGGCATTCCTGCATCAATACCTGCAATGACTTCTTCAAGTGACAGGGAAGCTTTTTCTAACAATGCGATATGGCGGGTATTGGAAACATAAGTAGCGTCTCTTTCTCCTGTTTCTCCGCTGAAGAATAAATCAGAAATAGCTGATTCCAAACGATCTAGTCCGTCGTTTTTAGCTACGGAAATTGAAAAAACTGGTTCATTTTCGTTCCATTTGTTCAATTTTTCTTGTTCCAACTGTGCTGGCAAATCTGTTTTATTTAGAAGAATGATCCGTTTCAATCCACTTGTCGCTTCCAGTAATTGTTCATCTTCTGCTGTCAGTGGTTCGCTTTGGTTTAGAACAAGTAAGATCAAGTCTGCTTCTGCTAATGCTTTACGGCTTCTTTCGACCCCGATACGTTCCACCACATCTTCTGTTTCCCGAATTCCAGCTGTATCGATTAGCTTGAGCGGTACGCCTCGAACATTGACATACTCTTCGATTACATCTCGAGTCGTTCCTGCAATGTCCGTAACGATGGCTTTTTCTTCTCTTAACAAATGGTTTAACAAGCTTGATTTGCCGACATTTGGCCGACCGATGATCGCCGTACTTAACCCTTCCCGCAGAACCTTTCCTTGCTTGGACGTAGCAAGTAGTGCTTGGATTCTTTGTTGGATCATCTGTGCTTTTTCAAGCAATAACTTCGTAGTCAATTCTTCGACGTCGTCATATTCGGGATAATCAATATTTACTTCTACTTGAGCTAATGTCTCTAAAATCTCTTGTCTCAATGAGCGGATCAAAGCAGACAGATTGCCGTCTAACTGATTAAGGGCTAACCCCATTGCTTTGTCTGTTTTTGCCCGAATCAAATCCATCACAGCTTCTGCCTGTGAAAGGTCAACACGACCATTCAAGAATGCCCGTTTTGTGAATTCGCCTGGCTCAGCTAATCTTGCCCCTTCTCTTAACAATAACTGCAAAATTTGATTGACTACGACGATCCCGCCGTGACAATTGATTTCTACTACATCTTCCCGCGTAAATGTCTTTGGTGCTCTCATCACAGAGACCATGACTTCATCGACTAGCTGATCGCTCTTAGGATCAACGATATGTCCATAATGAATCGTATGGCTTGGTACTTCAGATAGTCGTTTATTCCCAGAATGATAAACTTTATCTGCTAGTTGCACAGCTTGATCGCCACTTAAACGAACGATACTGATTGCCCCTTCTCCAGGCGGGGTAGAAATTGCCGCAATCGTATCAAATTCTAAAATAATTTCAGCCATTTTTTCACTTCCTTTTTCATTTTGCGCACAAAAAAAGTGCCCACTCCACCCTTTATGCATAATAAACGGTGAACTTCGCACTTTGACTGCTTGTTCTTGATTAAATTCTGGTCATAGGTTATCACACTTGCTATAAGGAATCAAGTGTTTAAAACAAGTTATATGAAGTTGTACCTCACCTGATTCCATTACCTTACATTTAATTGACTTTGGATGTCTCTTTGTGTTCTTTGGTTTATTCGAAGAGAAAATACTGTATAAACAAGGCTTTATCTTTCTTAAAAAAAACGGTACACTAAATGGTAGCGCTATCTAAACTATACACTTTTGAAAGGAGAAAAGGAGTGAGCCAGTTCAACTCTGATGCATTGAAAGAAGAAAGTGATTCTCGGATCAACGATGTTGTTTTATCTACAGGAAATATCAATCAAAAATATATCGTCCGCGATATCGTTTTTGTTGTGGAATGCTTAGAAGCTGATTTGTTTGACCCAGCTTTTCCCAAAGAGGATCTTTTCTTGACAACGAAGAGGAAATTAAAGATGAAGGTTCTTGAATATGGTGCGAATGCGGTGATCAACTGTCATTTTGAGTATCAGCAAAGAAATCGGGATGGAAAGTATTTTCTGGAACTTTTTGCTTATGGAACAGTGATCCAATTTATCCAAACGACGATTGGTTAAATGAAACAGGTACAAAAAAAGCGGAGCAAAACTGAAAACAGTTTCGTTCCGCTTTTTTCTATCAAAGTTAGTGACTACTTCATCGTATACTCTGATAAGAATGATTTCTAGTAAAATATACTTGGTTTGAAAAACTTTGTCAACGTGATTTATTCAAAAAGTAATGGAATCAATAATATTTTTTAGCAGGTTCAACTACTAAGTAACGATAAGGTTCCTCACCTTCCGAATGTGTTTTTACATGTTCATCTTTACTTAATGCAGCATGGATTTGTTTACGTTCAAAGGCAGGCATTGGTTCTAAGAAAACAGGCTGTCCTGTCCGTTTTACTTTTTCAGCCGTGCGATCAGCTAAACGCTGAATGATCTCTTGGCGCTTTTCACGGTAATTGCCTACATTGACCACTACAGATAGCTTATTTCTTGCTAAACGATGGATGAAGACTTGTGCCAGATATTGCAATGCATTCAGCGTTTTTCCATGTTTCCCAATCAGTAACCCTTGCTTTTGTGTTTCTAAATGGAAAACGACCATATTATTGGATTCTCTTTCCATTTTGACAAGAGCTGGAGCATCAAGCTGTTTTGAAATTTCAGTAAGATAGACTGCCAATTCCGTTAAAGCTGCTTCATCACCTAGCTCACTTACTTCTTCTGTTTTTTCTTCAAGAATCGTTTCGTTGACTACCTCGATCTCAGCTGTTGGTTCTTCTTCTAAAATCTCTTCTACCGTCTGTTCTACTGTTTCAGAAATTTTTTCACTGATACTTGGCTGGATCGAAAGCCGTGCATTTTTTCGGCCCATTCCTAGGAAACCTTTTTTTCCTTCTTCCAGTATTTCGATTTCAACTTGGTCTTTGGCCAAACCCAAATCAGCTAGACCTAGTTGAACAGCTTCATCTATTGTTGCAGCTTCATAAATCGGCATTAGCATTCCCTCCCCTATTATTTCCGTTTTTTCTTAGGATTCATTGCTTTCTTCAATGCACGTTCTCTTTCGCGGATTTTACGTGCTTCTTCTTCCCGTTCTTTTCGAATTTTGAAAGGATTGTTGATCAGCAGCGTTTGTACAACTTGGAAGGCATTGGAAACCACCCAGTATAATGAAAGACCGCTGGCTAAATTGACACCCATCACTAAAATCATTACAGGCATCACGAAATTCATGATCTTCATTGATGCATTCGATTCAATCTGACTCATGCTAGATAAATACGTACTTGCAAAAGTAAAGATTGCTGCTAGAATCGGCAAGATAAATGTTGGATCCGCGTTCCCTAAGTTCAACCATAAGAAATGGCCTTGTTTCAACTCAGGTACACGGGAAATAGATTGCCATAACGCCATCAAGATTGGCATTTGTACCAATAAAGGAAGACAACCAGCATATGGATTGACTCCATTTTCCGCATATAAACGCTGTTGCTCTTCTCTTAATTTACTTTGTGTTTCTGGGTCTCTTGAACTATATTGTTGCTGCAGTGCTTTTAATTTCGGTTGTAATTCTTGTGTCTTGCGCATGCTCTTTGTTTGGAAATGCATCAGCGGCAACAAGATCACACGGATGATCAATGTAAATAAAATGATCCCTATCCCTGCATTACCAAATGACAACGCCTTGATCGCCTCAGCAAAGTAATAAACAATATAACGATCCCAAATTCCTGTACTTTGTGCGCTGACTTCCCCAGTTCCGCAACCGGATAAGACGATGACCAAACTAACGATACCGGCCATCAAAAGTAAACGTTTGTATTTCTTCACTTACTCTTTTCCTCTCTGTCGATTATTTTTGCAAGTTTTAAGACGTGGACTAAATTGGAGCGAACCTCATCATAAGTCAGCCCCTTCACACTTGGTCTAGCAATCACAATAAAATCCAACTCCGGATCAATCTCTTCTTTTATAGAATAAACTGCTGCTCGGATTTTTCGTTTGACTTCATTGCGGCTTACCGCGTTGCCGACCTTTTTTCCTACAGATAAACCAACTCGAAAATGAGGCTGTCCCGGTTTTTTCAAACGGTAAACGACGAATTTGCGGTTAGCAAAAGAATCTCCCGTATGAAACACGGCTTGAAACTCTCGTTCTTTTTTTACTCGATACGCTTTTCTCATTAGTTTTCTTTCCTTTTCTATCTCTCACTTACGCTCATAATCATACCATAATTACGATTGTCCTTTCATCATTTCCCTAAAAAAGAGTATAAAAAAAACCACTGAAACCCCAGTGGCCTAAGCTGAAAGAACTTTTCTTCCTTTACGACGACGGCTAGCTAACACACGACGTCCATTTTTAGTACTCATACGTTTACGGAATCCGTGAACTTTTTGACGTTTACGTTTATTTGGTTGGTATGTTCTTTTCATATATTCCACCTCCAAAATGTTCTTATCTATTTTATAAACACAGACATACTTTGATAGTATAACGACAAAGTAGTGATTTTGTCAATATAAAATAGAAGATCGCTTGTCAAAACTTATCCACAAGATTATTTTTTTCTATGGGAATCCCATGTGGAAAAAGTTATGCACAGGAATTATCCACAAATAATAACGAGGTACTTTTACACAGAAAACACACGTGTAAAAAAAGTAATCCACAACCAGGCATTTTTCTGTGCATTTTGTCCCTAAACTATTGATAAATATATATTTGTTATCCACAGGTATAGGAGGAAATCTAGTGATTTTTACGAGTTGTCCACCTGTGCATTAGTGGTGTGGAAAACTTTTTTTGACAGCTGTGTTTTTCTCTTTTTTTTATTTGTCGATTATGTGGATAATTGTAATTAAAAAATTTTTTTCTTCGGTTTCTGTGGAAAACTATTAAAAAAAATGCTAAATTAGTACTAGTTATTCACTTTTTAATGAAGGAGGAGGCCTTAT
>NZ_CP125659.1:0-125906 GCF_030053755.1 Enterococcus sp. ZQ21
TTGATCGAAAATGGTACGATTCAAACTTTATTAAGTTTATTTACGCGAATTGTAAAATTAAGTTAGAAAAATAAAAAGGCATTTATGGTACACTCAAATTGTATTTCCGACGAAAGAAAACAAAGGAGTGTAACCATAAATGACCTACAAACATCTTACCATAGACGAACTGACAATGATAGAATCATATTATCTTCAACATAATAAGCCGGTTGAAATCGCTAACCGAATGGGACGTGCTATACAACTATTTATAATGTAGTCAATAAGTTCAAGCAAGGCAAGACTGCTCTTGATTATTGGCACCAGTATAAAGAAAATAAGAAAAAATGTGGGAGAAAAGTCATTCAATTACCTGCTCATGAAGTAGATTACATTAAAGAGAAAGTCACTCTTGGTTGGACGCCTGACGTCATTATCGGGCGAAAAGAAAGGCCTGTTTCATGCGGTATGAGAACACTTTATCGTTTATTTTCTAAAGGAATATTTGATATTGACACACTACCGATGAAAGGTAAAAGAAAACCCAATGGCCATCAGGAAAAACGGGGAAAACAACAGTATCAGCGCTCAATCCATGATCGACCTGATAATTATCCTGATTTCAATTCTGAGTTTGGTCACCTTGAAGGTGATACGATCGTTGGCATTCATCATAAAAGTGCCGTCATTACTTTAGTTGAAAGATTATCTAAAGTCATTATCACGATTAAACCCAACGGCCGTAAGGCATTAGATATTGAAACTGCCCTTAATCAATGGTTTTCTCGCTTCCCTAAAAACTTCTTTAAATCTATTACGTTTGACTGTGGAAAAGAATTTTCTAACTGGAAAGCCATTAGTAACCAACATGATATTGATATATATTTTGCGGACCCTGGAACACCTTCTCAACGCCCATTAAACGAGAATTCTAACGGGATTCTGCGTCGTAATGGACTGCCGAAATCAATGGATTTTAGAGAAGTGAATCAGACATTTATTTCCAGTGTCAGCAATCAACGTAATCATATTCCAAGAAAATCATTGAATTACAGAACACCAATCGAAATATTTTTGAGCTATGTACAAGAAGCATTTTATTCTAGCTTAATTTGACAAATCATATTAATTAATAAGTAGTTTGACTGTTAGCACAAAAAAAGACAACGAGATTTAATCGATGTCTTTTTTTGTGCTAACAGATTGGCGCATTATCCAAATAGTATCATGCGATACATGAAATTGTATAAAATCATGTATCAAGAATCCTATCCCTATAGGGTTCTTTTTTTTTACCCCCCCTAAACACACGATTTCGTGTTATAATAACTGTAATCATGTATTCGAACAGACTAAAAAGGAGGGATTGTCATGGGCTATAATGTTCAGCCACTACGGTCGCAACAGGAGATTAATGATTTTTTATTTTGCCTGCGACGGAATAAAAATGCGGAACGTGACGTTTTCTTGTTTCTAATTGGAATTAACAGCGGTCTGCGCATGTCCGACATCGTCAAACTCAAGAAAAAAACGTGATTACCTCAAAAAACCCGCGCATTGTGGAGCAAAAGACAGGGAAAACACGCATTTTATACTTAAGCAGCTTACAGGACTTGATTCACGGCTATACCGCACCCTTAGATCCGGAGGCTTACTTGTTTCCCACTACTAAGGGCGGCCATTTAGAAATCAATACAGTCTACCAGATGTTTCAAAAGGTCGCGAAGCTGTTAGGAAGGGACGATATCGGCACCCACACCCTACGAAAAACCTTTGGTTACCACTGTTACAAGAAAACCAAAGACGTGGCCACCTTAATGGAAATCTTTGGTCACAGCAGCGAGAAGATTACCAAACGCTACATCGGAATTAATGAAGATGAAATCAGTGAAACGTTATTAAATTTTCGGTTAGGTTTTTGATTGTATTAAGGTTCTGTTGCAAAGTTTTAAATAACGCGAATTGTAAAATTAAGTTAGAAAAATAAAAAGGCATTTATGGTACACTCAAATTGTATTTCCGACGAAAGAAAACAAAGGAGTGTAACCATAAATGACCTACAAACATCTTACCATAGACGAACTGACAATGATAGAATCATATTATCTTCAACATAATAAGCCGGTTGAAATCGCTAACCGAATGGGACGTGCTATACAAACTATTTATAATGTAGTCAATAAGTTCAAGCAAGGCAAGACTGCTCTTGATTATTGGCACCAGTATAAAGAAAATAAGAAAAAATGTGGGAGAAAAGTCATTCAATTACCTGCTCATGAAGTAGATTACATTAAAGAGAAAGTCACTCTTGGTTGGACGCCTGACGTCATTATCGGGCGAAAAGAAAGGCCTGTTTCATGCGGTATGAGAACACTTTATCGTTTATTTTCTAAAGGAATATTTGATATTGACACACTAACCGATGAAAGGTAAAAGAAAACCCAATGGCCATCAGGAAAAACGGGAAAACAACAGTATCAGCGCTCAATCCATGATCGACCTGATAATTATCCTGATTTCAATTCTGAGTTTGGTCACCTTGAAGGTGATACGATCGTTGGCATTCATCATAAAAGTGCCGTCATTACTTTAGTTGAAAGATTATCTAAAGTCATTATCACGATTAAACCCAACGGCCGTAAGGCATTAGATATTGAAACTGCCCTTAATCAATGGTTTTCTCGCTTCCCTAAAAACTTCTTTAAATCTATTACGTTTGACTGTGGGAAAAGAATTTTCTAACTGGAAAGCCATTAGTAACCAACATGATATTGATATATATTTTGCGGACCCTGGAACACCTTCTCAACGCCCATTAAACGAGAATTCTAACGGGATTCTGCGTCGTAATGGACTGCCGAAATCAATGGATTTTAGAGAAGTGAATCAGACATTTATTTCCAGTGTCAGCAATCAACGTAATCATATTCCAAGAAAAATCATTGAATTACAGAACACCAATCGAAATATTTTGAGCTATGTACAAGAAGCATTTATTCTAGCTTAATTTGACAAATCATATAAAGAATAAAATCCCTTACGGTATCTATGATTTAAGCTGGGATTCCCAATAATACCTTGATTTCAGTACAGACCGAAAACCCGAAGAGAGTGCCTTCTTTTCGGGTTTTCTTATATAATCCTCGAATGGCTTCCATGCCTTTAATCGTGGTAGAGGCAGTGCGTAAACTTCGATAGAATTTATTGCGTCTCTTTACTGGACGATGGTCTTGTTCAATCAAATTATTCAGGTATTAATGGTACGATGTTCTGTCCCTTGATAAAAGCCGTATTCTTTTAGTTTCTTAAAGGCAACTTGTAATAGAGGGGGCTTTATCTGTGACTACAACCTTCGGTTCATCAAACTGCTTCACTAACCGCTTAAGAAAGCATAGGCTGCTTGTGTGTCCCGTTTTTTACGTAACCAAATATCCAAGGTTAAACCATATCTGCAATCGATGGCTCGATACAATAATGCCATTTTCCTTTAATTTTGATGTACGTTTCATCCATTTTCCATGAATAAAGGATTTTTTATTTTTCTTTTTCCAAATTTGATAGAGTAGTTGCCATATTCTTGCACCCAACGATAAATCGTCGTATGAGAAACGTTAATGCCACGATCATATAAGATTTCTTGAACTTCATGATAGCTAAGGTTATAACGAAGATAGTAGCCCACGGCTACAATAATCACATCCTGCTGAAATTGCTTTCCTTTAAAATGATTCATCGTCATTCCTCCTAGCTATCTTTTTCTATTATTCTACCTTATTTGATAGTAGATTTAAAACTTTGCAACAGAACCAACGACAGAATACCAAATTTCAGAGATTAACAACTTACTGGAGAAAAAGCAAAAGAACTCATCAAGCTGGCTAATAAGGGTCAAGATTATGAACATCTAGCAGATGAGATTGATGAGCTGAGAGACAAGCGACAGCTCCTTTTAGTAGAAGATGCCTCCCTCAGTGGCGAGAACGAGCGAATCAATGAGCTGATTGAATTTAATCCGCAAGAACAAATTCCGTACCTTAGAGTACGATGATAAGCTTGTAAGGAAGATAATCCAGAGCGTTACAGTCTATGAAGAACACTTCGTCATATCCTTCAAATCTGGCATCGAAATGGAAATATGAAAACCAGAAGTAAATAGCCCATGACTCTACAGTAGAGTCGTGGGTTTTCTTTTGCTTGCTGATTATAATAATATTTTAATAACTATTGTTATTATAAACCAAATGATTTATAATATTCTTAGCGTAAACTTGGAGGTGCTGTATGACTACGGCAGAATGATTAAAGAACTGTGTGAGCAAATGAATATAAGTGTTTCCGAACTTGCTAGACGTATTGGACAGACTCCACAGAATTTCAATAAGAAATTACAACGAGAAACGGTAACCTTAGATGAGTTGAAAGCGATTGCTGATGTGCTAGGTGTCAAGTTTGTGCAGGCTTTTATATTGCCTGATGGCAATGAAATAAAGATAGGTAATTAGGAGGTGTAATTTGTATTGAAAATCATAACAATAAATGATGTTGAGTATGCTGTATTTGCTGCTAATGAAGGTACTTCCAAACCACAACCTCATATCATAGAAACGAAATCTGGTACTATTCCAGAAGGAAAACAACTGAGTTTATTAAAAGAATATCTTAAGCAGAATGATATTTCCCCAATAAAAGGAGCAACAACATATTGGTGCATTGACAAGGTTCTTAAGCTTGATTCAAGTAAAGAAAAAACTATAAGTGAAACAATCCATAAACAAAAATACTTATCTTTAACTGAAGAAAATATTGAGAAACAGCATAAGTTTGTAGGTGCAAGCTCTAATTATGGGAAAGAAGGTCTAATAATACATGATGTTTTGAATGCATTTCCTCTTCATAATGATTTAAATACTATTGCGATGAAGATTGCGGTAATTGATTGTAACAAATTCAACACATCTTTCTCAATATAAGAGCAGGTTGTCTTTATATGATTTGGCTAAAGTAATTCTGGAGATTCCAAATTTTGATGATCGGTTGGCAAAAGGAGATCCTCGTTGATAAATATTATCGCAAGGAACATTGGTGCAGTTAATATGTTCTCATTTGCATCCAAGTACTGTACATATCATAATGTGGAAGTGTGTGGGAGAGATGATTACTCCATCTTTGATGGTATCGTTAAAAATACTCTTCCACACTATATCCAAGGACTAACTACGAATAAGATTGATACGTGGCGAAGAAGTTTTGATTACGAGGCATTTAACGAATGTGTTGGAAAACTACTTGATGAAAATAATATACATATTCCTTTTAGAAGAAGAAAGTTAGATCACTTCTTGTGGTATGCGAATAGGTAGAATATAAGAAAAAGGCATCGTAAAAGTGATTCTGGATAAAATTAATGGGGGAGGAAATAATAGTGGGATTATTTGATTTTCTAAAGAAAAAACAAGGAAAGGTTAGTAAACACGTTGATTATCAACTGGCTTCTAGTCTATTTCGTACTGGTAAAGTTTTTGCTGAAAAATTGGAAGTGGACATATCAAATGTAGATGAGTTTCGTAAAACTTTTATCGCTTTTGATGTGGAAACAACTGGCCTAAATTCTTCTTCAGATAGAATTGTAGAGATTGGTGCGGTGCTATTTAAAGAAGGAGTTCCAATTCAATCATTCGGAACTCTTGTCAATCCAAAAGTTAGAATTGCAGCCTCAGCTTCGGCAATAAATAATATAACTAATGAAATGCTAAACTCTGCTCCAAATGAGCAGGAAGTTTACCCCCAGTTGGTAGAATTTTTAGGAGATGCACTAGATGGAAAAATCACTATGTGTGCACACAATGCAAGTTTCGATTTTGGATTTTTAAGTAACACATTTTCTAGACTTGGGTATGATGCTAAAATTAAGTATGTTGATACTCTGAGTCTCTCTAGAAAACATATAAAAGGCATTGTAAATCATAAGCAAGAGACTGTAGCGGAATATTTCGGATTAATAAATGACACTGCCCATAGAGCGGAATCAGATGCAGATATATGCGGAAAGATTTTTTGGGGTGTTTTAGATATTATTGAGGAGTCGTTGGAAGAACAAAAAAAGCAAATAGAAAAGATGACTCCAGACATAAAAGAACTTGAAGCTTGTGCTTTTATTCAAGATATTATTGAGAAAAAAGGATGCGACACCAGTTGGATCAGGTATCGAAAAAACAGTAATAATTATGTCGATGTAACTTGTCTATATACATTCTTAAAGTTTAAGTTTGCTAAGAAGGGAAATTACATCATTATTAGAAAAGATGCTACAAATGGAATTGATTTACCTATAGAACCTTGTACTGTAAGTGAAGGCGGTACAACAAATGTGCGAGTCTATTTTCGTAGCCCCTTTGACTTAACGCCTCTTTCAAATTATATTTTCAGTGCTTATAGCGATTGTTATAATTCTATGAATGAATATATGAGTGTTAGTAATTACACTAAAAAAGAAGCAGAGCAAAGCCTTAGTATGCTGAAATCTATTTCAAAATCAGCGATGAAAGAGTTATTATTCGATGCAAAAAATCGTGGATATGATGAGACTGAAGTTAACCTAAATATTGAAAAAGTGATATCTAGAGAAGATGTAATTATTAACGGGTTGCATAATCGAGTTTCATTAAACAAGATACGAAATATAGGGAATTGGGAGAAAGGATTTGATGCAGGTTATCCATATTGGGAACGTGGAGAAACTGCTAGGAAAAATGGCAAAGTAGATGAAGCTATTGCATTTTTTGATAAAGCTCGATATAACGGCTATGATGCTCCTGCGCTATATGATTCTTATGCTAAAGCTTATCGAAAAATTAAGGATTACGATAATGAAATTCTCATTCTTGATGAAGGAATTATGCGTAAAACACGGCACGATGTTGGTACTTTAGAGGCTCGTAGGGATAAGGCAATTAAGCTATTATTTGCTAAACAAGAGGCAGAGCGGATAGCTAAGGAAAAATCTGATTTTCTAAAAGCGAACAAAAAAGAGGATGCGATTAGTGAGCCTAGCAAGAAGCGTGGAAGACAGATTATTCAAATGACTGATGATGGAACAATAATAAAAGAATTCGATACTATAGCTTCTGCTGTAAAAGAAGTTGGCGTTAACTCAAAAAGTATTAGGGATGCTGCAAATGGAGTTCAAAAACATGCTGGAGGATACTGCTGGAAATACAAAGATTAGCAGATAATCTAAGATAACCTAGGATCTTCTTAATAGATACCCGTGGTGCTAGTTAATTTTAATATCCTAAAGAATATCTCAAAGTTCCTTCAAAACGTCGTTGTGCTCGACTTAATAGAACACTGTAAGCCAGTAATATGCTTTCAAATCTACTCTCTAGCACTTTAACAGAACGTGAGTTGAAATTTTGACAACCTAATTTTTCTAAGGAAGAAAAAACAGTCTCAACTATTTTTCTTTGTTTTCCAAGTAAGCTGTGGTCTAGTTTTTCTGATTTATCCATGTTTTTACGTGGCGGAACGGATATAGTAATGCCCATAAGGGCAAGCTTTTCATGGATTTTATGGCTAATATATCCTTTGTCCCCTAGGATATTGGGAAGATTCGCTTCTTCCGATAAAGTCTCTAACACTTTCACGTCATGGACACCTGGATTCGTGATTGAGTAAGTAATCGGAAAGCCAGTCTTAGTAACGATCATATGAATTTTAAGACCATAAAAATAAGATTTTTTTGTTGAGTTATAGCCAACTTTGGCTATTTGATTCAATAGTTTTGCTTGTCTATTTCTAACTAGTTTACATAATGGACTAGGAAAACTATCTATAATTCCGACTAGTTCACCTTTGGTGAGCTTCTTGATGAAAAAGTATCGAATAATCTTGATAGTGTAAGCTAAGTTTGAACTTAAGCGAGTGAATCGACTCCTACTAGGAAAGTCACCATTAGGAAATAAGACGGAACAAACCGCTCTATACGTGGCTCTTTGGCTAGTATAGCCATTAATTATTATGCCCCATATAACACAAGCAATAATCACTGTATCGCGTTGCTTCAGTTGATCAGTATTTCTTCGGTTTTTAATCTTATCTGGTACACAATTGTGGTATATGTTAGAAACAGTTCTCATAATTTCCTTGAATGTTATAAAAGTATCTGTATAATGTTCAGTATATTTTGATGAACGCATATGTAGTCCTCATTTCTTGGGAGTTTTGAGACTACTCTATGCGTTTTTTTGTTGATTTACCAACATGTTTAGACATTTTCCTCTAGGAAAAAATTAACTAGCACCACGGGTTAAATCTATATTTTGATATACAAATTACAGCTTCAGATACTAAGTTGCATAAACCTTTTCCGGACCCCATACAAAAGGCAATTGATGAATTGGGCATAAAAAATAAGAAACGATTTATATTGGTGATTCATTATATGACATGCAAAGTGCGAAAGCTTGTGGGATAGCATTTGGTTTAGCTAAATGGGGAGCCAAAAATATAGAAAATTTTCAAAGTGTAGATATAATTATTGATTCTCCTCAAGAAATACTTGATTTGTTAGAAAAATAGACAAAGAGCGTGAGATAAGGATAGGGTCTCACGCTCTTTGTTTTTCGCCATTTAAAGATTGAAATTTTTGCCATTTAAAAAGAAAAGTGACAGATAGGAATAAAAACTTATTAAATGTAGTTATGATCTGTTATATTTCATTTCTAATACTAGGTCTTCCACAAGCAGTGTTTCCTGAAATGTTTTCTGGAGACTGGGGTATTGTCAGCTATTCTATATTAACATTGATTGCTATGGTTTTAGGTACTTCATTTTATAATGCCTTTGTAAGTAAGCATGTTGAGGAATATGAAGTATTAATGTACTTAAAAGAGAAAAAAACAAGTAATTAATATGAGAACACCACGCATAGTTTTTATTTTGAGATATCCTAGAATGAAACACATTAAGAACGAAAGCAAAGCAAAAGACGCCAGAACTTCTACTACCTTCTAAGTTTTTTCATATTTGTTTGTTATGCTATACATAGATCTGCATAATTAGACTTGCGCTGCCCGTTATTGAAGTTTCAGGCAGCGCTCTTTTTGGGGGATCGATAATGGAAGAAGAAAAAATATTTGAGAAACGCTGGCAGCTAGCATCAAGTGAACAAAGAGCAAGATACAATAATTTGATCACCTCCTACCCCACTGTTGACTAGACATATAAGGAAAAGAAATACTTACTTTGGCTGTGCCAGTTAGATATAGATACCTTTGAAACATTTGAAGTGATCCTAGATAAAATTAAACAGAATTGATCAGAAACAAGCGAAGCCTTCTCTCGGTTCGCTTGTTTTGCTATTTATTAGTTGGCTCAGGGCAACTCTAAGCTCGTTTGAAAGAAAACCGATGGATAATCCCCTTGTTTGTACCACTTTAGAATACATGGATGTACGTATTGCCATTGACTCCTATTAGTTACTGAAAAAAAATTTAAACAAGTTGAGTATTGCAGATAAATAGCTCCAGTGAGGTGAATAACTGCTCCACTCAAGGCAATAGATAGCTCCATCCAGGGCAACAAACTGCTCCACTTTCATATTTAATAGATGAATAACCTTCTGTATAATAGAAAGGCATACCTTTCGGTATGACAACTTATACAGGATGTTATTTTATAAAAACTAGTACTACTTGTTATATTATTAGTTATTGCTAGTCTTTATTCTTTTTTGTTTTTTAGTAATACACAAAAGATCTCAACTACAGGAGATATCGCTTTTCACTTTTCTAGAATAAAAGGCTTGTCCTCAGTATTTTCTGGTCTAATAAATTTTACCACATTTAATAGTTATGGCGGAGGGGTCAATTTTTTTATCCGTATCTAACACTCTTTCCAGCCGTAATTTTTTACTGGATAACAAATAATTTGATTCTAAGTTACATTTTATACGTTTGGGTATTGAATATTTGTACAATTCTAGTGACCTATCAATATGGCCAAAGGTTCTTTAAGCGAATAGATGCAGCTTTCTTATTTAGCTGTTTGTATAGCTTTTATGGATATCGTTTAATTGATATATATCAGCGTTCTGCAATTTCAGAATCAATTGCGTTGACGATTATACCAGTTATCTTGTATTACACGTATAATCTTCTTTATGAAAGAAAGAACTGTGTGATTCCTTTAGCTATCAGTATGAGTTTGCTAATCTATACCCATGTTCTCTCCACTTTTATGAGTGTGATTGTTATTGGCTTCTTGTTTATCGGCTCTCTTTTCTCTAAGCGAAAAGAGAAAAAAGAAATGTCGGATCTGATATTAAATATGATAAAAGCTGTTGGTTGGACCATTCTTTTAACGGCTTACGTTTGGTATCCGATGTTACAACAAGTCCTACATCAAAAAATTAATCGTCCTTTTCGCACAAATCTTCAAGAAAGGGCATTGAATATTTCTGATAGTTTAATCGGTGCAGTAAATAATGATTTAGTTACGTTTACAATGGGAACAATTGGTGTGGTTTCATTGATTCTTCCACTTTTCTTTTTAAAAAAATTTACCAATAAAGAAAAGATTATTTATTTTTGTGCAGTGACCACTTGGTTTTTATCAACGAATCTTTTTCCATGGGAAATTTTACAAAAAACACCTATTCAAATCATTCAATTTCCGTGGAGAATCTTGGGTTTTCAAGTGCTTTTTGGTTCATTAATCTTAACCATAGTGTTTTTAAAGTGGAAAACAAGCAACAAAAAAAGTATGCGGAGCCTTGTAGGAATAGTTCTTATTATTTTTACTGTGACTGCAGCAACAGAAGCAAATTATTCGTATAAAATTCAGTCGTATAAAGGTCGTTTAGTTATGACCAAAAAAGATGTTACACGTTATACATCCTCAAGAACTGGAGGCCTATATGACTATGCACCATTAGATGCATTGAAATATAAAGATCATTTAAAGAAACATGAAGTAAAAGTTGGTGATCGATGGGAGAATGCATCTCATAAAGCATATAATTCCAAAATAGTCTATACAGTAGAAGATGCCGATGAGCAAAATATCACATTACCTGTATTCAATTATTGGGGAACAGTTGTGAAAGTAAATGGGAAAAAGAGCACTATAGAAAATGACAATGGTTTAGTGTCTATTAAAGGTACGGGAAAAAGAACTATAGTTGAGGTTTCATCTACGTATCCAACTACGATGATTCTATCTTTATTAATTAGTTCAATAACTTTTATATTCTTATTTACACGTTATTTAATAAGATGCTGCGGTTAAATGAAAATAGATTAGATAGATATTATAAATATGTTGATTCTATTTTCATAGCAATGGAGAAAATACATTAGCAATATATAAAAGAAGGTATCAAGAGTCACAGTGAATTTATTCCGAAAAGTGAAAGGAGTAAATATAAAATTTAATAAAAATATAGAACTAAATAGGAAAACGTAGACGTAATTTTCTACGTTTTCCTTTTCATATATATTAAATATTACGGAAAATTATACAAACTAATTTAGTGTTTTGTTTGTAATTCCTAATTTTGCTCCACTTTTAGATAATTTTTAGGTCTATTTAACTCATCAGACATTCTATGCTCATTTTCTCCAAATTTGTTTCAACTCTTTCGTACTTAATTTTGCGTATTTGAAAATTCTTCTTTTAGAGTACTTTTATTACGATACTAGTATGATATATATCTATAGCAAACAGTTAAAATCTTCCTAAAATAAGCGAATAGCATTCCTAAAACCTATAAAATTTTTAGATGAAGCGACAAGTGGACAATTAATAAACTACTTGAACATGAAATTATGGATCACCTTTCAAATTTAGAAAATGGAATTCTTATACTTATTGCGCAACATTTATTGATTACAAAATTATGTGACAAAAAGAACTAGTAGAAGAAGGAATAATGGCTTGATAATAAAGTACTACCTATTAAAGGTAGTACTTTATTTAATTTAGTATAAATTAACATACTACTATATTTTAGGTTTCATATTATATAAATTAATAATAAACTACCATTTGTTGGTAGTATAATTTAAAGGTAATAAGTTATTTTTTTATTACTATGTTTGGGTTTTATAGCAAGGAAAGTTTAATAAGAGTTTGGACCTAGCAAACAATATTAATGAGGTCATTAAATCTTATTATCTTTAATGATATAACGAAATATCTACAGACAAAATTATGATCTTGCGTAAAGTTATAAAATATTAATAAAAATATTTTATTAATGAAAAGCTTGATAGCACGGTTATTCATATGCTAATTCATTTCACTTTATAGTAAGGGGAGTTCTTAGTATATTGTTCAAACTTAAATTTCATATAATTTAATTATGTAAATTAGCTATTCTAAGAACTTCTACGGATAACTGCCCGTCTAAAATTTAAATAAGAGCTTAGAATCTTCATATAAGTAAGGTTAATTTTTTTGTACAAAAAAGTCGGAATATTCTGAGTTACTGAAATGATATAAAATCATAAACTAAATCCCTTGATTTTATTGACTTTCAAAAGTTTATATATATAAGTTAATGATTATGGTAAAATATATACATAATCATGAACTCAGAATATTTTTAAGAAGGGAAACAATAGTGAGCTATAATGTACAACCGTTAAGGACAAATGAAGAGATACAAGATTTTCAGTTTTGGCTAAGAAGAACAAGTAATCCGGAAAGAGATAGTTTTTTATTTTTGTTTGGAATCAATAATGGGTTACGTATGTCAGATATTATAGGATTAAAAGTTGGAGATATACGAGGCAAAAGTAAGCCTATTATTGTTGAACATAAAACAGGTAAGCGAAAACCGATTTTTATAGATAATTTGAGAGAAGAAATTTTATTATATACTGAAGGTAAAGAAGAAAATGATTGGTTATTTCCGAGTCGGCAACAAGGTCGACATATAACAAGGGATCGTGTCTATCAGATATATGCAGATATAGCAGAAAAATTAGGACGAGATGATATAGGAACACATACATTAAGAAAAACTTTTGGGTATCACTACTACAAGAAAACTAGAGACATTGCTACCTTAATGTTTATTTTTAATCATAGCTCGCAAGCAATTACAAAAAGGTACATTGGTATAACTGAAGATGAAATAGGAGCATCACTTCGTGGATTTAAACTAGGTGTATAATTTAAAAATTTTTATAAACAGTAAAGACAAAGATTAAAAGCTATTTTTATCTAGAACGATTTTATTTCATAAAGTTCGCGGAATAAAAGCTGGGGTTACTGGTACTTGGTATAGGTTCGTGTTATATAAACTAAGTAATTAAATAACATTTTTAGGTTGGAAAAGGATGAAATTAAAAAAAGAGAATCAATACGGTCTCAAAAACGCAAACGCTGCGGAATAAGAAAAATACTGATAACTCAACGTTTAGCAGACTATCTAATAGGGATAGTCTGCTTTTTTCGTTTTTGACCATACTTTTGACCTTCTGCAAACTTCCTTGCTTTTCCTCTGTAGAACTCATGAAATCTGCAAAACGAATTGCCGTTTCCTCTGTCTGCTTTTTCGCGATATGGGTGTATATATCATCCATAGTGGTTTTAATATCTGTATGTCCAAGTCGAACGTACACTTCTTTGACAGACGCACCAGATTCAAAGAGCAGACTACAATGGGTATGACGAAAACCATGAAGTGTGATATGTTTTAAGTTATTCTCTTTAATGATGATTTTCAAATTGTGATTTACATAGTCTAAATAAAGGGGCTTATTTTCTTCTGATGAAAACAAAAGTTGTTCACCATCTTTTATAGGTTTGATTCTCATTTTTAGATATTATGCCCGCACGTATTCATCACATTTCTATTGTGAATCGCTTTATTCGACCGACATTTGACTTTTATCATAATATACTCGGTTTAAAATTACTAATGAAAACAATTAATCAAGACGATCATACCATGTATCACCTGTTTTTTTCAGATAATCACCACCGTGTGGGAACTGAACTGACTTTTTTTGAAGTACAAGAAGGGAACAACCAGTTTTTTGGAACCAATACGATTGAACGAACGATACTAAAAGTTCCTTCCGAAGCATCATTGCATTTTTGGGAAATATATTTTGAAATACAAGGCGTTTGCCATTATGGAATCGAATCATTTTCTGGACGACCTATCTTACGTTTTGAAGGGCCAGATGCAACACAATTAGCTTTAGTTCCCTTACGCGAATTTGAAGATATTGATGATTATTTCCCGTATGTCACAGACCAGATCCCTACAGAGCATGCCATTTTAGGAATTGATGCCATTCAACTACGCGTACAATATTCCGATGCGACTGAACGAGAGTTATTGTCGGTAGGCTGGCAGCACAAAGAATACGTCAGTTTCTTTTCGGGTCATCAACGAGTGACAATCTTAGAAAATCAAGACACTCAGTTCTATCAAGAAGTTCAGATTATTCAAGATCGTGAGAATCCAGTTGCCATTGAAGGGATTGGTAGCGTCCATCATGTTGCGTTTGGCGTAGAAAATAAATCTGATTTACAACGCATCGACAAACAATTACAAGAGCGCAATTTTATAAATTCAGGAATAAAAGATCGTGAATTTTTTGTATCACTTTATTATCGTGACCCAAATCAATTATTGATTGAAATTGCTACAGGGGAAGGAAACCTAGATGCAAAAGCGTATGAAAATCAAAGTCCACGCTTTGAAGAAATTCCTTTATTTTTACCGCAGTACTTAAATTTCATTCGTGAACAAGTGGAGCAATAATTAGCTAATCAAATCCATGACGAAGAGTAAGAGGTTGACTCATAAGTCAAAAAATAAAGAAAAACGCATCAAATCCATTCTAAAGAATGTTGATTTGATGCGGTTCCTATTTTTATAAACTATCATTTTCGACTAATAAAACTACTTATGAGTCAGCCTCTCTTTTTTTCCTGATTTTTATACCTCTTTCTAGGTAAACTAAACATCTGCCAAAAATACCGTGTCTCATTGAAACATTCTCAACTATTTCAAAATAAAGGGGAGTACCAAATGAACGAGTATATTGAAATTATCCACGCAAGAGAAACAACTTAAAAATGTCAGTCTCAAAATTCCCAAAAATAAAATTAGTATTTTTACCAGCGTATCTGGTTCAGGAAAATCATCGATTGTTTTTGATACTATTACCCAAGAAGCTGGTCGTCAACTGAATGACACCTATGATAGTTTTACCCGTTTATTTTTACCTAAATACAGTCGTCCAGAGGTTGATGAGATTGATAATCTTTCTACGGCGATTGTGGTCAATCAAAAGAAGATTGGTGGCAGTGCGCGCTCAACGTTAGGGACGATTACTAACATCAATGCGTTATTTCGTGTGTTGTTTTCATGTTTTGCAACACCTAGTTTAGGATATGCAAATGCTTATTCATTTAATGATCCTAGTGGAATGTGTTCTGTCTGTCAGGGAATCGGTAAGACGATTGCATTTTTAATAGGATTGCTTTATTTTTCGGCTATTGATAATGCTGATTTTGTATTTTCTGATCCATTTACCGCAGAAGTTTTGTCTGGAATTGAGGAACAGGCAAAGAATCATGGTTATTTTGTATTGGTGCATAATGTTAATTCAGCAGAAGATGTTAAAACTATTCAGAGAAATTGGCGTTTTGAGGGGTTCATTGTTGTTGGTGTACGTGTAAAAGAATTTTTGGAATTAAATAACGTTTTTGATGGTCCTGTTGTTTATATTGATACGCATCTTTCAAAAGAGACATTAAGAGAACTTGAACAACAAATGAATCGTTTATTTGTAAATACAAATGATTACCAAGCTAGTACATTGGCAGTGGAACATTTGATTCATTATGGTCATGAGAAAATAGCGTTTCTTTCTTTTGACTACATTGTAGGTGAACCAAGTGTTATTCAAGAACGACATCAAGCTTATATCGATACATTAAAGAAATATCATTTAACCTTTAAATCGCATTGGATATATAACAACTCTGAATTTGAGCGAATTTATCAAGAATTAGCTGAATTTACTGCAATTGTTGTTACTGGAGATTATTTAGCGGCTAAATTAGTAAAATTTTTAAAAAATAAGAATAAACGAGTGATGGAACAATTATCGATTATTGGATTTGATGATATTACTTTTGCAGAATTAATGGATCCTGCGTTGACAACAATACGACTAAATCCAGGTAACAAGGGGGCGATTGCTTTTCACCAACTGATTGGACTGGCCAAACAAGAAGAAATAAAAAATCAAGTACTACTATTAGAGGGAGAATTGATTTCTCGAGACTCTGTTCACAAAATCAAATAAAAAAGCTCTGTGAAATAAGTATAGTTAACAATAAAATATCCGAACGATAGAGAGAATGAACTGTGATCTAGCAGTTCCTCGTCGCAAATTCACTAGAATTAGCATTATTTACTCTAAATTGTTCGGATATTTTTTCTTGTTTTTAATTATGATTACAGTGCCTATTTTTAACGAAATTTGCTTATTTTCAAAATGTATGATTATATGTTAGTAAACACTTTCAAATATGAAAAGAGGAGCTATTATGGTAGGAATTAGGGATGTTGCAAAACGGGCGGGTGTGTCCATTGCAACAGTATCGCGCGTGCTAAATGAGGATCCGACACTTTCAGTAACCGATGAAACCAAACGAAAGATTGCAGAATCGGTTAATTTTTATCATTATGTCAAAAAAAGTCCCGTTGCAAAAAATTTAACAAATATTGCATTAATAACGACAGTTTCTGAAGTAGATGAGTTGGAAGATCCCTATTTTCGAACGATTCGCAGAGGGATTCAAGTCGAAGCAGAACAAAGCAAAGTCAATTTGAAGAAAATTATTCGTTTGTCAGAAACACCGTTGGAGCAAGACGATTTGCTAAAATGTCAAGGTGTGTTGATTATTGGGCAGGTGCTATCTTCTGTGATTGAAGAAGTATCAGCAATTAATTCGAATGTCGTAGTGATTGATGACCCTAGTATTGAAGCTGAAGTAGATGCAGTTTATACTGATTTAACAAAAGCAACGAATCAGCATTTAGATCGATTGTATAAAAAAGGACACCGAAACATTGCGTTTATCGGAGGAGGACGTGTTCGTTTAGATAGCCAAGGAAATAAACACGTGTCAGATGATGATTATCGAAAAATAGCCTATGAGACGTGGATGAAACAAAAAGGATTAGAAAAATATAGTCAAATTTATTTAGAAGGCTGGACCACACTTGACGGAATGCAGGCAGCAGATTTACTTTTGAAAAAACATGCTAAAGATAAGTTGCCGACTGCTATCATGGTAGGAAATGATCCTATTGCTGTGGGGGTTTATCGTTCACTTCAAAAAAATGGTCTACGTATTCCAGAAGATATTTCGATTGTGAGTTTTGATAATATTGAAGTTGCTGAATTTTTAACACCTGCATTAAATACGGTGAATGTGAATACAGAAGAAATTGGAAAACTAGCAGTTCGCATGGTTAATGAACGAATAAAAGAAGTTAGAAATGTTTCGATCAAAGTGATTGTTTCTAATAATATTATTGTTAGAGAAAGTGAAAAAAATATCGATTAAAAAAGTAAACATCCAAAAAAGGATGTTTACTTTTTTGTTTACTAATATTTTTAGTAAAAAATCTCGACAAAACATTAAGTAAACAGTTATGGTGTTGTTAACAAAAAGAAAACGCATTCAAAACAGGAGGAATTAAGATGAAACATTTCAAAAAAATAGCTTTAACAGGGATAGCTGTTTTAACTGGGACATTACTCGCAGCATGTGGTGGGGGAGATAGTAAATCTAAAGACGGGCAAGTAACTTTAAGCTATGCGAGTTGGGATACTGACCAAGCTCCAGGACTAAGAAAAATGTTAGATGAATTTGAAAAACAAAATCCTGATATCAAAGTAGAAATGGAGACAACGCCTTGGGATCAATATTGGGTTAAATTAGAAGCTGCAACAACGGGAGGTAATATGCCAGATGTAGTAACCATGCACTCTAGCGAATCCTATAAATATATGTCACAGAATGCTTTGATGGGACTTGATGATGTTATCAAAGAAAATGATATTGACATGGGAAACTTTACTGAAGGAATTGCTGATTTCTATACGCTTGAAGACGAACTATACGCAATCCCTAAAGATGCTTCTGTAGTGGGGCTATGGTACAACAAAGAATTATTTGATAATGCAGGTGTCGATTATCCAGATGAAACATGGACATGGGAAACACTCAGACAAGCTGCAATTGATTTAACAGATGAATCAAAAGGCATCTATGGTTTTGCATCACATATTGGAACAGAGACTGGCTACTGGCCATTTATTTATCAAAATGGGGGAGAAGTATTTGCCGATGACAATACAAAATCAGGTTTGAATACCCCAGAAGCACAAGAAGCTTTAGCTTTTTATCGAGATATTGCACTTGTTGATCATGCTTCACCAACAATTACAGAATTACAAGATCCTGATAAGTTAAGTCGTTTTCAATCAGGTAGATTAGCAATGATGATTGAAGGAAACTGGTTTGCACCGGGATTTTTGAAAAATGACTATCTAGTTGAAAATGTTGCTTCTGCCGTGTTACCTAAGGGAAAAGTTAATGCAACAATTACAAATGGACTTGGTTGGGCTGCCAGTGCGAATACAAAATACCCAGAAGAAGTGAAAAAACTAATGGCATTTTTAGCTAGTGAGGACGCCAATAAAATCCAAGCGGAAACGGGGGCATCAATCCCAGCACTAAAAGGCTTTGAAGACGAGTGGGCTGCTTCTTCAGATACAATTGATTTGAGTGCTTTTGGAAAAATGTTGGAGTATGGAGTCCCTCGTCCATACAATAAAGATGGATTACGAGCTGAACAAGCAGAAGTTCAAATTATTAACCGTATTCTGTCTGGTGAAGTAACTGTTGAAGATGGAACCACTCAAATTGAAAAAGAAGTCAATGCGATATTGAGCGGAAATTAAATTAGTTAATTATACAATATACAGGCGAAAGGATTCTATTTCGTCTGTATATTAATGGATGAATACCAAAAAGGGGGATATTATGAAAAATCGAATTTTTGGAAAATATCGTAAAGATCAAGTGATATGGGGCTATATTTTTATTTTTCCAACGGCATTAGGATTAATTTTATTAAATATATGGCCAGCAATTCAAACAGCAATTTTAAGTTTTCAAAAAACGGTAGGGTTCGGTGATACTGAATGGGTCGGATTAAGAAATTACCAAAAAATGTTTGCAGACGGTGAAGTTTTTCAGTCTTTATTAAACACATTAATTTATGCAGTGGTTTCGATACCTAGTATTGTTGTATTATCCTTGTTGGTGGCAGTTTTAATGAATAGAAAAGTTAAAGGATTGTCGATTTATCGGACAATTTATTTTCTACCAGTCGTTGCTGCACCATCCGCAGTCGCAATGATTTGGCGCTGGATGTTCAATAATGATTATGGACTGATTAATAACATGTTGGCTAAAATAGGTCTCGATGGACCAGCATGGTTAACGGATCCATCGATTGCGATTTATTCTATTATCATTGTAGGAGTTTGGAGTGCTATTGGTTATAACATGGTGTTATTACTAGCCGGCTTATAAGAAATTCCTAAAGATTATTATGAAGCAGCGGAAATTGATGGTGCTAGTCCAATCCAGCAGTTTTTCAACATTACGTTACCATTAGTTATACCAACATTATTTTTTGTAGTTGTAACAACAGTTATCAATGCTTTCCAAGTATTTGATGTTATTTTTATGATGATTACTCCTAATAGTACCGCCATGTTTAAATCACAATCATTAGCCTATTTATTCTATAAACATTCATTTATTTTAAATGACAAGGGATATGGTTCGGCAATCGTTATGTTCCTTTTAGTGATTATATTAATTATTACTGCAATTCAAATGAAGTTGCAGAAAAAGTGGGTAAACTATTAAGGAGGCTATCAAATTATGAAAAATAAATTTTTTTCAAATGCGCCAATCCATATCATGCTTATTTTAGGTGGTATTGCAATGGCATTACCTTTTATTTGGATGATTTTAACTTCAGGGAAAACGTTGGTTGAATCTACCCAAATTCCACCTACAATTTTCCCTGAGAAATTTCAGCTAAGTAACTATCAACAAGTACTTGATTTATTACCATTCATGGCTTTTTATATCAATATATTTTTAATGGTTGTTGGACGAGTGATTGGCTCGGTTTTATTTTCAGCAATGGCTGCATATGCTTGTGCGCGTCTAAGTTTTCCAGGGAAAAATATCCTTTTCAGCTTAGTACTTATTCAAATGATGATTCCCGGTTCCATTTTTATTACTCCACAGTATTTATTAGCACAAAAATTGGGTATTTTAAATACAATTCCAGCATTAATATTACCAGGGGTAGTTAGTGCGTTTGGTACGTTTTTATTAAGACAATTTTTCTTAGGTTTGCCTGATGAATTGGAGGAAGCGGCCTATTTAGAAGGTGCCAATATTTGGACGATCTTTTTCAAAATTATGTTGCCGCTTGCTAAATCAGGATTGGTTGCACTTGGAATATTCACAGCGTTGTTTGCATTTAAAGATTTAATGTGGCCATTGATTGTCAATACTTCAATTGATAAGATGCCTTTAGCTCCGGGATTAGCAAACTTACAAGGACAATATGCCACGAACTTCCCACAATTAATGGCAGGTTCGTTATTAGCAATTTGGCCAATAGTTGTGATATTCATCGTTTTCCAAAGAAAATTCATTGAAGGAATTGCTACAACAGGTGGTAAATTATAAAACTATTAATTAGTGATTGGAGAGTAAGTACATGACAAAAATTACATTTATTGGTGCAGGAAGTACTATTTTTGCAAAAAACGTATTAGGCGATGCGATGTTAACTCCAAGTCTACAAGATGCACATATTGCATTGTACGATATTGATGAAAAACGACTAAAAGAATCAAATTTAATGCTTAAAAATATTAATAAAAATTCGAATGAAAATCGTGCTGATATTGTTTCTTATTATGATCGCAAAGAAGCGTTAAGAGAGGCTGATTTTGTTATCAATGCTATTCAAGTGGGTGGTTATAAACCTTCAACAGTGATTGATTTTGATATTCCTAAAAAATATGGGTTGCGACAAACTATTGGTGACACCATGGGGATTGGTGGGATTTTTAGAACCCTACGGACACTACCAGTAATGTTAGACTTTGCTAAAGAAATGGAAGAAGTTTGTCCAAATGCTTGGTTATTGAACTATACAAATCCGATGGCGATGTTAACCATGGGTGTTTTAAAAGCGACGAGTATTAAGACTGTTGGTTTATGTCATAGCGTTCAAGTATGCGTACCAGAATTGTTTGAGCATTTAGGAATAGCCGATCAATATGACTTAAATGACTTTCAATGGAAAATTGCAGGCATTAATCATATGGCATTCTTGTTGGAAATTACAAAAAATGGGGAAGATTTCTATCCAACAATTCGTCAGTTAGCTGCAGAAAAACCAAATCCACATCCAGATTCTGTACGTTTTGAATTGTTGAAACGTTTTGGTTACTATATTACAGAATCAAGTGAACACAATGCAGAATACCATCCATACTTTATTAAATCAAAATACCCAGAATTGATTGACGAATTAGGGATTCCGTTGGATGAATACTTACGTCGTTGTGAACAACAAATTAATGATTGGGAAAGCATGCGAGAGGACATTGTAAATAATGGGGAGTTAACACATACGAGAAGCCGTGCATATGCTTCATATATCATGGATTCTATTACGACAGGAACTCCGTCAGTGATTGCAGGAAATGTCTTAAATAAAGGCTTAATCACAAACTTACCGACAGATGTTTGTGTGGAAGTACCTTGTTTAGTCGATAAAAATGGCGTGCAACCAACCTATGTCGGTGAATTGCCAACACAATTAGCTGCTTTAAATCGGACGAATATCAATGTTCAAGAACTGACAGTAGAAGCCGCTTTAACACTAGATAAATCAAAAATTTATCAAGCAGCGTATTTAGATCCACATCTATCATCTGAATTGTCTTTAACAGATATCAAAAATTTAGTGGATGATTTAATCGAAGCACATGGGGACTATTTACCTGAATATAATTAAAAAGAAGCTGAAAGAGTAAGGAATTTTCAATTCCTTACTCTTTTCTTAGTTAAATTTAGTAAAAATATTGACAAAACACTTAGTAAACAGTTACATTAGTGTTAACAAAAAGAAAACGCATTCAAATTGTATAAGGAGGAGCATAAAATGAAGTGGTCTAAAAAAATTATTTTAGCTTGTATAGCACTAGGAGCAACGATCTCTTTGACTGCTTGTGGAAAAAATCAGGAAGATGCAAGCGGTAAGGTAGAAATAGAGTTTTTTAATCAAAAAAAAGAAATGACTCAAACGATTCAGGAGATTGCTAAAGATTTTGAAGCAAAAAACCCTGATATTCATGTAAAAGTTGTGGATGTACCGAATGCTGGTGAAGTAATTAAAACACGTATGCTTGCAGGCGATGTACCAGATGTCATTAATCTTTATCCTCAAAGTATAGAATTGAAAGAATGGGCGAAAGCTGGTTATTTAGAGGACTTAACCGAAGAACCGTATTTAGAGAATATCAAAAATGGATATGCACAACGTTTTGCTATTGAGGATCGTGTATATAGCATACCATTAACCGCTAATGTCTATGGTTTTTACTATAACAAAACTGCTTTTGAGGAAATGGGGATTCAAGCACCAGAAACTTGGGCAGAATTTGAAAAAATAGTAGCTGAGATTAAAGATCAAAACAAAGTACCGTTTGCGATTGCAGGAGCAGAAGGCTGGACTTTAAATGGTTATCACCAACTAGCTATAGCGACTGCTGCTGGTGGTGAAGAGGAAGCGAACAATGTTTGGCGTTTCTCAGAAGTTAATGGAATTAATGCTGAAAGCAAAGAAATGCAAAAAGATTTTAATCGATTAGATTTGTTAAGAGAACCAAAAGCTTTGCAAAACAACTGGCAAGGTGCCGGTTATAACGATACAGTAGTTACTTTTACAAAAGGTGATGCGTTGATTATGCCGAATGGTTCATGGGCAATGCCGATGATTCATTCACAAAATCCAGATTTTGAAGTAGGAACTTTTCCTTTTCCAGCAGATGAAGCAGGTCAAAGTCTAACGATTGGCGCAGGAGACCTAGCCTTATCAGTTTCTGCAACTTCTCAACATAAAGAAGAAGCCAAACGTTTTGTAGAATATATGACAACACCTGAAGCGATGCAGAAATATTATGATGTAGATGGTGCACCGTGTGCTGTTGAGGGCGTTATCGAGAATACTCAGGATTCACCATTAAGTGGTTTAACTGAACTTGCTTTTACTGATCGTCATTTAGTTTGGTTAGCCAAAGATTGGAATAGTGAAAATGATTTTTATACCTTAACAACAAATTATTTACACAATGGCAATCAAAAAGCCATGATTAACGCATTAAATGCTTTCTTTAATCCAATGAAAGCTGACGGAAGGTAGGAAAATAAAATGAAAATAAAAGAAATTTTAAATCGTTACTGGGCAATCATTTTTGTAGCAATTCCAATTATTTTGCAGATGATTTTTTTCTACTTTCCAATGGTTCAAGGTGCTTTTTACAGTTTAACTAATTGGACTGGTCTGACTTATAATTTTGATTTTGTGGGTTTGAACAATTATAAGATTCTTTTTTCTGATCCGAAGTTTATCAAATCGATTGGCTTCACTTTAATTGTGACGCTTTGCATGATTGCTGGACAAATTGGTTTTGGTATTTTGATTGCGCGGGCGTTGAACGCAAATATTAAAGGGAAAACATTCTTTAGAGCATGGTTCTTTTTTCCAGCGGTCTTATCGGGCGTGGTTGTTTCTTTAGTATTTAAACAAATTTTTAACTATGGTTTACCAAAAATTGGTAGTATGTTAGGCATTGAATTTTTACAAACCAGTCTTTTAGGAACAACATGGGGAGCGATTTTTGCAGTAATTTTTGTTTTACTTTGGCAAGGAATTGCCATGCCAGTCATCATTTTCTTAGCGGGTTTTCAAAGTATTCCACAAGAAATTATTGAAGCTGCTAGAATGGATGGGGCGAATGATAAGCAAATTTTTTGGAATATTGAAATCACCTACTTATTACCAAGTATTTCAATGGTATTTATTATGGCATTAAAAGGTGGCTTAACAGCATTTGATCAAATTTTTGCTTTAACTGGTGGTGGACCAAGCGATGCCACAACATCTTTGGGGTTACTTGTTTATAATTATGCTTTTAAAAACAATCAGTTTGGTTATGCGAATGCTATTGCTTTAGTCTTATTTATCTTAATTGGGATTGTTTCACTGGCACAATTAAAATTATCGAAAAAATTTGAAATCTAGGAGGTTTCCCAATGAAAACATCAAAAGAAAAAAATATTTCTAAATACTTGCTTTTATTATTAGGGGGCTTCATGATTTTAGTTCCCTTAGTTTCAACGCTATTCGGTTCATTTAAAACAACACCCGATATTATGAATAATTTCTTTCGTTTTCCTAATCCAGCGACTTTGGAAAATTTCCGAAGATTGTTAGCGGATGGAATTGGTCATTACTTTTGGAATTCGGCAATCATCACAATCATTGCAGTAGTTGCTGTGACAGCAATTATTCCTATGGCTGCTTATTCACTAGCAAGAAAAATGACTCGTGGGAAAGCATACGGATTGATGTATTTATTTTTAATTTTAGGAATTTTTGTTCCTTTCCAAGTAATTATGATTCCGATTACCGTTATGATGAGTAAAATTGGTTTAGCAAATATGTGGGGATTAATCTTACTCTATCTCACTTATGCCGTACCACAGACACTATTTTTATATGTTGGTTTTATTAAACTAAATGTGCCTATCAGTCTGGATGAGGCTGCTGAAATTGATGGGGCTAGTCACTTTACAACTTATTTCAAAATTGTTTTCCCAATGTTAAAACCAATGCATGCGACGACTATTATTCTTAATGCTCTATGGTTTTGGAATGATTTCATGCTACCATTATTAATTTTAAATCGTGATTCTAATATGTGGACACTACCATTGTTTCAATATAATTATACGGGACAATATTTTAACGACTATGGTCCAAGTTTTGCTTCCTATACAGTAGGAATTGTCACGATTACACTAGTTTATCTTGCTTTCCAAAGAAGTATTATAGCTGGAATGAGCAATGGAGCAGTGAAATAACCAATAAATTATTCTCATTATAAAGGAGTTCATAAACTTATGATTATATTTGACAATCACACACAAACATTTCATTTACAAAATAAAAAAATTAGCTATCTATTAGGAATCGAAGAAAATAATTATTTAACGCATCTTTATTTTGGAAAAAAGATTACGCACTATTCTGGTGGGTATCGCTACCCCCGAACAGATCGTTCCTTCTCACCCAACAATGCAAATGCGCAAGATCGTTTATTATCTTTAGATACATTACCATTAGAATTTCCAGGATATGGACATGGTGATTTTAGAGAACCGGCGCATAATATTAAATTAGGAAACGGTAGTCGTGTAAATGATTTTCGTTATGATAGCTACGAAATTCAAAAAGGAAAGCCCAGCTTAGCGGGATTGCCAGCCTTATATACGGAAGATGATGATGAAGCTGAAACGCTGATTATTCAATTGAAAGACGCGATTAGTGGATTGACTTTACAGTTGTTCTACACAATTTATCAAAATCACAGTGTAATTATTCGTTCTACGCAATTAGTAAATAATAGTGATGAAACAGTGGAGATTAACCGCTTAGCTAGTCAATCAATTGATTTTCCAAATCGTCCACTCGAGTTAATTCATTTAAATGGTACCTGGGCAAGAGAACGTCAAATGACTAGAGAAAAAATTCATACAGGGATAAAAGTATTAGATAGTAAACGCGGATCAAGCAGCCATCAACAAAATCCGTTTGTTGCTTTAGTAGATGCCAAAACAGATGAATTTCAAGGAGAGGCATATGGATTTAATTTAGTTTATAGCGGTAATCACGAAACGGTGATTCAAAAAGATCCATTTGACCAAACACGGGTCATTATGGGAATTAATTCATTTAATTTTGGTTGGCAACTAAAAACTGGCGACTCATTTCAAACGCCAGAAGTCGTGATGGTTTATAGTAATGAAGGTCTGAATACGTTATCACAGACGTATCATGAATTGTATAATCACCGTTTAATTCGTGGAAACTATCGTTTACAAGAACGTCCCACGTTAATCAACAACTGGGAAGCAACGTATTTTGATTTTAACGAAGAAAAAATCATGAATATTGTCGATGATGCGAAGAACTTGGGCATTGAAATGTTTGTTTTAGATGATGGTTGGTTTGGCGGTCGTGAAAATGACTTCACTTCATTAGGTGATTGGGTTGAAACAGAAGGCAAACTTGCTTGTGGTTTGGAAAATTTAGCCAAGCAAGTGCATGATAACGGGATGAAATTTGGGATTTGGTTTGAACCGGAAATGATTTCTGAAGATAGTGAACTATTTCGAGCACATCCAGATTGGGCATTGGGTATTCCAGGTCGTGACCGCTCAATTAGTCGAAATCAATATGTTCTTGATTTTTCAAGACAAGATGTTCGTGATAATATCTATCAACAAATGACGGCGATTTTTGATCGTGTACCGATTGATTATGTGAAGTGGGATATGAATCGAAATATGACAGAAGTCTATTCTGTCTTGTTGGACTCAACGATGCAAGGTGAAGTGGCTCATCGTTATATGTTAGGGTTATATGAATTTTTAGAAAAGTTAACAACGAATTATCCAACTATTTTATTTGAAAGTTGTTCGGGTGGAGGCGGTCGTTTTGATGCAGGTTTCTTGTATTACATGCCACAAACTTGGACGAGCGACAATACCGATGCCGTGGCTCGTCTGAAAATTCAATATGGAACCAGCTTAGTGTATCCAATTTCAAGTATGGGTGCGCATGTTTCAGCAGTCCCAAATCATCAAACAGGAAGAGAAACGAGTTTAACTATTCGTGGCAATGCTGCGATGGCTGGTGTTTTTGGTTATGAGCTAGATCTAACGCAATTAACTTCTGAAGAAAAAGCAGAAATTAAAGAACAAGTTGCCTTTTATAAAAAGCATCGCCAACTTTTGCAATATGGAACTTTTTATCGCTTGGAAAGTCCGTTTGAAGGCAATGATACTGCATGGATGTTTGTCTCAAAAGACCAAACAGAAGCCATGGTCTTTTATTTCCGAGTATTAGCAGAAGCTGCGCATCCATTAGTCACATTGAAATTAGCAGGATTAGCAGAAGAAGCAACTTATCAAATGGAAGATGTAACATTTGCTGGCGATGAATTGATGAATCTCGGTTTTTATATTGACTCAGAACTACATGGTGATTATGCGACACAACGCTTTTATTTGAAACAGATATAGTAGCTTGAATTTACAATATAAGTGCAACACCAAAAGAGACTCATTCCAAACGAAGAAAATATGTTTTATTTACACGCATTTACTAAAAAGCAGCCTGATTTGAATTGGGAAAATGAAGAAGTACGTGAAGAAATCTATGCAATGATTAACTATTGGTTAGATAAAGGACTAGGCGGATTTAGAATCGATGCGATATTAAACATCAAAAAAAAACTAGAGTATGGCATCTTTGAATCTGATGGAGAAGATGGGTTAGCCTTCATTGGGCCCTGGATTCTTAATCAGTCGGGCATTGAAGTGTGGTTAAAAGAAATGAGAGAGCGGACATTTAAACCACATAATAGTATGACGGTAGCAGAAGCCGATGTTCCTAATGAACGTTTAGATGAATATATTGGTGAAGATGGCTATTATTCGATGGTTTTTGATTTTAGTTATACGGATATTGATGTACCTGAAACTGGTGAATGGTTTAAAGATAGCCAATGGACATGGACGGATATGCGTACCAATATTTTTACGAATCAATTAGTTACGCAAGATAAAGGTTGGGGCGCCTTATATTTAGAAAACCACGATCAACCACGTTCAATTAATAAATATATTCCAGAAGAATGGATCAATGATTATAGTAAAAAAATGTTGGCGACGCTTTTTATGTTACTAAGAGGTACCCCTTTTATTTATCAAGGACAAGAACTAGGAATGACCAACATAGAAATGGCATCATTAGAAGATTTTGATGATGTAGCTACGCATTCTCAGTATAAACGGGCATTAGAATATGGATTGGCACCAGAGCAAGCATTGAAAGCTGTCAATAAACGAAGTCGGGATAATTCTCGCACACCTATGCAATGGAATACGCAAAAAAATGCCAGATTCTCAACTTCTGATAATGTATGGTTAAAAGTAAATCCTAATTATCCAGAACTCAATGCAGAAGCTCAGTTAACCAATCAACAGTCGGTATTCAATTATTATCATCAATTAATTAAATTAAGAAAAAATAGTGTATACAAAGACGTGCTAATCTACGGACAATTTCTACCAGTGAAAGATAAAAATGAACATATTTTGCTTTATGAACGCCAATTAGAAGATAAAATCGTATTAGTTATCTTAAACGTTACAGCAACAGAACAAGAATATTATGTAGATGAACAGTACCAACAAGTATTAATCAATAATTATGAAGATGTTTTATTAGATCAAAGTCGAAAATTGCGTTTACGACCGTTTGAAAGTATTGTATTAGCTAATTATGGAGGACAATTATGAAAATTAAAAACGAAGCAATGCTCATCACCTATGCAGATAGTTTAGGAAAAAACATGGGCGAATTAAAACAAGTCTTAGACAAACATTTACAAGGTGTTATTGGTGGTGTACATCTGTTGCCTTTTTTTCCATCGACAGGTGATCGAGGCTTTGCGCCGAGTGATTATACGACAGTTGATCCAGCTCTTGGAACATGGGAAGATGTGGAAGCATTAGGTGAAGATTATTATTTGATGTTTGATTTTATGATTAATCACATTTCTCGTGAATCAAAATTTTTCCAAGATTTCAAAAAAAACCATGAGCAGTCACCATACAAAGAAATGTTTATCCGTATTCATGAATTTTTCCCAGAAAATCGACCAACACAAGAAGATATTGATTTAATCTACAAGCGTAAAGACAAAGCGCCGTTTCAAACGGTAGAATTTGCGGATGGTACGACAGAAGAGGTTTGGAATACCTTTGGGGAAGAACAAATTGATTTAGATGTGACCAAAGAAGTTGTGAAAGAATTTATTCGAGAAACCATCAAAGATATGGCGAACCATGGCTGTTCTTTAATTCGATTAGATGCGTTTGCTTATGCGATTAAAAAATTAGATACCAATGATTTCTTCGTGGAACCAGATATTTGGGAACTTTTAGACGAAGTGCGTCAAGAAGCAGCGAAATATGACGTCGAATTATTACCAGAAATCCATGAGCATTATTCCATTCAAATGAAAATTGCCAATCATGATTATTATATCTATGACTTCGCCTTGCCAATGGTCACTCTGTATTCACTTTATAGTGGAAAATCAGAACGTTTAGCCAATTGGTTGAAAATGAGTCCGATGAAGCAGTTTACAACATTGGATACGCATGATGGAATTGGTGTTGTGGACGCTCGTGATTTATTAACAGATGAAGAATTGGATTACACCTCTGAGGAATTGTATAAAGTCGGGGCGAATGTGAAGAAGGTCTATTCAAGTGCCAATTACAATAATTTAGATATTTATCAAATTAACAGCACCTATTATAGTGCATTAGGCGATAATGACCGTAGCTATCTGTTAGCACGTGCGATTCAAGTATTTGCGCCAGGGATTCCACAAATTTATTACGTTGGGTTATTAGCAGGAAAAAATGATATTGAACTGTTGGAAGCAACGAAAGAAGGGCGTAATATTAATCGTCATTACTATGATTTAGCCGAAATTGAAGAAGAAGTGCAACGGCCAGTGATTCAACAATTATTTGCACTTTTAAAATTTAGAAATGAATCTGCGGCGTTTGATTTGGATGGAACGATTGAAGTAGCAACGCCATCAGAATCAGAAATAGTGATTACACGTAAAAATAAAAACGGTAGTGATAGTGCAACATTAACGGCTAACTTGGATACGAAAGAATTTATCATTGAGTCTAAAGATATAAAAATTTTCACTAGTGTTGCATTAAAATTTTAACCTATTCCATAGAACAAAAAATCCTTTATACTAGCACTTGGATGACTTATCCAAGACCAATAAAAAGGACTCATACATGGATAAGTATAAAACAAATACAGCATTTAATAAATGGTTTTCTGCCATAAAATTAGGAAAACTTTCTGTCAACTCCCAAAAATGTATTTTTGATTACAATTCGTATCGTAAAAAACTGTCTTTTGAAGCTGTGCTCAAGCTCTTTCTCTACGCAGTTAATGAAGAAAAAGAAAGTTTGCGTGATTTGAGTACAGCTCTTATCGACCGATCGCTCCAACTAGAAACCGATGTGTCATCGATTAGTCATACCCAATTGTCTCGAGCATTTAATGCACTTGAACCTAAAGTGTTAGAAGAAATTTTTCAACAACTGTTAGAAAAAGTTCAACATCAAATCAAACCAACCAAGCGAAATCATCTGTATCTGATTGATTCCAGTACGTTTTCGCTTAGTTTAAAACGTCATAAGTGGGCGACTTTCCGTCAAACAAAATCAGGTGTCAAGTTACACTTAAACTATTGTTATATGGACGATACTACGATGTATCCAACTGATTTTACCTTAACAAATGCCCATGAACATGATCTCAATCAACTACCAGTATTGGTGAATCAACCAGAGGCAACTTACGTGTTTGATCGTGGGTATTAGGACTTTGAAAAGATGGATCAGATGCATTGGGATGGCTATTTCTTCGTCACTCGGATTAAAAAAAACACCAAAGTTCACGTGATAGATACTCTGGAAACATCGCCAGAAACAGAAATTCTACGAGACGAGCTGGTTCGTTTAGGATCTAAAACCTATCTAACCGCCAATTTCCGACTAGTCACTGTTCAAGATAAGAACGGACGTGTGTTTCAATTTATCACCAATCGAATGGACGTCTCTTCAAAAGAAATCTCTGATATGTATCACGCTCGTTGGCAAATCGAATTGTTTTTCAAGCACATCAAACAACACATGACCATTAAAACCTTCTTTTCTCAAAGTGAAAAAGGCGTGCAGAATCAATTGATTTTAACGATGATTTCCGCTCTCCTCACGTTTCTCATCAAATTGGAGACGAAAACGGAAAAATCAGTGTTCCAAATCAAACGATTCTTTCGTTATTTACTGTTTCAGCCCTTTGAATGTTGTCTAGAAAAATTAATTCCCACATGAGAAAAAAGAAATTTGGCTCGTTACTTTTGGTTTTCAGTTGAATAACAGATAAAAAATTTTCTGGAAAAAGTCATCCTCTGCGTCAGCACAGTTTTTTTTGACTTATTTTCAGAGGAAATAGTTTTCAGAATATTCTAAAATGTTTTATGCAACACTAGTGATATTTTTTAGAATTAGATTTCTAATGTGCATTTTTTGAGTATTAAGGAGCAAGTATACAAAGATTTATAAAGCTGATTAAATTTGAATAAAAATATGCAGGAACGCTACTATTTTTAGTAGTGTTCTTTTTTATATTTGAATAAAAAATGTGGTGGTTAAATGGTGGTTATAACAAAAAATGAATTAATGAAATTAGGTTATGGGAAGTATCAGTCTGAGAGAATCATACGACAGGCAAAAGCAATTATGGTTTCAAAAAGCTATACCTATTACGAAAATAGAAGATTAGGACTAGTACCTGTTGAATCTGTAGAAGAAGTTTTAGGTATGAAGATAGAGGTAGAGGAGGATTTTCAGAATCATGGTTAATTTTAAAAAAGATAAAAATGGGAAATATCATTTTACTGCTAGTTTGGGATTCGACAAACGAACAGGGAAAAGAGTACAAAAAAACGTAGAGGGGTTAAAACAGTTAAAGAAGAAAAAAAGCGTATACCGAACTTGTTTCTAATTATGGAAAAGAAGCAGAAACTTCTCAAAGTACTATGTTGTTTGAGGAGTTTTTTTATAAATTATTCCTACCTTATTATCAAGGGAAAGTAGAAGAAAGAACATATAAAAATCGGTTATCTACAATCAAAAAAACTTTTCTTATTTCTTTAAAATGGAGTTAAGAGAAATACGTCCAATTGACATTCAAAAGTGGCAAAATAATTTATTGAGCAAATATAAAAATTCTTATGTAAGAAACATGTATGGGATTTTTCAGATGTCATTAGATCGAGCAGTTGTTTTGGGACTACTTGAAAAAAATCCTGCAAAAGTTATTGGAAATGTGAAGAAAAGGAAAACTACAGTTGATTTTTGGACAAAAGAAGAATTTACAAAAGTTATTTCAACTTTTTATATTGATGATTTGTACCAACATTTTGGTTTTATTTGTATGTGGTTACTTTTTATGACCGTTATGCGTTTGGGAGAAGCCACTGCATTAACTTGGAAAGATATTGATTTTGAAAATAAAAACTTGCGTGTGAATAAAACACTCTATTATAAGAGAGCCAAAACCTATGAGTTTGTAGAACCCGAAACGGCTTCTAGTATTCGTACAATCGAACTAGACGACAATACAATTACCTTTTTAAAAGCTTGGAAGGAGCGTCAAGTTTCAATAGGAGGCATGTCGTTTGTACTTTCTTATAATGGAACACCTACTCAGAAATATACAATCCGTCATATTATGAGAAGACATGCAACGATCGTTGGTGTTCATATAATCCGCATACACGGATTAAGGCATAGTCATGCTTCTTTGCTTATATCACAATAAAAAGATGCACTTCGAATTAAAGAAAGGTTAAAACATGCTGATGTACAAACGACTTTAGGAACTTATGGTCATTTGTATCTAAATTCATTGAGAGAGATAACAAATGATCCCACAGATTATATCCAAACTAATTTTTCTAAAATCAAACCGACACCTATTTACGATAATAAAAAATAAATGATAAACAAAAGTAGGATCACACCAAAAGAAACACACTAGAAAAACTATAATACAGGCTTTTCTAGCGTGTTGTTTCTTATTTCCGCCTATTTATACATTATACTCATAAAGCATTTAATGCATCGATCGTAGCCGCATTGTCTATATGGGTATATAAAGTTGTTGTATTGGTACTTGAATGTCCCAATTGTTGGGCAGTTAATACCAATGAATTTGTCTGTTGGTAGAGTCTAGTAGCTAATGTATGACGCAGTTTGTGAGGGCTGACTTGAATTCTAAAGCCTTTTGAATATTTTGCTACCATCCGTTCGATTGCAATACCGGATATACGCTTGGCTTCTCCTTGGTAAATTGCTAGAAATAAAGCTTTTTCGTTTTCTGTTACTTTATATCGTTCTTTCCGAATAGCTAGATAATTAGCTAAATATTCCATTGCGAATGCTGCTATATTGACAGCATCTCTTTTATTTCCTTTTCTAGTTACTACCACATTATTCTTATCTAAAGATAGGTCATCTAAATTAATATTTATAACCTCGGAGAGTCTCAATCCAGATCCTAAAATCAGTGCATTGATCGCCAGGTCTCTTTCTACATCTCGTTGATAATAGATCAAAGCTCGTTTACTCAAAGTATTTTTATATTCATTGGCAATATAATCTAGATAATTTTGTGTATCCTTATCTAGAAATAATTTTTTCTCAATGGCATTGGCACGTGCAGCTAACGTAGTTTTATCTGTGATGGTTGCTACTTGATCCATAGGATTATTGTCTAAGTATGGTTTTCCTAGAGGATTATTGGAACTTTTCGAAAGATATTTAAATAGAACCTTTAATGCCGTGATATTTCTATTGATAGTAGAAGTAGATAGACCTAAGTTATTATTATCTTTGAGCTTAGTTTTTGTTGTCTCTTTTTTTACATTTTCTTTTGTGCGACGTTTCAAATGAGATTTGTACAAGTTTAGGTCATAGGCAGTTAACTGTCTTATCGAGGTGATAGAAGTATCAGGAACGATAGACTCACTCAGAAGCCATTCATAAAAGAGCTTATAATTTTTTAGATATTCTAAAGTGGTTCGAGGTGATTGATCTTTATCCTCACGATCTTGAACAAAATCTTTTATATAATCGGGCATATGAAGTATGATTGTATCTATTTTTTGATATATTTCTGTATTTTTCATGTCATTCATCCTTTCAATAAGTAGGGGAGAAGAGTATCTCTATAATTGGACTATACCAATTATAGAATGTTTTGTCAATTGGTATGCTCTAAAATTTATTAATTTGTTTCAAAAAAAGCATATAAACAGGTATACGTTTAATAATTTAAAATAAATGGTATACATAAATAGGGAAGGAAATAGAAGGGAGCAATCTAAATTTTTTGAATTTTCTTAATTAATTATATAGAAAGAACAATCTTTCTATAGAGTTAGACATGAGAGGGACTATGCTTGATTTAAAATCAACAAGCGTATATACTGTATATACAAAGAAAAAGGAGGGAGAAGACTATGGCAATTAAAGAAAGAAAATTTAGGGAAGTGGGGAACTCAGTAGTATTAACTATTTCAAAGGAGTTTCTTAAAGAAAATGGGTTAAATCCCGGAGATACGGTTTTTTTAGATGAAGAAAAACTTCGAGCGGCAATTACAAAAAAACAAGCCTTATCTGATGAAATTGATTTAGCAATATCTCAAGCATTAACTGAATATGATACTACTTTTAGAGAGCTTGTCGATAAATGAGTATTCATTACCTAGAAGCCAAAGATATTATAAAAATGAATGTAATCCAAATAAAAAAATACTCTCCTAATGAACCCCTTGGTGTAAAGGATGCGAATGCTTTAGAAATGTGTGTAGGGCAACTTCGAGCCTCAGCTTTTGGTGAAGAGGTTTATCCTTCGATTTATGAAAAAGCAGCTATCCTACTTATACAATTGATAAAGAAACATCCTTTTCACAATGCAAATAAACGTACTGCTTTCTTAGCTACTTTTGTCTTTTTGAAAATCAATGGACAGCTTTTAGCTATTGATCAAAAAGATGCTGTAAATTTAGCGGTATATATTGCTACGTATGATAAGGATTTCGATCAACTAAAATATGAAGTGATCAACACTATAAAGACACATACGCAGCCCATTTAAGGAGTTACTGTATGTGTCTTTATAGTGTTATTAGCTGCTATAGCGAAATAATTGAAGTAAATTACAAATAGCTATAATTCAAATCCAACTATATAGAAAACGTAAATTTTCTATATACTTGGATATGCTGGAATGTTTAAGAGAATAATTACATTTCTAGAAAATACAATAAAAATTACAGGATAATTAGCCATATCCTACCTCCTCTAGCAGTTGCTCAAAAGTTAGCACTAAGTAACTTCTTTTTTGTTGCTGGTAACAATTTATCAATACTAAAATAGCGTTTAAGTATCTAATAAATACTAATTTTAAAGCTCTTAATTATTATGAAACACGATATAACAATATTGCTATATCGTGCTATTGTAATATTATACATTTGAAGACAGCGTATTCTTGTTCTAATATCAGGAATTTTTTATAAATATCAGTCATATTAAGACTCAAAATTTATTGGTATGTTCCTCTGTATAGAGTTTGACCGTCTACCATTATATAGCAATTATTATCATTGTTGTCTTGCACCAATATACCGTTAAGGGTAGCACTAGGAGTAGTAACAATCACTGGAAACTCATGAGAAAGCTCGGTCATTTTTCCTGTTCTGCTAGAATCGTGTTCTATTGTCAAGCCATTTACTATAAACGTGAATACTTTACTTCCTATTGTTATAGTAGCTTTTTGAGAAACAGTTTCTGTAGCTGGAGCTGTGCTTCTTTCCGAATTTGTTAGGGTTTCACTGGATTCATTGCTATAAACAATTGTAGAGGATTCTACGGCTTCTTGAGTGTCCACGTTGGTGCTGCTAGCTTCATCTAGCTTCCTTTTGTATTGTTCGTTACTGATTGCTAAGCTTTCCCGTTGGTCATCAAGCTTATTCATTTCTGTAATGGTATAAAATAATCCTCCTGCTAGTGCTATATTAACAACTAAACTAACCGCAAATAATACCTTTTTCATTCTTCCTTCTCTTCTTTCTCTTTTTGTAATTCCTTACTTTTGGATAGGCTACAATTAACTAGACAGAAAAATTAAGGTGTGTAGACTAGAAGAAAACATACCAGGAGGAATTTTTATGTCTAAGAGAACACGAAGAACTTTTTCACAAGAATTCAAGCAACAAATCGTCAATCTTTACTTAGCTGGAAAGCCACGTGTAGAAATCATTCGAGAATATGAACTAACGGCTTCAGCATTTGACAAATGGGTAAAGCAATCTAAAACGAGTGGTTCATTCAAAGAAAAAGATAATCTTACGCCTGAACAAAAAGAATTGTTAGAACTACGTAAAAGAAACCAGCAATTAGAAATGGAAAATGATATTTTAAAGCAAGCAGCGCTGATATTCGGACGAAGAGACAAGTAATCGATGCGAATAAGCATCTTTACCCTATATCAGCGATGTGCAGAATATTAGGTCTATCACGTCAGTCCTATTATTATCAATCAAAACCAAAGAAAGACGAATCAGAACTTGAAGAAGTAGTCGCTGAAGAATTTATCCGCAGCCGAAAGGCCTACGGCTCAAGAAAAATAAAAAAAGCCTTATCAAAACGAGGCATTCAGATCAGCCGACGAAAAATTAGTAGAATCATGAAAAATAGAGGATTAAAATCGAGCTATACTGTTGCTTATTTTAAAGTACATCATTCTACTTGCAATGAAGCCAAAACGACAAACGTATTGAATCGTAAATTCTTAAGAGACAACCCATTAGAAGCGATCGTAACAGACTTGACTTATGTACGAGTCGGGAAAAAATGGAATTATGTCTGTTTCATTTTGGATCTGTTCAATCGAGAAATTCTCGGCTATTCTTGTGGAGAACATAAAGATGCCGTTCTAGTAAAAAAAGCATTTAGCCGTATCAAACAACCTCTGACAGAGGTTGAGATTTTTCATACTGATCGTGGAAAAGAGTTTGATAACCAAGCTATTGATGAATTATTAACAACTTTTGACATCAATCGATCATTGAGTCATAAAGGCTGTCCTTTTGATAATGCCGTAGCTGAATCAACTTATAAGTCGTTGAAAGTAGAATTTGTCTATCAATACACATTTGAAACCTTACAACAATTGGATTTGGAGTTATTTGACTATGTCAATTGGTGGAACCACCTTCGGTTGCACGGTACACTTGGCTACGAGACACCGGTTGGTTACCGTAACCAGAGATTGGCGCAGCGAATCCTTGATAATGAGCTCGGATGTGCTAACGCTAGCGAGGCAGTCTAACTTTAACTGTTAGCTCCTGCCGAAGATCGTCACATCCGAGGAGGCTCATTGTCAAGGACAATCGGAATAGCATACGGAAAGAAGTTCTGCACCTTATAAAATTTGTCAAAAAAACTGTTGCCATTCCACAACTTCAATACGTTTTTCCAATACTTCTTTTGCTTGTTTTGGATTACATACTTCTAATACCTCAAAATTTGTAGGGAAATCTAACCCTTTAGATTTAATTTTTTCTTTAAAATTAACTTGATACAATACACCAAATTCTCTTTCTTTGAGTTTCTCAATGAGTGCTTCTGTTGCCGCTTGGAATGATTTAGTTGTTTTAACTTCATACATAAAGTTCACTTATATTCCTCCATTTTTCATTTCATGTATATTTTGTGGAATCGACTTTTTTAGAATCTGCTTTGAATATTTTATCTATTAAAGCTTCTTTGATAATAGTGTCCATGATTTGGAATTCTTATTGGATAGAAATTTCTTTCTAGAACATGATTTCGTCGAAAGTTCTCATTGGTTGAGGATAGGCATGTTCAAAACAATCAGTCCGATATCCTTTTAATCCAGTTGCTGCACTATATAAAAAATTTCATCATAGTTTCGCCCTAGTCGTTCCAAAGATTCGATGACAAAAATATCCTTCTTCCTTAAAAAATGAAGTTCTTTTTGCAATTATTCTCGTGAGGTCTTCTTTTAACTACATAAAATTGTAACCACTGGTTTTAAGAGTAGTGTATCATCCCAAATCATATAATTAATTGACTGCGATTGTTATAAAACTCACGGTAAGCCATATAACTAGCAATAAATGAAGAAATCGCAGTAACTGAAATCAACATAAACATCACAACAATTTGGTAACGAATCGCTTGAACAGGATCAATTCCCGCAAAAATCAACCCTGACATCATACCTGGTAGGCTGACAAGTCCAACCGTTTTTGTTCGGTCAATAGAAGGAGCCATGCCCGTTTTGACGCTTTCTCTTACAATACTCATGGACGCTTGTTTTTTATTGGCTCCCAATGCCAATTTTTCCAATACCTGTTGGCGTTGGTCCGTAAATTTTGAATTCAAAGACCGATAGGTCACTCCAATCGCAGTCATGGCGTTGCTGGCAATCATGCCTGTAATTGGAACGATTTGGGAAGGGGTCCAGTCAATGACTCCTGAAAAAACAAGAATGAGTAAGGACAAGGCTGTTCCTACTCCAATAGCCGTCGTTGAAATTTTAAAAGAGCGGTTGATCCCCTCACTGCGTGTATGGGCGTTATAAGAAGCGTTGAACACAATGAACAAAACCATCGCTAAAGTGAGAAAGTTGTTATCCACTCGTAATACGTAGCTCAATACATATCCAATAAGGAATAATTGAACGACAGCGCGAATTCCCGCAATAAAAATGTCGTTTCCTAATCCCAATTTCTCTTTGTAATCAATCAACAAGGCAACTATCAAGAGGACAGAGGATAAAAGCAAAGAAAGATTACTGATTTCCAAATTGTTTGTCATTTCGATTCCTCCATTTTTCCACCTTTGATAGTAATCAGACGAGAAGCTTGGTCGATTTCTTCCTGGTTGTGAGTGACGGCCAACACCGTAGTTTGTTGGTCTTTCATCATGTCTCGGACTAAATCAAGGACAATCGCCCTGTTTTCTTGGTCCAATGAACTGGTAACTTCATCCAGGAGCAACACTTTCGGTTGATACATCAAATTTCGGACCAATGCAACCCGTTGTTTTTCCCCTCCTGATAGTTCCTTGACCTCTTTCGATAAGTAAGTTTCAGGTATTTGAACTCGTTCTAACAATTTTTTTGCACGTTCCCGATCAAATCCTTCTTCTCTTATGCGGGCAGGAAAAGACAAGTTCTCTTGAACTGTCTCATCGAATAGAGAAGCGTTTTGAAAGAAATAAGAGACTTCTTTTCTATACTCCACAGGATCGATTTTTTGCAGATCCGTACCTCGATAATAAATTTTTCCGGAAGTTGGGGAAAGCAGCGTACCAATTAATTTCAAAAGGGTACTTTTTCCACTTCCAGAAGGACCAGAAAAAACAATCACTTCCCCTTTGTTTACTGTAAAAGAGATATCTTGAAGGATTTGGTTTCCGTTTGCCTGAAAACCAACCTTCTCTAATTGAAACAATGAATCACTCATACCACTTCTCTCCTTTATAAAAAAGACCTGCACCAGTGGACCATCCATACGGGTGCAGGGCTTTTGTTTCATCCTAGTGTACCTCAGTGTTCGTTTGGATCGTTTTTGGCGTCTTCATGAGTAGGGTGAACCGTTCCTTCAAGGTGATCTGGACCAGCATAAATGGTATACAGTCTGAGCGGCTTATCACCGGTGTTTTCGATGTTGTGCCACATGTCCGCCGGAACAAATACGGCGTCATCATCCATCACTTTTTGTTGAACATGTAAGTTATCTTTAGAAGGCCCCATTTTACACACGCCTTCTCCTTCTTCAATACGGATAAATTGGTCAATGCCTTCGTGCACTTCCAAACCGATGTCATCGCCCGGTTGAATGGACATTACGGTGACTTGCAGTTTACTGCCTGTCCAAATGGTCGTCCGGTAATTATCATTTCCTGTGGTGGCGTCTTCAATATTAATGATATACGGCTTCTTCCCATGATCCTTGTAGTCTATTTCCATCTTCCATTCCTCCTAGTCTTTGTACTGAAACAATGATACCTACTTATTATTTATAATAATTCTAATTAATGGTACCACATCTAAAAATTCTATGCAAAAAAATTGGCTTTTTGGAGAGCGATTCTAAACAAAGACCATATAACGCGCAATTACAATTGGTACCCCTTAATCCTCAGCACATAAAGGAAAAAATATGGAATCAAAAAATAACCGATATGTACTCTGGTTATGACTTGAATTAGGGAGAATTTCAGAGACGACACATCATACTTTTTTAGTTTACACTTGTAAACTAACTAGCGTACATTAAGTTTATGCTCACTATCAAGCGTTGCCAATCCTTTAGACTCTTATCAATTTCGAAAGAAAGTAGCAAGGTTATTGATTGTGACTGTAAAAGTGGGGTGTTCCTATAAGCACATTAAACTATCTTCTCTAATTTATCATGCTATTAAATTCTGTTTTTTCATGAGAATTTTTGGATAGCGTAAAATATTTTGTGTAAATAGAAATTTTAGGTAGATAAAAAGAAAGTCCATTCTGTAAAATTAAAGTTACCACAACCGAAATTTTATAGGAGGACTTTCTCATGACTAATTTTACTACAGAAATTATGGAAACACTAATCAATAAAGGTGATTTGGATGACTTATTCCGTCGTCATCTAGAATTAGCTATCAATACACTGCTACAAGCTGAATTAACGGCTTTTCTTGATTATGAGAAATATAATCGCACTGGTTTTAATTCAGGTAATTCCCGAAATGGGAATTATTCTCGTTCATTTAAAACAGAGTTTGGAGAATTAAATTTGGCAATTCCTAGAGATAGAAACGGAGAGTTTTCTCAACAAACGTTGCCTGCTTATAAAAGAAGTAACGACTCTTTAGAAACCACCATTATCCAATTATTTCAAAAAGGAATCACTATGTCTGAAATCTCTGAGTTGATTGAAAAAATATATGGTCATTACTATACGCCACAAACCATTTCCAATATCACTCAAATAGTATCTGAAGATGTTGTTGCTTTTAAAGAAAGGTCCTTAGAATCCCAATACTCAATCATTTTTATGGATGCTACTCACATTCCTTTAAAAAGACAAACTGTCTCAAAAGAAGCTGTATATATTGTCATAGGTATCCGACTAGATGGGACCAAAGAGGTTCTTGGGTTTAGTATTGCTCCAACTGGGTCTTCGTATGTTTGGAAAGAAATACTTCAAGACTTAAAAGACCGTGGTTTAGAAGAGGTTTTATTAGTTGTAACTGATGGTTTAAGCGGCATTAACGATAGTATCCATAGTATTTATCCAAATGCTCAATTTCAACAATGTTGTGTCCATATCTCTAGAAACATTGCTCATAAGGTTCGTGTTAGTGACCGACAAGAAGTCTGTAATGATTTTAAATTGGTTTATCAAGCAGCTTCAAAAGAAGAAGCTATGAATCAAATAAGTTTTATGATAGATAAATGGAAAAAGCAGTATCCACGAGTAGTTAAATTACTCATGAATCCTGCTATATTAACCTTTTATAATTTTCCTCCATCAATCAGAAGAACCATTTATTCAACTAACTTGATTGAAGGTTTTAACAAACAATTAAAAAAATATACAAAAAGAAAAGAACAATTTCCTAATGAAGAATCTCTGGAGAGATTCTTAGTTTCTCAATTCAACAACTATAATCAGAAGTTTTTGTGTCGGATTCATAAAGGTTTTAAAGAAATACAAGATACATTAGAATCAATGTTTTAACTTAACCGACAGAATGGTTTTTTCCATTTACACATAATTCTTGACGCAACCGAAATTACTAATAACCATATCTTATATTAGATATAGACATCAATTCTTTTAATTTTTTTGATTGCTTTGCATTTAAAGATACACCGTCTTTTTTTATTGCATTTGATATTTCTAAATTCATACGACTTAAAATTAAAGGTACTGAAGTTCCTTCATTTTTCAGATTTCCAAGGTAGGTGTGCAATATCATTCGAAGGGAATCATTTCCTAAATCTGTCTCTAAATCATCTAATAATTCAGTAATAATTATTTCTGCTCTTTTGCTTCGATCATCTCCGCCAGAAAACCATTTTAAATTACTCATTTATTAATCCTCCTTAATTTTAATTTACTTTTAAATAATTTTATTATAATTTCTCGAAGTCACTTTTTATCTAAATCAATTATCAAATCGCACTTGTTTATTAAGTTAAGGTTATGGGATATCATTATTAATGTCTTATTAGAGTATGTTAATAACTTATCAAAAATTCGCATTTCAGTTTTAGAATCTAGAGCACTCGTAGCTTCATCTAACAATAAAACTTTACTTTCTGATAATAAAACTCTTGCTAGAGCTATTCTTTGCTTTTGACCACCTGATAAATTCGTTCTATTTTCTTCTAGATACGTATCAAGACCCAGAGGAAGCTCATTAATAAAACTCCACAAACAAGTATCTTTCAATACTTTATCAAATTCTTTTTCATTAGGGACACTTTCTAAACCTAAAACTAAATTATCTTTAATGGATCCACTCACAATAAAAGATTCTTGAGGAACATAAGTAATTAATTTACGTAAGTCTTTTCTATTAATATTTTCAATATTTTTCTCATTTATACAAATTTTCCCGCTATCTGGTACATAAAATCCAGCTAGAAGTTGTGCTAAAGTTGACTTTCCCACACCACTATCACCTTTTATTCCTGGTGTTAGTATCAAATCTTAGACAGCTTTTCGTAGAGACAAGAATAAATTAAACTTATCTACGAGAGGATGAATTTTTATGACCCGATATGAAGAAAATTTTAAACAAATGATTGTTGAACTGAATCAAACTGGACGTTCTGTTCAAGGGTTAGCGAAAGAATATGGCTTATCTGAAGCAACGATTTACAAATGGAAGAATTTATATTTACCTGATCAGTCCACAGGACTGACTGGAAAAGAAGTAGCTGAACTGAGAAAAGAAAATGCTCATTTAAATGAGGAACTTGAAATCTTAAAAAAAGCCGCAGCCATATTCTCTCGGAAAACCTAAATTCGCTTGTTCAATTTATTGAAAAATGGTGTAAGGATTACACTGTTTCTTTGTTGTGTCGGTTATTAGAAATCCCTAGAAGTGTCTATTATTTTTATAAGAATAAACCGTTGACAGCTACAGAAATCAGAAATAATAAGTTGAAAAAGAAGATTTCAACAATTTTTTTTACGAATAAACAACGCTATGGTGCCACAAAGATCCATCAAGTTTTATTAAAAGAAGGGATTTCAGTATCTCTTAAACATGTCCAAAAGCTAATGAAACAATTAAATTTAAGGTCGATTGTAGTTAAAAAATATAGACCTCAAAGGTCTAATAAACCGATCATTTCAAAAGAGAATCTCTTAAATCAGGACTTTTCTACTGAAACGATCTGTGAGAAATGGGCAGCTGACATTACGTACATTCCTACTAAGAAAAATGGTTGGTGTTACTTATCTTCAATCATGGATTTACACACGAAAAAAATTATTAGTTATACATTTTCAAAACGAATGACTGTGGATTGTGTCATTCAAACATTGAATAAAGCAAAAATACATTATCACATTCCAGAAGGAATGATTCTACACACTGACTTGGGCAGCCAATACACAGCAAGAGAAGTGGAACAATGGCTTAAAACCAACAAAATAAGGCATTCTTATAGTAGAAAAGGAACACCTTATGATAATGCTGGAATCGAATCTTTCCATGCCTCATTGAAAAAAGAAGAAGTCTACACGACTAGCTACTCAGATTTTGAAGAAGCAAATCGAGCGCTACTTAGCTACATTGAAGGATTTTATAACCGAAATCGAATCCATAGCTCGATTCACTATCTAACCCCACAGGAATTTGAAGAATTAGCAAAAGAAAAAATGGCTTAACCGTCTCTACTAAAATGTGTCCAAGATATTGACTCAAATCCACCTGCAATATCCAACCAATCCGACATATGTGATCCTCTCCTTCTTTTTTCTTACAAATCCAGTATAAAAGCTCACTAAAAAAATTAAGACATGAAATTTACAGCTTCAGCTAAAAAATGTGTACTAATGGAAGAGCAAAAAAAATTTTCATCTTTTTGCATAGATTGCTAAAATTCCTAAGCGTTATATAAGCAATGTTTCTCTTTTTGATATATAATTTTTTTATCATTTAAGAAAGGAGAATTCTAATGAAAACTTTAGATGCTATTGCATTAACTTTATTTTAACTTTATTAATAAAAAATACTTATTGAAAGGATGATTAAAAATGGCAAATGTACCTAGCATTCGCGACATGTTCCCTGATTTCAATGACGTGTTTAGTCCAGCATTCAATGATTTTTTAGGTGTTTCAAGTTATCCAAAAGTGGATTTAGTCGAAAATGAAAAGGAATACAAACTAACTGCTGATATGCCTGGCTATGACAAAGAAGACACGACAGTTGAATATTCAGATAATACTTTGACGATCTCCGCCAATCATGAGTCCCATACAGAAGATAAAGAAGATGGCAACTATGTACGGAAAGAAAGACATTCGGTCTCTTACAAACGTTCATTCTATCTTCCTAATGTTGATGAAGAAAAAATCACTGGAACCTTTAAAAACGGTGTGCTGAAATTAGTATTACCTAAAACAGCTCATCAGCCAAAAGAAACAAAAAAAATTGAGTTAAATTAGAACTTATCGCCTCTCGATGGATGAGGGGCGATTTTTATATATTTGGATAAGAACGAGTATGTTTAAATTTTCAAAATGAGCAAAAAAATATTTTGTTTTTACGATAAAGATGTTATGATCTCTCTTGGTAAAAAATATGGGAGTTGATCATTTGATTGTCTTAAGTAAACTTTTGTTTTGGACACCATTTATCATAATGACCAGTGCTTTCTTTTACTTATTCAAAAGGCCTAATAAATACTTACTCTTATCTGCTTGTCCGATGATCTATTTTATTCATAAGATTAGAGGATTTTATTATTACGACTCTGGTAGCTCATTGTTTTGCTACGAAATTGGCTTATTAGCTTCGGCCATCTTTTTCATATTTGTGTTAGAATATTTCAGAAAAAAATAAACTTCCAGTCAGTTTTGGCTGGAAGTTTTTTATTTGGTGCAGATCTTTTCAGCTGATATTCATACAAGTTGATCCATTTTTCTATTATTAAGTACATACCATTGTGACTCTTTGAATGTGGGGGAGAAAAAAATAAAAGGAGCTGGTATTTTGTTAGTTATGAGTAAAGCTTTGTTTTTACTTCCCTGCACGTTCATGTTTATTGTTTTATGTTATTTCAAAAGAAGAAAAAAATGGTGCTGGATCGATGTTCTACTATTCCTTCCCTTTTTCCCGCTTATTTATTTTCTTGAAGAAATATTGGATGATATGGCATGTGATTCTGCTTTTCTTTTTAGTCATTCATTGGGGTTTATGATCTCTCTTATGATCTTTGCCATTGTGCTATTTTTTTTGAATACGCGAATTGTAAAATTAAGTTAGAAAAATAAAAAGGCATTTATGGTACACTCAAATTGTATTTCCGACGAAAGAAAACAAAGGAGTGTAACCATAAATGACCTACAAACATCTTACCATAGACGAACTGACAATGATAGAATCATATTATCTTCAACATAATAAGCCGGTTGAAATCGCTAACCGAATGGGACGTGCTATACAAACTATTTATAGTGTAGTCAATAAGTTCAACCAAGGCAAGACTGCTCTTGATTATTGGCACCAGTATAAAGAAAATAAGAAAAAATGTGGGAGAAAAGTCATTCAATTACCTGCTCATGAAGTAGATTACATTAAAGAGAAAGTCACTCTTGGTTGGACGCCTGACGTCATTATCGGGCGAAAAGAAAGGCCTGTTTCATGCGGTATGAGAACACTTTATCGTTTATTTTCTAAAGGAATATTTGATATTGACACACTACCGATGAAAGGTAAAAGAAAACCCAATGGCCATCAGGAAAAACGGGGAAAACAACAGTATCAGCGCTCAATCCATGATCGACCTGATAATTATCCTGATTTCAATTCTGAGTTTGGTCACCTTGAAGGTGATACGATCGTTGGCATTCATCATAAAAGTGCCGTCATTACTTTAGTTGAAAGGTTATCTAAAGTCATTATCACGATTAAACCCAACGGCCGTAAGGCATTAGATATTGAAACTGCCCTTAATCAATGGTTTTCTCGCTTCCCTAAAAACTTCTTTAAATCTATTACGTTTGACTGTGGAAAAGAATTTTCTAACTGGAAAGCCATTAGTAACCAACATGATATTGATATATATTTTGCGGACCCTGGAACACCTTCTCAACGCCCATTAAACGAGAATTCTAACGGGATTCTGCGTCGTAATGGACTGCCGAAATCAATGGATTTTAGAGAAGTGAATCAGACATTTATTTCCAGTGTCAGCAATCAACGTAATCATATTCCAAGAAAATCATTGAATTACAGAACACCAATCGAAATATTTTTGAGCTATGTACAAGAAGCATTTTATTCTAGCTTAATTTGACAAATCATATGATATAATTACGTATTACAAGAATGAACAGAAAAAATTATTTAAGTATAAAGGAACAAAAAGATGGGACAATAGGCATTGGTACGATTTAGACCAAGAAAAGAAAACAAGCATACTGAAGTTGATGAAAAGACTTAATATCGACAAATCTCTATATTTTTCTATATATGGAATTGGATCAATGGATGTTCATGGAACTGGCACTATTAATCATATTGCATCAAATATTGGAATAGAATCAGCGTTACAAATACATGTATTGGAAAAACTATCATTTGTGATAACTTTAGATACTTTGAAAGTAATAAAAGAATTCTATAGATGTAACATCGAGAGAGTGTAAAATATTTTGTGTAAATAGAAAAAAGGAAGTCCCTTCTGTAGAATAGAGTTACCACAACACATTCACAGAAAAGAGGACTTCCATATGAACGATTTTACTACAGAAATTCTAAAGACTCTAGCGAACAAAGGCGATTTGAATGAATTATTCCGTGTCCATTTGGAAAAAGCAGTCAATACGCTTCTCAAAACGGAGTTAACGGCTTTCCTAGATTACGAAAAGTATGATCGCATTGGTTTTAACACGGGTAATTCTCGTAACGGCTCCTATGACCGTACGGTCAAGACCGAGTATGGGGAACTTCATCTCCAGATTCCGCGCGACCGCAATGGCGAGTTCAAGCAACAGACTGTTCCTGCTTATAGACGGACGAATGACACGTTAGAGGAGACCGTCATTCACCTCTTCCGAAAAGGTATTACCATGTCGGAAATCGCAGACTTGATTGAGAAAATGTATGGGCATCACTACACGCTCCAAACCATGTCCAACATGACTAAAGTGCTGACTGAGACTGAAGAAGTAAATGCATTTAAAGTTAGAACTCTAAATGATAAGTATGTCGCTATTTTCATGGATGCTACTTATATTCCTTTAAAACGGCAAACCGTCTCCAAAGAAGCAATCTATATTGCCATTGGTATACGAGAAGACGGCACTAAAGAAGTACTAAGTTATGCGATTGCTCCGACTGAATCGACCTACGTTTGGAATGAGTTGTTACAGGACATTTACTCCAGAGGGGTTCATGATGTCTTACTGTTTATTACCGATGGCTTAAAAGGCATGAAAGATACGATTCACCAGATTTATCCTAAAGCTAAATACCAACATTGCTGTGTTCACGTTTCCCGTAATATTGCTCATAAAGTACGTGTCAAAGATCGAAAAGAAATCTGTGATGATTTTAAGGCTGTTTATCAAGCTAGCTCAAAGGAAGAGGCAAATACCTTTTTAGGGAGTATGATTGAGAAGTGGCAGAAAACTTATCCTAAAGTGACGCAGTCACTGATAAAAAATCAAGATTTATTGACTTTTTATGAGTTTCCGCCTGGTATCCGCCGAAGCATTTACTCAACTAATTTAATCGAATCTTTCAATAAACAAATCAAGAAATACAGCCGCAGAAAAGATCAGTTTCAAAATGAAGAATCACTAGAGCGTTTCCTAGTATCCATCTTTGATACATACAATCAAAAATTCTTAAATAGAAGCCATAAAGGCTTCCAACAAGTGACGGATACATTAGCTTCAATGTTTACTGAGTAACCCATTATTTTGCAGAAGGACGAGTTATTTACACAAAATTATTGACGCTCCCAACATCGATGATTTGGATGATAATATTATATTAATGGAGGAAGCTTTTAAAAAGATAATTGAGTAATTATATTTACATTTTACAAATTTTATATAGGAGGAAAATAATTATGGATTCGGGATTTTTATGGAATATAACAAGTACAGTGTTGGCATTATTTATACCAATTGCTACATTTTTATTTGAAAATGAGAATGCTGTTGATTGGGATAAAATGGTAGTATTTGATCAAGTTATAAAAATAAAAAAACTGTCTTTTGGACTAATATTGTTAACATTGCCTTTACTTTTCTATCAAACAAATTCAGCAAGTAATGAGTTTTATAGAAAACTTAACTGTATAGTACTTCTTTTATATGTAATCGGCATAAGCTTATCTATTCTATCGTTAGTTAGGTGCTATTTTTGGATTATTAACAAGCGTACTTATTCAAAAAACAATTCTAGTGAAACCGTTAAATATAGAACAGAATGTAGGAAAAGATATATTAGTAACTTATCCAAGAATGAAGCTGTTCAGAAAGAAATATGGTCTCTCATATGGGATTCAGTGGATCAACATGGAGAGATAGAAGAAATCGATCTGATGGATATGTATATAGATCAATGTGAAGAAAATAAAGACTATGAAAAAAAATTAAAATTTATGTCTATCTTTTTCACTAGTATAGACATGAATAAATTTGATGAAATAAATACGTACAATACTATCGATTATGATGTTTATGAGCGTTTATCCAAATTTATTTATTCCGAAATAAAATGTGTGTATCTTGAAGGAAAGAATATAGATATAAAAAAAGTAAATGATTTTTTCGATATCTATACAAAAAACTCTATTTTTAATTGGAATTCTAGTAACAGATATAACCAATTCCTATCACAATTTTTAGAAGAATTATCTGGAGAAGAATATAGATTATTCCTAAATAATAATATTTTAAAATTAATATCTTATGCCAAGAAAGCTAATAGCCTATCTTTAGTAGATAACTTAGATAATCTTTTACCCGATAAACTTATTTATGATGAGAATGAAGATAATTCACAAAAACAAATAATTATATTTGAATTGTATTTAAAGTGGCTTAGCAGCCTGTCAGTGTCACCAGAAAGCAATGATGATGATAAATATTTTGCGAACAAACTGTTTCAATTTATATTTCCAGACTATTCTTCAATGCCATTTTTTACATTAATAAATTTTATGCTGTATGTTAAAGAACACTTAGGATATGATGATTTAGTAGAAATGATAAAGGCATATGATAAAGAACCTTATCCATTCAAAGGAATCAATACTGGTTCAGATATGGCTATGATTTCAGGCGAAACTGTAGAAGAAATTCTAGCTAATTACAAAGAACAAAATATAAAAACTCTGGAATTAATTAAAAAGAATATAAAATACTATGATCCTTTACTAGCGAATAAAGAAAATATTGATGAGTTATTAAATGCAATTGCTGATTCTGATGTTAGATCTCCTAGAATTGATGAGTTAAAAGAAGAAATTTTAATGTATAAAGAACTTTTTTAATTCATTTGATTACTGTTATACTCAATATCATTCTTAATTCTGTAAATAGTTTGTCTAGTAATATTGTAGTTTTTAGCAATTTTTGAAATAGCTATGCCCTCATTTAAATCCTTAACGATGTTTTCATAAACTAAACGTCGTTGAGGATTTTTTGTATCTGCACTATAGAGTTTTGGACGACCTTTATAGACGCCATTTGCTTTTGCAATTTTAATGCCTTGCGCCTGGCGTCGTTTAGATTCGGTACGCTCTTGCTCTGCAATCATGGCCAAAATTTGGATGATTAAATCTTTAATGAATTTATCCAAAAGAGGATTGCCAATTGCTTCAGCCATGATCGGTAGACTGGTGATGATCAGCTGCACGTTTTTCTTCTTTAGGTAATTGACTGAAGCAATGATTTCGTCGTAATTTCTTCCAAGTCGGTCGATTGCTTCGACAATAAAAATATCTTGGTCTCGGACAAACTCTAAAGCTTCCTGGAAAATCGGTCGATGAGTAATCGTTGCTCCAGATTGTTTCTCGATGAAAATTTTTTCTGCGCCGAACTTTTTCATTTCTTCAATTTGGATTTGAGTCAATATCTTGGACACATTTTAGTAGAGACGGTTAAGCCATTTTTTCTTTTGCTAATTCTTCAAATTCCTGTGGGGTTAGATAGTGAATCGAGCTATGGATTCGATTTCGGTTATAAAATCCTTCAATGTAGCTAAATAGCGCTCGATTTGCTTCTTCAAAATCTGAGTAGCTAGTCGTGTAGACTTCTTCTTTTTTCAATGAGGCATGGAAAGATTCGATTCCAGCATTATCATAAGGTGTTCCTTTTCTACTATAAGAATGCCTTATTTTGTTGGTTTTAAGCCATTGTTCCACTTCTCTTGCTGTGTATTGGCTGCCCAAGTCAGTGTCTAGAATCATTCCTTCTGGAATGTGATAATGTATTTTTGCTTTATTCAATGTTTGAATGACACAATCCACAGTCATTCGTTTTGAAAATGTATAACTAATAATTTTTTTCGTGTGTAAATCCATGATTGAAGATAAGTAACACCAACCATTTTTCTTAGTAGGAATGTACGTAATGTCAGCTGCCCATTTCTCACAGATCGTTTCAGTAGAAAAGTCCTGATTTAAGAGATTCTCTTTTGAAATGATCGGTTTATTAGACCTTTGAGGTCTATATTTTTTAACTACAATCGACCTTAAATTTAATTGTTTCATTAGCTTTTGGACATGTTTAAGAGATACTGAAATCCCTTCTTTTAATAAAACTTGATGGATCTTTGTGGCACCATAGCGTTGTTTATTCGTAAAAAAAATTGTTGAAATCTTCTTTTTCAACTTATTATTTCTGATTTCTGTAGCTGTCAACGGTTTATTCTTATAAAAATAATAGACACTTCTAGGGATTTCTAATAACCGACACAACAAAGAAACAGTGTAATCCTTACACCATTTTTCAATAAATTGAACAAGCGAATTTAGGTTTTCCGAGAGAATATGGCTGCGGCTTTTTTTAAGATTTCAAGTTCCTCATTTAAACGAGCATTTTCTTTTCTCAGTTCAGCTACTTCTTTTCCAGTCAGTCCTGTGGACTGATCAGGTAAATATAAATTCTTCCATTTGTGAATCGTTGCTTCAGATAAGCCATATTCTTTCGCTAACCCTCGAACAGAACGTCCAGTTTGATTCAGTTCAATAATCATTTGTTTAAAATTTTCTTCATATCGGGTCATAAAAATTCATCCTCTCGTAGATAAGTTTAATTTATTCTTGTCTCTACGAAAAGCTGTCTAAGATTTGATACTAACACCATTAAAAATGTGGGCACAATACCTAACAAACGTACTAAATATTTACATGGATGATCAACTTAATGAAAAACAGAATCGATTAAATAAATTAAATCAAATCGTAACAAATTGGCACAATTTATTGCCATCCAGTCATTTGGTAGAAGGTCTACACGGCGCTTTCCAACGTTTATCTGACAGAAACGGTGATCGTCCAAACAACATTCATATTCCACCTGTATACATTTTAAAGCCATAGGAAAAAGCCTAGTATCTATTGCTAGGCTCTTTTGTATACCTCTACACATTCATTTCCTTCTTCCAGCATTCATAAGACTCAACAGTTGCACTTTTTTTCATTCTCCTACAAATTCCACTAAACAACGACCACTTATAGTCATCCAAAATAGCAGTACCTACTCCCCCTAATCCTAAGAAAAACAGTAAAAGTAAATACAAAAATAGCATCATATTATATGTACGGAGGCATTTCATTTACACAAGATTCTTGACGCTACCCATATTACTCAATAGATTAATATCAAATGGTGAAAATCAACGAAAAAAGGAGATCTATCAAGCAATCTCCTTCCCAATAAATCTCCTCTTATATAAAGTTATTTATGAACACTGATTTAAGCTAAGCTGCCGATATCACAATCTCATCATCCACTAAATCAGCCTTCAAGTTTTTGACATCTAAGTGGTCAAGGTAGAAATCCGTTACCTTATCACGAATTTGTCGTTCAATTACTCGCCGTAATGGCCGCGCACCCATTGCTTCATCATAGCCTTGTTCCATCAGCCAATCTTTAGCCGCTTTAGTTACCTCAAGTTTGATGGATTTTTTGGCTAAAGTTTTTTGTACATCCGCCAACATCAAATCGACAATTTGACTTAAGTCTTGCTTAGTCAGATGTGAAAATTCCACGATTCCATTAAAACGGTTCAGAAATTCTGGGCGGAAAAATGGTGCTAACTTATCCATTAATGACTGATCTCGTTGCTTGTCACCACTTAATGCTTCATTACCAAAGCCAGCATTAGAAGTAGCAATAATAATCGTATTTTTGAAATTAATGACATTGCCTTGTCCATCCGTTAAGCGCCCATCATCCATCACTTGTAACAGTAACGTTAATACTTGTGGATGAGCCTTTTCAATTTCATCTAATAATACAATGGAATATGGATTACGCCGAACCCGTTCAGTTAGAGTATTAGCATTATCTTCATAGCCTACGTATCCAGCCGAGGTACCAATTAATTTCGACACAGCTGTACGATCAGCATATTCACTCATATCTAGCCGAATAATCGCATTTTCATTTCCAAACATATCTAAGGCTAATTGCTTAGCTAATTCAGTCTTTCCTACGCCAGTTGGGCCCACAAACAGAAAACTTCCAATCGGCTGATCACCCTCTGAAAAGCCCGCACGGTTACGCCGAATTGCTCTTGCTACCATTTCAACCGCTTCATCTTGACCGATTACCTTACTTTTCAGACGCTTATCAAGATTTTTCAAGCGCTCAATATCATTAGCGCCCATATCAGAAACTGGTATACCAGTTAAACGTTCAACCGATTGTGCCACATCATCAATCGTGGCAGTGATTTTTTCTTTTTGATCCGTTTCTTTAATTTTTTGCTTGGTTTCCTCGATCGACTTCTTGATATCAGCGGCTTTTGTAAAGTCCTCCGCTTTAATGGCGGCCTCCTTAGCTGCCTCTAATTTTTTAAGGCGTTGATCCAATGTCTCAACATCAGTTTGCGAATTTTTAGACGCTAAATGAGCCGCAGTCATGTCGATCAAATCGATAGCTTTATCTGGCAAAGTGCGTTGTGGTATATATTGGATTGAATAATCCACAGCCGCCTTCAAAACATCATCTGGTAATACAACATGATGATGTTTTTCGTACAGCTCTTTAACACCTTGTAATATACGTAAAGTGTCAGCGGCAGTCGGTTCATTAATCACAACATCATTGAATCGCCGTGCCAAAGCCGCATTTTTCAAAATAGTATTGCGATATTCATCTTGAGTCGTAGCCCCGATTACACTCAGCTCGCCACGTGACAAAGCAGGTTTAATGATATCAGCCAATCCTTTGCCACCATCTTCACCACCAGTGGCACCCGTGCCGAGAATCTGATGAATTTCATCGAAGAATAGAATAATATTACCAGCTGCTTTAACTTCCTCTACCAGCTGTTTAATATTTTCTTCAAAAGAACCGCGATATTGAGTTCCCGCTTCCAAAGACGATAAATCAATCGAATAGATTTCTTTATCTTGAATCGTTTCTGGAACTTTACCAGCCACAATTGCCTGTGCCAGACCTTCGACGACTGCAGTTTTACCTACACCGGCATCACCAACTAAGATTGCATTATTTTTCGTTCTACGACTCAAAATTTCTGCAGTTTCTTGAATCTCTTTCTCACGTCCAATCACTGGATCTAGTAATCCATCACGAGCCTGTTCCGTCAAATTAGTCCCTAACTTTTCTAAAATCCCTCCTTTTTTAACAGCCTGTTTACCATCTTTAGATACTTCTATTGTTTTATTATTTTGGGGTAGCTTACCAGTTGCTCGGTATTGAGCAAACTCATCCGGTGTCAACGATTGTCCATTAACTAAATACCGTGCACGCTCCGAATTTTGATTATTCATGCGCCGAAATAATTGATTGAAAACATCATCCATATCATTGTTGAAAAAAGGATCATTTCCGTAAAAATTTGCCATATTACAACACCCCCATAAAAATTTATATGTGTAACTTAGTGACCATAATATCCTTTAAAACTATAACTGAATTGTATCACAATTTTTATGTATCGCTAAGTAAGGTGCTTATAGAATCAATTAGAAATAATTAGGATAATTTTGTTTAAACAATAGTAAAGAAGTGTTAAGCGTATCAGACTAAGACTTTGCTTTTTCGTGGGCTTCGATTGCCAGAACGTCCTTTGAAACTTCGTTCAATTCATTACCTCATTTCTTTTATTATTTATGATACGGATTAAAGCGTACTCTTTGCCCAAAAAAAAATTGTTAATAGGAACTTGATACAGATTAGACAGCTCATTTAAAAGAGAAAATGGAATATCAGAACTATCTATTTCATATTTGGACAACGTTTGAAAATGCACATCAGCAGCTTTAGCGGCTTCTTTGCTAGTGAATCCAGCATTAACGCGCGCTGCCTTTAACGACATAGCAGATTGTTTTGGCGTATTGAAGTCTACGATTGATCCGCGGTATGGCGAGATACCGAAAAATTTAATACCTGTTAAAAAATATAGACAGATTCCTGTTTTGGGAGAAATTGCTTGTGGAGATCCTATTTTAGCTGAAGAAAATATTGAAGAATATAGAGAAGAGATAGACGAAAACTTGCCCACTGGTGAAGTCTTTTATTTAAAAATCAGAGGTAATAGCATGGTTCCTACAATCCCTTCTGATAGTTACGTGTTGATTCGAAGACAACCAGTTGTGGAAGATGGAGAAATTGCACCAGTTATAGTAAACGGCGACTCTGAAGCGACTCTCAAAAGAGTTAAACATGTTAATGATGTTGTAATGCTAATGCCCGATAATAATGATTATCATCCTTATATCATTGATGAAAATAATCCAGCAAGAATTTTGGGTAAAGCGGCAAAAGTAAGTTTTGACCTATAAAAAATACCCCATTCGCAGTTGGAGCTGCGGCTAGGGTTCTCATTTCCGAGACTGTGTATATTATTATATCAGAGATGGGGATGAAAAATGAAAATATTGTACGAATATTATTACTTTCAATAGGCGCTTTTCTTGTATTTATAGGTTTATTTGGTGGAATCATAGCAAGTGGAGATTTTTTATCAGGTGGATTTTCTGTCGTGGTAGGAATTCTTTTCTTGAGTTTTTCTCATAAAATGAAAGAAATCATCAAAGAACAAACGATAGAAAAAAATGAAGATGCTACTATTCAAAACCTTGATAAAGAAAACGTTATCGAAAACAAAATAGATATTGATGATTTGATTAAAAAATCAGTAAATATAACCGATCCTACCCCTCCCTCGAATTGTATGATCAACTTATTCTACCATTTTATTAATTAATTTGAAAATCTAATAAAAACTCTCACTCTAAAAGAGTGAGAGACTGCAAATTAGAGTACGGACTTTTTTGGAGTTCCGTTCCTTAATATTAACAAATGAATAAAATCCTTACAACATTTGAGAATAACTTATCAGTAGACACTTACAAAATATTCTCATACTATTTCCTCCATCATTAGTTTTTGTCTATATAAGTTATACTCAAAATCCTAAATATTAGGGATAAAGAATTCTCCTATACAATCAAAAATTTCCTTTATTTCGAACTCCGGTCACCTAACTCTGTTGATCTCTTACAAGCCAAAGAATATCTCTATACTACAAAGAAACAATAGGGTGCCTGGTTGGTCTCTTTGTGTTTTATTTTAGAATCTAGAACGTAAATATTCTTGTCATTCTGATTTTATCTAAGAATATCAATTAAATCTTTTTTTGCAGCCTCTGAAGCGGGCATTACAGAAAAGACCAGTCCAATAACCGAAGATACCCCAACCGCTAGTAAAATAGTAAATAGATCAAGTGACACGTTTACCTTTATCAAAGAACCAACACTATAAGCAAGAGCCATTCCTAATAAATAGCCAATTAACCCTCCTGAAAGAGTTAAAATCAAACCTTCTAAAAGGAACTGCAGCATAATCGATTTTCGAGTAGCTCCTAGGGCTCTTCTTATACCGATCTCTTTTGTTCGTTCAGATACAGATATATACATCATGTTCATTACACCTACCCCTGCGATAAATAAAGATATACCTGCTACAGCTGTTATAAAATAAGTGATCGTACTGAGGATTTGACCAATTCCTTTCGTTAACATAGCCGTATCTAACACTTCATATTCCCCCAAATGTTTCAAACTACCTTTTTCTTTCAATTGGTTTATCACTTTAGAGGTCACCTTGTCAGGTTCAACTCCTTCCTCTAAAGTTAACGTTAGAGACGATGTATCCTTTTCAGACTTAAAATAATAGTGATACGTAGCTTTTGGAATTTCAATGTTTATATTTGATAAGGAAAACAAATTATCTTGTTCTTCTCCTGGAAAAACGCCCACAATCCTAAATAATTCTTGCTCGATTTCAATTCCTTTACCTAATGCTTGCTCAGATGTATCAAATAGCTCTTTGGCAGTAACTGAATCAATCGCTGCGACTTTATTTGACAATTCACTATCTTGACTTGTTAAATTTCGTCCTATAGAAACTTTTTCACCTTCAGAACCTATAAGTTTGATTTGTTTGTTTGTTTTTTTTCCCTTAATTATCAAATCTTTGTAGATTTGCTCTTCGTCTATTTTAGAATAGTCAACTTTTTTAACCCCTTCTACATTTCCTATTATAGATAAATCTGCGTCTTGAAAAAAATCTGTATTTGTATCATACAAAGAAGTATCATTAGGTGTAAAATTTAGTTGAATTTCTACGTTTTTAGAATCGCTCTTAGTAAGATTTTTTATAGTGTCCTTCTCAAAACCCCTTCCAATAGCTAAAATTGTTATAACAGAAGAGATTCCTATTATGATCCCTATCATAGTTAATATACTACGCTTACGATTATTTTTAATCGCTTGCCAAGCTGAACGAAAATTTACATAGACGTTCATTGTACCAACTCCTTATCTTCAATAATGGCACCATCTCTAATCTTAATTAGTCGGTGACAATAAGGAACGACTTCAGGGTTGTGCGTAACCATAATAAGAGTCACGTCATCTTCTTTATTTAAAGTAGCAAACAGCTGCATAATTGCCTCTGATGTATTCGTATCTAAAGCTCCTGTAGGCTCATCTGCTATAATAAATTTTGGTTTGTTAATAAGTGCTCTAGCGATAGCAACTCGCTGCTGTTGACCTCCTGATAACTGCTTTGGGTATTTATATTCTTTTCCTCTTAAGCCAACTCTTTCCAATACTGAAAATACTTTTTCTTTGGTTTGAAAGGGAGAGATTCCATTATAAAGAAGCGGTAATTCTACATTTTCATAGACTGTATTACTCTCAATTAAACTAAAATTTTGGAAAATAAAGCCTACTGTCTGATTCCTTATTCTAGATAGAATATCATCTGTTGTATTAATCAGAGACTTACCTTCAAACAAGTATTCTCCTTCAAATTTACGATCAATAAAGCCTAAAAGATTAATTAACGTTGACTTTCCAGATCCTGAAGGACCCATAATAGCAATCATTTCCCCCTTTTTGACGGATAAATGAATATCTTTTAATACATGAAGAGATTCCTCTTCGTTGGTATAATATTTATTTACGTTATTAAGCTCAATCATTGTTTCACCGTCACTTCTTGTCCATCTTTCAAGCGTACACCAGGATTTTCGATGATTGAATCATTCTCTTTAAGCCCTGTCTTTACTAAGTATTTTCCATTTTCTTCCTTTACTTCTACTTTTTGTTTAATAGCTTTTCTATCTCTATAAATAAAAACAAATACTTCATTGTTTTCTTTAATCGTATTCTTTTTAGCTAATTCTAAATGATTCGTTGGCACATTTATTTGGACGTTATAACCATAATGAATAGGTTCTTTAGGGCTGACCATGAACGTGAAGGTGGAAACTGTATTATTTTTATCTGAGGATATATTAGTTTGTGTACTTACTTCCATATCTTCAGGTAATGCATTAACATCAGTGATTGTTCCTTCTATTGATTTTTCTTCATTGAGCAGATTAATATTTACTACTTGCCCTACTTTTACTTTATTATAGTCATATTCCGTAACGGTTCCTTTTATAACTTTATCTGGACTAACAATAGTTGCATACGGTACTGCTGCGTCTGTCTTGCCTTTATCGTTAATATAGACAATTCCTTTAATTGGTGCGGTTACCGTATTTGTAATTTTCTTTTTTGTTTGTTCAATAGTATTATTTACACTTGATAGATCAACATTCGCTTCATCTAGTACCTGTTTTGCTTGTGAGACTGCATCTTTTTGTGCATCTAAGGCTTGTTGTGCAGCTTCTATTTTATTCTCATCTTCAGCTTTCTCCGCTTTTTTCATTTCTTCATCTATTTTTTTATTTGTAATTGCAGCATGTTCATTTTTAGCAGCAGTTAAGCGAGTTTCTAATTCTTGTCGTTTTTGTGTTGCATTTTCAAGATTTATTTGAGCATTTGTAACAGCCAAATTCAACTTTTCTAGCGATTGCGTTTGTTCTTCCGCTTGATCCTCAATAGTTGTATTTTGATAAGTAGCAATTACGTCATTTTCATTGATCTCTTGACCATTTTTAACGGAAATAGCACTGATTTTGCCGAGCGTCTGATCTAAATTTAAGTAACTAGTATTTTTGGGTTGAACAATCCCTTTTAAAACTAAGGGTTCACTCTTTTTTACTTTAACTAGTTTATAAGAATCTTCTTCCACAATAGGGTTACTCAATTTGTAAATAACAGCACCCCCAATTAATAAAAAGCTGATTACTCCACCCATAATACTCAAATAAATTTGTTGTCGTTTAGTCATTTTTTTAGTCATTCTCTTCTCCTAGATCTAGTTTAAAAATACCAATTAAGACCATTACGACCGGTATCTTTAACAAAAATATAAAAAATATCGTAAATAATAGCATACCTAGGTTAAACGAAGAAACGCCTGTATTACTATCTAGGTTGTTAGTGGTTAATACAGTAAATAAAACGACAATAACGGTCCATACTAGATTTAAAAAGTAAGGATATTTTTTTATAATCTTTTTATTCTTTAAATTTTTATTAGCATAAAAAAACATTATAAAAAAAGCAATAGCCATCAACAAATTCAAAAGTGTAAATATTTTAATTGGCGCACTATTTAATTGATTAAAAATTTTAATTCCCTCGTCACCTAATTTTTGATAAGCAGCTTTATCTGGATTAAGTGATACTGGTAGATCAAAAATAGATAATACTATTTCAACAGCACATAATATTAATGCTATAAAATTCCATCTCTTTATTTTTTTAATTTTTACGTTGTAGTTTTCCATGCTATCCTCCTACTGAATGGCTGTTATTTACATTTTTTTCTTCAATACTTAACTCACTAAAAACATTCAATACTTGTGTCTTAGTGATCCCACGTAATACATATTTTTTTGAAGGTAAATTATTGGAGTTTAGTATAAGTTTGTACTTTTTAAACATACATATATTAGAATACTTAATAGTTTCTATTCCATTTGATAAAATCAATACTTTTCGATTAAAAAATACGCCAGGAATAACTAAGCACACACCTCGTTTTTCTTTAACTTGAATAGAAATAAAAAAACTATCAGAATATTTCTTACATATAGTGACTAACAGTAAAAAAATGTAGTACCTATAACCATGTAAGTACCCAAAATATACAATCCCTAAGAAAAAAAATATATATAAGATATTGAGGCACAAGAAACAAAGACTATACTTAGAAGATTGTTTCTCCAATATAGTCTCGAATTTTTTTAGTTGTAAATTTTCTTGAATTATATTTTTAAAAATATCGTATTTAATATATGGGAACAGCATATTTTTAAATTCATTTTTAGAACTATCATTTTTGGTAGTCAAACAGTATATGTTAAATATTTTCAAATATCGCATAAATACATTCTGGTACATAATCATGGTATTAATGTTATCAATATCAAGTTCTTTACTACTATAATCCAATATTCCATTTTTTTTATACAAATACTTGTTAGTGCTTTCCACTGAATAATTGCCATATCTTAATATCTGCACTAAAATAATTATAATGAACGCACCAAGTGTTAACGCAACTATTAAATAGGTATTCATTGTTACATCTTTATAGGAAATATTCAGATAACTAAAGTTATCTATAAAATCCAATGAAGATAAGACGACAAAAATTATATTTGCTGAAAAAAAAGACATTATTACTATGTCTTTTTTCATAGGTTTAAATATTAAATCAATCTTCTCCTCTTCTTTGTCCGTTACACCTACTTCAAAAAAAGAATTAAAGATCCATTTTTCAGTTTTATTTATACATCTAATAACTATTTTTTTATCTTCTTCTTCTTTTAAATTCAAAATGACTTTATATTTATTTAAAGCTTTATATAAAAACGACTGAGTAAATTCAATACTGTCGACATACTTTAAGTCTTGTTTATCTATTTTTAAAATGCTTTTATTAAAAATACCTTTTTCTAAAATAAAGTAAGTTTCAAAAAATCCATATCTAACACTAAAATACTCGGTTATTTTTTGGAATATTACATATACAAGGTAAAGAAGATACATAAAAAAAAGAAAAGTTAAGTTTTTATTTATTAGAAAAATAGAAAACGGAATAGATATAATTAAACTTCTAGCTATAGAAATAGTATTTATTAAAAAAATACATTTATTTAACTTTTTCATCTAATAACCTCTTCTTTTATTTTTCTAACATCATGTAAATTTACTCCTAGCAACTTATAATCCTTTACAATTGTTTTTAGCTCAACTTTTTTCCAATATTTTTTAAAAAACATATAGTCAGTCTCAATCACTGTATATACTTTAACTTTTGGAATTACAGTTATCTTTCTTATAATAAATCCTTCAAAAATGTATATATTCTTATAATCTATTTTAATTGAATATTTCTTTACATACATATACTCGTAAAAGATATCAAAAGGGATCAAGGTAACAACTAAGAGCAAGACAATCAAAAAAAATTTTTGATTCACAAAAATTTGGATCAAACCTGCAATGCCTATAACTAAGATTGACCCGATTACATTTTTAACTATTGAAAATAATAAATAATTATGATGCATCATAAATTCAAATTCATTTTTCATTGAAAAATTTCTCTTTTAAATGCTTATTTTGCTTCTCGTTCTTTATTCTGTCCCACTGACTTAATCCTGCCATATAATAAATAAAGAATCCTAACATCAACCCCATAACTATTAATAAACTTAGTTTTTCTCTAAAAACATATAAACTTAATGCAACAAAAATACCGGGAATTAAAAACAATAAATGCTTATTATTTAATTTAGGCATTAACCATGTTTGTACTGCCAATAGCCCTAATAATACAATTACTTCTACACTCATCTATAACGCCTCCTTATGCTTTTTATAAATCAAGCTAGCGATCTCTGGAAATAAAATATCTTCAGAAACAAGAATATCTAAATACACTTTTAATGCATCCTCTGTATATCTATCTTTTCCTATTTTTTCATTAATACATTGTAGTTTCTTTTTTACTTTTGAATATGAATATCCTTTTTTACACATTCTTGATATATTACCTTCAGATAATAAAAAATCAATCATAAAATTTTGATCTTCTAAACTAAAATTAGAGAAATAATTTTCCATTTTTACCTCCTATAATAGACCCCCTACAGTCTCCCTTCCTTTCTGTTTTTAAGACACCCTATACCATTACATCAAACGACATTAAAGTATAAATAAAAAAATTCCTGCTAAATTGACTATATCATACAAAATAACTGAGTTTATTTTTGACTAATAAAAGCTTCTTTTGGACTCATAACCGTTAAAAAATATTGATATTTGGATAAATCATATTTGTAGAAGCTCTTAAACAAAAGAAAGAATCAAAATAGTAGAATGATTTTATATAATATAGGCTTGATATAGTTACATTTCATCAAATATTTTAATGTCAACTAATATTAAATGTTAAAATTTTTACTTATTTTAAAAAATTTTTCTTCTAAGAGAAAAAAATTTAATTGTGGAAAGCTAGTATTTGCAACAATACATCTTCTATGCATAAATATATATTTTGTCAAATATTTTTTTTGTTTTTGTGTGATATACAATTATTATGAACAAAAAAATGATTGGAGGAGTTATATTATGGGAGCAATCGCAAAATTAGTAGCAAAGTTTGGGTGGCCTATTGTTAAAAAGTATTACAAACAAATTATGCAGTTTATTGGAGAAGGATGGGCAATTAACAAAATCATTGAGTGGATTAAAAAACATATTTAAAATAAGGATGTGTTAGTATATGGGAGCAATCGCAAAACTAGTGACAAAGTTTGGGTGGCCACTAATCAAAAAATTCTACAAACAAATCATGCAATTTATTGGACAAGGATGGACAATAGATCAAATTGAAAAATGGCTAAAAAGACATTAATGTTTAAACTAAACTAAATTTTGAAAAAAGACTATAAAGTTATAAGGATATCCTTGTATTCTTTGTAGTTTTTTGTTGTGTAAACATTCGGCTTAACGCTAGATAATAATTACTATTTTATTTTTTTGAGGATAACCCTATATCAGTATACGGTTCTGTTGCAAAGTTTTAAATAAAGAATAAAATCCCTTACGGTATCTATGATTTAAGCTGGGATTCCCAATAATACCTTGATTTCAGTACAGACCGAAAACCCGAAGAGAGTGCCTTCTTTTCGGGTTTTCTTATATAATCCTCGAATGGCTTCCATGCCTTTAATCGTGGTAGAGGCGGTGCGTAAACTTCGATAGAATTTATTGCGTCTCTTTACTGGACGATGGTCTTGTTCAATCAAATTATTCAGGTATTTAATGGTACGATGTTCTGTCCCTTGATAAAAGCCGCCGTATTCTTTTAGTTTCTTAAAGGCACTTGTAATAGAGGGGGCTTTATCTGTGACTACAACCTTCGGTTCATCAAACTGCTTCACTAACCGCTTAAGAAAAGCATACGCTGCTTGTGTGTCCCGTTTTTTACGTAACCAAATATCCAAGGTTAAACCATCTGCATCGATGGCTCGATACAAATAATGCCATTTTCCTTTAATTTTGATGTACGTTTCATCCATTTTCCATGAATAAAAGGATTTTTTATTTTTCTTTTTCCAAATTTGATAGAGTAGTTTGCCATATTCTTGCACCCAACGATAAATCGTCGTATGAGAAACGTTAATGCCACGATCATATAAGATTTCTTGAACTTCACGATAGCTAAGGTTATAACGAAGATAGTAGCCCACGGCTACAATAATCACATCCTGCTGAAATTGCTTTCCTTTAAAATGATTCATCGTCATTCCTCCTGCTATCTTTTTCTATTATTCTACCTTATTTGATAGTAGATTTAAAACTTTGCAACAGAACCTGTTCATCATTATAAGTTGCTGAAGTAAATGGTCATGCCTGGTCTAAGGTCATCAAGAAACGAGGGTCTGGAGTATCGCAAATCAGGTCATGACAATAAAACTGATTGAAGCGGTCAATGACGAAGTATCTGATATTTAATTTTTCAAAGCAGTCCTTACAAAAGGCTGACTTTTTATAATAGTGCCAGCCTTCTTGTTTGAAATATTTTTTAGCGGCACTTTTATTTGTCGCCAACAATGGTTTAACTCCAAATCAGAAAGAAGAAAATTATTTTAAGAAAATATAGCTCATTTTGTGTCTAAATATTTGACATTAGTCCAAACTTTTTTGTGTTGTTTAGTTGTTTTCATCTAATGGAGCTCCCGTTTTTGTTGTTCCTTTTAAAAAATATAATCATCATCAAGCATTTCCTCTGCCTCTCCCATTAGATATCCTGCACCAACCTGTGAAAAGAAATCATGATTTGCTGTTTCAATAGAAATGCCATTCATTACAATTGGATTTACATCATTTGCTGAGGCGTCTTTAAAATATATATCAAATCCCATATTCTGTAGAGATTTATTTGCATTGTACTTCACGAATGTTTTAATATCTTCCACTAGTCCGATTTCAGAATACACTTCTTCAGTATATGCAAACTCATTATCTAACAGCTCCTCTAGAAAGGAATACATCCAATTAGTATAGTTTTCTTGTTCAGTAATCGATAACTCGTTAAAGTCCTGTCTAAACTTATACCCTAAATATGTGCCATGTACTGATTCATCTCGTATAACCAATTTAATAAGTTCTGCTAAGTTAGCTAATTTATTCTGACCTCGGTACCAAAGGGGGATAAAGAAATTACTATAATACAATATTCCTTCTAAAAAGACACTTGCAACCTTAACCTGCATAGGTGTGCCATTCTGATAGATCTCATTAATCTTTTTAGCTTTGAATTGCATTCTACGGTCATTATTCATCCAAGTATATATTTCTTCTATATCTTTGAATGTATTAAGTGAAATTAAAATAGTTCCATATGTTTTGGCATGGATGGATTCCATAAAGGTGAAGTCGCTTAACACAGCTCTCTCTTTTAAGGTTCTTGCATTTTTCTTTAATGCATATAAGCCCTCTTCAGATTGTAACGTATCTAATAAGGCAAGCCCTCCAACTGCTTTTTTCACCACCTCCTTTTCCATATCAGAAAGTTTTCTCCAATCTAATAGGTCATTCGAAACAGGAACCCTTGTATCCAACCAGAACTGCGCAGTTGCCTTATCCCAGACATATTCATCTAATTCATCTTCAATAAGCTGCCAATTCATTGTTTTATTTAGCATTCTTTTCCCCTTTCCTTTGTACTTATTAATATTACCAATATATCAATAGTATATGATGTACGTAAAACACACACTTATAGTGATTTAACAACCCCAATGGGCTTCTCATAATTAGGAGATTCATTGATATTTTCAAGATATTCTGTATACTGAACAGTATTTTGAGAATCTAGAACCAAGACCGCCCTAGCTAGTAAATACCACTCCTCCATGAGAACACCAAATGCTTTACCAAAACTATTATCATAATAGTCAGAAAGTAAAACGACATCTAATCCTTCAGCACCACACCACCGCGCCTGAGCAAATGGTAAATCAACTGATACAGTGATAACAACCGTATCCTCTAGTTCTGATAATTCCTTGTTAAATGTACGTGTTTGTGTTGAACATAAATCAGTTTCCATTGAAGGAACAATTGAGATAACTTTCTTCTTCCCTTCAAAATTACTTAAACTTTTAAGAGTTAAATCACTTGACATTAGTGTAAAATTTGACATTGTATCGCCAACATGTAGTTGTCTCTCTGCTGAAACTGTAACGGTTTTCCCAAAAAATGTTGTTATAATATAATTCCTTTCTTAAGCAGTAGATTTATTTATTTCTACCTTCTATTCTCACTTTTTCTAACAAGTCCCTAATGCAATCTATGCATAACTTATCCTTCTAATTACTAAGCAAGTTCTTACCCTTACTTAATCGTAAATACTTGAGACCTCTATTATTGACTTTAATACGATATATATCTAGTCAGTAATAAGATCGATCAATCTATTGTTATCCTTTGTCATTAATATGATAACGGTATCTATCACACCCTTTCCTTTAAATTGTGTATCATAGACTAATTCCAAATCAATGACATTAATCCTAATTTCTAGTTTAATCACCAAATTAAGTCTATACCCCTATATTCCATATTCCCCTCTAGAACTCGTAATCAGATTCTTCCATAATCTCTTCATTAGTTGAAGTTGATTTATTACTAGAGATGGATAGATAATGCCTGCGTAAGTTATTTAACCGATAATTTATTCCTTTCAACACCTCATCATTAAAACTAAACTGCTCTTTCAATCCAATCCCCATGAGAATATTATTAGCTTCCTGCAATATTAAGTTTTTGGCGATTTTTTTACTCTCCTTTAAATAATAGAAGTCACCAATTATATTAAGTCCCAGCTTTACAAAGTGGTTGACAGTTTCATAACTCCATGCTTTGAACCGTTCAACCTCTTTCGGATCTGATTCTTTTAGTAGAAGCTTTACCTTATGACTAAAATAAAAGCAATGCAAGGACTCATTACGGATAATCATTTCCAACATAGTTCCGAGGTTATTAAATTCTTTATTAATCCATAACTCAAAAAGGTGTGAAAGATAAGCATAATTCAGAAGACCTTCTACACATAGCGCTATGAACCTTTTTTTAATTAGACTCGATTCTCTATAAACGGTATTAATATCATTTAAATATTCCAGTACACGTGAGTCATTATCAACCCACTCAAATGACTTTTCAAGGTTAATCTCTTTATCAAAGGTGAGCAATATTCGATTATAAGCTTTGGTATTGACCATCTCGATAAATTGAATATTATTTAAAATAGCAACTTCTTGTTGCGAACACTTACCATTTCGAACAATTTCACCTACCTCTATGGACTGATTGGTAGACAGATTCGTTAAAAGTATCAGTAAACATTTTAACTGTCCTTGTTCCTCCAAATTAAGCTTTATCCAATTCGTAAAATCATTTTCAATTGGAATCCGGGTATCTAACCAAAACAGTGATGTAGCTCTTTCCCATACTGCATTGTCAAATTCATCCTCGACAATATTCCAGTTAATAGCCCTATAATATAAATAGTTTTTTAACATAGTACCTCCTTAAATCATGCAAGATTCACAATTATTTACACTGTTGAATTCGTCATCTTCCGTATATGTCCGAACATAGTAGAGTGACTTAATTCCTTTTGTCCAAGCATAATTACGAAGACGATTTAAGTCCCGAGTTGTTAATTTTAAACTTCCTTGCTTCTTCCATTCATAGATACCTTCAGGTAATACAGAACGCATGAAGAGTGTCAGACTCATTCCTTGATCAATATGTTGCTGAGCTTTAGCGTAGATATCAATAATTTTTCGTTGATCCATGTTGTAAGCCGTCTTATAATATCTAAGTGTTTTATTTGACAAGTATGGAGCAGGATAGAAGATTGAACCAACTTTTTTCTCTTGACGATTTTCAATTAATTGGGTAATTGGGTGAAGAGATGCACTAGTCTCATTGATATAAGAAATAGAACCATTAGGAGCAATAGCTAGTCTATTTCGATGGTAGAGGCCATCTTTCATGACATTTTCTTTTAATAACTGCCAATCTTCAATAGTTGGTAATAAAATATTTTCAAATATCTTTGCCACTTTTTCAGATGTAAAATGAAATTCCTTCGCTAGATAATAATCAAAATAGCTTCCATCAGCATAGCGAGAGTATTCAAAATTATGAAAAGTTTCGTTCTTTTCTATTGCAATTTGGTGACTGGCCTTTAAAGAGTAATAATTCATAGCCAGAAAAAAAGCATCTACAAATTCTAAGGCTTCATCAGATTCATAATCAATACTATTAAGAGCTAAAACTGTATGAAGTCCCATTGCACCAAGTCCAATTGTATGGTAAAGCGAATTTCCATTAGCTACTGTTGGAACTTCACTGATTGCACCCCGATCAGTAATAGTGGTGAGTGCCCGAATCGCATATTCTATAGACTTTCCAAAATCTTTAGCTTCCATAAGGTTTACCATATTCATTGAACCAAGGTTGCAAGAAATATCGGTCCCCACCTTTTTATAACTTAAATCTGGATTTAATATAGACGGTTCTTGTGGTTGAAGGATTTCTGAGCAAAGATTACTCATAATAATTTTTCCTTTTACAGGATTAGTTCGATTGGCTGTATCAATATTTAAAATGTATGGATAACCAGATTCTTGTTGTAAACGTGAAATTTCCTGTTCTAATTCACGAGCATTAATTACAGTCTTTTCTATTTCACCATTATCCACCATAGTATCGTACTCTTTCGTTAGATCAACATAAGAAAACGGGATACCATAAACTCGCTCAACGTGATAAGGATTAAAAAGACACATGGGTTCATTTGTTTTAAGCAATTCATAATATTTATCGGGTACTACTAACCCTAGTGATAATGTCTTAACTCGAATCTTCTCATCTGCATTTTCTTTTTTAGTAGATAGAAATTCTAAAATATCTTGGTGGAAAACATTAAGGTAAACTACTCCTGCACCATTTCGTTGTCCAAGTTGATTACTATAGGAAAACGAATCTTCCAGTAATTTCATAACAGGCAGCACACCCGAAGAAGCATTCTCAATTTCTTTTATAGGAGATCCTGTCGCTCGTAGATTGGATAGATTAACCCCTACGCCTCCCCCTATTCTAGAAAGCTGTAAAGCTGAATTAATATTCCGACCAATCGATAGCATAGAATCATTAATATCAATAAGAAAACATGAAACCATTTCCCCCCGTCTCTTCTTACCTGCGTTTAGAAATGTTGGTGTTGCAGGTTGATATCTTTGGGAAATAAGTTCTTCAAGTATCTTATGAGCAAGATTCCTATCCCCATTCGCAAGATACAAAGCATTAAATACAGCACGGTCCTCAAAGTTTTCTAAGTAGTAGTTCAAATCATTTGTTTTCATTGCATACTGATTGTAAAATTTATAGGCAGCCATAAAACTTTTGAACTTAAAACCATAGTTATAGGCAAAGATAAACAGCTTTTTGACGAACTCTCTATTATTTTCACCATAAATACTAAGGACACTTTCATCAATATAATCATGACTAATTAAATAATCCAATTTTTCATCAATACTATCAAAGGTTTTCAAGTTATCCCTAATTTCTGTATTTAAATATTCCTCTAACGCCTTCCTGTCATAATGAAGTGGAATCTGTCCCTCTACTAGTACATTCAACATATTATTCAGAATAAAATAATCTTTTGTCATCTTAGTCTTCTTTCTATTTTTTATACTTTTACTTTTATTGATGTAAAAAATCAGATTTTTTACAAAAGAGATCAATGGAAAATACTAGGTCTTCCGTTAACGGAGAGAGTTTATACCATGTTTGGGTTTCAATAAATGGTGGTTGATTGCTAGTGTCATAAGTACACTCTCTGAGAACACCTCCATTCTCTCTCAATTCGAAAATCTTTATCTTCCCGGACCAAATAGTCATCTTTTACCAAGTCCCATCTTTAATATGATGACTGTGCCGCAAGGTATGAGGCATATGAGGTGGTGTCATATTGGGTAAATGCCTATATGGTACAAGCTCTGAACTGTATCTCCACTCTATTAACCTAGTATTCAATCGATTTGAAATACGAATAACATCTTCTTCAGTTCCTCGTAATTCAAATTCATCTAATACTGGAAATCCAAATTCCTCAGAATATTGGTGGGCCGTTAGGCAGAATTGTTTATTAAAATTTCGATTACCACTTCCGATAATACCCATACAATATTTACTATTTTTTTTATATGCGATAAGCCTACGGAGGGGTGTTGTTAATATTTCGGTATTACCAGTAGTGACACCATTCCCTCCTTCAAGGTAGGCTGGTAGAAAAGCAAAGTAAGGTTCTTTGATTTCAAATCCAAATGATTCATTATTTTTTACTAGATCCTTGACATTAACATAATCCAATTTCTCTTGAAGTTCTTTCTGGAGATAATGATTTAATCTTTCAAGAAAATTAGTTGTATTCCCGCTAAGGCTGATATAGTATATTCTAATCACTTGTATTTTTCCCTCCTAATATATATAATTCCTATATATTGCATTTGGTACTAAAAACAGACACTATATATAGTGGTTTAATTATATATCTTACCTAATTAAAAAAAAATGACCATGGTCAATTTTTTAGGAAATATAAAAGAATGTAAGGGAGAATAAAAATATGACAAAAATTGGCTGCGTTCATCGAGTTCCTCTTTTTAATAACCTTGCCTGCGATGAACGGAGTAAGGTTCAAGAATTGCTATATCATAAAACCTTTCAAAAGGGAGAAATCATTTTTTCTCCTGATGATCCAGAGCAGCTATCGATTGTTTCAGCTGGTGCTATGAAAATCTATAAACTGAGTAAAACTGGTAAGGAACAACTTATTCGTATTGTTAATGAGGGAGAATATGACGGAGAGAATTATCTCTTTGGTCTCTCAAATAATTCTCTTTCTGGAGAGGCAATCAAAGAAACAAAAGTATGTATCCTATATAAATCAGATTTCAATAAGTTAATCAATCTTTACCCACAATTAAGCTGCAAACTACTTCAATTAAATGCCTACAAATCTTTAGAGATAGAGAAGCAACTGGAACTACTGGCAATTGATTCAATAGAGGATCGTTTAGCTACTTACTTCAGTCAGCTCTCTCTCCTTTCAGAGGTAATGACAGAAGAGACCATTACGATACCAGTCTCACTGAAAGAATTGGCCAGCTATCTAGCTACCAGTCCTGAAACTATATCTCGTAAATTAAGAGCCTTTCAAGAAGGAGGGTTAATAAATAGAAAGGGAAAGAAAATTATACTATTTCGTTCTTTTTGGAATAAATTTGACTTTTTATAATCTTTATAAACTAAAGGATAGATGTTACTTCTACCTATCCTTTAGTATATTTCTTTGTTTCCTTATAAAATGGTAGTAATTTATCAAATCTTTTTAATAGATCATCAACTAACTGTTCTAATGAGTGGTCAGTCTCAATTGGAATATCCTGTTTGGTTCTGTTGCAAAGTTTTAAATCTACTATCAAATAAGGTAGAATAATAGAAAAAGATAGCAGGAGGAATGACGATGAATCATTTTAAAGGAAAGCAATTTCAGCAGGATGTGATTATTGTAGCCGTGGGCTACTATCTTCGTTATAACCTTAGCTATCGTGAAGTTCGAGAAATCTTATATGATCGTGGCATTAACGTTTCTCATACGACGATTTATCGTTGGGTGCAAGAATATGGCAAACTACTCTATCAAATTTGGAAAAAGAAAAATAAAAAATCCTTTTATTCATGGAAAATGGATGAAACGTACATCAAAATTAAAGGAAAATGGCATTATTTGTATCGAGCCATCGATGCAGATGGTTTAACCTTGGATATTTGGTTACGTAAAAAACGGGACACACAAGCAGCCTATGCTTTTCTTAAGCGGTTAGTGAAGCAGTTTGATGAACCAAAGGTTGTAGTCACAGATAAAGCCCCCTCTATTACAAGTGCCTTTAAGAAACTAAAAGAATACGGCTTTTATCAAGGGACAGAACATCGTACCATTAAATACCTGAATAATTTGATTGAACAAGACCATCGTCCAGTAAAGAGACGCAATAAATTCTATCGAAGTTTACGCACTGCCTCTACCACGATTAAAGGCATGGAAGCCATCCGAGGATTATATAAGAAAACCCGAAAAGAAGGCACTCTCTTCGGGTTTTCGGTCTGTACTGAAATCAAGGTATTATTGGGAATCCAAGCTTAAATCATAAATACCGTAAGGGATTTTATTCTTTATTTAAAACTTTGCAACAGAACCCAATAAACACCATTTCCATAATAAGTTGCAGCATCTACTGTAATTCCTAAAGTAGATACACTCAATAAAACAATTCCTAAAATCAAAAAATACTAACAAATTTTTTCTTCATATAATTGCCTCCCTTTTTTATAAAACAATTATATGTAATTTTCAGAACATTTTTGCAAAATTTTCATAAATAGTATCTTTAGTGTCATAATCGTCACCAATATTCTGTAAGATCAATCAAATTTTATCTCACTAATAATAATAGTCTTAATAAATAAAAAATGGTCTTCACTTTTCGGAATATTTATTATAAAAGGAGCTTGTTATAAAAAAGAGAAAAATTAAAACACAATAAAACATGTACAAACATATCAAAAAAGGCCAGTCAACAAACCTGTTAACTAGCCTTTTTTATCTTAATTTCTAAATAAACGATACAGCCATTTTTGCGGACGTCCACGATAGATCACGTGCGTTTCTACTGCTTCTATCCGTTGCTGCTCATGATAATTGAAAATCTCATCTTCAGTAAGATCATAGTCCATCATCAATTGCTGGGCTTTGGCTAATGCGCTCATTGATTCCTCATCATTTACATCCGCCGCAAGCGCCAGTAATTTTTGAATCTTTTCTTTTCTCTTGTCTGCCATTTTCTACTCCTAAAGGTAAGTGTGTGTTAAGTCTACTTCTTTTTTCTGAACGCTACTTTCCAGTGTTGCTAGTTCTTTTTGTGCTTTTTTCGTTCGTTTTAGTCCTTCTTTATACACCGTTGAAGTCTTATTATGACCTAACAATTCCAACTGTTCTAAGTCTTCCTCTAATTTCTCTACCCACATTCGCTTATGGTCTAATAAATTGTATTTCATGGTGATCTTCCTTTCTTCCTTTCTTCCTTTACTTGCACTAGCACTCTGTCTATAAAGCCAGTTCCCATGCCAGGTTTTTATCCTCATAGAATTTTGGATCGATATATCGGGTTAACTTATCGCATTCAAGCGTAAAGCTTTCTTCCTCGAATACAATAGAGATATTGTCCAATACAGTTCCTTCAAAGGCTAGCGCACCTAATTCTGTATGATTGTTTACCCAAACGACTTTTTCTTCAGTAATTCTAATTCCAAAGTAATCACGTACCCCATCGTAGCCACAAAGGCAAATGACCTTTGCTTGGTCAAAAAAGTAAGGCATTTTAAAGTAACGATCATCTACTACCGAAATTTCAGATCGTTCAAATTCTACAACACCATCTTCAGTTGCGGTTAACTGTGTTAAAATATCTGCTAACGATAGTTTAGTTTGTTTTTTCTTCATCTTATTTCCACCTTTTCCATTGTCTAAAAGTGATATCACTTTTAGGTTTTAGTATAAAAAGTGACGTCACTTTCTTAGTGCTGGTACCTCAAATCCTGCTTTTTCTTGGCAATCAATAAATCTAACGCAATACACATAATCCTGGATTCACTTTTGCCGTACTTCTGCTTTAGTTGCTGCAATTCTTTTTGTCTCTTTTCATCTAATGTCACGGGTAACCGTTTATTTCCTATTGCAATTGGCATTGGTACTCTCTCCTTTCATCGAAATAACCCCATGAAAAATATGGCTGCAATCATCTTGAATAGTAGACTCACGAGGACTAATACAAACCGCCAAAAGATCAAACAAAACACCAGTATTACCAAAAATACAGCGAGGTTTAACTGTACAGCTGCACTATCTCGCATAAGTATTTCGCCAACAAACAGTACTAACAATAAGGGAATAATCTTGTTCAAATGGATCACCTTCTTTCTCTTAAGTTATCGGGCTTTGCCCGTTTATTTCGCACCACCTAAGCGGCGGGGGCGGTTGGTGCGAAATAAGAACCATTCCCTTAGTTACTAGGCTTTTTTTGTCCTTATTTCACACATTCTCACTTTTCGGTATAAATGATTATTGGCCTTTTTTTCTTTCAAATCGTTGATATGGAATCCGTTGTTAGTTGATAAATCACCTTATTCATTTTCGTTGTCTTCCTTTTTCATGGTGTAATATGCGCCATACTTATTGATATTTTCAAAATAATCTAACCATTCACTTGAAACAGTCTTGGCTTTTTTCGTTTCGATAAATTTCGCATACGTTAGTTCTAAAGCTTGGTATTCAGAAGGTTTAATAGTGCTTGGTTTGACACCTACTTCCAAGCATAGTAAGGCTTGGAAAAACCATTTTGCATTTTGCTTTTTCAGTTCTTCCAGTGTTCGATAGTACGTCGCAATAAGATTCATTTCGACACCTGATTCAATCATTTCTTCCACAGCTACCGACAATTTTTCTTTATAATGTTTTTTTGGAACACGTGTTTCGTTGTATAGGAACGTCATATCCTCCATTTTTTGTGCCATTTTATCTAAAGGTAATTTGACAAATTCGTCATAGTAATTTTGAGCCATATTTTTTTCTCCTTTTTAGTTCTCTAATTTGGTTAACCAATATTCGTTTTCATAAGTTTCCAAGTTTTCTTGATAATGCAGTTCACATCCTGCAATCTTCACTAGGTCTTCAAATAGCATAGTCGGTGCATCCTCTACTAAAGGGGTTTCTATCGTCCAGTACCGCGGAATAAGTAAAGCTTCTGCTACTTTTTCAGAAATGACTTCTTTGTCCACCAAAATTTGAACGACTTCTTTTACAGTCAATAATTTGTGTTGTGTTTTCATCAGCGTTTCTTTCCTTTCTCATCAATCAAAATATAATCGCCATAAGACAAGGTATATTTTTTCCCGCATGTTGGACATTGATAAAAACAATAGCTTTTGATACATTTCGCTCTTTCTCCACAATCGCATTCGACAGTATGTGGTGCATGATAGTTTGGGAATAATTCGCTGAAGGGAACACCCCAATAATCAAATTTCTTTCGCATGATTGATTCTGCCTCCTCTTAGGAAAGGTTTTACTTCCTTTCGTTAGTTCTTTCTTTATTGATTTGTTGGCCAGAATGAATCAACGAAAAGCGACAAGGACAAGGGCGCGCAGCGTGCCATTTACCCTTGTCCTTGTCGCTTTTTGGTGATAAAAGGCAACTTGTTGCCGGTCTGGCAAATCAATAAAGAGATAACGAACAGGAACGAACCTTTTGGTGAGAGGAAGTTTTTTCTATTTTGTCTTGCTTTGCAAGACCCTTTATCTTAGTGAACGTGCAACGTTCACTTCCTTTCTTCTCGAACGGCGGTGGCGGTTGGAGTGAGAGAGGTTTTTCAATTGAGAAGGCGCTCGCGCCTTCCTAAAAAGGCCTTTTCATTTTTCTTGTTTCTATGTAAAACAAAAAGAGCTGCAGTCCTACATTAGGATTGCAACTCTTCTTTTTTTATATGCCCATCGATCGCGTAAAATGATCGGGATTTCTAACATACATGCTAGCAATAACTAGCTGATTTCGTTTATTGAAGTGACCTGTGACGACAATATTGTATTTTCCATCATCCATAATTAGCAATTTATCGATAATTTCAATATCTGCAACTACACAATTAATCGATTCATGAATTGTTTGTAAAGTAAAGCGAACCAATAATGGTTGTGTTTTTATTACTCGGATTTTATCAAGCAAACCAACATATTTGTTCATCACGATCACCTCGCTAAAATTATAGCAAAAACAACTAAAATTGAGAATTTTTAATCGGTTTTAGATATGCTATAATGATCAAGACAGTAAAGTTTGTGACGGTGGCTATCCGATTGAAAGTGAGGTGGTGCGTATGTGCGTACTTCCAAAATCTTACAGAAAGGAGAAGCCTTTTGCCTGTTGAAACGGCGCTAGGATTAATGATTAGTTTCGGTTCTTTGATCGCAACAATCATTTTTGGAATCTTAGCAGTTGTAAACAACAATCAAAAAAAAATAACCGTCAGCTTTAGCCGGTCGACGATTATTTTTCAAAAATAATATTAAGCTGGTCACCGTCTTAAACGGTGCTGTTAGGGGAGTTGTTAGCGCAACTCCTCTTTTCGTATCCATTATAACAACTTTATTGATCTTTTACAATCAGAATGGTAAATCATCATCACTAATATCGATTGATTGTCCGCCAAATGGATTTTGTGAAGCGTTCAATCCATTGTTGTTAGGCGTAGCTACATCCCGTTGTTCAAAGGTGGTAGGGCTTGGACTGCTGGACGATTGATCAGCGTGCGCACGGCTCTCTGTCGTTACTTTACTTTCTAATAGTTGAAAGTTATCAGCTACAACTTCTGTCACATACACACGTTGTCCTTGTTGGTTATCGTAGGTTCGGGTTTGAATCCGTCCGACAACGCCAATCAAGCTGCCTTTTTTAGCTAATGTCGCCATCGTTTCTGCTGGTTTGCGCCAAATCGCACAGTTGACAAAATCGGCTTCTCGATTGCCGTTTTGATTCGTGAAATTACGATTAACGGCTAAGGTAAAAGTGGCCACTGCTGTGCCACTTGCGGTATAACGTAAATCTGTATCTTTGGTTAACCGTCCTACTAAAGTTACATTATTAATCATCTTTATCTCTCCATTTCTTGATTCATTTGTTGTGATCTTTTAAACTGCCTTTTTCTTTCTTGATTTTCAATTTTGATCACACTTTTCATTAGGTGATCAATTTCGTTGACTGTATCTGCAAATGAAATGGAATTCGCAAACGTGTTAACTGAGCGATATTTTTCCCACTGCTTTTCCAAATAGTCGTTTCCCCTGATCTTATCCATTTCTCTTTCATAATAAAAGGATAAAGGCTTTGTATCTCCACGTTTTGTAAATGTATTTCGAACACTTTTGTATAACTCTTTCGTATCAATATTTTCTAGTTTCGGAATGGTAAATAAGTCGTAGTAATCTTTTGCTCTCGAATTATCTGTGCCAAAGCTGAACGTAGCACTTAGCTTTTCTGCAATAATTTGTTCTGTTGGATAAGCTGGAATCTCCACTTTTTTATCTTCAAACATTAATTGGTGATAGTGTGTATCTACTTCAGGATAAATAGAATCTCCTGTTGTCACGTCCATTTTAAACGGTACACGTACTTTCTCTAAATTAGCCACCAATTTAATTTGAAATCCAGGATAAAAATCGGCTTCTCTTGTTTCCTTCATTCCTTGAATAGAGAAAACAATGCCTTCTTTTGTGGGTTTTCTAGTTAAATCATTAAAAATGCTCTTCAATTTTTCTTCAGTTAATTTGCTATTTCTAAATGTCGTATCGATATCAATTGTTGTCCTTCTATCGATTCCATATTTTGATCCTAATAAAAAGCCGCCTTTCAAAATGAAGTCATTTTTGTACTTTGATTCAGAAATTTGTTCAATTAGACGATCCATCATAAAATGCCGTTGCACTAACTGTGCATTTAATCCTGTACTCTTTGCTAAATTTCTTGTTTTTGCTGCAAATTGTGTCGGTGTCATCTTTTTCCTCCATCAATATAAGCTTTGCATGTGGTATTTCATTTCTTTTTCTACATGTAGTTTTGTCATGTAATCTCTTAATTTACTTGGATCTCTCAATGGGTCTTCCATGTACTCTTTTAATGCTTCTAATTTCATTTCATATTCAATTTCATATCTCGGATTCCAAATATCACAAAGTGTACGCTCTTTATCATACATAGTAATAGGATTTCCTTGAAAGGAAGTTCCCTCTACTTTTCCTAGTTCATAAACTTCTTTCTTCACGAAATGAAATTGTAACTGCTGCTCTTTTGTAATTGAACGATCAACGTTATAGCCATGGGGAAAAGTTAAGTGAATGAATTTCGGCATATTCGTAGAAAGCTGGTAAATATCTAAAGTCGTTTCATGAGAGAAGATTCCCCTGGAAAATCGTTGCTGAAGCCAAAATAAATCATCTATTCCATGACCATCCTCTACATAATAACCACGATCAATTTTGATCAATTTTCCTTGATTCACCAATCTTTGTACAGTGGTTGCTGCGATTCCTAACTTTCTGGCTTCCTTCATAGATAAATTTCCATCGCGAATAGCCAACAATTCTTTCAGTTTCTCTTGCATTTACTTCCCCCCTTTCGTTACAAATACACTACATTAAATATATCATGATAGTGTATTTGTAACAAGGTTAATGTCTATCGATCTAATTCAATTTCTTTTTGAATCCTCTGCTGGTTCTTTAATTGCTGCAGTCTTCGTTTGCTGGCACGCATTTTTTCCTGTTCTGAACGAATTTTGGCTTTTTGATTTTCGATTTCTTGTTGTTTGTGTGTTGTATTACGCATAAGATTAACCCTCCATTATTTTGTAGTGCGTCGTGTTCTTTTCTTGAAGTTCGTTTTTTTCTTTTCAGAAAATTCAAAGCCTGTAGTGAAGTCTTCTTTTAAAACAATCGTTGCTTCAAACGAACCCTTCTGACCTTTTAACCCTTTCACTGGTTGGCTTGTTCGGCTATTTTGAATAATCTATCATAAATAACACTCCATTCGTCACAATTATACAAACATATGTTCCCTTTTGTAAAGAAGGAAGTTCAAATGAACAAAAAAAGATTCGAATTGTTATTACAAAAAGTTTAAACGGATAACTGACCACTTATTAGATTTTAAATGCGTTAGAATCTTCATATATCAACTAATTAGAATAAAAAAAGCAAATTAACTAATGAAAATCCATTAGTTAATTTGCTTTTTATTAAAAATTTTCAATCGTTAAATTACTAAAGTTTTTTAGACCACTAGCAAGACAGATACAAAATAATGAATGAATTGAAAGTTATTGTTCCAATTCTCTTTTTAATTGAGGAAAATCATTAAGTAATTCAAATAAAATACTAAAGTTTGAGAGAAAACTCACATCCTTATTAGGATTTTCTGAATTATTCATTCCATATAATATTTTTAATCTTTTGAAAACTTCCTTCATGCTTTCATTTTCTGCATATTTACTTTCTAGAGATAAATCTGAGAGATAAATAATGTAATACATATTTATATATGTATCATTCCATGAAAATGTATCTATTTTTTTTTGTCTCCCGTTGTATCCTTTATAAGTATATGATTTTTCAACTGATTCCAGTGCAATGTTTATAAGCATTTCATTTATTTTTTCATTCAAATCCAACTCTTTTAGTTCTTTTAATTCAATTATTTTATATACCAGCAATTCCTGAAAGAAATAATTGAATTTTTCTTTTAAAGCAGCTGGAAAAACGGGGTCTAATTTATAAGGCTCTGATAGAACATCTATGAAATTACCTATTTTTTCTTTTAATATTAGATTATCTTGCATTTTAACAAATCTAATTATTTTATCAATCATCCGATTATCTAGTCGTAATATTGAATCACTTCTATCTCTGTTCCATTGCAAACATGCTACATCTATGTTATTAATTACAAAAATAGAAAATAAAGCTAATTCAGGATCAGAACTAAGCAGATTATACATTTCTAGTCGATGATTCTCAAATAAGTGATTAAATACTTCTTCAGTATGCAGAGTGTAAATATCATCGGGACGAGGATTAAAAAAACTTCTATAAAAAATACTAAGAATTTCTATCTTTTCTTTTTCTGTTAATAAATAAAAAGACTCTTCGATTACTCTTAATCTATTTTCAGGAATATCCCCAGATTGCTTATACCATTCGGTAATTTCTTGGTAATTTTTTAAAAAGCTTTCCTTGTTTTCGCCTATTCTAGTCCTATGTGCATATTCTATTATGAATTCCCATAAAGATTGCAATTGTGCTAAAGTGATTTGATTTGTTTTATCATGCACTGCATCATTTCTAATATTTTTAAAGTATAAAAGCTTAGTTCTATCCCCATCGTTCAGCCTTAATATATTAGTATCGGTATTTTCATTTAAAGCACTAATAAGAGCATTTTCCCATTTATCAACATCGATTAGATTTTTGTTTAACCCTCTCCACTTGTTTTCAATCTTTGCTTTATATTTTTCTTCTGTCTCATTTTCTTTCTTTTCTATTATACTGAAATAAGGATTTTCGTTATAATTTATTATATTTTGTCTTATTTGTTGTAAAAAGCCTACATACGAAGTAATGTACGATGATCTATACGCTCCTATTGAATAGGTCATAAAAGACTCTTCAAATAAATAAGACACCCTATTAAAGTAGGGACTATTCAAAATTTTTTCTTTAGTATTGTTTATAAATTCCATTTACTCCATCCTTACTTAATTTTTAAATTAATGGATTATATTTGTTAATTAAGACTCAAGTAAAAATATGAAATCGGTTCAATCTCTGTGAATTTTTAAGTTATTTTATCTTATTTTTCTCTCTCAATTTACTAGTGATTCCGTATTTCATTCTGTACCTTCTAAATGTTCTTCGATTAATTCCTGTTTGCTCTTCTACTTCTTTATCTGTAGATCCAGCTAAAAATAATTTAAATGCTAATTGCAGACGTTTATCATCTTCTCTATACTTTGGCTTCCCACCTTTATATTTTCCTTTTGCTTTAGCAAGCGCAATACCTTGTTGCTGCGTTTCACGAATATATCGACGTTCTTCTTCCGCCTGGTACTTGTATAGTTCAATAATTAAGTTATTAAGTAATCGACGCAAATTATCATCAGTTATCCCTGTTAACGCTGGTAAATTCAAAACTTCCAGAGTCGCTTTCTTCAGCTGAATCAAATTCATCGTTTCTGTTAGCTCTTTATTATTTCGCCCAAGACGTTTTAATTCTGTCACAACGACAATATCACCTTCACGTATGAATTCCATCATTTTTTGAAATCCTTCACGATTGGTATCTTTCCCGCTTGCCTTATCAGTAAAAATTTTATCACACTTTGATAACAATTCTAGCTGTCTATCTAAATTTTGATCAATACTGCTTACTCGAGCATATCCAATTTTAGCCATAGAAAAAAACTCCTTTAAAATTCAAAAATTTGGATCATTTTTAAAATCCTATTGCCCAACTCTGTTGACCCCTTAGAAATCCAAGTGTCATTTTTATATTTAAATGGCAAAAATTTTTCTCAGTATTTGTCACACAAAAATTCGAAAAATATTCTATAGCTTTATAGAAGGGCCAACAACTTTTAAGGTTTTGATCCTGTTTTAATTTCTCATTTCAGCGTTCTTTCAATAGTTCACTTAATTAAGTTCAGATAGATATAAAATTAGATCTCAATAGGGTATACTCCAGAAATGGAAGAATATGAAAATCAAGTAGCAAAATATTTGAGAAAAGTAGGAAATTATGCGCGTTATTGTGTGACACACGATTTTCTAGGGAATGAATTAATTCCCCGAAGAATACAAATGAGATTAGTTTTAACAATGATTTTTTATTGCCATTATGCTTTCAAAACAACTGTTTATGATATAATTATCAAATTTTTCTAAAAATCATTTATAATTATTTTAGAAAAAGGAGGTATTGATTTATGAGAAAAAAATTATTTAGTTTAGCTCTTATTGGAATATTTGGGTTAGTTGTGACAAATTTTGGTACAAAAGTTGATGCAGCTACGCGTTCATATGGTAATGGTGTTTATTGTAATAATAGTAAATGCTGGGTTAACTGGGGAGAAGCTAAAGAGAATATTGCAGGAATCGTTATTAGTGGCTGGGCTTCTGGTTTGGCAGGTATGGGACATTAATACTATGAAAAGTAATAAATCTTTCAACAAAGTTCTAGAATTAACTGAAACAGCATTAGCCACCCCAGAAATTAAAAAAGATAAAAATCTATGTGAAATTTTAGAAAAAGTAAAAGCTAGTGCTGCTAAAGGTGAATTTTATTATGATTACAAGAAAGAATTTCAACCTGCAATTAGTGGATTCACTATTAGAAACGGCTTTTCCACACCGAAGGTTTTATTGGAGTTGCTTGCTGAAGTAAAAACTCCCAAAGCATGGTCGGGACTTTGAGTTATGATAAGTGCCATTCTATTTTTTGTAAGAGTATCTAATTGAGTTTTAAGGAACATATGGAATATAGAAATTAAAATGTTACAATATATTTGGATAGTACAAATCAAAAGAGAGGTCGTTCGTCAAAAGAACGGCTTCTTTTTTATGGAAAAATGAGCGAGTATAATCTTCGGATCTTGTATGATTAGCAAAAGGGTTCTGTTGCGAAGTTTGAAAATCAAACGCGCCCTCTCTGAACTCCAAATATCTTAGGCTGTTATTCCCATTAATACCTTGATTTCAGTAGACACCGAAAAGTCGAAGAGCGTTCCATTTCTTCGGTTCTTTTTATATATTCCTCGAATGGTCTCCATGCCCTTAATCGTGGAAGAGGCTGTACGGAGACTTTGATAAAATTTATTTCGTCGTTTAATAGGTCGATGGTCTTGTTCTATTAAATTGTTAAGATACTTCACAGTTCGGTGCTCTGTCTTAGTATATAAACCCGCACTCTGTAACTTTCTAAAGGCGGAGCCAAGAGAAGGTGCTTTATCGGTCACAATTGCTTTCGGCTCACCAAACTGTTTATGGAGTCGTTTTAAGAAAGCATAGGCTGCTTGCGTATCCCGTTTCTTTCGTAACCAGATATCTAAGGTTAAGCCGTCCGCATCAATTGCACGATAGATAATAGAGGACTTTGCTGTACTCTTGTACCCAACGATAAATCGTAGTATGACAAACATTTATTCCACGATCATATAACAATTCCTGAACTTCACGATAGCTTAGATTGTAACGCAGGTAGTAACCAACAGCGACAATAATGACGTCTTTTTTGAATTGTTTGCCTTTAAAATGATTCATTACTCTGTCCTCTCTGTCTTTTGTCTCAATTTTACACTAAAATAGATTTTTGGGAAAACTTTGCAACAGAACCGCATAATTAATAGCTTCAGTTAAGATTGCCAAACTGGTACCTCCACTACTACCAAATACACGTATAGGTACCATCGTAACATCCCAATTTATTCCAGCAACACCTAATTCGTTGTTTGTTTGAGCACCAATAATCCCGGCAATATGTGTCCATGTCCCATAGTATCCATAGGATCTGTATCATCGTTAAAAAAATCGTATCCCAAACTTTCATCTACATTTCCAGAAAGATCTTCATGTTGATAATCAATTCCTGAATCAATGACCGCTACCTTCACATCCTTAGAACCCTTGGTTTCTTCCCAAGCGGATGGCATGCTAATCTCTCTTAAATTAGCTTGTTTACTCCAATTAGGATCGTTAAGAATAATTGATCGATTTCCTAAAGAATCAGTTGTATTTGGCTCCTCAACATCATTCAACGGCTCTAGTTCAACCACATAGTTTGGCTCTGCATAATTGACCATATCAGAAGCATTAAATGTTCTTACTGCCTCTTCCACACTAATTTCTTCGTTCAATTTCACTAATAATACTTGATCTCGCTTATTATAATCGCTTTCATTTGTCCTAAGAGTCAAATCTTTTTCCACCATAACTTTTACACCCAATAAATTTTGCGGTTTATTTTTCTCTGTTGAAATTCTTTGTGTGGATAGGCTACAATTAACTAGACAGAAAAATTAAGGTGTGTAGACTAGAAGAAAACATACCAGGAGGAATTTTTATGTCTAAGAGAACACGAAGAACTTTTTCACAAGAATTCAAGCAACAAATCGTCAATCTTTACTTAGCTGGAAAGCCACGTGTAGAAATCATTCGAGAATATGAACTAACGGCTTCAGCATTTGACAAATGGGTAAAGCAATCTAAAACGAGTGGTTCATTCAAAGAAAAAGATAATCTTACGCCTGAACAAAAAGAATTGTTAGAACTACGTAAAAGAAACCAGCAATTAGAAATGGAAAATGATATTTTAAAGCAAGCAGCGCTGATATTCGGACGAAGAGACAAGTAATCGATGCGAATAAGCATCTTTACCCTATATCAGCGATGTGCAGAATATTAGGTCTATCACGTCAGTCCTATTATTATCAATCAAAACCAAAGAAAGACGAATCAGAACTTGAAGAAGTAGTCGCTGAAGAATTTATCCGCAGCCGAAAGGCCTACGGCTCAAGAAAAATAAAAAAAGCCTTATCAAAACGAGGCATTCAGATCAGCCGACGAAAAATTAGTAGAATCATGAAAAATAGAGGATTAAAATCGAGCTATACTGTTGCTTATTTTAAAGTACATCATTCTACTTGCAATGAAGCCAAAACGACAAACGTATTGAATCGTAAATTCTTAAGAGACAACCCATTAGAAGCGATCGTAACAGACTTGACTTATGTACGAGTCGGGAAAAAATGGAATTATGTCTGTTTCATTTTGGATCTGTTCAATCGAGAAATTCTCGGCTATTCTTGTGGAGAACATAAAGATGCCGTTCTAGTAAAAAAAGCATTTAGCCGTATCAAACAACCTCTGACAGAGGTTGAGATTTTTCATACTGATCGTGGAAAAGAGTTTGATAACCAAGCTATTGATGAATTATTAACAACTTTTGACATCAATCGATCATTGAGTCATAAAGGCTGTCCTTTTGATAATGCCGTAGCTGAATCAACTTATAAGTCGTTGAAAGTAGAATTTGTCTATCAATACACATTTGAAACCTTACAACAATTGGATTTGGAGTTATTTGACTATGTCAATTGGTGGAACCACCTTCGGTTGCACGGTACACTTGGCTACGAGACACCGGTTGGTTACCGTAACCAGAGATTGGCGCAGCGAATCCTTGATAATGAGCTCGGATGTGCTAACGCTAGCGAGGCAGTCTAACTTTAACTGTTAGCTCCTGCCGAAGATCGTCACATCCGAGGAGGCTCATTGTCAAGGACAATCGGAATAGCATACGGAAAGAAGTTCTGCACCTTATAAAATTTGTCAAAAAAACTGTTGCCATTCCAGTGTAGCCTTTAAACTGACAATTAGCTCATTGGGTACATACTCTATTTGAGAGTCATCTAATTGGCTCATAATCCTTTCTTTTTGGTTAGTATCTGCAGTTACTTGTTTAGTATGAGCCATGAACCCAAACATACTCACCCCAACAACCAATCCTAAATATATTTTCTTTTTAAACTTTTTCATCTACATCTCCTCCTAATAGTTTTATTTTAGAGTTAGCTCTATTACTTATTTACTAACTCAACAACAGATTATCATACACTTGTTAATGAAATCACAATATCTCATTAAAACACACCCTAAAATCATAACCGTTCCTATGCTCATTTTTTGGATTTTTTAATCACGTAACCAGAAAAATAAATCCCCTCTATTTCACGCAAATCAAAGAAGAACTAAGTAACTACCGTTTAAAGGTAGTTACTTAGTTCTTCTTTGATTATTATCTAACTTTATTATTCATTCCCCACCCTTTGCGCAGTGAGTCTTCGGTATCTTGTTTTATCTGACTGGTAGTTCTTATTATTTCTCCACGATCATCTAATTCTGGAACAATTGGATATTTTTCTCTGAACAAGTCTAGTTCTTTCACCACGTCATTAAACAAATCTTGCTTATCTTCTTGCGTAAGATTCTGTTTAATATACTCATCTAAAGCTTTTCTAAGCAATTCATCTCTTGTCATATTAGTCTCATACTTTTCTACTAAAACTCTGGAAGTCGCATTTAACAAAGTCGACAGTTTTAAAGGATGCTTGGTGGAATAAACCTTATCAAACTTTCTGATTGGTGCGCCAACTTTTTTTGTTCTTCCTCTACTCTGTCTTTCAACATTGGAGGAAGTTTTTATTTCTTGAACTTGGTGCACTTCTAATTGCTTATTTTCAGATGGTGTAATTGCTTGCTGCTTTTTCTTTGCTTCTGCTTCTTTTTTTATTTTGGCGAGTCCTTTGTTGTTCCCAAAAATATCAAGTCCTTTGATGTCAGCCAATTACTCCACCTCCGCATACCAATTCTCGTGTTCTTCCAATTCTTTCAAAATACTGATAAATAATTCGTGGCTTTTGCGATCCCATTGTTTTAAGAGACCTTTCTTTGTCTTCTCCATCGTAATACCTGATCCGTCGTATCGTTTTAAGCGTGCATTTTTGAGTACAACATTTTTAATCAAATGTTCCCCATAAATCTCTTGGGCTTGTTTATACATTTCCTGATCTACTGCGTCACCGCTTTCCAACATGAAAGGAATAACACCAGCAACATATAAATTTGTATCAAATTCTTTCACAAAAAAGTCCATATACTCAAGATATTGCATCGCATTTCTCATCGATTTTACTTGGGTCTGTAAGACGACGATTGCCCAGTCCGCAATGTACATCGCGGATTTACTATATACAGAAATAGAAGGTGGGACATCTAAATAGATGACGTCAAACTCATCAAATAATGGTTCTAGCTTTTCTTTCATATATTTGAATTGGGATAATGAATCATTATATTGGTCTTTGATCCAATCATCATACATTTCAAAGGACATGTCTGCTGGAAGTATATAGAGGTTATTGATTACTTTATAGACAGCCTCTTTAGGTGGAAGATTGTTTATCAACACGTCAGTCACAGTATTTTCGTAAACAATCGGTTCACCTTCTCCGCCTCCTTCTTCGTTAGTGAAGTTCATATGCGTTAAGTTCATCACATCAGAAGTATTTCCTTGCATATCCAAGTCAATTATCAAGGTTCTTTTTCCTTCATTAACTGCTGATTCAAACCCTAACATTTGCGCGCACGTACTTTTACCTACGCCACCTTTAAAATTACCGATTACATATTTCTTCGCTACCACGTTCCTACCTCTTTTCTTTTAGCAATATTCATTTGATACTATTATAACATATTTATTTTTAGTTACTACCAAAAAAAAGATATATATGTACTACCTTATAATTAATAAGTAAAAGGTAGTACATAAATAAGGAAAAGCTGAAATATATTGATTTATAGCTTTCCTCAAAGTAATGACGTTATTTAATTTATCGAGAAGCAGAGAATACTCGCGACTTTAGTCATGTAGATGAATCAGATCTTCGATAAAAAAGAAGCCGTCCTTCTTAAGAACGACAACAAATCACTAGATTAATTTTTTCAACTGTTCATAAAAGTTTTCATGCGTTCCACATAACAATACTGGAATAACCTTGTTTTCTATAATCTCGTAAGCTACTCTATATGTTGTGCCCGCATATTTGAACCCACTAGACCAAATACCTGATAAATCCCCAGTTTTTTGTTCACCCTTATATGGATCAATCGCAATTTCATCATAAATTAAATTCAAAAATTTTTCTTTCAATGTCTTCTCTTTTAGCTTTTTTAAATACTTAATGACATGTTTTGAAGGAACGATTTCATAAGCCAATTTCTGTTGCCAACTCCTCTTTAGTCATTACTTTAGAATTAGTAAGTGTATCTTCAGCAATATCTCTAAAGGAAGAATGCATTTTGTTTTTTCTATTCTTAAATTCTACAAGAATCTCATCTTTATCGTAGCCTTCTGCAATTATATCAGACAAAATATCTTCGCTAAAATCATAAAATTCTTTTTGTGGTTCAACAAATTCATAAAGAATACCATTCTCTACCAACTTTGCTTCAACTTCGACTCCATTAGGAACATTAAAATCTTTAGGTACTGTCAACATGATTGAATTGCCTTGTTTTCTTGTTTTTGTAATCATTTAAATCCCTCATTTCTAACAGTATGTAATTACTTAGTAAATACATTATACCACGAGATAATGTATTTACAAGTAATTACTGTGACTCGTAATGCGTCCTTGCTGAATAAATTTCAACCACGTGTTCATCTTCATCTACCTTATAAACAACCCGGTGTTGTCTATTCAATCTTCTAAAATACCTACCTTCATGTGTAGGTTTTAACTTCTCAAATGATTGGGTTCTGTTGCAAAGTTTTAAATAAAGAATAAAATCCCTTACGGTATTTATGATTTAAGCTGGGATTCCCAATAATACCTTGATTTCAGTACAGACCGAAAACCCGAAGAGAGTGCCTTCTTTTCGGGTTTTCTTATATAATCCTCGAATGGCTTCCTTGCCTTTAATCGTGGTAGAGGCAGTGCGTAAACTTCGATAGAATTTATTGCGTCTCTTTACTGGACGATGGTCTTGTTCAATCAAATTATTCAGGTATTTAATGGTACGATGTTCTGTCCCCTGATAAAAGCCGTATTCTTTTAGTTTCTTAAAGGCACTTGTAATAGAGGGGGCTTTATCTGTTACTACAACCTTCGGTTCATCAAACTGCTTCACTAACCGCTTAAGAAAAGCATAGGCTGCTTGTGTGTCCCGTTTTTTACGTAACCAAATATCCAAGGTTAAACCATCTGCATCGATGGCTCGATACAAATAATGCCATTTTCCTTTAATTTTGATGTACGTTTCATCCATTTTCCACGAATAAAAGGATTTTTTATTTTTCTTTTTCCAAATTTGATAGAGTAGTTTGCCATATTCTTGCACCCAACGATAAATCGTCGTATGAGAAACGTTAATGCCACGATCATATAAGATTTCTTGAACTTCACGATAGCTAAGGTTATAACGAAGATAGTAGCCCACGGCTACAATAATCACATCCTGCTGAAATTGCTTTCCTTTAAAATGATTCATCGTCATTCCTCCTGCTATCTTTTTCTATTATTCTACCTTATTTGATAGTAGATTTAAAACTTTGCAACAGAACCCCCATAGATATATTGGACTTCCTCTTTTAAAACACAAAAATAAATACTACCTTATTTAGGTAGTATTTATTAAAAGTTACGTCAATTTTGATTAAAAATATACTACTTAAACCTCTCATGAGTAAAGTCACGAAATTTTTGGGAATAGAGCGTACTTGATATCTTATTTTTTCACTAATAGCAGTGTCTCTTATTCACCAAGCGATCCCCGTAGTTCCTACGGTTCTTAATTTTTCTCTAGACTAATGATTGTATCTTTAGACCTTCGGCCATAACATGGAGCAAAATAAAAAGGTACTAAGTCTTATATATCAATCTTCGAGTAACCGACGGTTAACAACCATATCGAGCGGCATTAATCACCCACCTGTAGAGGATGAGCGACTTTTGCCTAATTATTGTTAAAAGCCTAGTTTCATTTGTTTAGATTGGAAAATACGTCCTACAAGTATCTCTTTTTTTTCATGGTCGATCCGATAAAATAAGGCATAGCTTTTGCCGATCACGATCCGATATGTTGGGATATCCATTCCATAGATTTCGGAAACTTCCTCATGCATAGTTGGAAAATTTTTGGTTAGTTCTAAAGCCTTCTGGATCGCACCTACAAATCTTTTTATGCTGGCTGGAGAAAGAGCAAGCTCATTTTCCCATTCTTCTATTATCGTTTCAAGGCTGGTCTGGAAACTTTTAGAATAAACTAGCGTGTACTCTTTCATCTATTCACTCCAGCCGTATTTTCCGAAAGCTTTTACCATTTCAATTTCTGAAACTGTTAAACCTTTCTCAAAGTCTTGGAAACTTTCTTCAATCAATTTGCGATCGTGTTCTTTTGCTATTTGAGTAGTATCTAATATGAATAAGTTGCCTTCTTGTTTGGCTTGGATAGTGTCTCCGCTTTTTAATCCAAGAGAGCTTGGAAGGATCACTCCCACGCTATTGCCGATCTTTCTAACCTTTAGTTCTTTTCCCATGTTATCACACTCCTTTTAGTTTTTGATGAATAAATTATAACATGTTATAACAACAATTGCCAACGGTGTTTCTTAAGGGATTCCACTCCATATTATTATTGGACAAAATAAGCCACTTAGAACGCTGAAAACATATACAAACGATATCAAAATACGAGTGAACTACTCACCATACACTTCCGTTAACATCCATTTAAGTAGGTATTTTTATTATATATAGATTTAACATATGTCGGTCGGTTGATTGATATAGCTAAAGTTATAACTCAACCGAAGCCGATTCATCTACACGAATAAAGTTGCGAGTGTTCTCGGCTAATTCATAAAAATTGTTATGTGTTCCATATAGCAATACTGGAATAACTTTATTTTCTTGAATCTCATAAGCAACTCTATACACGGTGACCGCATACTTAAATCCATTAGACCAATTACCTGATAAACCTCCAGTTTTTTGCTCTTACTTAAATGGATCAATGGCAATTTCATCACAAACCTATAGAGGATGAGTGACTTCTGCCTAATTACGTTAAAAAATATTGAAAGTAACTCTATGTAGCAAAAAATATCTAGAATTTCATTTCCTCAAAACTGATCGATATTGTATCTAAAAATATATACTACTTAAAATAGGTAGTATATATTAAAATATGTGCTTTTGTTAGAAAAATCAATACATAAATTATCATATCTGTATATGTCATTTAGGTATTTCAGTTATGTTATAATAGTTTTGCTGTCTGCTACCCCGGCCTAATCTGGCAAGGGGAGGAGGAGATATAATGAAATACCTTTTTGATTTTGTTTTTGCAATCAAGCCATTTGCAGAGGTAACTGCACACTACATCTGCAAGTGGCTTGATTGCAAAATTGCCAAAAAAGACAGTAAGCCTACCCGTTAATTCTATAATATAGAAACGTAAAAAAAACCCCATCAGCCTGCACGCTGATGGGGTTTGGTGATATAATGAAATACCTCTTTGTTACTCATAATTATACCATAATTAGTCACGAATGCAACCAATAGAAAAAACTACTTAGAACGGTAGATCATCGCTAATAACAATGCTTTGTCCACCAAATGGATTTTGTGAAGCATTAAATACATTGTTATTAATTGTCGCTGCTTTTAACTAGGCCTCTCCCCTTCTATTATAAAAGAAGATATATATCATTTCTTAATTACCTACTACCTTAAACCAAAATTTAAATACTACCTAATTTAAGTAGTATTTAAATAATCTAAAAAATAGTTATCCCAATTGTTATGCTTTTATAATACGATTATTTGTAACAAAATGAATATTATATAATTAAACACTACCATATTTAGGTAGTGTTTAATTATTAGCAAAACAAAAAATATTTATTCTATTCTCTTAACTTCAACTAAGTTATGCTGCACACCTTTATATAAATCATATGCAACTCATTAGCTAGACAAACTACAAGCATGTAGTTTTATCTGTTAGTTATGTACTACCTAAATAAAGTAGTTTATAATTAACAAGTATATATATTTAAAAATTTAAACCCGTGGTGCTAGTTAATTTTAATATCCTAAAGAATATCTCAAAGTTCCTTCAAAACGTCGTTGTGCTCGACTTAATAGAACACTGTAAGCCAGTAATATGCTTTCAAATCTACTCTCTAGCCCTTTAACAGAACGTGAGTTGAAATTTTGACAACCTAATTTTTCTAAGGAAGAAAAAACAGTCTCAACTATTTTTCTTTGTTTTCCAAGTAAGCTGTGGTCTAGTTTTTCTGATTTATCCATGTTTTTACGTGGCGGAACGGATATAGTAATGCCCATAAGGGCAAGCTTTTCATGGATTTTATGGCTAATATATCCTTTGTCCCCTAGGATATTGGGAAGATTCGCTTCTTCCGATAAAGTCTCTAACACTTTCACGTCATGGACACCTGGATTCGTGATTGAGTAAGTAATCGGAAAGCCAGTCTTAGTAACGATCATATGAATTTTAAGACCATAAAAATAAGATTTTTTTGTTGAGTTATAGCCAACTTTGGCTATTTTATTCAATAGTTTTGCTTGTCTATTTCTAACTGGTTTACATAATGGACTAGGAAAACTATCTATAATTCCGACTAATTCACCTTTGGTGAGCTTCTTGATGAAAAAGTATCGAATAATCTTGATAGTGTAAGCTAAGTTTGAACTTAAGCGAGTGAATCGACTCCTACTAGGAAAGTCACCATTAGGAAATAAGACGGAACAAACCGCTCTATACGTGGCTCTTTGGCTAGTATAGCCATTAATTATGCCCCATATAACACAAGCAATAATCACTGTATCGCGTTGCTTCAGTTGATCAGTATTTCTTCGGTTTTTAATCTTATCTGGTACACAATTGTGGTATATGTTAGAAACAGTTCTCATAATTTCCTTGAATGTTATAAAAGTATCTGTATAATGTTCAGTATATTTTGATGAACGCATATGTAGTCCTCATTTCTTGGGAGTTTTGAGACTACTATATGCGTTTTTTTGTTGATTTACCAACATGTTTAGACATTTTCCTCTAGGAAAAAATTAACTAGCACCACGGGTAAATTTAAGATTAATTTTTTTATGACTTGTACAAATTTATCTGATATTCTCTTATTAAGAACTACCTAATTTGGGTAGTTCTTATTTTTTACATTTTAAGTAGTATTTAATTGCAATTTGGTAGTATTTTTTTATTATCTTATTCCTAGAACGGTAGTACTTAATATAAATATAGGTAGTATCTAATTTAAGTATTAATGGTAGTATCTAATTTAACAGGTAGTATGTAACTACTTTAAAGTAATTTTTTTCAGATTAACACAGTAGTATCTTATTAAATAAGTTAATTTTAATGGTAGTACATAATTATTATATATATCTGACATTGGTAGTACTTATTGTATTTTTTAGTAGTATATAATCTATTGTTTTCTAGCCTAAAGCCTTGTCTTATAAAAATAATATAATATATACTACTGAAATAAGGTAGTATATATTACTAGTAATGGTAGTATGTTTTATATGCAGAAGGTAGTTCTTAATTTATTTTTTGTTTTGACACTGGTAGTACTTAATTATCTTTAATTTTAAAACTAAATTTTATTCATACGTTCTTCTGGTAGTATTTAATTATAAATAATATTTATTTAAAGTAGTTCTTAATGACTTTAAAGGTAGTACATAATTCATTTTATTTCTGATTTTAGGTAGTATTTAATTAAAAAGCAGTTTTAATGCGTTTGCATTTTTTATTTATCTTTGCTATTTTCGAAAAGAGTAGGTAATTTTACATAAATAAAACAACGTGAAAGTAGAGGATCTACAATGACTGATTTTAATTTTTTTAAGGCGGATAGAGTTTACAACGAATTATTTTATCAATTTCCAAAAGTCTTTATTGTTTCTGACGAATACAAAAAAATGAAAGATTCAACTAAGATTGCCTACATGCTTTTAAAAGCAAGATTAGAGATCGCAATCAGCAAACGGCAAATCGATGAAGAAGGTAATGTTTATTTTACTTATACGACAAATGAACTGTGTAGCGTATTAAACTGCCAAAAACAAAAAGCGATAGCAATCAAAAAAGAGTTGGAATCCTTTGGTTTATTATTACAAAAGCAGATGGGATTTAACAAACAGTTAGGGAAAAATAATCCTAATAGACTATATCTAGCAGAATTAAAAGTCTCAGAAAATGATATCTACTTACTCGAAAAATTTGATAGAGAGAATAGGGAAAACGTTGATAAATCAGAGGGTATGAAAATCATACCCACCCTCGACGAAAAATCAGACGCTGAATCCCTTGGGGCTCAAGAGGGTATGAAAATCATACCGTGCCAAAACGTTGATAAACCAGAGGGTATGAAAATCATACCAGAACTTAATAATAATATATTAGACACTAATAGACACAATATAGACACTGAAAAAGACCGCCTACAAGATCAATTGTTGTTAGACAATTTTGAGACAATTATGACAAACGACAGCATTGCTACGTTTGTCCCTGAACGAGTATTAAATTTGATAAAAACATTTTCTTCAAGTTACAGTGAAGCTCAAAAAACCGTCCAGACTATTCATAATGCAAAGAAAAAAGCTGAAATAGAAAGTGGTATTTCGATAGTTTTTGAAGAACTCGATAGTTATTATGTCAATGCAGAACAAGAATTATACACGACACTGTTAAAAGCCTATCAAAAATTAAAAACCGAAAAAGTCGAAAATATCCAGAACCTGATTTTTGTCTATGTAAAAAATTGGTTTATCGAAAAACCAATAGCTGCTAAAGTATCAAGTGAAAAACGTTTGAATTCTGAAAGCTCCCCAAGCACTATTACGAAAGACTGGTTAGAGTGAAACCTTACTGACAAAGTGATTGTTGCTTCATGGAGTAACATTAAAATTAAAAATTTTTTATTATTCTAATTATATTACGAATATTACAAAATAATAGCTATTTTAATAGAATTTATAAGTTAAAATATTATGATAAAAATCACAAACGTAGCCTTTTACGTCATAAGTGTTAAAAGAAATAATTAATTTCAAATATAAAAAAGGGAACGTATGTTTGTATACTCCTTTTTTTTGAGTTATAATAATACGCGAAGAGAGATAATTTCATTATTTAAACAAGCTAAAAATCTTGATATTACTTCTTTTCAGGCAATACGAATATTATTCGCTTACATTTTTTTGTATAAATTTAGTTGTCTGCTATGCTTGTGATGAATTGATTTTCGTTCTGCACTTTTGGACGATAAATTTGGACAATTGAAAATACAAAAAAAAAGAAAGGCGGTATGAACTCGGAAGGCTGGTAACCTTCGTCAGCGTTCATACACGGCATTAAGATTTGGCCCTTAATGCGTTAACCTTTCAGTGTTACGGTATTACCCGCAACGGATTTAGTATAACAGATATTCAAAAGTGATACCACTTTTTTTGGCTGTGTTAAGGTCAAAAATACGTGATATTACGATGAATCAATGCCTAAGCATAATGTTATAAAAATGTCCGTGTGGCTCTTTGCCGTGTGACGAACGCTGAAATTAGAGGGAGCGCATGTTTGGATGCGTTCCCTCTTTTTTGTTTGTCATGAACGAAAATCAATTCTCTATTTTTGAAAAATAACAAGAAAAACTTGTTAAAAATATTTAAAGAAATTGGGTGGTTTATTTTATGTCATATACAGGAATTTTGAGTCTCAAAGATATTTGGGTTCTGTTGCAAAGTTTTAAATCTACTATCAAATAAGGTAGAATAATAGAAAAAGATAGCAGGAGGAATGACGATGAATCATTTTAAAGGAAAGCAATTTCAGCAGGATGTGATTATTGTAGCCGTGGGCTACTATCTTCGTTATAACCTTAGCTATCGTGAAGTTCGAGAAATCTTATATGATCGTGGCATTAACGTTTCTCATACGACGATTTATCGTTGGGTGCAAGAATATGGCAAACTACTCTATCAAATTTGGAAAAAGAAAAATAAAAAATCCTTTTATTCATGGAAAATGGATGAAACGTACATCAAAATTAAAGGAAAATGGCATTATTTGTATCGAGCCATCGATGCAGATGGTTTAACCTTGGATATTTGGTTACGTAAAAAACGGGACACACAAGCAGCCTATGCTTTTCTTAAGCGGTTAGTGAAGCAGTTTGATGAACCAAAGGTTGTAGTCACAGATAAAGCCCCCTCTATTACAAGTGCCTTTAAGAAACTAAAAGAATACGGCTTTTATCAAGGGACAGAACATCGTACCATTAAATACCTGAATAATTTGATTGAACAAGACCATCGTCCAGTAAAGAGACGCAATAAATTCTATCGAAGTTTACGCACTGCCTCTACCACGATTAAAGGCATGGAAGCCATCCGAGGATTATATAAGAAAACCCGAAAAGAAGGCACTCTCTTCGGGTTTTCGGTCTGTACTGAAATCAAGATATTATTGGGAATCCCAGCTTAAATCATAGATACCGTAAGGGATTTTATTCTTTATTTAAAACTTTGCAACAGAACCGTTTTAGATAACGATGATGAAGTGGAAGAATAGGTCTACTCTCTTTTTGTTTTACAGGAAAGAATGATGAATGTGCTGACAAAACTATACTGTTGGATTTTTCTGACATACTAACAACAAGCATCATCCTTAGTAGTTAAATGCAATCAATATAAGCAGTTTAATTTTCACTTGTAACCTGTAAAAATAGGGAAGCTTATGTATATTGGGATATAAAGTATAGCTAGAAATATTGAGCGAATTTTTTATTAGTACACTAAAGATGTTAAGTTGAATCTAAATAAATCAAAGAATTACTTTAGAATTTTCAGTTTAACTTCCGGATCGCTATTCTTCAAATTTGATTTTTAGAGTATAATAGGCAAAAATTCATTTTGAAGGAATGATCAGTATGCCTAAAGTGGCTGTAATGGCGGGAACACCTATTGATACTAGGATGGGAGCTGATCTATTGAACGAAATTTCCTGTGAATTGTTAGAAGTACCTATTTCAGAAAATCCAGCTCAACAGACCTATTTCCAAACACTTCCAGTCTTCGAAAAGATGCACCAAATTGAAGTGAAAATAAAAGATCTACAGAGTAAAAAAATTGATTTACTGTTGGTTTATTGTAATTCACTGAGTGCATCGATTGATTTTGATTTTCTGGCTAAGAAATATTCAATGAAGATTATCACACCATTTCAAGTATATGCGGATTTGGCTCAAAAACACGAGCGTATTGGTGTGTTGACCGCTAATGGTCAAGGAGCGGCTGGAATAGAAAGTGTTTTAGTGCAGCACCATTCAACAATACGAGTTTATAATGTCACGAATCTGGATTGGGTACATGCGGTGGAAGCAAAGATCCACCCTAGTATTATTGTAGAACAATTTGGACTGACGGATTCAATGAGTTTTTTTATGAAAAATCAAGTCGAAGCGATTTTGATCGGTTGTACTCATTTTCCTTATTTTCTTACAGAATATCAGTCCAGAACGAGAATTCCTTGTATCAATCCAGATGATGCATTAATAGAAAAAGTCAAATCAATACTTTAATAAGCATTGGTTTGACACAGACAATAACTTAGGATTTTTTTGTTTTATTTTTTAGCCAAATAAGCATCAATGTGTGTTTTTATTTTTTCAAAGTCTCTCTCCAAAAATAAAATAGTCGGAATCTGAATGACCGGCAAATTACGCTCATTATTAAACGGTCCAAAGGGCTCTGGTAGCACCAATAGATCAATCATATCCTTATCTTTGGTATAATTTGCTGATACGTCATAATACTGAGAGAAAAAAGCTAAAAGATCATCAATGTTACGTCTAGCGCGGGTCGCAAATATTGTGGTAGAACCAACGCCACTATTAGAAGTAAGCATAAAATAGATTTTAGTCATTACGAATTCTCCTTTTTAAATAAAATATAGCGGTAGCTTTATGTTTGACTAACTATGCTTGCAAATAAAGTTAAAATTATAAGAAAAGGGGAATAAGAGCATGTTAAACAAAAGAATAGCAAATAAAAATGATTATAAATTAGTTTTAGAAATTTGGGAGAAGTCAGTAAAGCAAACCCATGATTTTCTAGCTGAAGCAGATTTTAATTTTTATAAAGCAATCATTCCTGAGAACTTAGATGAGGTTAAACTTTATTTATGGGAAGATAACGGAGAAATTGTCGGTTTTAGTGGTGTAAGTGCAGAAGAATTAGTTATGCTATTTCTTGATCCAGATTTTATTGGTAAGCGATATGGTAGTCAAATATTAATTGAGCTGATTGAAACTGAAGATATAAAAAGAATTGATGTTAATAGTCAAAATAAATATGCAAAACATTTTTATTTAAGCCATGGATTTGAAATTGAATCTGAAGAAGACTTAGATGGTTTTGGTAAACCATACCCTATAACGCATTTAGTAAAAAAATAATTCATGAATGGTTTATTACCTGATTGAACATGAATAAAAGTAATATTTTTATTTTGATGGCCTATTTCTAGGTTATGAATTATCCAGATCAAATTTGTGTATTACATTCAGTAATAAGGTGCTTATCTTAGGATCAACTTATGATACTAGCTGACCAAGGATGTACCAGTTATAGAAAATCAGTTAAAGTAAAAATGATAAAAATCTTATGTCAACACTGATTTAGGCTGACCTGTGGGTTAGGAGAAAGACAGGTCGGTAGCTTTTAATACAAAAAATGGCTTGTATGTATCTAGATAGTTAACTGAAATTAGAAATGTTCTTATTTTTAACGGAGTAAGAAAAATAGGCTGCTTTAGGTCTGAACACTTTTTCAATATAATGAAGATATCAAAGGCGACAGGAGTGTTTTTATGAATAAGAATCCTCATAATCTAAAGTTGGTAGCAGTAGATATGGATGGAACATTTGCTCGTACTGATTACACATACGATATCCCAAGGTTCAAGGCTGTTTTATCGTGAATGAAAGCTGTTGATTGTTAATTTGTTGTTGCAAGTGGAAATCAATACTACCAATTGAGATCGTTATTTCCAAATTATTATGATGAATTAAGTTTTGTTGCTGAAAATGGTGCTTTTGTTAAAGATAAAACAGAGGTACTATTTTCAGCCGATATGCCTAGAAAAGCGATCGAGGTGGTCCTTGATTTATGTAAAGACTATCCTGAAGTAAAAAATGTGATGTGTGGTCTGAATAGTGCCTACTGTGAAAGAGGAAAGGTGAGTCAAGCATTTTTTGATCTAACCAATATCTATTACCATAGATTAGAATGGGTAGCTGATTTTGCAGAAGTTCAAGATAAAATTTTAAAATTTGCTCCGACTATGCCTGTTGAAAAAACCGAATTTTACGTTGAATTGTTCCGTGAAAAATTAGCCGGGCTATTAGTACCTACCAGTAGTGGTCATGGTTCTGTAGACTTGATTCTTTCTGAGTGCCATAAAACTTTCGGCTTGAAAATGTTAGTTGAGCGCTTGGGGATTAATCCTGACCAGTGCGTTGCTTTTGGAGATGGGGGCAATGACATTGAGATGTTGGAGTATTGTGGTCTGAGTTATGCAATGGATAATGCAACGGAAGCTGTTAAGCAAGTTGCTAAGCATCAATGTCCTTCAAATGACGAAGACGGTGTTTTAGTGACGCTCGATCGATTGTTCCCTAACACGTAAACACTAGGTAATTCATCAAAAAACCTCGATATAAGAAATATTCGAGGTTTTAAAACTATATTTAGAACAGATTTACGAAGCGTCTGATGAGTCAAAATAGACTTGGACATTGCTATCTAAAATACCACTTTCATTCTTTAAACGAATTGTTTGATTTGATGGAGTTACCTCTAATACTAAATGCCCATTAATAAAGGTAGTATCGTATTCAGATGTTTTAACTGTTGCTTCTTCGCAAGGTATTGTTAAATCATATGCTGGAATATAATGTTGTGTGGAAACTAATAAAAAATGATCACCAATCATACAGCATCCCTCTGCTGAAGAAAATTGATTAGAGCCATCATTTAAAGTTAACAAGAATCCATCCTTTAAACGAGGTACTTGCTTAAATACTTCTGGTTGTACTTCTAAAAATAAATTATCGCTCATTTTCACGACCACCATCGACTTCCACAGTTGAAATTGACATTTTATTTAACACACCTATTCCCCCTTAACTATAACTCAATTCTATATAAAAAATATTCTATTCTCAAATAATTGAACTTTTCAAATCGCCAATTTACTTCGGCTTTATCAGAGCTCATTCATATCAAGAGCGATTAACGCTGTAAAAATTAAACCGAAGATCTGATAAATTTTCTCTATTTTCTACAATATTTAAAACGCTTCCTTAGTCTATTATATATCTATTTCTCTTAGGAGTATGTTTAGATGTTTGAATAATAGTTGCCCAACTTTAAAGGTTATTCTTATAATATTTTACTTCATTTTCCAATAGAAAATTCAAAGGATTACTGGTTTTTCTAAAATAGTTTAGTTTAAATACATAGGTATCCTCCGACACTGTATTAGTTCATAATCATCTAAATACAAAATTTTCAAATAAAAATATTTCAAGCTCTATCGTTGACGAATGTAAACGATACTTATAAAGTAATAGAAATTGATTACATTTGTAAACTTAAAATGGTTAATTTATCTCACATAAAACTAAGAATAAAATAATGATTAAAAGTGGTTAGTTTTTATACGATTTAGCCTATCGGTAAAAATGAATTAACTTGGTAGATAAAGGAGAAGAAAGATGAAGACGATAGCAGTAGTTGGCGGTCATGGACAGGTTGGAAAAGGTAATGTTAGAGAGTTAACAAATCATGGGTATTTCGTTGTTTTAATGGGAAGAAATTTAAAAAAAATGGAAGTATTTGCCCAAGAATTTTTACCCATTCTAGAACAGAGTGAAGTAGACTTGAATAAATTTGTTATTCCTGAAAAACTTGCTGATCTTGATATGGTAATTGTTTGTTTGGACCAAACGGATACCCAGTTTGTCGAACAATGTCAAAAATTAGGAATTGATTATTTGGATATCAGTGCCAATAGTGATTTTTTGAAAAAAGTTAATTTGCTACCCATTCCTGAAAAAAGCAAGAGAGTCATTGGTTTAGGGTTAGCACCTGGTGTTACCAACTTAGCCGCGGCCGCGTACACTAAGAAAGAGCCATCTGCTCAAATGATAGTAATTGATGTCCTTTTAGGAATAGGTGATCGTCACGGTGAAGCAGCAGTAAGATGGACCTTTGAGCAATTAAATCGTACGTATATACATCCTAAATGGGCACAACCAATTGAAAATTTTGTCTATAGTCGAAAAACGGATTTTGGACCACCATTTGGGAAGCGTCGCAGTGCTAACTTTGGCTTTGCCGATCAGCATTTACTTTTTTCTGCAGATCCTTCACGCAATTATGTAACATTTCTCGGTTTGGATCAAAATTGGTTGACTGCATTGTTAAGAACAATAAAAAAAGTTGGACTAGCAAGACTTTTTAAAAATCCAAGAGTAATAAAGAGCCCCGTATGGTTCATGAAACGAGGATTAGTCGGAGATCGTTCTTTTGTTGTAAAAGTATCAAATGGACAAGTTAAAGATCCTGAAAAAATTGTTCTCTTTGGAGAAGAAGAAGCAAAAATGACTGCAGAAATCGCGGTATTTGTTGCGAACAAAATTTTAATAGAGACATTACCAAATGGGCATTACCATTTAACAGAACTAACTACCATGTCGGAGATACTAAGTCAGCTTCCACGTTTATCAGCCACAGAATAAATTGAAAAACTTTTTACACTATATGATTTGTCAAATTAAGCTAGAATAAAATGCTTCTTGTACATAGCTCAAAAATATTTCGATTGGTGTTCTGTAATTCAATGATTTTCTTGGAATATGATTACGTTGATTGCTGACACTGGAAATAAATGTCTGATTCACTTCTCTAAAATCCATTGATTTCGGCAGTCCATTACGACGCAGAATCCCGTTAGAATTCTCGTTTAATGGGCGTTGAGAAGGTGTTCCAGGGTCCGCAAAATATATATCAATATCATGTTGGTTACTAATGGCTTTCCAGTTAGAAAATTCTTTTCCACAGTCAAACGTAATAGATTTAAAGAAGTTTTTAGGGAAGCGAGAAAACCATTGATTAAGGGCAGTTTCAATATCTAATGCCTTACGGCCGTTGGGTTTAATCGTGATAATGACTTTAGATAATCTTTCAACTAAAGTAATGACGGCACTTTTATGATGAATGCCAACGATCGTATCACCTTCAAGGTGACCAAACTCAGAATTGAAATCAGGATAATTATCAGGTCGATCATGGATTGAGCGCTGATACTGTTGTTTTCCCCGTTTTTCCTGATGGCCATTGGGTTTTCTTTTACCTTTCATCGGTAGTGTGTCAATATCAAATATTCCTTTAGAAAATAAACGATAAAGTGTTCTCATACCGCATGAAACAGGCCTTTCTTTTCGCCCGATAATGACGTCAGGCGTCCAACCAAGAGTGACTTTCTCTTTAATGTAATCTACTTCATGAGCAGGTAATTGAATGACTTTTCTCCCACATTTTTTCTTATTTTCTTTATACTGGTGCCAATAATCAAGAGCAGTCTTGCCTTGCTTGAACTTATTGACTACATTATAAATAGTTTGTATAGCACGTCCCATTCGGTTAGCGATTTCAACCGGCTTATTATGTTGAAGATAATATGATTCTATCATTGTCAGTTCGTCTATGGTAAGATGTTTGTAGGTCATTTATGGTTACACTCCTTTGTTTTCTTTCGTCGGAAATACAATTTGAGTGTACCATAAATGCCTTTTTATTTTTCTAACTTAATTTTACAATTCGCGCTATGAAAAATGGAAACAAGCTTCTCTAATTTGTTAAAATTATTCTTTTATTCTATCATTTCAACAAATATGTTGTAGTATGCAATAGCTTTTTTAGATTAAATTATAGTATTTAATTTTTTCTATAGTAATAAAATTCTATATCAACCAGATTACAATAATAGTTCTTGCTGTGACAGATATCGACCTTATATTGCGAGACACTTATACTTAAAACGAATTGGATGTGAAGTTACTTGATTGAAAGAGAAGAAGCTGAGGAAATAATGAAAAAATATAATCGCAGCTATGGAGAATTTGAAGAAAAGGCTACTCGAGAAGAGTTTATGACTGTTTTACAGTGGGTAGCTGAAGAATCTAATCGGAAACAGCGAAAGATTGCGGGATTGGATAAAGAGGAAGAGCAGTAGGCAAAAGCCCACTGTTCTTCTTAGTAAAAATGCCTAAAAAGGAAGTAAATGAATTTTAAATTGTAATCCTAAAATCTGTTTTACAAGAAGCTACTGATAGTGAGTATCTAGTACAAATAATATTTAAAAAAGACCGACTACATCATAAATTGAAGTAGTCGGCTTTTGTGTGCAATACTAAGGCTATTTAAGTGTTCTTCAAATTATATAACTTTATTTTGTATCATAATGAGAATAAATCTCCCATAGAACGTCATAGGTAATTAAAAATATGAAAATGCCATATGTTAAGAATAGCTTTTTCTTTGAAGACTATCTTTTTTTATTAGATAAATAAAATTGTTGCAACAAACAGTATAGTTTTTACCGTTTGAATAATTCTCTTATCGAAAGAAAGAGTAAAAGGATAAACAAGAAGATCCCTAAACTGTTTAATAATAATTTTGGGATTGAAAGGTTTGTGCTGAAATTATGGATACCTAATAGAATAAAGCATGAAAAAATAATAGTTGATACTATAAGTCCTTTGGATTTGTTTTTAGTAGACATATCATTAGACCCTAGCAGCTTCAAAATCAATACTAGCTAGTCCTTCGCTGATAGCTCCTGCAACACAGTTAACAGCTTCGTTTCTTTCAACTTGTTTCATTTCTACTAATAGTATTTTTTTTATATTTTGCATGTTGATCACACTCCCTTTTTGATAATACTATTATATTAAACTCGATACTGATTGTGGTAAAAAAATCGTAAATCGCTATTTTTTTGTCTTATAGCAGTTTTTTTAGACTTGCTTATAGGAAAATATTTGTATTGGTGAAATAATTTTAGTGAAGTGTGATTAGTATATAAATTTCTTTTGGAATAGTTTCGGATAAACTCAATCTTGTTATAAGTAATTATTATGATCGGTAGTGGTCAGGTAATGATATTAGGCTCTATCTCGTATTTTATCAAAATAGTCTGAAAACGATTTGATTTTATGATTGTAAATATATTTTGAGCTAAGACTTTTGATGAATTATTCAAAAAATAAAAGATCTAGAAATTTTTTACTAGCTAAAGATAAATTTTTTTCTTCTTTGTATGCAATCCCTATTTTTCTATATAATGGAACATCTAAATCTAAAATTGTTAGATCATATTGTACACGTTGTAAAATTAATTCCGGAAGTATACTAACACCTAATCCTTTTTCAACCATGGCCATAATTGCATAATCATCCCAAGTAGTGAAATTAATATCAGGTGAAAAGTCCATCGTTTCAAATAATGTAGTGATATTGGAGTTTCCATTTTTATCTAAGAGAATAAAAGGTAACCCAGAGAGATCATTGAGTGAAACAGAATCTTTCTTTTCTAAAAAGTGGTTCTTCGGTACTATAACTTTGAAATCATCTTGATGTATAAATTGCGTACTTAATTTTGGCAGTGTGGGCAATCTTAGAAATCCAAAATCTACCCTACCAGTAAGAATCCAATGTTCGATTTCATCATGATCTCCAAGTAATAATTCAAATTTTATATTTGGATATTTATTTTGGAAATTTAAGATAAGTTGAGGTAGCCAATGCGTAGCCACACTTGAAAAGGTCCCAATTCTAATTACGCCAAATTTAATGCCGTTCAGTTCTTCTAGCTTTCTCTGCATAGATTCATATTCGTCAAATAAATTTTTTACATATGGATAGGTTCTGTTGCAAAGTTTTCCAAAAAATCTATTTTAGTGTAAAATTGAGAAAAAAGACAGAGAGGACAGAGTAATGAATCATTTTAAAGGCAAACAATTCAAAAAAGACGTCATTATTGTCGCTGTTGGTTACTACCTGCGTTACAATCTAAGCTATCGTGAAGTTCAGGAATTGTGATATGATCGTGGAATAAATGTTTGTCATACTACGATTTATCGTTGGGTACAAGAGTACAGCAAAGTCCTCTATTATCTTTGGAAGAAGAAAAATAGACAATCCTTCTATTCATGGAAAATGGACGAAACCTATATCAAAATTAAGGGATGTTGGCATTATCTTTATCGTGCAATTGATGCGGACGGCTTAACCTTAGATATCTGGTTACGAAAGAAACGGGATACGCAAGCAGCCTATGCTTTCTTAAAACGACTCCATAAACAGTTTGGTGAGCCGAAAGCAATTGTGACCGATAAAGCACCTTCTCTTGGCTCCGCCTTTAGAAAGTTACAGAGTGTGGGTTTATATACTAAGACAGAGCACCGAACTGTGAAGTATCTTAACAATTTAATAGAACAAGACCATCGACCTATTAAACGACGAAATAAATTTTATCAAAGTCTCCGTACAGCCTCTTCCACGATTAAGGGCATGGAGACCATTCGAGGAATATATAAAAAGAACCGAAGAAATGGAACGCTCTTCGGCTTTTCGGTGTCTACTGAAATCAAGGTATTAATGGGAATAACAGCCTAAGATATTTAGAGTTCAGAGAGGGCGCGTTTGATTTTCAAACTTCGCAACAGAACCCCATAATTTAAACACCTTTCTTCTAAATAAAAATCTCTTCTTTTCTGAGCTATTCGTAATCAAAACAAGCAACTATTGAGTATTTGCTATCTGTTCATTCGGTAAAATAGTAAACTGATAGGTCGTATGGTTGACCTTTTCTTGACCAGGGTACAAAGCGATCGAACCGAGTTCAGGTAAATGGACTAGATCCGGAAATTCTTGTGGCTCGATGGCTAAACCATAGTTTGAATGCATATGTTTCCCGTTGATCATAAAATCAGCTTCAAAACCAGTCGTAGAAAATAATACCACACTTCTATTTGTTGTTGCTATAGACAACTGGCGTCCAGATTGTTTTTCTGAAAGACACAGCACCTTTTTTGAACGTTTCGGTGTAGTAAGAACAAAAACGTCATCAAGTCCTTCTGGATAAGCGTTGAGAATTTCTTCGATTGTATGTGGTTTCTTGAAATTGATCGGTAAATCCGCTTGAGTGATTTGTTCGCCTGTTGGTAGTTTATCTTCATCTAATACCAATAGACTTTCTGCTTGGACAGCCAGTTCATGTGTATCAATGTCACATTTACCATTCCCAGAAAGGTTGAAATAGGCATGATTGGTTGGATTGCAGATCGTCTCGACGGGACTGTTCGTTTTTGTGATCATTTCCAGGCTATTCGCAGTTAGCTGATACGTGATCGTTGCTGTGATAGGACCAGGATAATCGGAAAAAGTGTCTTGTAAATAAAAGACAACGCCGATCGACTGTGGATTTTTGAACACTTCGACATCCCAATATTGGAAAGACCATCCATTTGTTCCTCCGTGGATATGGTGGTTGCCAGCGTTTTTTTCAAGTTGATGATTTCCCCATGTAGCATTTCGGATTCTGCCTGCTACGGGACCGACTGTGGCTCCAAAGAAACTTTCATCGGTTAAAACATCTGAAAGTTCATCATAAGAAAGTAAGACGTTTTCTAAATGTCCTTTGTTATCTGGAGCAAAGATTTGGTGAAGTCTAGCGCCATAATTTAGAAGAACGACGGTCAATTCGTCGTTCTTCAATGTGATTTTTTTTAATTCAGTGTTGGGGATAGGAGTCACTGAAATAGAAGGTTCAGGCATTTGGCTGCCACGTTTTTTTCAAGTAATCGAAAGTCAATGAAGCTGTATCAGGTACGATTGGAATATCCTCCCCAAGATCTTCTGAACGTCCTACGCCGATAGGTTGCGCACCACTAGCAATGATCGCAGCGATTCCAGCTTTTGCATCCTCGATTCCGATGCAGTCACGAGGGGTCAAACCGATTTCTTTCGCAGCAAGTAGAAAAATATCTGGTGCAGGCTTTCCATTAGCGACTTTTGCCGGATCAGCAATCGCATCAAAGTAGCTTTCTAGACCCATCTTGGCAAGTAGGAAAGGGCCATTTTTGCTTGCAGATGCTAGTGCAATCTTGATATTGTTTGCCCGTAAGTCTTTTAATAATTCTAAAATCCCTGGAAAAACATCTTTTGGTGTGATCGATTGGATCATTTCAAGATAATAATCATTTTTTCTTTTCGCTAATTCGAGAAATTCTGTTTTTGAGAATTGCTCTTCTTTTTTTCCGTGAGCAAGAAGGAGAGTCAGAGAATCTTCTCTGCTTAAACCCTTCAATTGTTCGTTGAATGACCGATCTAAGGGAATACCGATCTCATCACCTAGCTTTTTCCAAGCACGGTAATGGAATTCAGCGGTATCTGTAATGACCCCATCTAAGTCGAATAATACACCTTTAAACATTCGCTTCACCTTCTCGTAATGGAATAGTCAAATGATCAGTAAGGACATACGCTTTTTCGTAGACTTCTAGCGGTAATGCTTCGCCAGATAAGAGGTTCAATGTTACCTGTTCATTTGAAACGGCGACAAATAACAAGCGGTCGCGATAATTGATATGGAATGAATAAGCAGACCATGTTTTAGGCAAGAATGGTGCAAATCTTAATTGTTCATGATCTGTCTTCATTTGCGCGAATCCTTGTACGATAGCAAGCCAACTTCCGGTCATTGAAGTGATGTGTAAGCCATCCTCTGTATCATTGTTATAGTTATCTAAATCTAAACGAGCAGTGCGTTGATACATTTCAACAGCTTTATCTTCCATGCCTAGTTCAGCAGCTAAAATAGCATGGATACTAGGAGATAGGGAAGACTCATGGACAGTCATTGGCTCGTAAAAATCAAAGTTGCGTTGTTTTTCTTCTTTTGTAAATGAATCATTGAAGAAGTAGATACCTTGTAAAACGTCTGCTTGTTTAATGAAGCAAGAACGAAGGATCTTGTCCCATGACCAATGCTGATTCAATGGCAATTCACTTGCGGATAGTTCCGCTACTGGTTTGAGATCTTTGTCTAAGAAAGTATCGTGTTGAACAAAAATCCCTAATTCTTCATCTACTGGGAAGTACATATTTTCAGCAATTTCTTGCCAATGTGCCAATTCATCGTCGCTGATTTTAGCAGTGCTCTCTTCTTTGAACTTCAAATAATTTTCTCGTGTGTAACGTAGTACCCAACAAGCAATCGTATTCGTGTACCAATTGTTGTTGATATTATTCTCATATTCGTTCGGTCCTGTAACCCCGTGGATCATATATTGATTGTTTCGTTTAGAAAAATGGACTCGGTCTGCCCAAAAGCGAGCGATTTCTGCTAAGACTTCTAAACCTTCATTTTTTAAATAGTCGATGTCGCCAGTGTAGTTAGTATAATTATAAATAGCGTAGGCAATTGCGCCATTTCGATGGATTTCTTCAAAGGTGATTTCCCATTCATTGTGGCATTCGACACCTGTGAAAGTGACCATTGGATATAACGCGCCCTTTAGCCCTTGCTGTTGTGCATTATGGATTGCTTGTGGCAATTGGTTATGGCGGTACTTCAAGAGATTCTTAGTGACTTCAGGTTTCGCTAAAGCGAGGTACAGAGGCACTGCATAGGCTTCAGTATCCCAGTAAGTTGCACCACCATATTTTTCGCCAGTGAAGCCTTTTGGTCCAATATTCAAACGTTCATCTTCGCCATAATAAGTAGAAAATAGCTGGAAGAGGTTGAAACGGATTCCTTGTTGTGCTTCATCGTCTCCTTCAATGACTACATCTGCCAATTCCCATCGTTTAGACCAAGCGGCTGTTTGCTCCTCTTTTGCTTGGGGATAGTGAACGTTCAATTCGTTGAATTCTTTAAAGAGATGTGTCGCTTGTTGCGCTTCAGGGATATCTCGGCTTGTGAAAATCAATACTTCTTTGTCGATAAGAAGTGTTTCATTTTCATTTAAGTCAAAGGTGAATGAACCTTCGATTGCTAAGGTGCCCTCTTGGTAGCTTGGCGTATATAATTTTCCATCAACGTAGTGGCGCATCCCAGCGGTCACTGTAAATTGTTCGATCTCAAAATTATTCGGGATCGTTTTAGTCGTTAAGTACGCTATTTCTTCCTTGACGCCATGATCGATGTCATTCCAAAAGTGTTCATCGTAATTGCTGTCTTCGTTTTGGACATTGCCATCTAGCTTAGAAATAACTTTTACAGTTCCATTTCCTTCCAACATTTCAATGGTTAAGCGAATATAAGCGGCTTCATTTTTGACAATACTTAAAAAGCGCTCGAATGAAAGACGAACTTTGTTTGATGGGGTAGTGACTGTATAACTACGTGTCAAAACACCGTTTTTCATGTTTAATTCCCAATAAAAATCTTCAGTAGTAAGTGTAGCTAGATCAATCAGCTGATCATCGATAAAAAGATCCATAGCGATAAAATCGACTGCATTGATTACTTTTCCAAAATATTCAGGGTAGCCGTTTTTCCACCAGCCAACACGTGTTTTGTCAGGGTACCAAACACCTGCTAAATAGGTTCCTTGGTGATGATCACCAGAATATGCTTCTTCAAAATTTCCGCGCATACCCATATATCCGTTACCGATACTGGTCAATGATTCTTGCAAGCGTAAATTTTCTTTATCTAATTTATTCGTGCTGATTTTCCAAGGGTCGATCTGAAATAACCGTTTAATTTGTTTCATTGTTCTCCTCCTAGACGTTGTCGTTTATACGTCCATAATAAACGCAACCGATTGCGTAAGTCAACTAGAAAAGTGAAATTAAATTTTGAAGTGGATGAAAAAACAAAACAAAAGCGATTGTATCAATATTTACTACTATAATATGAACAGAAATAATGTATAAAGAACGATTGGGTACTTACAGAAAAATCATAAAAATACGAAATAAAGCATTTACAAAAAAAGAAATACACGCTATAATAACTAACAACGAAACCGATTGCACAAAGGAGACGAGGAAATGAAAAAAATATTTAGCTTTGAGTTTTGGCAAAAATTTGGAAAGGCTTTAATGGTCGTTGTGGCAGTTATGCCAGCGGCAGGTTTGATGATCAGTATCGGTAAATCGATTCCGTTGATCAATCCTGATCTTGCACCTTTAGTTACAACGGGTGGCGTGATCGAAAATATTGGTTGGGCAATTATCGGAAATTTACATCTTTTATTTGCACTAGCGATAGGTGGTAGTTGGGCAAAAGAACGAGCAGGGGGAGCATTCGCTGCGGGGATCTCATTTATATTGATCAATCGGATCACAGGAGCAATTTTTGGTGTGACTAATGAGATGTTGGCAAATGAAGACGCATTTACGCATACCTTGTTTGGCACGAAAATCATGGTTAAAGGGTTCTTTACCAGTGTATTAGAAGCACCAGCACTAAATATGGGGGTATTTGTTGGGATTATTGCAGGGTTCGTTGGGGCGATGGCCTATAATAAATATTACAATTATCGTAAATTACCTGACGCATTATCGTTCTTTAATGGAAAAAGATTTGTTCCTTTTGTAGTTATTTTGTGGTCAACGATTGTTGCATTGATTCTTGCTATTGTATGGCCGAATGTCCAAGCAGGGATCAATAACTTTGGATTGTGGATTGCAGAGTCAAAAGAAAGCGCTCCGATTTTAGCACCATTCCTATATGGTACATTGGAACGTCTATTGTTACCATTTGGCTTACATCACATGTTGACGATCCCAATCAATTATACGCAGCTGGGTGGTACCTATGAGATATTATCTGGTGCGCAAGCGGGAACACAAGTATTTGGACAAGATCCTTTATGGTTGGCGTGGGCGACTGATTTGGTCAACTTGAAAGGCGCCGGCGACATGTCGCAATATGAATTCGTATTGACGAACTGGACACCTGCTCGTTTTAAAGTGGGACAAATGATTGGTTCTTCCGGTATCTTGATGGGATTAGCACTAGCGATGTACCGTAATGTTGATCCAGACAAAAAGTCTAAATATAAATCAATGTATTTTTCAGCAGCACTTGCAGTTTTCTTAACAGGTGTAACCGAACCATTAGAGTTCATGTTCATGTTTGCAGCTGTACCTCTTTACATTGTTTATTCTGTGATCCAAGGGGCAGCTTTTGCAATGGCAGATATTCTACCTTTACGTGTCCATTCATTTGGGAACATTGAACTATTGACACGTACACCATTAGCGATCAAAGCAGGATTAGGTATCGACTTGCTCAATTTTGTTATCTGTGTCATATTATTTGGAGTATTGACGTATTTTGTGGCAAACTTTTTGATCAAAAAATTCAATTATGCTACACCAGGACGTAATGGGAACTATGATAACGACAGTGAAGAAACGCCGTCAGGTTCTGCAACTAATGCAGATCAACAAATCATTAAGATCATCCATTTGTTAGGCGGAAAAGAAAACATCAAGGATGTAGATGCTTGTATGACTCGTTTACGTGTCAGCGTCGAGGATCCTGGGAAAGTCGGTTCAGAAGAAGAATGGAAACGTGCTGGAGCGATGGGCTTGATCGTTAAGGACAAAGGTGTGCAAGCCGTGTATGGACCAAAAGCGGATGTGTTGAAATCGGATATTGAAGATTTACTACAATCAGGCGCTGATATTCCAGAGCCAACAGTTGAGGCAACAAATAAAAATGAGAAGAATGAAGAGAAACATGTTTTAGGTATCGAAAAAGAATTATTCACTGTAGCAACTGGTGAGGTAATTGCTTTAACAGATGTGAATGATCCAGTCTTTTCACAAAAGATGATGGGTGATGGCTTTGCTGTCATTCCTGCCACCGGAGAAGTGACGGCACCACTTTCTGGTAAAATCGTGAGTGTCTTCCCAACCAAGCATGCAATTGGCATGCAAACAGCAGAAGGAGCAGATGTTTTGATCCATATGGGACTGGATACTGTTCATATGAGCCAGCCAGCGTTTGAGATCTTAGTTTCTGAAGGCCAAGAAGTAGTAGCAGGAACAACGATTGCTCAGATGAATCTAGATGCAATCAAGAACGAAGGGAAAGAAACGACGATCATAGTAGTCTTTACAGATGACAAAGTCAATGGGCTGACCATCAATAAATTAGGAGACACTGAACGAGGAACAGTGATCGGGAAAATAAACTTGTAAAGAATCACAGAAGTTCATGTGTGTATTTCATATCGAAAGAATGTGTTCGATGTGTGTAACTCCTAGAAGTAAGCCGATAATCCCGAAATTGCTTTTCCTATTTCAGGGATTATTGGCTTATTTTTTGAATAAACTACTTTGGGATCTTTACCTATATGGATCCAGAAGGTGGGAGCAATGTTTCGACCCATCCCATTAAGAAGGAGAATTATATGAAAATAATGACGTTGAATACGCATAGTTGGTTAGAAGAGGAACCACAAGAAAAATTAAAACAGATCGCTCAAAAAATCTGTCATGAACAATATGATGTGATCGCATTGCAAGAAGTCAATCAAACGATGGACGCAAAACGACTAACCAGTGAGCAGCTGAAGAATTTTAGTCAGGTGCAGGAACAAACGCCTGTCCGCTCGGATAACTTTGCCTATTGCTTGATCCAGCTCTTAGCAGAACAAGGTGAAACTTACTATTGGAGTTGGGAAATGAGTCATATCGGCTATGCTATCTATGAGGAAGGCAATGCGCTTCTTTCCAAACAACCACTAACTAGTCAAACGCACCTAGTCTCCGAAACAAAAGAAAAAGAGGATTACCATACTCGAAAAATATTAGTAGGTCAAACCTCTGTCAAAACACAATGTATTACTGTAGCAAGTTGTCATTTTTCTTGGTGGGTAGATGAAAAAAGCGGATTTGCATTTGAGTGGAAAGAATTAGAAGCAAGTTTAGCGCCTCTTACAACACCACTGTATCTATTAGGGGATTTCAACAATCCTGCTGAAGGCAGCGGGTACGATTTAGTGGCAAAAAGTCAGTTGCCTATTCGTGATGCTTATACAATCGCGCAAAAAAAACAAGCTGAAGCAACGATCGAAAAGAGAATCGATGGCTGGGAAAACAATAAAGAGGGGCTACGTGTCGACTATATTTATGTACCACAAGATTGCTTTGTTACAAGTTATCAACGTATTTTTGACGGGGAAAATGGCCCGATTGTCAGTGATCATTATGGGGTAGCAGTCACGTTGGAGTGAAGAGAAACGAAGGAATATTGTCACAATAAGAATATGGGACAAATCTAAAAATCAGGTTTGCTACAGACTCTCGAATAAACGACGGGAGCAGAAGCAACTCCTTCTTAAATAAGCCGAAATGAACAAAAATTTGAAAAGCAATTTTCGTTCATTTCTTCTTATTTCTCAGAGTTAAACACTTCTGTCCTAACCTCTCTCAAATAAACGACGTCCGAAAGGCAGGTTTTTCGGAAATTTAAAAAAAACGAGCAATACAAAAAATGTATTGTTCGTTTTTTCTCTAATTTCTCATAAACGATTTTTGTCTCGACCTCATTTTTTTATGAATGTATCCGACTTCTAATAAACATGATGAATAAAATCAGCCAACCAATGAAGGTCAACCCGATGATGAAATAAAAGAAGAGCGGCAAGTCATAATATAAGGTGATCTCATTGATACCATTATGCTGTTTGACGATTGGCGTACCGATGTCTGTCAATTCATATACTATGTATATAGTTAAGCTTTATATAATGGAACTGTATATTAAGAGGAGTGTCTTTATATGATTAGAAATCCATATTTACCTTTAACTGAAACAACTTTTTATATTCTGCTAGTTTTAACTACACCTGCTCATGGATATGCTATTATTCAAGAAATTGATAAGTTAAGCGAGGGATCAGTTAAGGTAGCTGCTGGAACTATGTACGGAGCGATTGAAAATTTACTTAAACTTAATTGGATAGAAGAAATTCCAAGTAGGGAAAAAAGAAGAAGAGTTTACAAAATTACTGATCTGGGAGAAGAAGTCTTAAGACTAGAAATAGAACGTCTAGGAAGTTTGATTAAGCTATCTTCTGATTTTGGATATTAGGAGGAGATAACATGAAAAAATTTAGAATTTTCTTATCCTTAAAAAAAAAAGAAGAATGGATTAATTCTATACAAGAAGAAGGTTATAGGTTAGTTTCTGTTAGTTCAGTGGTGCCTATATATACTTTTGAAAAATTGGCTAGTAAAGAAAAGTTTATTCCTTATGTGCGCCTTGATTTTAGAGAAAAAAGTATGGGAAAAATAAAATATGAAGATTATGTAACATTGTTTTCTGATAGTGGTTGGAAACTAATAAAGGGAAGTCGTTCTGGTGGCGCTCAGTATTTTCAGCAAGAATATCCTGATGTAACAAGGGACATATTTTCTGACACTGATTCTCAAGAAAGTGTAAAGAAAAGATATGTAAAATATGGTTATACTTATGGAACTCTATTTTTATTGTATTTCTTTATTTTTTTTAGTAGTAATTCTTGGAATTTGGATAAGATATTGAACTTTAAATCATGGTATTTTACCCAAGGTTTATGGGAAATGGAGGGTATGTGGTTTTGGAAAGCGTTCATTTTTGAAACTCCGTTTGTTTTACTCCGTGTATTACCGTTATTTTTCTTTCTGTTTTTGGGTATCTATTATCTTTTACGTTCACTTATAAATGATGATTCAACAGTGATAACAAAATATTTTGTGTAAATAGAAAAAAGGAAGTCCCTTGTGTAGAATAGAGTTACCACAACACATTCACAGAAAAGAGGACTTCCATATGAACGATTTTACTACAGAAATTCTAAAGACTCTAGCGAACAAAGGCGATTTGAATGAATTATTCCGTGTCCATTTGGAAAAAGCTGTCAATACGCTTCTCAAAACGGAGTTAACGGCTTTCCTCGATTACGAAAAGTACGATCGCATTGGTTTTAACACGGGTAATTCTCGTAACGGCTCCTATGACCGTACAGTCAAGACCGAGTACGGGGAACTTCATCTCCAGATTCCGCGCGACCGCAATGGTGAGTTCAAGCAACAGACTGTTCCTGCTTATAGACGGACGAATGACACGTTAGAGGAGACCGTCATTCACCTCTTCCGAAAAGGTATTACCATGTCGGAAATCGCAGACTTGATTGAGAAAATGTATGGGCATCACTACACGCCCCAAACCATGTCCAATATAACAAAATCATTTACAGAAGAGGTAACGGCGTTTAAAGGGCGGGAGCTTCATGACCGTTATGCTGCTATTTATATGGACGCAACGTATATTCCGTTAAAGCGGAAAACCGTCGCCAAGGAAGCTATTCATATCGCAGTTGGCATTCGCCCGGACGGATCAAAGGAAGTATTGAGCTATGCGATTGCACCGACTGAATCCATCACGATTTGGGAGGAAATTTTATTGGACCTTCAAGAGCGCGGTTTGAAAAATGTCCTCCTGTTCATCACGGATGGCTTAAAGGGGATGGTAGGAGCGATTAGTCGGTTCTACCCCAAAGCCCGTTTTCAACATTGCTGTGTGCACGTTTCCCGTAATATTGTTCACAAAGTATGTGTCAAAGATCGAAAAGAAATCTGTGATGATTTTAAGGCTGTTTATCAAGCTAGCTCAAAGGAAGAGGCAAATACCTTTTTAGGGAGTATGATTGAGAAGTGGCAGAAAACTTATCCTAAAGTGACGCAGTCACTGATAAAAAATCAAGATTTATTGACTTTTTATGAGTTTCCGCCTGGTATCCGCCGAAGCATTTACTCAACTAATTTAATCGAATCTTTCAATAAACAAATCAAGAAATACAGCCACCGCAAGGAACAGTTCCAAAATGAAGAGTCGATGGAACGTTTCTTAGTCTCGTCTTTTGATACTTACAACCAAAAATTCCTAGGTCGCAGTCATAAAGGTTTCCAACAGGCCGAAGGCGAGCTCGAACAAATGCTGAGTCAACCGATGGAGAATTAGAAACAATCTACAGTAGGGAAGAACCATTTACACAAAATTATTGACGCTCCCAAGCTAAAACTCCTATTAATCGATCTACTAAAAATAAATAAAAAAATTCTTTTCAATTTTTATTTATGGTGTGACATAAATAAAGTAAAGTTATTCTTCTAGGTTAATCTTATTAATGCTCTTTCTCACTAGTGTTGCATGCAACACTAGTGAGAAAGAGTATTAAATATACTGCAAGGTAAGACATTTGGTAATTGAAGAATAACAAGCAAAAAAATAGCAGTCAGGTCTCTTGACAAAGTATAGTTGCTATTCTTTTTTTAGGCCCTACTTTAATGAAATTTTTGTTTGGAGGGGACGACTTCATTCCTTTGATTATTTCAGTTGAATTTAATAGAGAAGCCTGGCGTCTATTAAGAAATACTTTTCTTGATGAGCGTCAATTTTTTTAACGGAAATCTATCCTATACTAAATTCAGTAAAGAAAAAGGAGGAATCAAAGAAAGCTATTTTAAACAAACCAAAATTATAGGAGGAATAAATCATGACTGAAAATAAAGCTACTCAAGAAAGAACACCCCAAGAAAGATTGCAAGAAGAACAAGAACACAAGGAACATGTTCATCATACGAAAATTAATGCAGCGGCCATTGCGGATCATCTTTTAGGCAACATGCATACATTACATGTGAAACTGCACCAATATCACTGGTATGTAAAAGGAGCCAATTTCTTTACGTTGCATGAAAAATTTGAAGAGTTGTATAACGAAAATGAAAAATGGTTCGACAAACTTGCGGAGCGTCTAATTACTTCTGGGCATAAACCTGCTTCGACAACGGTTGAATTTGAAAAATATTCGATGCTTTCGGAAGATGCAGTTAATAAATACGCTAAAGCAGAAGACATGGTTGAAAATATTATCGAGGACTTCAGAAGCACTCGTGACCTAACTATTCGCGCGATTCGTTTAGCTCAAGACGAGGGTGACGATGCTTTAGAAGATACATTGATTGCTTTTAAAAATGACTTAGACAAGAACATTTGGATGCTGCAAGCGTTCATTGGTAAAGAAGCATTAGAAGATGATGACGCTCTTGATGAGGATGAAGATTAAGGTAAAGGTAGAAGCTGATTTAGGGATTGGAATTCTTTCCAGTCCTTTTTCCATTTTCTTGATGTGCATCAATTTTTTTGTAGTAAGAGACTTATATAATAAAAGCAGCGAATATAAACAAAATAAATAAAGGGGGAGAATGAATTGACTAAACATACCCATCATGAAATTGGCGACCACGCAGCCTGTATCCGCTTGGTTCCAATATTCAATCACTTAGAGGATAGCGCGATGAATTACATTGCTGAAAAAGCCCACACGAAACAGTATCAAAAAGGAGAGTTTCTGTTTCGTTCACAAGAAAAAGAGGATACTTTATATATTATCAATCGTGGGAAAATCCGTATTTATCGATTGGCAGACTCTGGCAAAGAGCAGCTAGTGCGGATCTTGAGCCCTGGTGATTTCACCGGAGAATGGACCTTGTTCAACCCGGATGCAGTACACGAGGAATATGCCGAAGCAACCCGAGATACCGTTGTCTGTATGATTCAGCAAAAAGATGTCCAAGATTTTCTGGAACAATACCCAGCTATTTCTTTAAAACTATTGGCGGAAATGTCTAAACGGTTAGAAAGTTCAGAACGTCAAACGACACAAGTAGCCGTGGAGAGTGTCATTACCCGTTTAGTTTTGTTTTTGGCAGAAAATGTGGAACCTGAAATGGGCAACTCTCCCACCATCACCCTGCCGATGGCAAAAAAGGACATTGCTTCCTATTTAGGAACGACACCTGAGACCATCAGTCGCAAATTTGGAGAATTGGAGGACGAGGGATTGATTCAACAGCTGTCTGGGAAAAGGATCAAGATTCAGGATTTAGATGATTTATTGCTTTACAGCGAATAATCGGACACACTTTTTTCTACACGTTGGTGTTCTGTCGCTCTTCATTAACAACGGGACAGAACTCAGTGCTTTTGCTTCCATCTGTCCGTTTTTGGCTTTTTTAAGACAGAACGACCTTCATTCATTGGAAAAATAAAAGCACAAACATGATAACCCTCAAGTTTTTTTGTTTTATTTTTCTTTAAGATAGGGTTGTCGAACAAAACGTAAAAATAAGTAGGGTGAATGTGCATTGTTTTTGGGTGATAGTTGCCATCACGTTGTCAGCAGCGGGTGCATTCTTTGTCGTCCCTTTCACCAAGAACACGATTGGCGGCGAAGCAAAAACGTCTAACGTTGTTGAGGCAGATAGGTTAGCTATGGAAAAAGAAGAGGAAGTTGTAAAAGGAGCCGGCGTAATCGGACACGGAAAAGTGGCGTATTACGAAGCGAGTGACCAGGGAGATAAAAGTGTATTCACTGTTTGGTTTCCATGGAGCTTAGCCGGAATCTTGTTCAACATCACCATGACTAGAATGACGCGAAAAATTGAAGAAATGGAGCAAATAGAATGGGATTCGTATTAGGCGTTTTGAATCCCCATGTGGTGGAGATTGGTTCTGTTGTGATTCATTGGTATGGAGTCATTATTGCAGCGGGCATATTAGCGGCTCTCCAGTTGAGCACCAAGGAAGCAAAGAAAAAAGGACTGGAAGAGGATACCATTATCGATATGGCCTTATGGGCAATTCCGATTGGACTCCTCGGCGCTCGGCTTTATTATGTGTTATTTGAACTTGGTTATTATCTGCAAAATCCAGGACAAATCCTTGCGATTTGGAATGGCGGTATTGCGATTTATGGGGGATTGATTGCAGGAGGGGGTACGCTATATTGGTATGCAAAGAAAAAAGGTACTTCTTTGGCACTCGTTCTTGATATTTTAGCGCCCAATGTATTGTTAGCCCAGTCCATTGGTCGTTGGGTCAATTTTATGAATCAGGAAGCTCATGGTGGGCCGGTTACTCGTCAATTCTTGGAAAATCTTTATTTACCTGAATTTATCATTTGAACAAATGAATATCAATGGTACCTACTACCATCCGACTTTTTTATACGAGTCATTGTGGAGTTTGTTGGGCTTTGTCCTCATCGTCACTATACGGAACCGAAAACAGCTTTTGCGTCAAGGAGAAGTCGCTTTGAGTTACGTTTTGTGGTACTCAGTGGGTCGGTTCTTCATTGAAGGTATGCGAACGGACAGTTTATGGATTGGCGAGTGGATCCGCGTTTCGCAAGCCTTGTCTCTGGCCCTGTTTATTGGCGCAATTGTAGTATAGTTTATACGCAGACAAGATTATCCACCAATTTCTTATTATTCTGATGGCAATAAGGGGCAGAAAAAGACTATTAAGATGGTGAATTGAGCAAAAAGATAAAAAGAAGTGCAAAACTTGATATGCGTCAATTTTCGTTTGCTAAAAGTGAGCTATATTACAGTTGTAAAGAGGAAAAGGCAGTGTTCATTAATCTGCTGCCTATAAAATAAAAACACATAAAGGAGATAGGAATTATGGAAAAAGCTATATTGCAATTAGAAACGTTGTCTTGTCCAAGTTGTATGCAAAAAATTGAAGGTGCTGTAAAATCAGTTAACGGTATTGATAAAGACAGCCTTAAAGTATTATTCAACTCCAGCAAAGTCAAAGTCAATTTTGATTCAGCTGTCACTTCGATTGAAGAGATTCAAAAAGCTATCGAAAACGTAGGCTATCCGGTCCTTAAAGCAAAAGTCAAGGCCGCTTAACAGATTAAATGAACTAGGCAATTCTGGAAGAAAAGCTATTTTTTCAGGATTGCTTTTTTTGTTGCAATCCGATTCGAGGTGCTTAGAAACGATAAAAGAGAACTTTCTAAACTTGATGTCAGTCAATTAATTACTTAGGCAATTATTTTATATTATGTTTATCAATAAAAGAGAAATTAAATTTGGAGGGAAAAAGCATGCAACAATATATATTAAGCAAGAAAAATGTTATCACCGTCATCAGTGGATTGTTAATCGTACTCGGTTTCTTCAGTCACTTTGTTTTAGAAAACGTAGGACTTTCAGAGTGGTCTTTGATCATCGCCTCTGTCTTTGGGATTACGCCAATTGCCATTCAAGCGTTTCAAGCAATGAAAGTCAAAGTCATCAGTATTGATGTCTTAGTCAGTATTGCAGCGATTGGTGCGCTTTTTATTCAAAATTATGAAGAATCGGCTATTGTCACGTTCTTATTCTTATTCGGACACTACTTGGAACAACGAACATTGAACCAAACGCGATCTGCTATCAAAGAATTGACTGAAATGGCACCCGAAAGCGCCTTGAAACAAATGGATAATGGCGAATTTGAAGAAGTAGACGTGGATGATATAGATGAAGGGGATATCTTACTCGTTAAAACGGGTGCGAAAGTTCCAGTAGATGGCATAGTCCTTACGGGTGAAGGGCATATCAATGAAGCTAGCATTACAGGGGAAGCTGTTCCGGTCAATAAGCAAGCTGATGCAGAAGTTTTTGCAGGAACCATTTTAGAAAACGGAACGATTCAAATCAGAGCTGACCGAGTTGGTGAGGACACCACATTTGGTAAAATTATTGAACTCGTGGAAGAAGCACAAGATTCTAAATCCGAAGCAGAACGGTTCATTGATCGCTTTTCTAAATACTACACACCAGCTGTCTTGGTTCTGGCAATTGTTGTATGGGCGTTCAGTCAAAATATTGAGTTAGCAATCACCATCTTGGTTCTAGGTTGCCCAGGCGCATTAGTTATCGGAGTGCCTGTCTCAAACGTTGCCGGTATTGGGAATGGTGCTCGTAACGGTGTTCTTTTAAAAGGGAGTGAAGTCATTCAAGACTTCAGCAATGTGGATACAATTGTATTTGATAAGACAGGTACTTTAACTGTCGGAAACCCAACCGTTGCAGCGACTGAACTGTATGAAAAAGATTCTGCTGAAACGCTTGGCTATCTGGCCAGTGTGGAACGGGAATCAGATCATCCATTAGCAAAAGCGATCTTAAATCAAATTGGAGAAACAAACTTTTATCCTGTTGAAGAAACTGAAGTCGTGAAAGGCGGCGGAATCGTTTCAAGTATAGCTGGACATAGAGTGGCTGTTGGGAATGTGGCCTTGATGGAAAAAGAAAATGTCACTCTTAGCAAAAAAGTGCAAAAAGATGTCAAACGGTTTGAACAACAAGGGAACTCTCTCGTTTTGACAGCGGTCGACGGTGAATTAAAAGTACTGATGGGCATTCGCGATCAAGTCCGTCCGGGTGTGAAAGCTAATTTGCAGGAATTAAAAGACTTGGGCGTGAAAAATCTAGTCGTTCTTTCAGGAGATAACCAAGGAACCGTTGATGTGGTCGCCGGCGAACTTGGTTTGACCGAAGCTCACGGCCACATGTTGCCGGAAGACAAATCGGCTTATATCGGAAAACTTCAACAACGTGGTCAAATTGTAGCCTTTGTTGGAGATGGCGTTAACGATAGTCCGTCCTTAGCTTTAGCAGACATTGGAATCGCAATGGGAAGCGGAACGGACGTAGCGATTGAAACATCCGATGTCGTTTTAATGAACTCGAACTTCAGCAACTTGCCTCACGCATTAGGATTAGTAAAAGCCACCGCAAATAATATGAAACAAAATATCGTGATTTCAATTGGAGTAGTGTTGGTCTTGTTGACCAGCGTCTTCTTCAGCGAATGGATGAATATGTCTATCGGAATGTTGGTTCATGAAGGTAGTATCTTGGTGGTAATTTTCAATGGCATGAGATTAATGAAGTATAAGTTGAAAGGTCGAAAAGAACAAAAAGAAGTATCAGCACCTGCAGAGAAAGTAAAAATATCTTAAGAATAAATTAGAAGAGGCTGAGACAATAGTCCATCCTTGAAATGACAAAAGCGGAAACTCAGATTTTTAAATCTGGGATTTTCCGCTTTTTTGAGTTCTTGAAAAAAAATAAGAGTATAGAGTATGCTCTTTATAAAATATGATTTGTCAAATTAAGCTAGAATAAAATGCTTCTTGTACATAGCTCAAAAATATTTCGATTGGTGTTCTGTAATTCAATGATTTTCTTGGAATATGATTACGTTGATTGCTGACACTGGAAATAAATGTCTGATTCACTTCTCTAAAATCCATTGATTTCGGCAGTCCATTACGACGCAGAATCCCGTTAGAATTCTCGTTTAATGGGCGTTGAGAAGGTGTTCCAGGGTCCGCAAAATATATATCAATATCATGTTGGTTACTAATGGCTTTCCAGTTAGAAAATTCTTTTCCACAGTCAAACGTAATAGATTTAAAGAAGTTTTTAGGGAAGCGAGAAAACCATTGATTAAGGGCAGTTTCAATATCTAATGCCTTACGGCCGTTGGGTTTAATCGTGATAATGACTTTAGATAATCTTTCAACTAAAGTAATGACGGCACTTTTATGATGAATGCCAACGATCGTATCACCTTCAAGGTGACCAAACTCAGAATTGAAATCAGGATAATTATCAGGTCGATCATGGATTGAGCGCTGGTACTGTTGTTTTCCCCTTTTTTCCTGATGGCCATTGGGTTTTCTTTTACCTTTCATCGGTAGTGTGTCAATATCAAATATTCCTTTAGAAAATAAACGATAAAGTGTTCTCATACCGCATGAAACAGGCCTTTCTTTTCGCCCGATAATGACGTCAGGCGTCCAACCAAGAGTGACTTTCTCTTTAATGTAATCTACTTCATGAGCAGGTAATTGAATGACTTTTCTCCCACATTTTTTCTTATTTTCTTTATACTGGTGCCAATAATCAAGAGCAGTCTTGCCTTGCTTGAACTTATTGACTACATTATAAATAGTTTGTATAGCACGTCCCATTCGGTTAGCGATTTCAACCGGCTTATTATGTTGAAGATAATATGATTCTATCATTGTCAGTTCGTCTATGGTAAGATGTTTGTAGGTCATTTATGGTTACACTCCTTTGTTTTCTTTCGTCGGAAATACAATTTGAGTGTACCATAAATGCCTTTTTATTTTTCTAACTTAATTTTACAATTCGCGAAATTAATTTTCGTGTAAATGATTAAAAAATCTAATAATAAAATTTAAATTCCTATTAAGTTGTAACACATGAAATTACATAGAATCGTGTATCTAGAAATTTGTATTAACAAGGTTCTTTAATTTTTTTATATTTAATCAAAGTAGAACAACTCTTCAAATTTTTTATCTAAAGCGATACATAATATCAATGCTAATTTTGCTGTAGGAACAAACACACATCTCTCTATTGAACCAATCGTATTTCTAGAAACACCGATCATATCTGCGAGTTGTTGTTGAGAAAGCCCTAATTCTCTACGGGTGTCCTTTAAATGATTTTTCAGTACTAAATCTGTCTCTTCTGAATAATTTTTATCTTGTTTACTCATATTGTTTCGATCACATACCAAACTAAGAACGCAATTCCAATAAAACCAGTAACAATACCATATACCAAGGTATCTTTTTCTTTCGTTTGCTTATAACGATTAAAGCTATGAAAAGATAAAAAAGATAATGGGATTGCACCAGTATCTCCAAACGGCAAATTCATATATATTTTATAGATAGTTATAAGCATGATTAACATAGCCATAGCAAAGAAACCTTTCTCATCACTCATATTATTGATATGGTCGTTGCCTTCATCTTTTTTTTCATTTCGGTAACTGTTTAATATCTTTTCTTTTTTCATAATTATCCTCCTTTTATAATGACAAGTTTATTTGTCTGAATAAAGAATAACTCAGACAAGTACGCTTGTCAATGCTGCTCTTTATTTGAACAATCTTTTGATACATGAAATTGCTTATAATAGTGTATTGGAATTAAGGTAGATTGACAAACGAGTGATCAAATAGATATACTTCATTCAAACAATCGTTTGAATGTGAGGTGAGATGAATGGAAAAAGTTTGCCAAGTGACTATCGTACATAAAGAAAAAGTAAATGTAATAAAAAATAAATTGGATCAAAAAGATTTTTCAAACTTACTTGTGTTAGGGAAATGTTTCAGCGATTCTTCTAGAATTAAAATTTTCTATGCTTTAGAAACCTATAAGGAAATGTGTGTATGTGATTTAGCAGAAATACTTACTGCTAGTGTCGCTACAACGTCACACCATTTACGTTTTTTAAAAAAACATGGAATGGCAAAATCACGTCAAGATGGAAAAGTAGTTTATTACTCTTTAGCGAATGAAGACATCCTTTCCGCTATTCGTGTTTTTTTTAAGTTATCAGAAAATCTATCTATGAAATCTTAGTTTGGAGGAAGTTATTTTGTTACAAAGTATTTTTTCAGCTATCGCTGTTTATATTTCTACCAGTATTGATTATTTGTTTATCTTGCTCATTATCTTTTCTCAAAGCCACACACAAAAAGGTATTCGTCACATTTTTTGGGGTCAATATCTTGGAACAGGTATTTTGGTAGCCGTAAGTTTGTTTGCTGCTTATGTGCTAAATTTTATTCCGCAAGATTGGATCATTGGACTTCTTGGATTAATTCCAATTTATTTAGGTATTCGTGTCGCTGTGATAGGTGAAGAGGAGGAAGAAGAAGAGGAAGTCGTTGAAAAGTTAGAATCTAGAGGAACCAGTTGGTTATTTTGGACTGTCGCCTTAATAACCATTGCGTCAGGTGGCGATAATTTAGGCATTTATATTCCTTACTTTACTTCGTTAGCCTTTTCAGAAATTGTTATTACTTTAATCGTATTTGCTTTCTCTGTTGCAATTCTTTGCTATGTCAGTTATAAATTAGCAAAAATTTCCTTTGTTTCCGAAACATTAGAAAAATATGAACGAATCATTGTTCCTATAGTGTTTATTGGTTTAGGAATTTATATATTGATCGAAAATGGTACGATTCAAACTTTATTAAGTTTATTTACGCGAATTGTAAAATTAAGTTAGAAAAATAAAAAGGCATTTATGGTACACTCAAATTGTATTTCCGACGAAAGAAAACAAAGGAGTGTAACCATAAATGACCTACAAACATCTTACCATAGACGAACTGACAATGATAGAATCATATTATCTTCAACATAATAAGCCGGTTGAAATCGCTAACCGAATGGGACGTGCTATACAAACTATTTATAATGTAGTCAATAAGTTCAAGCAAGGCAAGACTGCTCTTGATTATTGGCACCAGTATAAAGAAAATAAGAAAAAATGTGGGAGAAAAGTCATTCAATTACCTGCTCATGAAGTAGATTACATTAAAGAGAAAGTCACTCTTGGTTGGACGCCTGACGTCATTATCGGGCGAAAAGAAAGGCCTGTTTCATGCGGTATGAGAACACTTTATCGTTTATTTTCTAAAGGAATATTTGATATTGACACACTACCGATGAAAGGTAAAAGAAAACCCAATGGCCATCAGGAAAAACGGGGAAAACAACAGTATCAGCGCTCAATCCATGATCGACCTGATAATTATCCTGATTTCAATTCTGAGTTTGGTCACCTTGAAGGTGATACGATCGTTGGCATTCATCATAAAAGTGCCGTCATTACTTTAGTTGAAAGATTATCTAAAGTCATTATCACGATTAAACCCAACGGCCGTAAGGCATTAGATATTGAAACTGCCCTTAATCAATGGTTTTCTCGCTTCCCTAAAAACTTCTTTAAATCTATTACGTTTGACTGTGGAAAAGAATTTTCTAACTGGAAAGCCATTAGTAACCAACATGATATTGATATATATTTTGCGGACCCTGGAACACCTTCTCAACGCCCATTAAACGAGAATTCTAACGGGATTCTGCGTCGTAATGGACTGCCGAAATCAATGGATTTTAGAGAAGTGAATCAGACATTTATTTCCAGTGTCAGCAATCAACGTAATCATATTCCAAGAAAATCATTGAATTACAGAACACCAATCGAAATATTTTTGAGCTATGTACAAGAAGCATTTTATTCTAGCTTAATTTGACAAATCATATTAATTAATAAGTAGTTTGACTGTTAGCACAAAAAAAGACAACGAGATTTAATCGATGTCTTTTTTTGTGCTAACAGATTGGCGCATTATCCAAATAGTATCATGCGATACATGAAATTGTATAAAATCATGTATCAAGAATCCTATCCCTATAGGGTTCTTTTTTTTTACCCCCCCTAAACACACGATTTCGTGTTATAATAACTGTAATCATGTATTCGAACAGACTAAAAAGGAGGGATTGTCATGGGCTATAATGTTCAGCCACTACGGTCGCAACAGGAGATTAATGATTTTTTATTTTGCCTGCGACGGAATAAAAATGCGGAACGTGACGTTTTCTTGTTTCTAATTGGAATTAACAGCGGTCTGCGCATGTCCGACATCGTCAAACTCAAGAAAAAAGACGTGATTACCTCAAAAAACCCGCGCATTGTGGAGCAAAAGACAGGGAAAACACGCATTTTATACTTAAGCAGCTTACAGGACTTGATTCACGGCTATACCGCACCCTTAGATCCGGAGGCTTACTTGTTTCCCACTACTAAGGGCGGCCATTTAGAAATCAATACAGTCTACCAGATGTTTCAAAAGGTCGCGAAGCTGTTAGGAAGGGACGATATCGGCACCCACACCCTACGAAAAACCTTTGGTTACCACTGTTACAAGAAAACCAAAGACGTGGCCACCTTAATGGAAATCTTTGGTCACAGCAGCGAGAAGATTACCAAACGCTACATCGGAATTAATGAAGATGAAATCAGTGAAACGTTATTAAATTTTCGGTTAGGTTTTTGATTGTATTAAGGTTCTGTTGCAAAGTTTTAAATA